>DIHK01000041.1:52981-61548 GCA_002420115.1 Nitrospira sp. UBA5698
GAGCCCTGTAAGCTAGACATATGACATCACCACGCCCCACTCTGTATTTGATCGACGGCAGTGCGTACATCTATCGCGCCTTTTTTGCCCTGCCGGCCCTTAACAACTCCAAAGGCCTCCAGACCAACGCGGTTTATGGATTCATGACCACCCTCCTCAAGATCATTCGCGAACATCGACCCGATGGTCTGGTCGTGGCATTCGATGAGAAGGGGCCGACACTCCGGCACGAGGAATTCAAAGAGTACAAGGCACAACGCCCACCGATGCCGGACGGGATGAAAGCCCAGATCCCGTACATTCATCGCGTGGTCGAGGCATTGAATATCCCTGCTGTGAAGCAAGTCGGCTACGAAGCCGATGATCTAATCGGGACCCTAGCTCGCCAAGCAGAACAGGCCGGCCACGATGTCGTCATCGTCACCGGTGATAAAGACATGCTCCAACTCATCACGCCGCATGTGCGCATCTACGATCCGGTGAAAGACAAATGGTCCGGCGATGCGGAATGCATCGCCAAGTTCGGCGTCGAACCAGGACGTGTCGTCGAAATCATGGGATTGATGGGCGACAGCAGCGACAACATCCCTGGAGTAAAAGGCATCGGCGAGAAAACTGCCATGAAACTCATCTCTCAGTTTGGGTCCATCGATGAGCTGCTTCGCCGCCTCGACGAGGTGACACCCACGCGCATCAAGACCCTTCTGACGGACCAGGCGGACAATGCCAGACTGAGCCGGAAACTCGCGACCATCGACACCCAGAGCCCGGTGGAATTCCATCCTGAATCCTATCGGATCAAGCCACCGCATGACGAACAACTTGCCGAGCTGCTGCGTGAACTCGAGTTCACGTCGCTGCTGAAGAGTCTTCAGCCGTCGCCCAAACAGTCGGAGACGAAAACCCCGGCGCCGTCCATAATTGAAGATGAATCAGCCGCACAGCGGTTTGCTGACAGCTTGCCCCAAAACACTCCGCTCGCCGTGCACTGTCTCTTTGCAGGACATCCAGGAGTTCATGCCGATCTGAAAGGCCTCGCCCTCTCGAGTGGTGGCCACACCACCTTCGTCCCGATCGACATCCACGCCTATATGCGACCGATCATGCCCCTCCTTCACGATCCGCAAAGAACCAAAGTGGCACATGACCTGAAAGCGACCCTCTTAGCCTTGCATCGCCTCGGCGTGACCCTGGCACCACCCTATGTCGACACCATGGTTGCGGACTATCTGCTCAATCCCAACCGGCGCGACCACGGCCTTGAAACAATCGCCATGGAGCGATTGGGTGAGCGGTTTGGATCAGATAAGGAGCAGCAGGCCCAACCGCAATCGCTCTTTGATGTCGATACCGGATCCCGAGACCACGCGACAGAAGCCGCTTCATGGTTGGTCAAACTCGAGCCCATCCTGTCAAACCAGTTGACGGAACAGGGAAGCCTGCCCCTCTTTACCGATGTTGAGATGCCACTCATTCCCGTCCTGGCAGACATCGAACGGAATGGGTTCTTACTCGATGTTGAAGGGCTACACATATTGGGTAAAGAGCTCGAACGGGAACTCGACCGCATGATGGAAACAATCGCCGGGCTCGCCGGGGGTGAGTTCAATATTAATTCACCCAAACAGCTGGCCACGGTCCTATTCGAGAAGCTCGGCCTAAAACCCCTGCGGAAGACCAAGACTGGGTATTCCACCGATGAAGACACCCTGACGCAACTAGCATCGCAACATGATCTACCTGCACAAATCCTGAGCTACCGCAGTCTCAGCAAACTCAAGTCCACCTATGTTGATGCCCTTCCGGAACTCGTCAGGCCGGAGACGAAACGCCTCCACACATCGTTGAACCAGACCGTTGCCGCAACTGGACGGCTTTCATCGACTGATCCGAATCTGCAGAATATCCCCGTCAAAGGCGACTATGGCCTGCGTATTCGTGAAGCCTTCATCGTGCCCAAAGGCCATGAACTGCTCTGCGCCGACTACAGCCAGATCGAGCCACGTATCCTCGCCCATCTGTCACAAGACCCGAGACTACTCTCAGTCTTTGCCAAGGAAGAAGACATTCACATGGCCACCGCCATGGAAATCTTTGGCCTCCCCTCCAGTCAGATCACGAGAGACATGCGCCGCGCAGCCAAGACCGTCGTCTTCGGCATCGTCTATGGCATCAGCCCGTTCGGTCTTTCCCAGAATCTCGGCGTGCCCCAGCCCGAGGCAAAGAAATACATCGAGACGTTCTTTGAGCGGTTTGCCGCCGTACGGGCCTTGATGGATCGCAATATCGCTGAAGGACGAGAAAAGGGCTACACCACCACCATCCTCGGCCGCCGCCGACCGATTCCTGAATTACAAAGCGGCGATCCCACACAACGAGGTTTCGGTGAGCGCATGGCCGTAAATAGTCCCATCCAAGGCTCAGCGGCGGACTTGATCAAAGTCGCTATGATCAACGTCCATAAGAAACTTCATGCTGAACTCCCACACGTGAAGATGATCCTCCAAGTCCACGATGAATTGATCTTCGAAGTGCCGGATCACGATCTAGAGGAAGCCAAGCGGCTGGTGAAGCAGGAGATGGAAGGCATCGGCAAGCAGCTCGGCCTATCAGTCCCACTCAAAGTCGATCTGGGCGTCGGCAAAAACTGGCGAGTAGCGCATCCGTAGGCAACCAATAAACCCTCGCACGGCAAGTAGCCTGCAACCTTTACCCCGCTGACTCTCAATCAGCGGGTCACTAGCTGGTTTGCATTTGCCTGTGAGGCTGATAATCTCGTGACGGTGTGAGAAGCATAAGGGAATGTCCCTTGTGCCACGTGCTGAACTTACTGACCAGGTCATGAACGTGTGTACAATGCAGACTTGGGGAAAGCTCTATTTATAGGCCTTTCAAGAGATAGAACACGCACTATTTGATGGTCGGCTCAGTATATAGTCCTTCGTTCTCTTCAGGTGAATTATGGATTTCCTCCAAACCGTTCCGGGATTAAAAGCGATATGGAATTTTGTCCAATCTCGCCTGGGGCTGAACCGCGAACACGATGTTGCAATTTTTAAGAAACTAGACGCCATAGCCGATGAGCCTCGCATTGATAAGATCCTTAACTTCAATATCTACACAAGTTACTTTCACATTGAGGAAGATGAAGTACTTCAGGATTTCATTAATGCACTTCAAAGAATTGAAAACGAATATTTGCAATCGGTGGTCCGACTGAGAGCAGAGGAACTTGCATGGGAGTTAGGAAAGTTGTTGGATCACGTCCGAGCGACATTTTGGAAAGTACCTGCTGGACATCTAAAGTTTCGTCCAGATCCAATAGCTCATGAAGTTTATGAGGCTGAGTGGAAAGAATTGAAGGAAAGACTTGAAAAATCGTGGAACGCTTACAAAGCGTATCGCTCCACGGTAAAAATAAGACTCCGAGTATGAGTGTAGGGAATTGGTGCCAAGCTGGTGCCAAAAGCACTGAACTAAGCAAACTTGGATGAGGTGTTTTCATTCCTCATCCTCGGAAACTGGTGAAAATTGGTTGTCTTGGGTATCCTGAGTGTTCTCAGGTTGGAGAGGGGCGGGACTCTTAATCAGCGGGTTGCTCGTTGGTTTCTCCCGCTGGGATCTGATCGTGGATCGTGCATCAGGCTCCCATCATCCCTGCGATCCATCATTTTTGCATAAGTGCTGGCCTCCATGAGCTAGATCCACAGAAGAACCAGCCTTGACGGCACCTTCCCTGATTGCTATCACTGAACATAACCGACAAGAGGAGCTTCATGGCACAAGTGCTCATCCGAGAGTTATCTGATCAGATCGTCAAACGGCTGAAAAATCGCGCGAAAGAACATGGTCGGTCGTTGCAAGCGGAAGTGAAAATAATTCTTGAAGAAGCAGTACCGGACTATGAGCAAGCCCGGAAGCGAATTCATACACTGCGAAACAAACTCAAGCGATCCGGCAAAACGTTCAGCGACAGCGCCGATCTGATCCGAGAGGACCGTGATCGGTGAGACGCTATGTCGTCGATGCCAGTGAGGCGATCAAGTAGTTTAGCCCATGATATGGTCCTGAGCTGGAGCGGACACCCTTCCCTGCGCTCCTAGCACTGCATAGCGATGCATCGAGTTCCAGCGCGATGCTCGGCCATCGAAACGATCCTTCTATGCGGATGTCCTCTCAATGAAAAGAGTCTTCGTCTCCCAGCATTTATTCGAAGTCGAAATGCGCAAGGAGCGCCTTGAGCAGGCAGGCATCTCATGCACGATCAAGAATCAGCGGTCTTCTGGGCTGGCTGGAGAAATTCCCTTTACTGAAGTTTTCCCTGAACTGTGGGTCATCCAAGACGAAGACGCCTATCGGGCACGACAAGTACTCGACGAAGAGCTGATTACGCAGCCCTCAAACTCAGGCGCTTGGGTCTGCACCGGCTGTGGCGAACAGCACGAGCGTCAATTTTCTGAATGTTGGAGGTGTGGACAAGCCAGCGCAGTACCATGATTCAGCCAACCGGCATGCGCATACGTCATTACTTTTTCCCGCACACAAATTTCCATACTGACTGCGCGAGTGTCCCTCGGGTGATGGGCACCCAGCTTGACTCACCTGATTTCTTGTAGATCGACTGACCGGTCCCCATATTTCCAGCAAATCGCTCAATCGCCACAAGACGAAACCGTTCTTTAGAACAATCGTGCTCCTCCTGATTGCGAGTGGATAAGAACGTGCTCAGCCCTCTGGCGTTGGCGACCTTGAGATCATCTAAAACCAGGGCCCTCACGATTACCCCGTTTCGGCTGATGCTCTCCGAATCGACGTAGATTGCATCCTTCTCGTTACGATCGACCAACAGCCACTCCGCACACACAGCTGCTACACACCACAACTGAAGAGCCCCCAATGCGAGAAGAATACCAGGAGATGTCCGAAAAGAACTACGAGCGGACGGCATACACAATCTCACCCTACACATATTGGAACGACACCACGAAGAAACGTGGCGCCAACGGAAGCGGCACCCACTGACAGACATGCCGTGTGGAGAACACGGGAATTCGTCGTCACTCAGATGGTGGCTTCATGCCGAGCTCTTCGACCCGTTTCAAGCAATCGTTGAATCCCTGCCGACGTTGGACAAATGACCAAAATAGCTTGTACCGATTCAGCATGTCCAACTGTTGCACATGTTCATCGCATGTCTTCTGTTTCCAGGGCTCTACATTGTCCGGCGGTGCGGTGACGACCCATGCTCCCCCAACCAAGGCCGAGACGAGCAGGACCGTACTACCGACGACTATCACTCCTGTCTTGACGCTCATGAATCCCTCATTCAGTACGTTGAACATCGAAGGGCCAGCCACCCCCCTTCAGGGGCGAACCCTGCCCGTTGCATTACTCTGGTGCCGGAGACCGGGATCGAACCGGTACGGGCCTTTTGAGCCCGAGGGATTTTAAGTCCCTTGCGTCTGCCTATTCCGCCACTCCGGCGAAGGGCGGATTTTAACATAGCCATAAGGCAGCCCACAGCCACTTTCTCGTTGCCTTTTCATACCAGGGCCTGACCCACTCCGTTGACCAAGAACCCCGAAACCAATATGGACCTTCGACAAACCATCCCGAGGCTAAGGTAGAATGTGGCGGATGAGCAACGCGACACTCTTGGAACGAAGTGTCTGGAAAGAGGTGGTCCGTTGAGCACACCGATCTCCCTTGTGTTAGCCGGCCTGTTCGTGTTCACCCTAGCACTACCACAGACAGCAGCCGGCCAGGAGGCCGTACTCGACATTCTGCCGCTTCGTCCCTTTAACTTTGATATTTCTTTCAACCAGCGCACCTTTGCGCCTCAAGCCAGAGTCATCGCGGCACAGGTCGGAATCACTGCCCTTCGGTATGGGGCACTTGAAATGCGAACCGTCTATCAGTATTACAGCCACCATACCCCGACGTTTGTGACGGACCAACATTCGCTGTTCCTGAACCCTCGATGGAATAATTTCATCGATGTCCTGGATTTCCCTCGGGCCAGGCCGATCAACCGCATCATCCGACATGTGCTGTTCGGACCGCTTGAGGAGCGAGCAGTCCCCTATATCGGCACCCTGATTGGCGGTACGCTCCCCGGACGGAGCGACGCCTCGCCCGGCTATCTCTACGGAGGGCAGGTAGGTGTGCGATTCCCGGTCGCTCGTGGATTCTCAGTGGATATGGGGCTTCAGTACACGCGGTTTGAAATTGATTTCAAAGGTACGTCTGATCTCTCCCAGCAATGGTTGTTCACAATCGGAGTGCGCCTGTAATGCGGATACTCGCTATACAATCGGGTAACCCCATCGCACAAATGATCGGATGGTTAGACGACAAGACGCGCGGCCATTGGCAGCACCGCATCGTTCTGGGATTGATTCTTCTGCTTCTGCAAGGCTGCGGCCTGCTCTACGATGCTGTCACCATGGTCCATCCATTGACCCAAGACGAATTATCTGCAATCTGTGCGCGTGGACGATTGCGTGTGGGCATATCGGTTGAGCCGTTTCGCCCGTTCATTTTCCCTGCCATGTATACAGATGAAGGGATTCGAGTCACAGGACTGGATATCGAGCTGATCCGAGAGGTTGCGAACGCCCTCACGGTTCACTGCGGTAAGCAGACGCCTATCGTTCCCACCCTCCATGTCACTCGGTTTCCGGATCTCTTCATCAAGATGAACGAAGGGCAACTCGATCTTTTCGTCTCATCCGTGAGCGGAACCGTTCCCGGAACGAAGCCGGCCGGATTGTGGTTTTCAGCTCCTTACCTGCGCGACGACGGACTTGCCGCCATCATCCACAACCCCAAGATTGCTGAGCACATCCGGACACAATTCGCACAGCACTCCAGGAAATGGGACACACTCGCCGCCGTCCAGCAGGCCTTTGCCGGCTTGACGATCGCGGTGCAGAAAGGTCGCTCAGCTCATCTCTATGCCCAGGCAAATCTCTCACAGATCCGCCTGGTCGTCTGCGACTCGCTTCCCGCCGCCATTGAAACAAGAGACCCAACCATCGATGTCATTTTCTCCAAACATTCCATCATCGAATATGTCAGCAAGCGGGTCTGGCAGGAGTGGTCCCCGTTGACCAAGCCCGACGGCTCCCCCTTGCTCCTCACTCGAGACGACCTCTCGATCGTCACCAGTGAAGAACACAGACGCTTACAGTGGTTCTTGAATAACCTCTTGTTTCGCTTGGAGGAGTCCGGACGATTGGCCCAGATGCGCCATCGTTGGATTGATGAGGAATATGCGCCAACTCGACGGGCAACGACCGAAGGCTTACCTCTTGAAGTCACACAGGTTCCCGACCACTATGACCAGGGACAGTGCCGATTGGCCGAAGGTGTCGAAACACGATAGCGTTACAGAGGCGGTGATCATCATGCCCTCACAGCTGCTCCTCTCTTTGAGCATAACCGCTCTACTCCTCAGCGGCCTGACCAGCTTGGCCCATGCCGGTCAGACCGAAACCGAACAGGCAGCGGAACTCTTAGCCACGTTTCTGAATGCGGGGCGTGTCGTCGTCGAGCAAAACCAATCGCTGATCAACGATCCGCGCAAAGGCGATAAGGGATTCACACCTGAGGTTTTCGAGCGATCAGTCCTGGAGGAATTCTCTCGTCAAACTCACATAAACCTACGGGCTTCTCCCTCTTCGTTGCCGTCCTCTACTCAGGCTTTGTTAGCACTGCTCCTGCGCAGTAGTAAGGAAGTCGTCGCCGACGCCCAGTTTGTCATCAACCAGCGTGGGATCGGATACAAGAACTTTATCCCGGCCACATTCGGCAGCCAGGCAGCACGGAAATTCTCCGCACGATCGAAGGTCACAATCAAACAGACCGCCCTCGACCCAAGAAATTTACACAATGCCCCGGATGCCTATGAGCGGAAAGTTCTCTTGCGACTTGCTACGCAGCCGACGGCAAGCCCGCCCGTCATCGAGTGGGTGGACGGCGGGACAACCCTTCGGGTCATGACTCCACTGTACTATTCAGAGGATTGCCTGACCTGCCACGGAAGTCCCAAAGGGATTCTGGATATTTCCGGCTATCCACGAGAAGGGGCTCAGGCAGGAGCACTGGCGGGAGCGATCAGCATTCACATTCCCCTAGACCATCGGTAGCAGGCACCCGGCACCGCCGGAGGGAGGCGCCAGGCCGAGCTACTACCGATGATCGTCGAGGCAATCAGTTCATCATCGCGACGAGTTGTGGCCGTTCTTCTTCACAACTTTTCGCGTTTCCAGGCTTACGGTTCAGCACTTCTTCCATTCCTGACTTGACGGCCCGCCCCCAGCGATTGGTCTGGGCTTGTGCCTTTCGAGCATAGCGGCTGATCGTTCGACGGGTCTCGACTCCGGTCTGTGGAGCAAAGAGGAGCCCAAGCCCTGCCCCAATGACCGCCCCACCAGCGATGAATGCAGCTACCTTGGCGACTTGCTTCTGCTGCTCCGACATGGTGAACCTCCTCATAATGGTGAATAAGCCGGGAGATCGCTTCGCACCCCGTTCTCTTGGAAGAACTATCAGCATGCTCCGTG
>DIHK01000043.1:0-24957 GCA_002420115.1 Nitrospira sp. UBA5698
TGAGCCTGACTGTGGTTCCATCTGTGGCTAACGATGGTCTTCTCCGGAGTGCTGTCCTGCTCGGGAAAGTCGGATGGCACAGTATGAAGGGTTGGGTGGCTCAGCTTTTCAGAGACCAACCTGCAGAGCCTTCATCCTATCTGCGGCTGACCCTCACAGCCGACCATGCTCAATCGTTGGCATGGTCTCTCGTCGATGGAATGGCGGTTGTCATTCGCCGCTCTTCAGATAAATAGGAATACATAGCATGTCGGTCAGGTTGTCTTTTTATTGATGATTCCATAAGATACAAAAACGAATCGCCCCGATCTCAGCAACATCCTGTTGAACTAGGAGGTCGATGTCTATGCGCCCCAGCGACAAGCTGCCGCCGTTGTTCCGCGCAACCGTCCAGCCGGTCCTTGAAGCACTGAATCGTGATCAGGTAATCGAACGGATCTGGTCGAAAGACCATCGGCTTTGGAAACCGGATCCCAAGGAAATTACTGATCGGTTGGGGTGGTTGATGGTTCAGGACCAGATGCGTCAACAGCTCGAGCTCCTACAGCGCTGTGTGGCGGATGCAAGAAAACACCGTGTGAAGGATGTCGTGCTGCTGGGGATGGGTGGCAGTAGCCTAGGACCCGAGGTTTTTCGTACGACGTTTGGACCTCAGAAAGGAGCCCCACGACTATGGGTGCTTGATTCGACGATTCCGGGGTGGATACGCCAAGTCACCAAGGCTATCTCTCCGGCACGGACGCTCTTTCTGGTCGCGAGTAAATCTGGGGGAACCATTGAAGTTATGTCGCTCTTCGCACACTTTTGGAAACTAGTGACGAAGGCGAGGGGGAATCAGGGAGGGAACCAGTTTGTCGCGATTACTGACCCAGGCACGGGTTTGGAAAAGATGGCGAAAGACTATGGGTTTAGTGAGATT
Organism: Nitrospira sp. UBA5698; assembly: GCA_002420115.1. Lineage (GTDB taxonomy): Bacteria > Nitrospirota > Nitrospiria > Nitrospirales > Nitrospiraceae > Nitrospira_D. The sequence continues at coordinate 920 of DIHK01000043.1, forward strand.
TTCTCCAACCCGGCTGATATCGGTGGACGCTATTCCGTCCTGTCCCTCTTTGGGCTGGTTCCGGCGGCCCTCCTTGGGATGAATATTCCCAAACTCCTGGACCGGGCTGCCGCTATGGCTGAACGATGCCGGTTATCGACAGACATGCAGACCAATCCCGGCGCCTATCTGGGTGCCGCGATGGGCAGCCTTGCGAAGACTGGCCGTGATAAGGTGACGGTCATTGCGTCACCGTCTCTCACCACTTTCGGTCTCTGGGTTGAGCAGCTCCTCGCAGAAAGTACAGGCAAGGAAGGGACAGGCCTCATTCCCATCGCACAGGAACCGGTTCTGAAACCGAATGCGTATGGAGCTGATCGATTCTTTGTGTACCTCAAGTTGAACAGAGAGAAGAACTCAGCGCTCGATCAGGCCGTACAGGCACTGGTAAAGGCTGATCAGCCGGTTCTGCAATTTAATCTCCGCGATTGTTATGATCTGGGCGCTGAGTTTTTCCGATGGGAGTTTGCCACGGCGGTTGCGGGCCATGTCCTGGGTATTCACCCGTTCGACCAGCCGAATGTCCAGGAAAGCAAAGACAACACGAATCGAGTGCTTGAGACTTTCCAATCGACAGGGAGGTTGCCGGCTCAACCTAACCATCAGCCGAAGGAAGTAGCGAAGGCGTTGTCTGGGCTCCTTCAGCCAGGAACATACCTGTCGGTGCTGGGATACACGACTCCAACCCGTCCTCTCGAAGCAGCTGTCGGTCGTCTCCGCCGCGCACTCATGTCTACATACTCCGTGGCCACGACATTTGGCTACGGACCGCGCTATCTCCACTCAACAGGACAACTCCACAAGGGAGGACCGAATACCGGTGTGTTCCTGGAATTAGTGGATCGCATGGCTCCCGATCTGCCTATTCCTGGGAGACCATTTTCATTTGGAACCTTGGCGAATGCCCAGGCGAGCGGAGATCTCGAATCACTCCGTACGCACCATCGGCAGGCCATACGGGTTCAATTGGGAAGAAATCCCGCGACCGTCGTCGATGCCATTGCAGCAGCGGTGATGGGGACTCGCGGGTCTGATCGGCGTACAGGAACGAGGAAACCTTATCCGAAGACGCGGCGTTGATATGGCAGCCATTCCGGACATCCGCGTTGCAGGTTCCGTTCAGGATTGGGCACACCAGGCTGCTGCGTTCATTGCCTCCGTCAGTGAACAGGCCATTTGGGCCAATGGGCGGTTCATCATGGCCCTTTCCGGAGGCTCGACTCCGAAGACACTCAATCAAACCCTCGCATCGCCAGAGTGGAAGACCAGGTTTGAGTGGCAGAAGATCCATTTCCTATTCGGTGATGAACGCTGCGTCCCTCCAGACCATCAGGACAGTAATTTCAACATGGCGCAGGCCTCGCTTTTCCACCCGTTGGCTATTCCGCCAAATCACATATTCAGGATGAAGTGCGAGGGTGAAGACCCATCACTTGTCGCCCGGGAGTACGAGCAGACCATCCGCCAACTAACTCAGACTCAATCGCCCGCAATGCCTCGGATCGACCTCGTTCTGCTGGGGTTGGGTGACGATGGGCATACAGCGTCGCTCTTTCCTGGGACATCTGCCTTGCAGGAGACAAAGAAAATCGTCACTGTTGGCCAAGCTCCCACGGGGATCCGATCCCGCCTGACGTTGACCCTAGGTGTGTTGAATCAGGCAGCTATGGTACTGTTCCTCGTGACCGGCAAGGGGAAAGCCGACATGGTCCGTCGGATTCTCGAACCGACATCCGAAGAGGATCGGTCTCTGCCCGCTGCTCAGATCACTCCAGGATCCGGGCAGCTTGTCTGGATGCTGGACCAAGCGGCTGCAGCAGGGCTGACAAGGCAACGGCCACAGTAAGGAGACGTATGATTCTCGCGGGAGATATTGGAGGGACAAAGACCAACCTTGCGCTCTATGAGTGGACGAACGAGCGTGTGGACCCGATTCGTCTGGAGAGTTTTCACAGTGCCGACTATACCTCGCTGGAGGACATCCTGTCGGAATTCCTTACCCCACCGGCACCACCCGTGGCGCTGGGTCCTGGCGAATCCACTGTCAGTGAAAAACAAGGACCACAGACCACTTCAGAGGCGAAGGTCACAGCCGCGTGCTTCGGGATTGCAGGACCGGTCATCGACAACCATTGCGAGACGACCAACCTCCCGTGGGTCGTGGACGGACTCACGATCGCAGATCGATTTGCAGTTCCTCGCGTGCAGTTGCTCAATGATTTGGAAGCCACGGCGTATGGCATCCTGTCGCTTCGTTCTGATGAATTGGAAGTATTAAATGCCGGCAATCCACCTAAAAAGCGACAAGCGCTTGCCCTGATTGCGGCTGGGACAGGATTGGGCGAGGCCATTCTGTTTTGGGACGGTAAATCATATCGCCCGATGCCGTCAGAAGGAGGACATGCGGATTTCGGGCCGAACAATGATCAGGAAATCGACCTTCTTCGGTATCTGCGGAGCCAATATCTCCATGTCAGCTATGAGCGAATTTTGTCCGGGCCAGGGCTCCACGCGATTTATGAGTTTTTGCGTGATACGAAGAAGAATGAGCCGACATGGCTCATGGAAAAAATTAAGGCCGGTAATCCGGCGGCGGAAATTGCCCAAGCCGGTCTCCAAGGCCAAGCGGAAATTGCCACGCAGGCATTGGAACTTTTTGCGTCAATTTATGGGGCAGAATCCGGAAACCTTGCCTTGAAGGCGCTCTCGCTGGATGGGGTGTATGTGGGGGGTGGGATTGCGCCGAAACTCATTACAAAACTCAAAGACGGAACCTTTATGAAAGGATTCCTGAACAAAGGCCGATATAAAAAATTGCTCAGTAAGATGCCGGTCAAAGTGATTATGAATCAGCAAACGGCTCTGCTGGGTGCAGCGTCCGTAGCCAGTGCCCTGTCGCCTAAGCCAGCATCATGACCTCCGACGATCTCGACCAACTCAAAAAATCGGCTGCAACCGAGGCAGCACAATTCATCCGTAACGGGATGGTGGTTGGCCTTGGAACCGGCTCCACGGCCAGACATATGATCCGAGCCTTGGGGGAGAAGGTTCGGGCTGGTATGACCCTGAGAGGGGTTCCGACGTCTCAAGAAACCGCGGCGCTTGCCAAGCAAGCCGGTATTCCCCTTCTCGAAGCAGACAACCGATGGGAGATTGACGTTGCCATCGACGGGGCCGATCAGGTCGATCCACAGTTCAATCTCATCAAGGGCGGCGGCGGGGCCCTCTTAAAAGAAAAAATCGTGGCGGCCTCAGCCAAACAATTCATCGTGGTCGTGGACCACACAAAACAAGTTCCAATCCTGGGTGGGCCCTTCCCGCTGCCCATCGAAGTCATTCCCTTCGGGTGGGGAAGTACCGCAAGAGAGATCGAATCGCTCACTAAGAGCCGAGTTGTGTTGCGCGAACGGAAGGGAGGTCCATTTCTCACCGAAGCCGGTCACTTCATTGTCGATGTCCATCTCGATCGCATCACTCAGCCGGGAGAACTCGAAACGGCCCTCAATTTGATCCCTGGCGTCGTCGAAACAGGCCTCTTTGTCGGGCGGACGGATGTGCTGATCATCGGCACTCCCCAAGGTGTTCGCACGGTGCATGCGCCTGGGAAGTAGCCTGTCGCTCAGCCGGCGTCACTTTCTCCTGATTCTCCGTCGATACACGCGCTTCCTTCTGACCATCCCGATAGCGTATACATTTCCTCCAGCAGCAGTCACCCATGCCACGACAACGACCAGACCAAAAGGTGAAGACGTTATGCCTGACGAGACTCAGATGGTAGACCCGTATCGACTGCCGCGCCATATAGTTCCGACTCGGTATGAGCTCCGGCTTGAACCGGATCTCACAACCGCGACGTTTACTGGCCAGGTGACGATCACCCTCACGGTACACCAGGCAACACAAACGATCATCTTGAATGCTGTCGATCTCGTCGTGGATACCGCGCGGCTGGAAGGACAGGATGGGCATCGAATTGAAGCGACCACCGAATTGGACCATTCTCTCCAACGGGCCACACTCTCATTTGGAAGGCCCATTTCACAAGGTGCTTGGAAGCTCTACCTCTCGTTCCATGGGAAACTGAATGACCAGCTCCGTGGATTCTATCGCAGTACCTACAAGGACCAGTCAGGAACAGTGCAGACGTTGGCCGCCACGCAGTTCGAGGCGACCGATGCGCGTAGGGCCTTCCCATGTTGGGATGAGCCTGATTTTAAAGCGGTCTTTGCCACAACGTTGGTCATCGATCCACAGCTCACGGCTGTGTCGAATACCACGATCGCGTCCGAGTCGACGGAGAACAATAAGAAGGTCGTCCGATTTGCCGATAGCATTACCATGTCGACCTATCTGGTGGCCTTCATCGTGGGACGGCTTGAGGCGACGAAACCTGCTTATGTTGGGAAGGCGCCGATTCGACTCTGGACGATTCCTGGCAAGCAGCAGCTCACCCCTTTCGGGCAAGATATCGCGGCAGCGTCGCTCAAGTTTTTTGAAGACTACTACGGGATCTCTTACCCCGGAGATAAGCTGGATCTTCTCGCAATCCCGGACTTTGCATCAGGGGCCATGGAAAACCTCGGCGCGATTACGTTTCGGGAAACTGCGCTACTTGTGGATCAACGTACGGGAACACATGCCGAGCTTGAACGAGTGGCCGACGTGGTGGCGCATGAAAACGCCCACATGTGGTTCGGCGATCTTGTCACCATGTCTTGGTGGAACGGGCTGTGGCTCAATGAAGCCTTTGCGACCTTCATGGAAATGCTGGCGGTCGATGATTGGCAACCGGAATGGAAGCGATGGGAGAGTTTCAGTGTTGCACGAGCCGCCGCGTTCTCAGTCGACGGGTTGGTGAGTACGAGACCGATCGAGTACTCAGTGCGTGCCCCTAAGGATGCAGATGCGATGTTTGACATCTTGACGTATGAAAAAGGGGCATCGGTTCTTCGGATGTTGGAGCAGCATATCGGACCCACCGTATTTCGTGATGGGGTGCGACAGTATCTCCGCACCCATGCCTATGGCAATGCGGATACGAAGGATCTGTGGACGTCGCTGGGCGCGGTGGCACATCAACCGGTTCCTGAGCTGATGAACGGGTGGATCTTTCAGCCGGGTTTCCCATTAGTGACGGCGGAAGTGCAGGGGAATCAGCTGAGGCTCTCGCAACAACGATTCACCTATCTGTCGCAGGAGTCGACCACGAAACAACTCTGGCAGATCCCGATTCAGATTCGTTTCACTATCAGAGAACGTCCGGAACATCACAAGCTGCTGTTAACGGAACGGGAAACAAATATCGACCTCCCGGATGGCGTCACCTCAATTTTTGTCAACGAAGGAGGACATGGTTTTTATCGTGTCCGCCACCAAGGGGCGCTCCTACAGCAATTCCTTGATCAAGGCCTTGAGCGCTTGGCAGCCATTGAACGATTTGCTCTCGTCAGTGACGCCTGGGCCACTACCATTGCCGGGGTGACACCACTGTCGGAGTACCTCCGGCTCACTACCCATTTCAAAAGTGAACGAGACAGGAATGTCTGGACGGTGCTACTGGAGTCCTTCTCTTTCCTGAACCGGATCATTTCAACTGAGGATCGCGCGGCGCTCGAGACATTTGTCTGTACTCGAGTAACGCCAGCAGTCACGGAATTGGGTTGGGATCCCAAGCCTGGAGAATCAGATATCACGAAACAATTGCGCGGAGACTTGCTCGGCGCTCTCGGGAAGCTCGGCAATGATCGAAACACTCAACAACAGGCTGCGGAACGCTATCGGCAATATCGGACCGATCCGACAACCGTAGACGCAAACGTCGTTCCCGCCCTGGTTAGTATCCTTGCGCATACGGGAAATGAAGCACGGTATGAAGAGTTCGCCGAACACTATCGGACCGCCTCAACTCCACAAGAAGAGCGACGCTATCTGTTTTCGTTAGCTGCCTTCTCTCATACAGAGTTGCTCGATCGTACGTTGGCTTGGACGATCAATGGTGAAATTCGTACACAGGATGCGCCATTCATCGTGGGAGGCCTCCTGACGAACGTCTATGGTCGTGAACAGGCTTGGAAGTTTGTGAAGGCCAATTGGGATCAGATGGACCGACTTTTTCCGAAACAAGGCCTCAGAAGGATGTGTGGCGGCATCGTCGGTTTGGCAACCTCGGAGCTTGAGGCAGACGTGCGCAGCTTCTTTATCTCTCACAAGATCGATCTGGGTGGAAAAACGCTGGAGCAGTACTTGGAACAACTCCGCGTGGCTGTCGCGTTCCGTGAACGGGAGGGTCCCACACTGCGGGCGTATCTTCATGATCAACAGTCAGGAGTCTCATCATGATCAAGCATATCGCGTTTACCATGTATCCTGTGACTGACATGGTGCGAGCCCGTCGGTTTTATGAAGACACGCTCGGTCTCCGCTTAACGCGGTGTGAGGCGAGTGAGTTTGAGTGGGTCGAATACGATCTCGACGGTGGAACCTTCGCCCTCACGGACCTCAAGCAAGGAGGGGCACCCAGCGCCGAAACCGGGGGGAGTATTGCCTTCGAAGTCCAGAATGTGGATCAGATGGTGGAACAATTACGCGCGAAGGGCGTACGCGTAAAGCTCGAACCGCTCTCAACGCCAGTGTGTCGCCTCGCAGTCATTCTCGACTCCGAAGGTAACGCGGTAACGCTGCATCAGGTGACGCAAGTCTGGTAGGGTCTCCGGCAGAGCGCACATACAGACGAGGAGGCATCGATTCACGTAGAGCGAAGATGTGACCGGTGATCTGTTACCTGCTATCACTCGTGCCGCAGGACGACCAGCGGAGGCTGCCCCAGGATTCGGTAGGTACTAAAAAAACCGACCAGCACGGTCAGTATGACGGTCGCGGTACAGCCTGATGCCAGGACCGCTGGTTGAAGACTCCAGGAAAGATCGAATACGGTCTCAAGGACTGCCCAGGACAAAACACTCGCCAGTACTGTCCCCAATAGCCCACCCAATGCACCCAGGAGAGCATATTCAACGGCAAACGACTGAGCAATCACCGTTCTGGTTGCTCCCAAGGCTTTGAGAATGACCGATTCATACAGGCGTCGATAGCGAGTCGCCGCCAATGCTGCCGCCATCACAAAACAACCGGACAGGACACAGAACAGGGCCACTGCGCGAATGGCAAGAGAGAGTCGGTCGAGCACTCGCGCGAAACTGTCGAGCATGTCACCCATGTTAATTGCGGTCACGTTCGGAAAGGTTGTGACGACTGCCTGCTGTACGGCGACCTCTTCGGAGGGCGATACGTGGACTGTAGCCACATAGGTATGTGGGGCTCCATCCAGAGATCCGGGGGAAAAGATCATGTAGAAATTCGTGGAGAAGTTTCCCCACTCCACCTTACGAATGCTCCCGATCTCTCCTGCCACGGGAACTCCTTGAATATCCACCTCCATCGTATCCCCGACCGTGAGACCGAGCTGCATGGCGGCTTCCTCCTCGATCGAAATCAGCGGCTTGGTGAAGGTCTGACCAGGTTTCCACCACTTGCCCGCGACAACCTGGTTATCCTTTGGAAGCTCCTGAAGGAACGTTAGGACATACTCGCGTGTGAGGTACCATTTTTTTCGCTGTTCCTTCTTGGCCTCGGACTTCTCCTTTTGCTCTTCAGCCTCGGACAGCGCTTCAAGCTTGATGGGTTGGCCTTTGATTGCAGCGAGCCGTGATCGAACCAGTGGTGTCAAGTGAGGAGCCAGGTCGTTGGTCTGTTGATGCATCAGACGAAGAAACTCTTCGGTCTGATCGGGCTGAATATCGATGAAGAAAAAGGTGGGTGCATCAGTGGGCCGGTTCTCGCCGATTTGCGCGAGGAGCGATCGCTCGACCAGTGATACGGTCGTGACGACCATCACTCCGATCCCGATGGCAATGGTGATGCTGACCGCTTGGCTCCCGGGTCTCAACACATTCCCCAGCGCTTGGCGAATAATGAGCGGGTCAGGCCTGGGCCATCTTGTGAGGGTACGGAGCACGACGCGGGCTGCAAGCCCCAATAGCAATACAGCGCCAGTAAAGGCTGCAATGAAGAGCACTCCCACTCGCCAGGAGCCGGCTTGCCACATCGAGAGGAGAGCCAAGCCCAGCCCAATCCCGATCGACGTGATGGCTTTCCATCGATCAACCTCTCGCCAAGCCTTCCACCATGGGTGCATGTTCTGACTTATCGTAGGAGCCATGGGGACGATCTCACGTCGAAAAATTCGAGCCGGCTTCACGTCACGAATAGTCAACAGCGGCCACAAGGTGAACAGCAGTGTGGACAACAGACCTAAGGCTAGCCCCTTCACTAAAGGCACAAGCGAAATGCTCATGCCCCCCTCGGCCAATCCCAGTTGATCCAAGAGATCCGAGGCCATCAAGGCGGCAATCATCCATGGAAGTCCTTGCTGGAGTGCGACTCCAATAACCAGCCCGATCAGACTCCCGGCGAGACCGAGCATCATGGCCTGAAGGGCATAGGTGCGGATGATTGTGGGAGAATCAGCCCCGATCGTCTTGAGGATGGCGATGGTCGTCAGCTTTTCTCGGACAAAGGCATGCACGGAGGTCGCCACTCCTAGCCCGCCGATGAACAACGCAGTCAACCCAATCAGGCCGAGATAGCGGGTCAATTGGTCCAAGAATTGTTTCAGTTGCGGTTGGGCGTCCTTATAGCCTGACACGCGGGCGGCGTCCGATTCCAGACGCCCCCGTAGCTCATACAGGAGCGGATCGACGGGAAGATCGGACGGGATCTTGACCAGATACCGCTCGCGTATGCGACTGCCCACCTTAACCAACTCAGCTGCCTGAAGACCTTCTTGAGACATCACCACTCGGGGGCCGAGGCTGAAGGCGTTGGCCATACGATCCGGCTCAGTTCTGACCACCGCAACGATCCTGAAGAATCCCTGACCGATCTTGAGACAGTCTCCAATCCGGAGCCCCATCTTGATCAAGAGCGACTCCTGGACGACTACACCAAAAGTGGCTATGTCCTGACACCGAACTGGTTGCAGGCCAAGAAGCTCTGCCAAGTCGCCCTGTGGGTTCAACCGAACCTGGCCATAGAGCGGATAGCCTGGCTCCACAGCCTTCAGTTCCACAATTTGTGTCGGCTGTCCGCTTGTGGAGGAGTCGGTCCTGGCTACCATCGCGATCAGCTCACTGACATGTGTGAGTGAGATCCCCCGTGAGTTCAATGAGTCCAAGACCGTCTGACCTTGGGAACTGAGAGGGTGCGAGAGTCGGACCTCAAGATCGCCCCCCAAGAGGCTCCGCGCTTCCTTGTTGACCGTCTTCTCCACTTCCGCTCCAAAGAGCGACACCCCGGTCAACGCACCCACGCCAATGGCGATGCAGACTAAGAAATAGACAAAGTGCCGCCAAGCTGAACGTGTCTCACGCCACGCCATGTTGAATGTGAAGGGAGTCATGAGCGAAATTCTGAGGAGAGTGCAGAAGTTGGACGCTCGGTTCCGTAGGAGGGATTATCGTCACGTGTGTGGTGAGCGAGCCCATCAATGGGTTCTACTAGTGACGGCAAGGTATCAGATTCAACACGCCCGTCGCGAAGAGACAGTACCCGTTGCATCGATGCTGCGAGCGCGACATCGTGTGTCACAAGGACCAGGGTGGTCCCATGATCGCGATGCAACGATAGTAGCAATTCCACGACCTGTGCCCCGGTGGCACTGTCGAGATTACCCGTCGGCTCATCGGCCAGGAGGATCGGTGGTCGACAGGCAAAGGCCCGTGCGACTGCGACACGTTGCTGTTCTCCTCCAGATAATTGGACCGGATAGTGCCCCATGCGGTCGGATAATCCGACGGAGGAGAGCAACTCTGCTGCCCGATCTCTGGCTCGTTTCTCCCCGTTCAATTCTAAGGGCACCGCGACATTCTCAACGGCCGTGAGGGTAGGGATCAGGTGAAACGATTGGAAAATATACCCAATATTTTCACGCCGAAATTGTGCCATTCGGCTCTCGGTCATGGTCGTGATGTCGGTTCCATCCAGAGTAATCGCCCCGGACGTCGGTTGGTCGAGCCCGGCCATCAGCCCTAATAGCGTCGACTTTCCGCTCCCGGATGGTCCCACAATAGCCACCGACTGTTGAGCGGGAATGATAAAACTAATGTGATCGAGAATCGTGACAGTCTGCCCAGCTGCAACTAAGACCATCGACACCTGTTGTACTGAAATCATGCCAACCTTCTATTTCTGCAGAGGAGACGATAACCAGAGTGATAGTATACTGCCTGAGATGTAGGTGCGAGTGATGAGATAAGTTATGCCGCTCCGAAGGATTTGTCTTCTAATCACGTTCGCCATCGTCACCGCAACCTGGTACCTTACACCAGGCAAGGCTTCTTCCTCCATGCCGGATACCAGACCGCGTATCGTGGCTTTTGGAGACAGCCTGACGGCAGGGCTTGGAGTACCAGCCGAAGAATCCTACCCGGCCCAATTGCAGCGTCGCCTAGAGAACCTCGGCTACCGCTATCGGGTCATCAACGCTGGGGTGAGCGGGGACACGACAGCTGGAGGGCTGCGCCGTGTGCCGTGGATCCTCACGAATAAACCGGACCTGGTGATCCTTGAATTGGGTGCCAATGATGGACTGAGAGGACTCGGTGTCGATCAAACCCAACACAACCTGCGTGAGATCATCAAGCGGTTGCAAGAGGCCGGTGTGGGGGTCGTATTGGCTGGGATGAAATTGCCGCCGAATTATGGCCAGGACTACCTCGCACGGTTTGAAGCGATCTATCCCTCGCTGGCCAAGGAATACCGGCTTCCGCTGATCCCTTTTTTTCTAGAGGGAGTGGGTGGATCTCTATCCCTCAATCAGGCTGATGGGATTCATCCGACCGCGAAGGGCTACGCGTTGGTCGTGGAACAGGTGCTCAAGATACTGAGTCCGCTACTCAACGCACCAGTGAGCCAGCAGTGAGACGGACCGTGCTATGGCAAGTAGACACATCTTCCCCCATCTCCGAGTAGACGGGGAAAGACTGTCATGGGTCAATCGATCGGGATCTTAGGACTTCTTGAAAAACGTGTCGTAGACGCCGTAGATGAGCACGATCGCGATCAGGACGTAATACAGGCCAGTAATTCCGCTATAGTCCGGTGGCCCTTCCGACACATTTGCCATCGCGGGCAATGCCTGGACCAGCAAGGCCCCGGTGAAGAGTCCGGTTCTTGAAAATAACTGCATCATCTCTTCCCCTTTCTAAATCCACAGAAGACAAAAAGTGGGCGCATTTTACTGGACATTGAGGGGGTGGTGCAAGAGGCAGTCCCGGATGGGAAGAAAGGCACGGAGCAGAAAGAGTCACTCGCTATGGGTGAGGGCTAGTCTTGGCTACGGATTGAAGTTCCTCGGCGACTTCCTTAAAAGACGTGGCCACCTTGTCGAAGTGTGAGCCTTTCTCAAGAATTTCACGGGCTGCCGTACGAATCTGCTCATCATATTGAGCCACCTCGTTTGTCAATTCTCCGAGCTTCGTGAGTGTGGCCCGATAGGTATTGACTTCGCGCTCAAGATCACGCGTGGTCGTCTGGGCTGTTTTGAGTTCTGCCACGGAGGCCTGGAGTTGTTGCGTGAGGCGTCCTGCATAAGCCTTGCGATCTCGTAGTTCAGCCTCTAGGGTCGCTAACACATCCTCAGTTTCCCGGCGTCGATCCTCCAAGCTCTTGATCGCGAGGATCCATGCGGAAACTTCTCCTGCCTCGATGACAGGCGAGGGAGGCAGCGGCTGTTCTTTTTCAATGGCCTTCATCGCTGGTTGCAACCATTCCACAAATTTCAGGATCTCGCTCAGTTTAATATCAGCCACGGACGACTGCAAGGTCAAAGGTGACGGATTGTTGGAATGCTTGGTCTGTGGGCGTGATGGCGATTCCTTCCGGATGCTCGACATGACGGACTCTTGAGCAGCGCTCCACTGATGATACTCCAGCAAAACAGCGATAGAGTGGCGGCACAAGGGCTCTTCTGGTACGGAGCAGGAGCATGAGGAAAGGAGGTACCCGTCTCTCAGGTTGACCTGTTGCTCGTAGAGACCGGCGTTGCCGATGACGGTTGACGAGATCTGAGAATCGCTTGCGTCGGCGATGCGGACCCTCTTTTCCGTCACGTATTGGCAGGCAACGTGATAGGCGGCAGCTTCGGACACCGCCTGAATCATTTGTGGAACCAATAGAGTGAGTCGTTCAGCGCTGCAGGGAATTCTGTTTGTCATGGGGGGGACCCTTGATGCTCCTCTGAAGGCCATGATGTGGCCAGTTTGACGACCGACCTGGAAAGTGTCAATTAGTCTTTAGTAGCGTGCCCCTTTACCGTAGGGCAACAGGCAACAGATGGGGAAATGTGACTACTTGCAAGGCTTGGTGGGGTTTGCCTTTCCCATCGGGGTGAGCCACAGATAGTCTGCGATGGGATCGTCCAGAAGGGCTCGAACGTCTTCGGCTCGGCTTGGTTCGAATGACATCATGTAGACGGTTGTTTGCGTGACCTCACCGGACAGCCGCCTCGCCACGCGCTTCGGGACTGGGAGGCCATATTGGATGTGTCCGCCCCCTGTATAGCTCAAGATGATGCGACGCAACCCGTCTGCAGCACGACGGATTTCTTCCTGTCTCTGGACCAAGGTCTTGGCCATACCCTCATCACGGACCATCGACGCCTCATACATCGTTCGATAGTGTTCCTCTGTTCCGCCATGACACCGCCGCAATTGATCGATGATCTTGGTGTGGTATGCGGGATCATCGACAATCTCTTCTTGAGCCATGCCTGATGCCGCCCACTCTGGTTCATGTTTCACCGGTTCCAGTCCCAATTTTAGGATGCGGCGGATCAGTGGCTTGGGCGGATTCATGGCACGGACTGGCAGCTGCCGTTCGCGAGCAAACGTGACGATCGGCCCATAATCGCTAAACTCCCCCCCCCAGTTTTGCTTCCAACGTACCTCTTCCAAAAACTCGTCCGACATCGACTGGATGCCGGAGACGTAGGAGTCCAAGGCTTCTTGACCGTCCCACCCAAACATTTCCATGCCGATCGTGGGGTAAATCCGATCTGCGAGCAGCTGGTTCAAGACTTTTAAGGCGGCTTCGATATGGTAGGGGTTGTGGTGTTCTTCGCCCAGATAGATAATCTCTGCCTGCTCCAGAGCCTTGATCCATTCAGGAAAGGCGACGACGAGGCCTGTTCGGGTATCGATGATATGCCAGGGCTGCCATGTCACGGCTGGTTCGACTGTCGGTGAGTCGAGCTGTGGCATGGCACCGCTCGCGGAAGCAATGAGGAGCCAGAGCACGAGACTCAGAGCCAGGACAATCCCCCTACATCGACGCAGGGCCAGCCAAGCATGCATAGGGCACTCCTACCATACTGCGGCTCAGACGAACAAGCCGCCTTGACGGCAAAGTTGGTGGCCCACTATGCTGGTCCATCGGAAGAGATGTGTGCGTCCTCACTGTCAACGACCTGTTGCTTTCCCCATGAACTCCGCTGACCCATTCGAGTCATTTCGCCGTCACATGAGTCGGCAGGCTCACCGTGTTCCTAAACAGTGGGATGCTTCACGGGGGCTGCTCGAAAAACGTGCGTTCACCTCGACGGTCGATCGCCTCATCTCTGCCATTAAAGAACAGCCTCTTCCGGACAATGTGAAAGCGATCTTACTCCAATTGTTTGAGGGGAAACGACCGCAGCGTGTGCAAGATCTCGACGGAGAGTATCTCAAACAGGTGACGGGTCTTCCGCCTGCCAAAGCCATGCGGGCACTCACCATTGCATTTGGTTTGGTACCTGCGCCAACCTCGAAATGGCCGATGAGCTCTCTCTCAAGTGAGGCAATAGAAAGATTAGTGCGTGGCCTTACCAATCCGTTTGATCTCCTCATGAATACTGATGTGGCCTCTGTGCTCGATATTGGTACGGGGGACCTATCGTTCGCCGAAGAACTCGCCGACCAGTATGGGCCCCAGCTCCATCAGCGCGATCGGCCGCTTATTCTCCATGGGGTGGATCGGCTCGATCCGCAATCACAGTTAGGAGGCCCCCTTCACGCCGATTCAGGAAGACTGCACAGGTTACAACAGAGACAAGGGCTCTACTTTGCCTTTTTCGGCCATCAGGACGTATTCAACCTGAATGAGCTCGATGGGCGTGACCTCCTCGCGCCGCGTTATACCGTGGCCACCTGTTGGGCTCCGGCCACGCCGACGTTTGCATACGAGCCGAGTCGGCTCTCGCCTGCGGTCATTCACGAGGAGCTGCAACGGACCAAGGGCGCCTTCCGCCTGACGCGCTTTGGGAAAGAACCGGCATTGGAGGTCCTGCACGGGACTCGTGCCCTGCTCTTTCCGCCCTGGAAGTTTGATGTCATTGGCCCGCTGGCGTTGCTGCAGCTGCTCGCCCGGCGGGGTTCTCTCGTGGTGCTGGGTTCAGTGGACGACCAGGTGTTTTGGGAAATCCTGGCCCAGTTGCTGGATGATCCACGCTACCGTCCCCAGGACGAACCGTTTCATGCGGCAAACCTTCCTGCGATCTTTGGCGAGATCTACGATCAGCTCATGAACTTGCCGATTAGTGCGTCAGTGGAGCTCGCCGACCTAGGAGCTCTTCGGCATCAGTTGCCTCCAGCGGATCTGTCGGCTTCTACAAATCACTCGACCGGACTCTTTCGCTACGTTCGCATCAGCCGTGGTGCCACCTTCCCAGGCATGCCGGCCAGCAGCACCGCACGAAAATTCTCCGCCATGACTGAGGAAGTGTCGCCCTGGCTGGTCACGCTGGTTCCGGCGTAGGGAAGTCGATTCAGCATTGGCGTGACGGCATGGACGTGCGAAACACGCGATTCATTGACCGTCTTCAGGCCCTTTGCTAGACTTCGATCGTGTCCGATCACCACGCACTTCTCCAGTATCCCAGACCCTAATCCCATCATGACTTCTACGGAGACCATCCGGGCCATTCAGGAGAACATTGCTCGGGTGATCAAAGGGAAACCCCATGTCATCGAGATGTGCCTCGTCGCCCTGCTCGCCCGGGGGCATCTCCTTCTCGAAGATGTTCCGGGAGTGGGCAAAACCACACTAGCCCATAGCCTCGCGCGATCGCTGGACTGTTCGTTTAAACGGATTCAGTTTACAAGCGATCTGTTGCCGTCCGACATTGTTGGGGTGTCGATTTTCAATCGGCAAAAGCAGGCATTCGAGTTCATCCCGGGACCCATTTTTGCAAACATTGTTTTGGCGGATGAAATCAATCGCACGACGCCGAAGACGCAGAGCAGTCTTTTGGAGGCGATGAGTGAGGCGCAGATTTCATTCGACAATAAGACCTATCCGCTCAACCCGCCTTTTATGGTCATTGCGACACAAAACCCCGCAGAGTATCACGGGACCTTTCCACTTCCCGAATCGCAACTCGATCGCTTCCTGATGAGGTTGCGCATCGGATATCCGGCACCGGAAGAAGAGAAGAAAGTTCTGGAGCGAGCATCGTCCCTGCATCCGGCGGAGGAGCTGCTCCCGCTGTTGACCGCACCGGAAGTGGTCCAGCTTCAAGACCAGGTCGACAAGATCTTTATGGAGGAAAGTCTGACCGAGTATCTTCTGAGCATTGTCCAGAGTACCAGGCAGTCCGAGCTCCTATCTCTCGGGGTGAGTACAAGGGGAGCGCTGGCATTAAGCCGTGCTGCAAAAGCACTCGCGCTTGTGCGAGGACGGACCTACTGTCTGCCTGATGATATTAAAGAGCTCGCGCCAATCGTGCTGTCCCACCGCATCATGGTGGCGCGCCAGACTGGTCTCCACCAACGAAGTTTTGAACAAGCCGAACGCATCATCCGCGATTTAGTCGACACGATTCCTGTCCCTGTCTAGTTCCGTTCCGGAGTCGGGCAGCCCTCACAAATTGGTGGGATATGCCGTTTCAGTTGCCGACGTTCGCCCATCGAGTCATCCGGTATCGCTCCACACGGATCACGTCAGAAGGGTTGCAATTCCTGATCTTCGTGCTGGCGATCGGTATTGCGGCCATCAATACAGGTAACAACCTATTTTATCTGCTCCTGGCCATGATGCTGAGCCTCATTCTGGTATCAGGCATAGCTGCAGAGTATTGTCTGCGACGACTTGGAGTCCGACGGCATCTGCCGGACCTCCTCTTCGTCAACACCCCGGTTACCACTTCGCTCGTGGTCAAGAACCGAAAATCGCGTTTGACCAGTTTTTCGCTGACTCTGAGTGATGTCAGAGACAATCAATTCCTCTCCCCGAATATGGAGCTTCACTCCATTCCCCCAGGGGCCAGTCGAGTACTCTCCTACCAATTGACCCCGACACGCCGTGGGAAACTGCTTTTGAATGGTGTACGAATCAGCACGGAGTTTCCCTTCGGACTCTTCACGAAACGAGCGTTCTACCCGATAGAGGACACCCTCGTGGTATGTCCGGAGCTCCAGCCGGTGAATGACCGTCTTCTGCGTGGTCTCTTCGCTGCGGGGTACGAACAAGCCGTCCATCGACGGGGGCACGGCAGCGATTTGTACAATCTTCGCCTCTACCAGGCGGGAGATGATTCCCGGAGCATTCATTGGCCGACGACGGCACGGACCTCTCAACTGACCATTCGAGAAACTGAAGCAGAGGAACAACGTCGAGCGATCATCTGTGTGCCAACAAGTGTTCCGATGAGTCATGACGCCTCGTTTGAGCGCGCAGTCTCGTTAGCTGCATCGCTGGTTCAGCATCTGACACGCCACAGCTACTCCATCCAATTGCGTCTAGGATCAGAGCGCTCGTCGTTTGGTCAGGGAGAAGCGCATGGCCTTGACCTCCTCCGCATGTTGGGTCTTTGCGAACGAATTACTCCTACTGCACAGTCCGAGATGAAGCAAGACCAATGGGCGGATGCTCATTCAGAGCTTGGTGGAGGGGGGACGGCGGTTGTCATACAAGCCTGGTCTGATTCCGTAGGAGAGACCGAACTCCCTTGGATCCGGATCGATGGGGCACTCATCCCTGGAGGCGCCCATGTTGCTTAGTCAGGCCCTTCATCTGACCTCCATGCTGCTGGCGTCTGCGTCCTTCATTGGATTGACATTGGGGGCCGGGCTGCCGGAGTGGCTGGCTGCAGTGACCGGTGCGACATTGATCGCAGTGCTCCTACGAAACATGGGAATGAAGCCGGTCGATCGACTGACCACGCAGATGCCTGTGTCAGCCGTTGGATGGAATCTGATCGTGCTCGGCGGCTTTGTCGGTTTTTGGATCGATCTCTTGTGGGTTTCCGGTGACTTGCTTCCTGCCGGACTGCACTTTTTGATGATTCTGATGGTTATCAAGCTCTTCAACCTCCGACTTCGCCGTGACTATCTGCACCTCTATGCGATCAGTCTTGTCGCCATGCTTGCCTCGGGATCGCTCACGACGGATCTGTGGTTCTTCCCGATCTTTTCAATCTACCTTCTGGCCGGGGTCTGGACTCTGCTTCTGTTTCAGTTGACCAAGACGTCGGAGGTCAGTGGCGATGTCTGGATGTCTGCGCATATCCGACATACGAGTCATGAAGAAAACCACCGAGTCTCGCCCCGATTGTTTTGGATAGCGAATGGGCTGGCTCTCGGTGCATTCCTTATCACTGTGGTGATTTTCTTCACCATACCGCGGGTCAACGCGGGGATTTACCAGAAGGGATTTGGGGAAAATCTTCGAATGTCCGGGTTTTCCGACAAGGTGAACTTAGGTGCAATTGGGTCAATCAAGCGGGACCCCAGCATCGTGATGCGAGTCGAGTTGCCCAGGAGCCCGCTGCATGACGCCAGACCGCTCTATATTCGAGGGGTGTCTTTCGATCAGTACGATGGCAAGGTGTGGACCAATCAACTGAGCTATCGACGGAGTCTCATCGAGGAAAGCCCCGGCACGTTCACGTTTCGCGGAAAACGAGCGGTCTCACGGTCTCAGCTCGGTGAGGCAATGCACCAGAAGATTCTTCTCGAGCCACTGGATACGCCGGTGTTGTTTGCCGCGCCGTTCATAGAAAGCGTAACGGGGTTGTTCCCCAGTCTTTTCTTTGACGCAACCGGTGCGGTCTATCTACCATTCCCCAGTTCGTCCCGAATCGAATATACCGTCGTCTCTCGTGCCACTGTGTTGGTGCCGGCGGATCTCGGGTCCGAGCCAGGACCGTATCCTGAATGGGTGGTCCGACAGTATTTACAACTCCCCCTTCAGTCAGATCGTATCACTGCGTTGGCCGGAGAAGTGACACAGAAACATTACCGGCCATATGAAAAGGCTACTGCGATTCAAACGTATTTAACCAGCCAGTATCGATACAGCCTGGATGCGCCGCTTGCCGAACAGCATCAACCACTAGAAGAATTTCTTTTCGAGAGAAAGACCGGGTACTGCGAGCACTATGCGACGGCAATGGTCATCATGCTCCGAACCGTCGGGGTTCCCGCACGTCTGGTGACAGGCTTCATGGCCACGGAATGGAACGAATACGGACATTACTACGTCGTCAGACAGCAGGATGCCCATGCATGGGTCGAAGTGTATCTGCCGCATTCCGGGTGGATCCGGATGGATCCGACTCCTACGGAAGACAATCCACCAGCGGGAGGCCCGGTGTGGAAAGTTCTCGGACTCATCGTGGATAACATTAAGCTTCAATGGAACCGATTGTTCGTCCAGTATAGTGCGGCAGATCAGCTGGCCGTCGTTCGGGAGTTAAAAGCCGAAGGGATGTCGGTCCGAAACAAGGCGCTGGATTCCATGACGCTCCTTTTCGGTGCCTTCCTGACGGTCCTGAGTGGGATTGTGCCTCACAACGTGTCTCAGGTCAGGATCGGAGTTCTAGGGGAGTTACTGGGCGTTGCCGTGATAGGTCTCGCTGTCCTTTTCTGGTTGCGTCGGTCGAGACCGTGGGTGGCCCGGAGTCTCTGGGAAAAGGGCCGGGGTCACGAGCTAGTCATTGCGCAATACTACCGTCGCATGCGCACCTATCTGACCGGACAGGGATTTTCAAATTCTACGGCCATCGCGCCGCTTGAGCTGGTCGAGATCACGCACGCACGGTGGAGAGAAGCCTATACGGCTGTGGCGTCGATCACGGAGGTGTATTGTCGGACAAGGTTTGGTCATCTGCCTCTCACCCCAGAGGATCTGAAACATACGGAAGACCAGCTCCGCCATCTGCTGGAACTACGAAAACCGCAAGCGTGACGCTCTGATCCGCACTAGATTCAGATCGCCATCCCATTCGCGTGGGGATGACAAAATCGAAACACATGGACTGAGAGAGCGATCAGGCAAGATCAAGATATTGGAGCGGGAAAAGGGATTTGAACCCTCGACCCTCGCCTTGGCAAGGCGATGCTCTACCACTGAGCTATTCCCGCTCGCAAACGACCAGGGGCGGAGTGTACTGACCTCGCTAGTGACTGTCAAGCCAGGATTCTTGTGCACCATACTCAAGCTAATCCTCTTTCTTATTTCAAAAAAACTGTTACTTGTTTCACATTGGTAACATTGTGGAAATGCACAGGCCACTAATTCTAAAATAAATAGCTTTTGCAATAGCTTATATAGCTATTGCCCAATCAAATCTTTCAACGATCCTCTCTGATAATCAGGGTCAATGTTACGTTTACTACGCATCCATGAATGAATAGATATTGCCGTACCACGGCCTGTTAAAAGATGTAAACATGATGATTATTAACAGCTTGTATCGTGGCTGTCCTTATGAAGACGTGTACATGCGCAAATGGTTTGAATCTTGCGAATAATTTCGATTGAGACGTTTTGTTTGCAGTGATATATGTGTTCACTGCTTTTGTAGATATGTCTCTAGGCGAAGTGATGAATCATTGTCTGGTGTATAGGGCGAAAAGAAAAACCACCCATAAGACGACAAGCTTCGTTTAAGTTCACATCATGTGAGGAGGTATTCACAATGTTCTTGTCACGTCGACAATTTCTAAAGGTCTCTGTCGGTACGGTTGCTGCCGCAGCCGTGGCGGACAAGGTCCTGGCATTGACGGCGCTCCAACCGGTGATCGAGGTCGGGAATCCATTGGGCGATTATCCGGACCGGTCATGGGAGCGTGTCTACCACGACCAATATCGCTACGACTCATCCTTCACCTGGGTCTGTTCACCCAACGACACCCATGCCTGCCGCGTTCGGGCTTTCGTTCGAAACGGCGTGGTCATGCGTGTGGAGCAGAACTACGACCATCAAACCTACGAAGACCTTTATGGGAATCGTGGGACCTTTGCGCACAATCCGCGCATGTGCTTGAAGGGCTTTACCTTCCATCGTCGTGTATACGGCCCGTACCGCCTCAAGGGTCCGCTTATGCGAAAGGGCTGGAAGCAGTGGATGGATGATGGATCGCCGGAGCTGACGCCTGAAACCAAGCGCAAATACAAATTCGACAGTCGTTTTTTGGACGACATGCTCCGGGTATCTTGGGATACCGCCTTTACCTATGCCGCAAAAGCCATGATCATCATCGCGACGCGCTACTCCGGTGAGGCTGGAGCAAGGCGGTTACGCGAGCAGGGGTATGCGCCGGAGATGATCGAAATGATGAAGGGTGCCGGGACGCGCTGCTTCAAGCACCGCGCCGGTATGCCGGTGCTCGGGATCATCGGGAAAATGGGCAACACCCGTATGAACGGCGGCATCAATGCGCTGCTGGACAGCTGGATTCGGAAAGTCAGCCCGGACCAGGCGCAGGGTGGGCGCTATTGGTCGAATTACACCTGGCATGGAGATCAGAACCCATCACAGCCGTTCTGGTCAGGCGTGCAAGGGTCGGACATCGATCTCTCAGATATGCGTTTTTCCAAGCTGAACACCAGCTGGGGAAAGAACTTCGTTGAAAACAAGATGCCTGAGGCCCACTGGAAGTTGGAGTGTATCGAGCGTGGTGCTCGCGTCGTTGTCATCACGCCGGAATACAATCCGACCGCCTACCGAGCAGACTACTGGATGCCCCTGCGCCCGCAATCAGACGGCGCACTCTTTATGGGCGCCATGAAAATTATTATCGATGAGAATATGCACGATGTGGACTTCTTGAAGCAGTTCACCGACGCGCCGATTCTGATCCGTACGGATACGTTGCAGTACCTGGATCCTCGTGATGTGGTTCCGGATTACAAGTTCCCCGATTTCTCTAAAAGCTACTCCGGCCGTATTCAAGCACTCAAGCCGCAAGATGTCGAACGGCTCGGCGGGATGATGGTGTGGGATTTAAATAAGAAGCAGGCTGTCCCTCTTCATCGTGAGCAGGTGGGTTGGCACTATATGAACAGCGGTATCGACGCTGCGCTTAACGGCACCTACCGCGTCAAGCTGCTGAATGGCCGGGAAATTGATGCGATGCCGGTCTGGCAGATGTATCTGGTGCACTTTCAAGACTATGACTTGGATACCACGCATCAAATCTGCCGCACGCCGAAGGACCTCATTGTCCGTTGGGCACGCGACTCAGGCACGATCAAGCCGGCTGCGATCCACAACGGAGAGGGCGTGACGCACTACTTCCATATGACGCCCAACGGCCGTGCAGCAGCCATGGTGCTCATCATCACGGGCAACGTCGGTAAGTTTGGCACCGGGCAGCATACCTGGGCTGGTAACTATAAAGCTGGCGCATGGACCGCTACACCGTGGTCCGGAGCAGGCTTGTCGGTTCACACGGGCGAAGATCCCTTCAATATCACGCTGGATCCCAATGCCCATGGAAAAGAAATCAAGACCAAGTCCTACTACTATGGCGAGGAGGTCGGCTACTGGAACCATGGCGATACGGCCTTGATCGTCAATACACCAAAGTATGGACGTAAGGTGTTTACCGGTAAGACCCACATGCCAACGCCCAGCAAATTCAGATGGGTCGTCAATGTCAACGTGCTGAACAACGCCAAGCACCATTACGATATGGTGCGAAACGTGGATCCAAACATCGAGACCCTGATCACGCAGGACATCGAAATGACGTCTGACGTGAATCATAACGACATCGCCTTTGCCTGTAACTCCTGGATGGAGTTCACTTATCCGGAAATGACGATCACTGTCTCCAACCCATGGGTTCAGATCTGGAAGGGCGGAATCAGGCCCTTGTATGACACACGGAACGACCTTGATACGTTTGCCGGAGTGGCAGCCAAGCTGTCAGAGATGACCGGTGACAAGCGAATGAAAGATTACTTCGCGATGGTCTACGCGAACCGCGTGGACGTCTATGCGCAACGTATGCTCGATGCATCCAGCACCTTCTATGGCTATTCAGCAGACGTGATGTTGAAGTCGGAGAAGGGGTGGATGGTCATGGTCCGGACCTACCCGCGGCACCCATTCTGGGAAGAGACCAACGAGTCAAAGCCCATGTGGACCCGCAGCGGTCGATATGAGAACTATCGCATCGAACCGGAAGCGATCGAGTACGGCGAAAACTTTATCTCCCATCGTGAAGGGCCAGAAGCAACACCCTATTTGCCGAACGCCATCTTCACGACGAATCCCTATTGCCGTCCGGATGACTATGGTGTGCCGATCACGGCACAACACCACGACGACAAAACGATCCGGAACATCAAGTTGTCATGGCATGAGATTGTACGGCATTCAAATCCCTTGTGGGAAAAGGGCTATCAGTTCTACTGCGTGACCCCAAAGACCCGCCACCGCGTCCATAGCCAATGGTCGGTGAACGACTGGGTGCAGATTTACGAGTCGAACTTCGGTGACCCCTACCGCATGGATAAGCGGACGCCTGGCGTGGGTGAGCACCAGATCCACATCAACCCGCAGGCGGCAAAAGACCGTGGGATCAACGACGGTGACTATGTCTATGTCGACGGTAACCCGGTCGATCGTCCGTATCGTGGGTGGAAGCCGAGCGATCCTTACTATAAAGTGGCTCGACTCATGATCCGGGCGAAGTACAACCCCTCCTATCCGTACCACGTGACCATGGCGAAACATGCGCCCTATGTCTCGACGCCAAAGTCCGTGAAAGGTCATGAGACCAGACCGGATGGACGTGCCATTGCCATCGACACGGGGTATCAGTCGAACTTCCGATATGGTGCTCAACAGTCATTTACAAGAAACTGGCTCATGCCGATGCACCAGACCGACTCACTGCCTGGCAAGCACGCAATTGCCTGGAAATTCAAGTGGGGTTATCAGGTGGATCACCACGCCATCAACACGGTACCGAAGGAGTGTCTGATCCGCATCACCAAGGCGGAAGACGGCGGGATCGGTGCACGTGGTCCCTGGGAGCCGGTCCGTACCGGATTTACTCCGGGCCAAGAGAACGAGTTCATGATCAAGTGGCTGAAAGGTGAGCACATCAAGATCAAGGTCTAATCGCGTATCTCGTGAAGCGTGAAGCGACTCAGCAGGAGTCGCTTCACGAGTGACGAACCACGCTTCACGTTGCCGACTGAAAGGAGCACACGATGCCTGAAGTATATAACTGGCAGCTGGGACGAAAGATGTTGTATCCCTACGAGGAACGGCATCCGAAGTGGCAGTTTGCCTTTGTCTTCAATATCAACCGCTGCTTAGCGTGCCAGACCTGTAGTATGGCCGATAAGTCGACCTGGCTCTTCTCGAAGGGCCAGGAGTATATGTGGTGGAACAACGTGGAGACCAAGCCCTACGGGGGCTATCCTCAGTTCTACGACATCAAGATTACCCAGCTCATCGAGCAGGTCAATCCAGGCGGACAAGTCTGGAACGTCCGCGTGGGCCGCAAGCACCATGCCCCGTACGGGGTGTTTGAAGGGATGACCATTTTCGACGCCGGAGCCAAAGTGGGTCAAGCGGCAATCGGGTACATTCCGACCGACCAGGAATGGCGCTTTGTGAACATCTACGAAGACACCGCCACTTCCATGCGCGCGCTGGTGGAAGG
>DIHK01000043.1:25216-26800 GCA_002420115.1 Nitrospira sp. UBA5698
ACCGGGTTCTCCAAGGAGGAGCCTTGGAAGATGACCGGCAGCAGCTTGCCGGAACATGAGACCTTCTTCTTCTACCTGCAACGTATCTGTAATCATTGCACCTACCCGGGCTGCTTAGCGGCCTGCCCGCGGAAGGCGATCTACAAGCGCCCTGAAGACGGGATCGTGCTCATCGACCAGAATCGCTGCCGTGGATACAAGAAGTGTGTGGAGCAGTGTCCCTACAAAAAACCGATGTATCGAGGCACGACCCGGGTCAGCGAAAAGTGTATTGCCTGCTATCCCCGTATCGAAGGAAAAGATCCTCTGACCGGTGGGGAGCCTATGGAGACCCGTTGTATGGCGGCCTGTGTCGGAAAGATTCGGATGCAGAGCCTCATGCGTATTGGAGAAGATGGGTTGTGGGCCGAGGATCGTTGGCATCCGCTGTATTATGCGATCCGGGTCGAACAGGTGGCGTTGCCGCTCTATCCCCAGTGGGGAACGGAGCCGAACGGCTACTACATTCCGCCTCGGCATTCGCCGCGTGGGTATGCCCGCCAGATGTTTGGTCCTGGCGTGGACAATGCGATTGAAAAGTACCTGGTGCCCAGCCGCGAGCTGTTAGCGGTGCTCCAGCTCTGGAGAGCCAGCCAGCAGATCGTGTTCCGCTACGATGTGATCCCTGGGCCAAAGGTGTTTGAGACCCAGATCCACGGGAAGCGATTTGAGATGTATAACGACACGGTCCTGGGCTTCAATAAGTCCGGGAAGGAAGTGGCCCGTATTCAAGTGGAAGAGCCGATCTACATCCGGCCAGCCGAACGGGTGACCTGGTTGTAAGTCGAGAAGCACCAGAGAAATAGGAAGAGGGGTGGGGTTCCGAAGAGGGGCTCTACCCCTCTTGCTTTTTGAGGACTCACTTCTGCCGATGAAACGTAATCATATCAAATAAAAAGAGATAACCGGTCCACCTCACTCATACGGCCATCTCACCGCTAGAAGTAGAGCCTGATTTCCCTTAGCGGATTAGTCTTTCGACTCAGTCTTCCCTGAATCTTCTGCACACTTGACGACATGCAGGACCTCCAGTAAAGTTTTTTTATGTCATCATCATGCCTTCCAATCCCGGAGTGATTTCAGCGTGACAGTCGACCAGCAGGTGACGCTCCCATTTGCGGCTCAACCTATTCCCTTCAAAGACTTCCTCGCGACGGGCCAGCTTCCCGATGGATATCTCACCAGCGAGTACATTGCCCAGCAATTTGTCGAGCGCTTGGTTCACTATATTCTGAGTGTCCCATCCGGAAGCTATACCATGGGTGAACTCAGTCAACTTCTTGAGCAGCTCGATCCACGTGCTCAGGTGTTCTTTTTTAAAAAACTAAAGGAGACCAGCCCGGAGTGCCTCAAGGATTTTGCACCCCTCTATTATGGTTTCATGAACGAATTTGAATCACTGCTCTTCACCTAGACTAAAGCTAATCAACTATTTCCGTATCTGACTGCTCACCCGATCGCACGCATTTTGATAGGCGCGTGTCTCGCAAGGTTCATTCTCCACCAAGGCAGGAAGCCATGGTTATCAAGCCGTTTGGCTCCACA
>DIHK01000065.1:0-459 GCA_002420115.1 Nitrospira sp. UBA5698
TGCAAGGTCATCTCTCGCGCCCGTAGACGGTCGAATTGTTCATGTAAATTGAACTGACCTCGGTCGTCAATAGGGGAGGTCATGAGTTGCAGCCTCACGCTGCAGGCTGGTGACGAGCCCACTGCTGGGCAAATGCGGCGGGTGAGCGATTTCCTAGCCGAGAATGTCGCCGCTGCCGGTTGTAGAAGATCTCGATGTACTTCGAGATCTCGCGCCGTGCCTGCGCACGGGTCTTGTAGCCACGATGATGCACCAGAGAGGGGGCTCCGAAAAATTGGACGGTATGGTAAGTGGTAGCCTGGCTTCACCCAAGCCATCGAGTGTTGGCGAACCAAAGGAGCGAGGCAATGAAGAGAACGAGACGGAATCACGGAGCCACCTTCAAAGCACAGGTCGCGGTGGCAGCCATCAAAGGCGACAAGACGCTAACCGAATTGGCCGAGCAAGTCAGTGTCCGCC
>DIHK01000065.1:716-23642 GCA_002420115.1 Nitrospira sp. UBA5698
GAATGGAAGCAGCAGCTCCTGGCCCGAGCAGCAGATGTGTTTGGCGGAACGAAGGCTCCATCAGAGATACCGGATCTCAAGACCCTGCATGCCAAGATTGGGCAATTGGCGCTGGAAAACGATTTTTTAGAAGGGGCGCTCATCAAGGCCGGCCCGCTCGACCGCCTATTACCAGCCGATGCCCGTCTCCGAGCCAACGCTGGCGTCGATGCGGCGGATCGACGAGCTGCATCTGCAGTATCCATTTGCGGGATCTCGGATGCTGCGCGATCTCTTGCGGCAAGAGGGCCGCGCCATTGGTCGGCGCCAGGTAGCCACCCTGATGCGCCGTATGGGGATTGACGCCCTGTATCGCAAGCCGTCTCTCAGCCGCCGCCACTCTGGCCATCAGATTTATCCCTATCTCCTCCGCGGCCTGACGATCAGTCGTCCCAATCACGTCTGGGCAGCCGATATCACCTACCTTCCGATGCGACGAGGTTTTGTGTATCTCTTCGCCGTCTTGGACTGGGCCAGTCGCCGGGTGCTGGCCTGGCGGCTCTCCCATACGCTGACGACGGACTTCTGTTTCGAGGCCGTGCGAGAAGCGATCACGCAGTATGGCTGTCCCGAAATCTTCAATACCGATCAGGGCTGCCAATTTACCAGCCTGGAGTTCACGGGACTCTTGAAAGCCCATGAGATTCAGATCAGCAAGAACGGCAAAGGCTGCTGGCGGGGTAACGTCTTCGTGGAACGGTTGTGGAGAAGCATTAAATACGAGGAGGTTTACCTGCACGCGTATGACACCGTCCGTGAGGCCCATCAGGGGATGACGCGCTATCTGATGTTCTACAACCAGGCCCGACTGCATCAGGCGCTTGATGGCCAGACGCCTGACCAGGTCTATGACGATCAGCTGACGACACGGCAGACCGCCGCGTAGTCAGCAATCCGCCAGGCGCCCACTTAAGGAATGGGCTACACTATCCAACCAACCGGAGCCACCTCTCCAGCTCATTCTTCAGCCTGCCCCAGAAACTCTCTATCAGGGCGTTGTCATAGCAGTTGTCCTTCCGACTCATGGACGCCGTCATGCCGAACTGCCGCAGCTGCTCCTGATAGTCCTGGGCACAATACTGCGAGCCACGATCGGAGTGGTGGATCAATCCAGGGCGTGGGCGCTTCGCCCCCACCACTCGCACCAAGGCGTGACTCACCAAGTCCGTCGTCATCCGGGCCCCCATCGCATGCCCGACCATCTCACACATATACAGATCTTTGATCCTCGCCCGATACAACCACCCTTCCGCCGTCGCGATATAGGTGATGTCGGTCACCCACGTCTCATTCGGGCGAGTCGCGGTGAACGTTTGAGCCAGGAGGTTGTCCGCCACCGGCAGTCGATGCGCCAAATCCGTGGTGAGCGCAAACCGTCGCACCGGTGTACAGCCCAGCCCCAGTTTCTTCCGCAGTCGCATGATGTGGCCGATCCCAGTAGGAAAACCGTCTTCACGCAATTCTGCTTGGAGGCGCTCTGGGCCATACGTGTGTCGGGTCCGCACGTGTGCCGCCACTTCCAGCCGCGCATTTTCCTGGGCGCGTTTCGACGGACGGCGATGCTGCCAGGCATAGTAGTCACTTCGAGACACCGCCAGCACCTGACACAACAGAGTCAACGGATACTGGAGACGCTGCGTCCTCATGAGCGAGTACTGGGCAGCTGCGCCTTGGCAATGTACGTGGTGGCTTTTTCTAGAATGTCCCGCTCCATCCGCTCTTCGGCAAGATCGCGTTTGAGCCGGGACAGCTCCGCTTCCAGCTCTGTCACGGGTCGTCGGCTCTCCCCCGGCGTGACGAG
Organism: Nitrospira sp. UBA5698; assembly: GCA_002420115.1. Taxonomy (GTDB): domain Bacteria; phylum Nitrospirota; class Nitrospiria; order Nitrospirales; family Nitrospiraceae; genus Nitrospira_D. Next base: position 2,557 of record DIHK01000065.1, read on the forward strand.
CTGGCCGCGCCGGGCTCGCCCCACCGAGTTCTTGAGCGTTTTACCTGACATGGTCAGGCTTCTGGCTGCATCCTGAATCGGCAACTTCTGTTTCAGGAACAGCTGCACCGCGTGCTCCCGGAACTCCCTCGTATACTGCGGTCGTGGTACTCGTTCCATCTCACCTCGCCAGCTTTCTGATCATAGGCTGAAGGAGTCCACTCTTTCGAGCCTAGCTCAACTGATCAAGCCTGAGCCGCTGCTAGGGGCAGCATGGCGTCAAGATAGGACCTTGCTCCGAGCCAGCTCCATGCTTGCGGTTATGGTGAGCCCCCTCAGCTGATTGCCGTCCGTCCATATCTCATCTGCCTTGGACCAGTGACGATGCTGCAGCATGCACGCTTCAATTGCTGTCCTGGCAATGCCATCTCCCCAGTGAGTGGCGGTCAGATACCAACGAAACGTGCACGGGCATGTAGGATCAGTCTACGACGGTGTGAGATGGTGAGAGAGAAACTAAGATGATGTTGTTTCAGAGTACGTCATGAAATAGAAAACTGGGATTGTGACGATGAAGCCGATTCTGGTCCGGCTCCTGGAGACCAGTGCTACTTCCTGACGAGAGTCGGTTGGGCAAGGATGCCCATTCCGACTCCCATCTGACTGTTTGTGCTCACTGCCGATTCTCCTCTTCCTATCAGGCAGTTCACCTACGCACGACCCGCAGAGAACACGGCATACCTGAGTCCCACGATGGTGCTCAATAGAAACGCCTCGATGATCCATTCCTATCATTGCACCTCACGTCCTTGGGTTGTGATGGTTTGGGAGTGTGTGTCGTTGTTTCTCTTCCAATTGACATGATGCAAGTTCTACTGGAGAGCTGTTTCTTCTTCGTTACGGTCATGCCATTTTGGGTAAAATCAATGCTGTGGTCGTGAGGAGTAGATTTAGACCACCGTGAACCTGCAGGCTGTGTGAGACAAGACCAAATCAGGAGCGTCCTGCTTTTTCAAGTGGAGATGCGCTGCGAGTATCGCTGCCCCTCCCGGTCGATTTGCCACGCGAGGGCTTTGCGAGAATTGCTCGCGAAGATCAGCGATACCAAGTAAATGCATCACGGCGAAACAAACAAATCTTTTGAGGGTATCATCGAAATCCATACGAAAACTCCTTTCGCCGCGAACGTGGTTAGAAGACACACGCCACACTGCTCAACACGACTTACAATCTAGGCATCGAGCCAGTCACCGCTAGGCTTTCAGAGCTTAGGATATGCCTGGTGCGTTACAAACTGGTCGCGAAGCAGTAAATTTTTGGTTACGACACCGTAAAATCTTGCCAAATGGCGCCAATGCCTGTGCGACCAGGAGGAGCACGCTCGGTTCCTCTCGATTCGCTCAGAAATCGCTGCCTAGCGAGGGCTTTCAGTCGGAAGGGGAGGGACTTGATGGACCACGCGATGTACCGAGATGGGTTCAGGCTTCTGATGATCATGATCCATGATGCGTTCATGCACGTCCAACGGCCTCGACGGGAAGTTGCCGAGTAACGCCACGAACCCGACTAATCGATCATTGGGGATGAAGACCGCTCCATAGTCGTTGCTGTGGAATCGTTGCACTGTTTCTCGCACGCTCACCAGTTCTTCCAGCCACAGACCGTTGACGTCGCGAAATTCATGGAGATGCTGATGTGTCCTGGTTAGGCAGAAGGTGGGAAGGATCTTTTGTGCGCTGAATTTTCGTTCACATCTTAGAGACGCAAGGTCACAATGTTACAGGTCTGTAACGCGTTTGTGACGGTGCAGTGATCGAATGTAGGATAGACTTACCTGGACTACCTGTCTGATAAGGTCATTGGCAACTCGGAGACATGAGTCGACTTAAGGTCCACACAGCACACAATTACGTACGCCTGTGAAGGGCCATGACCGCTGGTTGGCCGCAGATTGGGCAACGCTGACCACTTTCAGACCCCATGACTCCGTACTTCCAGTCGGTTAGGAGGAGGTAAAAGGCAATGTCATTGTACAACGTTGAAGATCCTGGCAGGGATGTGCCCATCAATATCCCAGCTACCCTTTGGGCAACCATGAGCGCTGGATTGTTGTGGTTCTATATTCTGACTGTGGGATTTCTTGATGAGACGGTTGCCGCTGTGAAGGTATCCGGGACACATATCATGATGGCTACTCTGGGAGGCAGCGTCGTTTTTGGCCTGGTTTCCGTCTGGAGCCAAAAACGGGGACTTTTTTCCAAAACCTCGCTTCGAGATGCCGCTCTTGGCCTTTCAACGGTTCTCCTGAGCTTAGTCATCCTGGATGTCGGATATAGTATCTTTCTGAATACGTCTCAGCCTCCCGCGTCTTCCGAAGACCGCTCATTAGATCAGAATACCTGGATCGGAGAACTTTATCCGGAATTATACTTTCCGACCGAAAAGAATTTTCGTCTGCACAAACCAGGGCGAACCATCATTGGTTCCCATTACGGTGACATGTATAGACCAGGGTTGCTCAGCTCCCCCACGCTATCTTCATCGGTGTTTTCAAGAAAACATGTAACGATCTCGATCAACGAGGAGGGATTTCGTGAGGCGGCCAAGCTAGAAGGGCACAAGATTCTAGCAATCGGAGACTCGTTTACTTTTGGTTGGGGGATCGAGCAACGTCTCACATGGGTAGAATTGCTGGAACCCTCGATTGGTCAACCGATTTATAACATGGGCATACATGATTCCTCTCCTAAGCAGGAATTCTTGTTGCTTGAGCATGTCATCGACACACAAAAGCTTGATCTTAGGGGAGGGGTTCTGCTTTGGATGATTTTTGAGGGCAATGATTTAGAAGATTCATATGAGGATCAACGTCCATTTCAGAACTCTGGATCAAAGTCCAGAGGACTGTTCAAAGACACGATCATTGACACGGCGCTAAGTTTTCCTTCAATGCTCAAGCGAGAGGCCGTGGTGACGAAGTTCAAAAACGGACAAGTCCTATTCTCTGCTCTTGGAGGAGCTGCTCAAACGAACAATCATTACGTGATAGATGGACAAGTATCAGCGTTTCCCCTCTATGTGTCGTCCCGCTTTGGAGCGAAGCTGTTTAGCTCCAATCAACTGAAGCGTGCGCAAAGTCCTGCGCAATATGTCGAGTCGCATCCGAATGCGAGTTTGCTTCAGAAAACCTTTGAGCGTATGAAAGCGCTATCGAATCAAGGAGGTTTTCGAGTTGTGGTTATCATCGCTCCAAGTGATTCGCGCTTGCATGGAGCAGAGTTTGAAGATTTTCCGAGATTGTCGGAAAAACCTCATTTCAACATGCTTATTGAACGTCTAGCTGGACAGTCTGGTTTCGAAGTCGCTAATCTAGAAGAGTTATTGCGGCCGCTCGCTGCCAACGAGCTTCTTTACTTTCGCGATGATGACCATTGGAATGAACGAGGTCATGCGGCGGTCGCCGATATTCTAGGTCGGTTTCTCAAATCCAGGCATATCATCAATAGCGACAGAAAAGCTCTTTGAGAAAGTGGTGTTCCCGAAGCGAGGGGGACTCCATGCGAGAAGTCCTATCAATGTGTGAGGGGCAAGGGCATGAGTAATATCCTTGGGATTTCGGCTTTTTACCATGATAGCGCGGCATGTTTGATTCAGAATGGAGAAATCATTGCCGCCGCGCAGGAAGAGCGGTTTACCCGTAAGAAGCATGACCCAGGGTTCCCCTGCCATGCCGTGACCTACTGTTTGCAGGAAGGGGGAATCGCTCTGAAGGACCTCCGCTATATCGTCTTTTATGATAAACCGCTCGTAAAATTTGAGCGCTTACTTGAGACATACCTGGCCTTTGCTCCAAAGGGACTGCAATCGTTTGTGGCGGCCATGCCGGTGTGGCTAAAAGAAAAGCTCTTGCTCCGGAATCTGCTTGCGAAGGAATTCATGGCGCTCGCTCCGGAGCTGAAAAAGTCTGAGCTGCCCATGCTGCTGTTTGGCGAACATCATGAGTCCCATGCAGCCTCGGCTTTTTATCCATCTCCCTATGACAAGGCGGTCGTGCTCTGTATGGATGGCGTCGGGGAGTGGGCCACGACCTCCGCTTGGCTTGGTGAAGGAAATAAGCTCACCCCGCTATGGGAAATCCCATTTCCCCATTCACTGGGGCTACTGTATTCCGCCTTCACATATTACACTGGGTTTAAGGTCAATTCGGGTGAGTATAAGGTGATGGGTTTAGCTCCGTATGGGGAGCCCAAATATGTCAAAGCGATTTATGATCATGTGCTTGACCTCAAAGCGGATGGGACATTCCGCTTGGACATGGAGTATTTCAACTATTGCACCGGGTTGACCATGACAGGAGATAAGTTCGACAGGGTCTTCGGCGGCCCTCCGCGGAAACCAGAGAGTAAGTTGACACAACGGGAGATGGATCTGGCGCGTTCAATCCAAGAAGTAACTGAAGAAGTGATGCTTCGGGTCACGAAGACTCTGCACCGTGAGACCGGGGTCGAGTATCTCTGTATGGCCGGCGGCGTGGCGCTCAATTGTGTAGGAAATGGGAGGATTCTACGAGAAGGTCCGTTCAAAGGAATTTGGATTCAGCCGGCCGCTGGGGATGCAGGTGGAGCAGTTGGTGCAGCGCTGTCTGCCTGGCATCGGTATGATGATCAACCAAGGCGGTCGACGGGTGTTGACCGCATGAAGGGGAGTTATTTGGGCCCGAAACATACGAATACTGAGATCGAGCATTTCCTCAAGCAAGCCGATGCCCCATATGAACTTCTGGACGATGAACGCCTCTTTGGTCGTCTCGCCGAGAATCTCGCTGAAGGGAAAGTTGTCGGATGGTTGCAGGGCCGGATGGAATTCGGACCTCGTGCACTCGGTGGTCGAAGCATTCTCGGTGACGCCCGAAATACCAAAATGCAGTCGGTGATGAACCTCAAGATCAAATATCGCGAATCGTTCCGCCCCTTTGCCCCTTCAGTCGTGCGGGAACGCGTATCTGATTTCTTTGAGATGAACACGGATAGCCCCTATATGTTGCTTGTTGCACCGGTGCAGGCAAAACGATGCCTGCCGCTTCCGGCACAACATGCCGCGCTCTGGGGAATTGATCTGCTGAATGTCCCGCGCTCCGATATTCCGGCTGTCACACATCTGGATTATTCAGCCAGGATTCAAACGGTGCATGAAAACACGAATCCTCGCTATTATCGACTGCTGAAGGCATTCGAAGCCCAAACCGGCTATCCCGTGCTCGTCAACACGTCTTTCAATGTTCGCGGAGAGCCAATCGTCAGCACACCCGAGGACGCCTACCGGTGCTTCATGCGAACGGAAATGGATGTCCTCGTGCTTGAGAACTGTGTACTGTACAAGACCCAGCAAAAGCTGCTGACGAACGATACAAACTGGCAAAAAGAATTCGAGCTCGACTAGGAGATCACACCGTGAATTCAGCACACCATCACACTACGGAGAAAGATTTGCGGCAGTTTGGGTTTCTGGTGGGCAGTGTGTTTACCGTGATCGGAGTGTGGCCCATTTTGTTTCGGAGCGAGTCGCCTCGGCTTTGGGCCGTGATTCTCGGATGCCTACTTATTGCCCTCGGCGCAATTGTCCCGAGCTGCTTGACGCAGGTTCATGCCGGATGGATGAAGATCGGCCATGCTCTCGGCTCGATCAATACGAGAATCATACTCGGGGTTATTTATTACCTTCTCATTACTCCAATGGGTCTTGCGATGCGTCTAATGGGTAAGGACTCCATGCATCGCACGCTCGCGCGAGACGCCGAGACCTATCGCGTCGTTCGAGCCCCTCGGCCCCGTCAGCATATGCGGAATCAATTCTAGGTTAAAAGAAGGAGAACGTATGGGAGAAGTTCTGGCTGAATTGTGGGCGTTCATGAGAGAGCGAAAGAAGTTTTGGCTGTTACCGATTCTCGTGGTATTGCTGCTATTTGGGACGCTCATCGTTCTTACGCAGGGGTCTGCGGTTGCGCCATTCATCTATACGTTGTTCTAATCAATACGAAATGTATGTGGGTTCAAGCAGAACGGTTTCTGTCTTTGACATTGCTCATCCTGCGTCCACCGGCATTGATTGCCGATTGATGATCTGTCTGTGCATCCTCTCCCCGGAATGGGCATTGTAGGAGCGGATACATCCCGTGCCATGCCCCGTCGGCTGATCAAAAAACCGGTGTATGATTGACAGTGGTGGCGCAGATCGTGAGCCGGATGTCGAATCTGGCGGACGTGATCTGGAACAACGCGCCGAAGAGCATTTTGGATCCGTTCCCGGCCCAGGTGGCGAACGCCAAGGGCCAGAGCGCGTACTAAGCGGTAGGATCCTCCGTGGATCGAACGGCCCGGAACTCCCCAAGGGGTCCCGGGCCGTTTTTTTTAATCATAGTATTAATCAATCATTTCTTGTGCGGATGGAAGGGGCATACCCAGTTGTCGGGGACGGCTCGACCTGAGTATTGACGTGTTTCAGGGTTGTCGCCGAAGCTTGAGAGCATTGGGTTGATTGAGCCCTGCAAGGTCATCTCTCGCGCCCGGATCGTCTGTTTCATAGTATCGAATTTTCCGCGCGCCCGTAGACGGTCGAATTGTTCATGCAAATTGAACACCATGGTCGGATATTGCCGTGTTCGTGCGAGCCGTGAAGCCTTGGGATGCATTCCAATGACATACATGGCTCGTCCACCGATGCTGAACGAAAATCGATGGCTCAGAGGGTCGGAGTCGACGCTCTGATCCCAATTGAAGAAATTGGAATCGAGTGCGTGCATGGACTGTAGTTGATTCCAGAGGAGATCCTCAAAGTGCTGTTCTGATTCGATAACCGGTCCGCGAAACATCGCAACGAAGGTAATGAAATGGTCGCCGAGGGCTGGAAATTCATGGGAGAAGCAGTACAGGTCATGACAAACGGCTCGAATGGCCTCGTCAGAAGCAAGAATCGGATATAGCCCGAATCGGTAAGTCTTTTGGCTGAATGCCGAGATTGCGCCTGTGCATGGATAGGATTGACCTAAGATCTGTTGTCGTAACTGGTCATGGGCATCAAGGAGTTCCCGATCGACTAGGCCTTCAGAGGCGAAGGGTCGAGTGACCGACTTCCCGTTAAAGGCTGCGTAGCTTGAAAACTGGCGAGCCACTGGATCAGACGATAGGAGGTTCCATGAACCTGTAACACTGGTGACTTCGCTTTCGGAAACCGATCGGCAGTGGGCATCGTGTTGCATGGTGAATCTCCGTTGCTGCCTTGGGTTAAATGAGACTGTTCACGCGCAGCAGATGAGCATTCGTCCGAGTGGTATCTGCGTCACAGGTGGTTACATTGGGCTAAGCCAAGCTCAACGGCAATCATGCTTTAGGCTTGTCATGTAGTACTTTCGGTGGCCATATGCTGACGGATCAACATATGGTGGGCGTAGATTTACGTTCGAAATAAGGGTGTAGTCCTAGATACCGTTAACTGATTTGTCCGAGTCGGAGAGAGAGGGATTCTACGGCACGCTTTGAGGACGCTTCAATGACTTGAAATCGTCTTCTGCGTGGCTTGAGGCATTGAAGACTAAGTCACCAAGGTATGGGAATTATGCGTCGGGACGAATTGGAAGCTCTCACAAGTAGAGGGATGAACAGTCCGAGACCTATCAGCCGAGAATTGAGTAGTGGATCGGTTTGAAACGGCCGTTATTCGACCCTTCAGCCGAGCACGCTGTTAGTCCACATACCATGTCCATTTCTGCTCGCAGGTCGATGTAATCACCAGCTTTTGACGTTGGCACGCCGACGGTTAGTTTTCCCTGAGGATCAATTCTCACATTCATGAATATGTTGAATGTCGTAGAAAGATCGGCTTCCGAAATGCCGTGTTCTTTCAGGGAAAGAAAAAGGTTCTCAAAACAGCTGGGATGATGCCCCTTGTGCTTATACAGGATCTCAAACATTTCCTGACTGCACGGAGTTAGTAAGAAGTCGTGTAGCCCTACAGTGTCTGTTGCGATCGTGAACATAGGCTTGCTGTCGTTCGCATAGAGAGTATCGCCTGTTGTGAGATAGATCTTCCCTGCATAATCGAGCGAACGACCTGAAGACAGACGGCAATCATGATTCTGTTCAGCGAAGGCGAAGAGGTCGGACACCTGCTCTCCCAGGGGGTCAATAACTCGTAACACTTGGCCCTGCTTGATTATAAAAGAACGACCACTCTGAGGTGGAATGCTGATCGTCTGGGGAATTATCATCGTGTGCTGTTCCTATTCCTGGGAGATAAGAGAGGGCTGATGCACCGGATTACATGAATGCAATCAGTTTCACCTTCTGCCAGCTTTCGATAAAGAATTAGTATTTCGCTCAAGGCTTAGCTCCCATGTCTAACTCCAGTTTCCATTTTTCCCCATGCTTTAAATCCCAGCTTTCAGGGGAGTACTTAAAATTCCCTGCCGCAGGTGTAAATGTGAGTTCGCCAAAATAGACTCGTCCGTTGACGTTGTACAAATCCACACGAACAAATCCAAACCCAGCTGAAAGCTTCGCAGCGATGCCAAGCATCTCTTCAAGATTGACGGGCTTTGGTATCAACGGGCGCACGTTACAATTTGAGAGGACAAGATCCAGAAGGTTCCACGATGTATCAAAAATGGGGTGGATGTCGTGTGTGTGATTTCGCACGATGATCAGATCAGGTATGCCATTGAAGCAATAGAACTTATAGTCGAGTGGTGGATTGCCGTCCTGATCTCTGAGGTATTCTTCAATGACAATCCCGGGCTTGATGTTGTAGTACTGATACTCCCGCCCACTCCAGTAATAACTCTTCCCCAGCCAGCTTGAGACTGTCTCGATGATGGTATGTCGGTTTACATGTCCTTGGACGATGATGACTTGCTCGCATGCATGAGTCGATTTGATCACATACTCTTCGGGTAGCCGATCAAACGGGATCGCATGCGGGTCGTCCCCATGCCATAAGAGTTTAATTAAATGTTTCTCACCCACGGTGTTTGCCACATAACTTCGCACGGCATACTTATCCGTCAGCCGGGTAAATCGAGCGGGCATGTGCCCTCGATTCCACATAATCATGCGCCAGAACAGCTTTTCCGTAAAAGTCTCAGGGTTTGCGAGATTCAACGGTTTGCCATGGATCCGAAAATAGTTTTGCAGCAAGATCGCCTCGCCTTCTGATCGCCACATGACCTGACGTTTGAAGTTGCGGCCTTTTCGGTATTGGTCGGCGAGCCAGGTATTCTGGAGTTTGTCCCGAAGCATCATTCTCCATGCTGGTTGAACAACCTGTTCCATTGCTGATCCCTCAGTTTTAGTAAGAAGCTCAACTGGATGGTGGCGAACATTGTCATAGAGCATGACCGTCATTATTGCCATTCCCCCAAAGATGGGCGTCAATCAGGCCAACATTGGTTTCCGCACACTTGTTTTAGGTGTGGTGGGGACGTTTGTTCTTGGTTCGTCGGTGAGCTGTTTGCGGCGCCGCTACGCTGGGGCTTCGTAACGTTGGGCTGGTGCGGGTTGTTCGCCGCAGCTCGTGAGCTGGATGTCGAATCTGGCGGACGTGATCTGGAACAACGCGCCGAAGAGCATCCTGGATCCATTTCCGGCCCAGGTGCAGGGCGCCAAGAGCGTGTATTAGGTTCAGGACTCATTCTTTGAGATAGAAGATGAGGGTTGTGGTGAGACAGATCGCCGAGAAGAAGGTGTGGGCACAGATATCGTACCGCATGGCAATCCGATGTCAATCCTTGATCCGCCAGAATATGGTCTCGATTTTGTGGCATTGTGCCGTTTGGTTCTTGCGCGGAGGAATGCATGGTGTGACGCCTTGCTTCTTGAGGGCAGTGATAAACCAACCCGCATCATAGCCTCGGTCAGCGAGTAGGTGTTAGGCGTTGAGAGTCTTGGACGGACCATATTGGTCTCGTCAGCGGCGGGTGATCATCAAGGCCGAGGTTGTCCGCCTGCCGGGATGGGATCCAGGCTGTAATCTTGACTTTGTTGTCACCAATCTCCAGGAGACACCCGCCATGGTGTATGCGAGCTATTGTCAGAGGGGCGATGTGGAGAATCGACTCAAGGAGTTGCATGACGACCGAGCTTTGGGCCGGACCAGTTCCACCCGGTTCTGGGCCAATTAATTCCGCGTGCTGCTGACTGCAGCGACGTTTGTGCTACTCCAGGAGTTGTGACGGCAGGCCCAGGGCACAGCTTGTGTCACCGCACAGGTGTCCCCCCCCTGCGCGAGCAACTGTTGAAGCTGGCGGTCTGGGTGGAACGGCGCATCATCTCGTATCTGCCACAATATGCCCAGTGAGACGACGCATGGCGTCGGGTTACAGTGGCCGTTGGGGCGACTGCCCGCCACCGTTGACGGTACCGGAGAAAACGCGGATGTGGCCCACGGGTATGATGGGAGGGGTGTCTCTGGAAACGTCTCCGCCGCGCCCCACTGGTATCTCATTGATTCCGTGCCCAAGCCAAACCCCCGCTATCATCAAGTCGGCACCTCCCGCTCACAGGTTTGGATACACTCACAAGGTCGTTCAACCAGCGTCGATATGCTCATCGTGAATAATGCGGGTTCGAGATATCAACCGGAGTCCTTGTGGTGTAGATCTGGCCGTTAGGCAACTTTTGCCTCATCGCCAGGTCGAATGCCTAGTACACAAGAAGCGATCGTGACGCTAGTGTGTCAGGCATGAGCATTCATTGAGCACACCGTGGTTCCACTTATGGAACAGCCTTTGGTACCCCAGGCAGTTCAGCTCGCCACGCATCACGTCAGTGATGATTGGCTGGGCAGTACCGTTATGGGGTTGTGGCACTATGCGGAAAATGGACGACACGGGTTCGTTATCTTGAATAGGGTTTGATCTTTGAAGATCCTCCGGATGGAGGATACGAAACGATGCAGGGTTCTCTAGCCCTGTCGTCCGACTTGGTTACGGAGACAGTATGACAGGAGCTGATTCTGTGCCACCATCGCTCACCGTTGCAGTGATCAGTCGGCACTCGCTCATCTATCTTGGGTTCCAGAGCATCCTAGCGGGAGTTGGAACGGTCGTGCATTTGTTACCTGGAGTCATGTCTGAGGCGTTACGGACCGAGCGGCACCCTGATCTGTTCGTACTCGATCTGGAGACAGATCGAGACGCCATCGATAGGATCCGACAGATTCGTAGCGGGGCCCCGACCAGCAAGATCATCGTGTTGAGCGGGGTCGAAGAGGCTCGATGTCTGCATACCGTTTTTGCCTACGGCGTCGACGGCGTCCTCCTCACGGTTCAACCTCCCGCCGTGGTGAGGGCGCTAGTGGAAGAGCTCTTTACTCGAACCAGGCATCCTGGTCAGCCAGGACGTCATGCACCCGAGGGGGTGGCAGTTGAAGAAGCTGTCTGTGACGGAGGTTGAGTCCAAACTGCGGTGGCCAGGCAGTTTACAGGTCATGGTCAAGTGCGAGGTGATCGGATTGGCCCGTCAGGGGCTCTCTCGAATCCAGCGATCGCCGATCGTGTGGAATGGTGTGAGTTGTGAGCAGGTGGTGGGCGTAGCATTGCAAGAGAGTAAGGTATCTCGTTGTACCTCGGACAATGGGAAGGAAAGCCACGATGCATGGTAAGGGCTACTTGATGATCCGCATGAGGCCCCCCCCATTGTAGGAATGGCCAAAACATTATTCTCCCATAATATTTGTGGGTGGAAGCAGTAAGGGTGATGCCTAATACCCAATTAATGCTCGACGCCGTAACATTAGGAGTCCTTACGCAAAGCGAAGGGGTGAGAATATGGAACAGGTTGTTCAAACGGCAGCAGGAAGTTCGTTTCCGGGCACACTTCGGAACAGACTTCGGAACACATGGTTCGCTGATCTGTACAGAAAATGCGACAAGTTCAAGCGTCAGGTCATGTGGCGATCCGAAGGTGAGAGAATCCTGCTTCAAAAATATCACCGAATCCATGGCAAACCGTTGAATCTCGCAAACCCTGAGACTTTTACAGAAAAGCTGTTCTGGCGCATGGTTATGTGGAATCGAGGGCACATGCCTGCTCGATTTGCCCGGCTGACGGATAAGTATGCCGTGCGAAGTTATGTGGCAAGCGCCGTGGGTGAGAGGCACTTAATCAAACTCTTATGGCATGGGGATGACCCACGCGCAATTCCGTTTGACCAGCTACCAAGGGAATATGTGATCAAGTCCAACCATGCGTGTGGGCAGGTGATTATTGTTAAAGGCCTGGCGGATCGTGAAGCTATTGTCCGTCAAGCATCGAACTGGTTGACCCGTGATTATTATTGGGCTGACCGCGAGGCGCAATACTACAGAATTCCCCCTCGTATTCTGATTGAGGAGTGTCTGTTTAATGAGGATGGGAGTCTCCCGTTCGACTATAAAATCTACTGCTATAACGGAAGGCCAGAGCATATTCTTGTTCGCAATCATACGCACGATATCTGTCCATTTTTTGATGCAAACTGGAATCTCCTCGATTTCTCTGATGAGGTGGGTGCGGTACGACCATGGGTACCAAGACCCGAAAATCTGGACGAGATGCTTATGTTAGCCGGGAAGCTATCGGAAGGATTTGGGTTCGTCCGCGTGGATTTATACAATATTAGAGGGCATGTTTATTTTGGAGAGTTCACCTTTACTCCTGCAGGCGGCGCAATAAAATATGACCCTGAATGTTGGGATTTGAAACATGGGGAGAAATGGGATCTGGCCTTGGATATAAAGGCCGAGATTTGACACGCTGGCAGATCATTTGCGCATGCAAAGTGACCTGCTCGGCTCGGGTAGCCTGAGCTTTTGAGCTACAGGAGCAGCTCAGAGAAGATCACCCCGTACTCAAGATTGAAGGTTCCATTCCATGTTTGCAAGAAAGGAGAAGCTATTTTGGTACTACAAAAGAAAATAGCTGTTATTCTTTGCATCATCGTCGGTGGATTGCTGGCGATGGGGCTTTTATCCCAAATGTGGAAGTTTTACATGTTCGGGGTGCACGAAGCCCCATGGTGGATGGAGAGCTTCCTCAAGCTGGTGGACCTCGACAGAGAGAATAACCTCCCTACCTGGTACTCCTCAACCGCACTGTTCGCTAATTCTGTTTTATTTGGACTGATCGGTTGGGCGAAACGGCACAACGGCGAATCATATGACAAGCATTGGCTTGCGCTGGCTGGGATTCTTCTTTATCTTTCGATCGATGAGGCAGCCAGTTTGCACGAGAGGACTTCCTGGATGGCCGAGGTATTGCTCCACCGAACCGGCCTTGGCTCAGACTATTTTTACTATGGGTGGGTCTTATTTGGGATCGGAGCGGTGCTTGTTGTTGGCATTTTGTATTGGCATTTTATCTTCGACTTACCGAAGGAAATCAGTCGATGGTTCTTTTTAGCGGGGTTTCTGTATGCCGGCGGGGCGATTGGGTTTGAACTGTTTGAAGGGAAGATTTTCGCCACCGAAAATAAAGTAACCCTGACGTTCGCTCTTCTCGTTGTCGTTGAAGAGGGGATGGAAATGTTCGGCGTTGTCGCGTCTATTTATGGCGCGTTGGCCTACATGAACCGTGAAGACATGCGAAAAAGCCTGTTGCGCCTTCAGGAGGCGGCTATGGGAAATTTGTCACCAGGTCATGATTCTCCTTCTATGCAGAGAACGCATTAGTCTTCTTACATAGCCAGATGTTAGGGGTTTCCTTTCCAACCCGAAGATGATTCGCTGTACTCCAGGTCAGAGGGCGACCAGTCATGGAGCTATAGGGGGTGGAAAGTATACCGGATGCCGCCCGTCATCGGCTGGCAAGGATCCGGATACGCAGCTTGCTTGAGATGGTGTCCGGTCTGCAACGCGCCAAGGCATACCACAAGGCATGGGGTGGGAAGCCGAACCCCCTCGCCGCCTCTCAGTACGGCTCCTGATGACCCGGGAGTACTGGGGGGAATACCGCATGTATCCCCACATTCGGCCACAACTACAGTCTGAGCGAGAGCACGGCGTATCGCACAGTCCGCTGGTGTGAAGACGCGCTGATCAAGAGCGGCGCCTTCACGCTGCTAGGCAAGCGCGCCCTGCTCAAACATGAGAGGCTGTACGAGGTCGTCCTGATCGATGCCAGGGAAACACCCGTCGAACGTCCTCAACCAACCAGTCCCCGTACTACTCGGGCAAGAAAAAACGTCACACTCTGAAGACGCAACTCGTTGTCGACAGGGTCACGAGCACGATTCTCTGCCTCGCCCATGACGCGGGCCGACGCCACGACTTTCGGCTGTTCAAGCAATCACAGGTCAGATCCCATCCCGACACCAAAGCCATCACCGACACCGGCTACATGGGTTTGCAGAAACTGCACGGCCACACTATCTTGCCGAAAAAGCGCAGTCAGAAGTATCTCCTGAACAAAGAAAACAAGTAGAGCAACCCCGCAATCTCCAGAGACCGCGTTTCTGTAGGACACGTCATTAGCGCCGTGAAAAGCTTTACAATCATCTTGAACAGGTGCAGAAAGCGTTTTGGCCTGCGCGGTGCACTCATCGCTGCGGTGTACAACAAGGACGTAACGAAGTGAGGTTATGCAAGAGGTCTAAATAGACGAATACTTCAAGCGTCCAAGGAAGGCTCAGATGGAACTGTGATGGTATAGGATCAGAAAACTGTGTTGGTTGCGGGGAGGCGATTCGGTCACGATTTAACCCCACGGTGAGGATCGCGCTGACGGCGTGAGTCCCGGGATTCAAGTTGGCCGAATCAAAACGGTCCCAGAGTAATTTGCCCCGCCAATTCGTATCTCCTCTCAAGTGACGGTCTACGGTTTGGAATGTCTCCTAAAATCGAATAACTGGGGGCTAGCCTGCTGCGTTGGGAACAATTGCCTGTCAGAATGGTTGCGCTGAATTCTCAACAAGCCACCGGCATAATGTCCCTCACGGATGGAATTGTCAGCGGTGGAGACATTGGTGGCCTCGATGGCATACTGACCCGCCTTCCAAGCTCGTGCTGTATCGAATCCGATTCAGTATCCAATCAGAATCACTGAATCCAAGTCTATCCGGGTAGACAGATTGTCAATCCATGTAGTCACATAGAAGGACCTGATCTCAGTTCAGCATCCACGGAGACTCGTCATTGGATGACCCGCGCGGAAGAGCGGGGTTCTTTACCTGGAAACGTAAGGATATCGTGTCTCAGCATATGGATCTCCATGATAGGGGCAACAGTAGAATCCTTCGGAGTCACGCCATTCCTTCGGTGTTCTTCGTGGTCCAAATTTTGTGGGAGGAGTCTCGTGCCGAAATAGCTCGCTGGCAGCCTGTGCGTCAAAGAAGGCGAAGACCGCAAGATGGAAGCGAGGCTGAATGGCTCTACTCAAATGGCTCAAGTTTCCATAAAATCTTGGGCCAAATTTCTTGAGATGCGACACTCTGACCACTAGAACGAACCGTACAGCCTTCCCCGCAGGTGAGGCGGACATGCTTCATACCCCTGATGATTAGTTGGTGGGCAAGCGAGTTCGGCAAATTAGTGGTTGGCAAAAGGATAAGATACTGATTGGGGCAACCAGGCAAATTGATTATTGGAGGATTCCGCAGTAATTGGTAACGCTCAGGGAGGTCTGAGATGAAGCAGTTGGGGAGGATTGGACCCATATGTTTTGTCCTGCTAGCCATATTGAATGGCTGTGATGTGCCGAAGCCATATCAGGTAGCTAATATGGTGAATCCGAAGGATGAAGACGTCGATGTGCGGTTCCGCACGACCTACTACATCCGAGTGTTCAACGTCTGTAGGGTTGAAGATGGAAGGGAGGGGATTACCAAAGATGAGAAGACGGGATTTGTTTCCCGGAGCAAAGGGCATTATAGGATTACCAAGGACTCGCTCTACCGCTTTCGGATGACAGGGCAGGCCCAAGCCTTTTTCAATGATGTCCGGTTCGAATCCGGTACCTTGCCCAATTATCAGATCGATCCTTTTGGAACACCCATAAAGTTCGATGAGATACGGTATCACGAGCGGCCCGAAACGGAGAATCAAGATACGACTGCCAATGAGTGCCCTAAGGATGCAGTGAAAGATACAAAGTTTTATTTACTAGGCCCTGAAGGTGTCAAGGAGCTTAAGCCTTCAGAGCGTCTGGTGATGGCGATGTCGACTGATGCAAAGCCTTTGATCAGCGCACTTCAACGAGTAGGTAGTATCAAGGCACAAGCAGAGGCTAACGTACTAGGGCAACACCGTGTGAAGCTGAATCAGATACGAGTCACAGATGCGCTTGAAAAGCTTAATGCCCTGAAAACCGAGATTGGGAAAAATGGCGTGAATGTTCAGTCTTCGCCCGAGGCTTTAGAGGGAACTATTCTTGGCCTCTTCAGAGGTGGGGGAGGGGGGCTATGACATCACTTTCACGAATTGTTAAGCAGGTAGCTCTCCTGGGCATGCTGTTCTTAACCGGTTGTGCTACTGGGGCAATGAGGATAGATGTGGATGTCTATAAAGGCCCCCTCACTCAAACGTGGGACGGTCAATTAGCGTCTCTTATAGGCTATCTTCAAGAAACGAAGCGCGAACTCATCCAAAATTTGAACACCACACTGATGATTGTTGCCCACAATGGGTTCCTAGAACCTAATCGTAGAATAATAGCTGGCGGTCCTCCAATCTACGTTGAAAGCGTTAGTGTTCAGGACTTTCTGGCTAATAGCAAAGAAATGAATAGATCTGAGAATAGCCTCAGCAATGACAACGAAAGATTGTATCTGTATTTCCCCTCCCAGGGTAAAGCTCCAGCAAATAAGTCTGATATAAAGACGCCTCATATTAGTGACGCGATCAGTTGGTGCGATGAGCTCGATGCTCAAGGGCCGTGGGATCTAATGATGACCTATGCCAGTTGCCATATGCTGCGGTCTGTATATATCGATAGCCTCGATATGCTGCAGGATCTAGAAGCTCTCTTGAAGAGTCATAAATCTGCGATCGGCGCAGAAGACGAAACGCGCAAACTGCTGGATGCCATTAATAACATTGCTACTAAGTTCCATTTGAAAACTAAGCGATGGGCTAAAGCACATATGGCAGGCGCTTCCCCTGATTGTACAACACGTATGGCTGTAATGAGTTTTTCCTTGTTTGCCTCGGAATCAGGAAATCAGTTGCAGGCGCGAGCTGACGCACTCAGGAAGCAATTAGGAATCAGAGCCGGAATTGATACGCAGGAATTGGCGTTGAGTACTTATCTGCAGGATGTGCAGCCAACTGATTTTGTACATCTCTTTGATTGGTTCGAGGCATCT
This sequence comes from Nitrospira sp. UBA5698, assembly GCA_002420115.1. Taxonomy (GTDB): domain Bacteria; phylum Nitrospirota; class Nitrospiria; order Nitrospirales; family Nitrospiraceae; genus Nitrospira_D. The sequence continues at coordinate 19,864 of DIHK01000065.1, forward strand.
GCGGATGGATGCGGAGGAGGGGACTGGTTCCGGCGTAATGTGCTAAATTTCATAGGGTTTCCCAGTATCAACGTTCAAGATCGTGTCAAGGTCCTGAAGCGGCTTTATGCCGATCACTATTGGTCGAGGATCAATACTGTTCACTCAAGTGCGCCAGGGAAAGGTAACATGGTATTTGTGAAGGATGAGATTGGAAACTGGAACCTGAAAAATTTTGAAAGCTATCCTGGAGAATTGATCGATGCCTATATGAATGTTGGGAAGACGATGTTGGAAACTGCTGCTAAGATAGGGGCTGCTTCTTCTGGAGTCGGGGCGGGCGGCGTAGCGCTCGAAGCAGCATTCAAGTTTGCCAATCAAGCTATAGCTGACTCACCGTCAACAATGGCCGGGACTCTCCTTCTTAAGGAGCTCGAAAATAATGAAAAGGATCTGATAGGAGAATCAGGGCGGAAGTTCAAAAGGCACAAGAAGAAGAGAAAATAGGAGATGATCCAAAACAGTTGAAGCTAGTTCGTGAGGCTCTAATTGAACGGTTGGAGAAAATCCTGACCTCATTCAACGATAACATGGAGGTATTGAAGAAGAGCGGGCAGTCCGAAGTAGATGGTAATAGGAGTAGGGAAGTTCTAGAAGCAGTTCAGAAAATGCTGAAGTAACCGTTTGCACAACCATGGAAATACGTTCACAATTGCCGGGTGAGGAGACGGTAACTATTTATGGTCAGACTTCTCGATGATGGGCTGGCACCTACTCTCGATGTCGGTAATTATCTTCGCGAGGCGTGGTGCAATGGGATCGTCTTTTCCTCCACTGTAGTAAATACGTTCATTGGCAATCCACTCTTGGTGGTGCTTCTCCATCGCCTCCTCCGATCTAAGAGACCATTCGGGAACGGTTGCGAGCCATACCTTGTGCCGAGCAGCCATTAGTAGTTCATTGATTAATCCGTTCAAATCATCAAACGGTGCAGAAGCCTCGGCACCGAATTGAGCCATGAATCGATATCGAAGCGCATGAAGTCGAGAAAATACATCATTGTGTTTATTGTATCGCTCAATTAGTACATAGGCTCGATCCAGAGCCTCCGCATGTTCAGGTTTTTCATTGGGCCCAGGCTTTCTGGTTTTTCCCTCCCCCTCATAGCCGAACGAACTGCGTATGGCTTCAATAGCATCTCTTGCTTGATAAAAAATGGCCAGCACCTCCTCAGCCAATTCAATTCTGCGTTTGCCGATGAACTCATCTTTCCAGGCATTAATCCCATAGATAGCGACGATGCTCGCTATTGTGACCGCAGCGCTTTGAATGATATCGGTCAAGTCCTTGAGAGCCATATCCAGCAGAGTATTGTAGGAGGGGTATGAGTGACGCGCAAGGTGCCTGGATAACACTCCTCGAATCTAACCCCTTTCTCTTTCTCAATATCCATAGTAGAGTTTCCGACCGAGGCCGCTAGGGTCGCTCCCGATGAATCGGCTTTCTCCCCGGTTCGCGCAGCCTCGATCTTCCCCCGGAGAAGCGTCACGTACAAAGGACACAGCAGTGTCTTCCAATCCGAACCAGCTCGTTACTTTTTTTTAGAGCGATTTGAACGGACGAATTCTTCGGCCTTGCTTCGGCAGCTGATCTTGAATCAGGATGAAGTGAACAGGGTAGGATTTGGTTGCGGGGAGAGGATTTGAACCTCTGACCTTTGGGTTATGAGCCCAACGAGCTACCAGGCTGCTCCACCCCGCGAAGGGAGACTAACAAAGCGTTGAATGACAAGTCAAGTTTCGTGGTCGCCTGATTGCATTCTGCCCATCACGATGATAAAGCCAAGATATGCGAATCGTTTTCATGGGTACACCAGAGTTTGCCGTCCCGTCGCTCGAAGCACTCCTCAGCTCAGGTGATCAGGTGATAGGCGTTGTGTGTCAGCCGGATCGGCCGAAGGGACGAGGGCATCAGCTTGTTGCACCGCCGGTGAAACTGGTGGCAGAGCGTGCTGGGATTCCTGTGTTGCAACCGCTCAAGATCCGAACACCTGAGTTTTTGCAAGCGTTATCATCCTGGCAGCCGGATGTGATCGCGGTGGCTGCCTATGGCCGTATTTTGCATACACCGATTCTTCAACTTCCTCCCATGGGTTGTGTGAATGTGCATGGGTCCCTCTTGCCGAAATATCGCGGTGCCGCTCCGGTGCAATGGGCCGTCATCAACGGTGAGACCGAGACGGGCATTACGACGATGCTCATGGACGAAGGCATGGATACCGGCGCCATGTTACTGCAGGCGAAATTGGCGATTCTTCCTGATGATACGGCCGGGACATTGGCGCCACGCCTGGCCGCACTGGGTGGACGACTGCTCATCGAGACACTTGTCCAGCTGAAAGCCGGGACATTGGTGCCAACGAAGCAAGACGATCAGCAGGCGACCATGGCTCCGCTCCTCAAGAAAGAAGACGGTCTGATTGACTGGACGCTGAGTGCCACGTCACTGACAAATCGGGTGCGAGGCCTCTCCCCATGGCCTGGGGCCTATACGTTTCTGGGTGATGAGCGTTGGAACATTTGGAAGGCGGTCTTACAGGGGACTGCGACTAGTGATACCCCAGGAACGATTGTCGCCGTAAATAAACAGTCGATCGTGGTGGCAACCGGCGATGGGCTTCTTGAGATCCGCGAAATCCAAACTGCTAATTCGAAGCGCATGGCGGTGGCCCAATTCCTGGCAGGCCACCGGGTGACGGTTGGGCAACAATTGGGTCCACCGCCAATCACGTTGGTCGGGTAATTATTACCTCGGCTAGACCTCCACAAACCTCCCATGCCAGACCCACGCAAGCTGCCGAGTTCCACAAACCATTCACCTCGGTCTGTCGTGCTGTCTATCCTGCTCGCAAGTCAACGAGGTGATCGTGCTCTTGATGAGGTGCTGGATCAACGGGTGAGATCTGTTTCAGACCAGCGTGACCGGGCGCTGATTATGGAACTTGTCTATGGAGTTCTTCGAAGACAGGAGACCCTTGACTGGCGTCTAGGGGCAGTACTCACCAAGCCCCTGCATCGGCTTCCCGCCTTGGTTCAGATGCTGCTTCGGATCGGTGCCTATCAACTCCTCTTTCTCGATCGTATTCCTGCGTCAGCTGCGGTCCACGAAGCCGTCGAGCTGGCCAAGGCATCCTCCAAACAGCTGGGACGGGACTGGAGTGCCTTGGTGAACGCGGTCTTGCGCAACCTAGTCCGTCTGCCTATGCCGACACTCCCAGATCCGGCTATTGAACCGGAGAAGCATCTGTCGATCAACTACGGCATCCCCTTGTGGTTGAGTCTACGGTGGCTGACACGGTTGGGGTATGCGCAAGCGGAATCAGCTTGTGTAGCGGCTAGCGCAACCCCTTCACTGACCTTTCGTGCCAACCGGATGCGATTGACGAGGGACGGTCTTCTGGAACAGTTCGCAAAAGCCGGAGTCGGAGCCCACCCAACGGCGATTAGTCCGGTGGGAGTGAGCCTAGAAAAAGGACAGGAAATATCCTCGCTCCCTGGATTTGAGGCCGGTGACTACTATGTCGAAGATGAAGCCGCACAACTGATTCCACCGATCCTTGACCCTCAATCCGGTGAATCGATTCTGGATGTCTGCGCCGCTCCAGGAGGGAAGGCCACTCATCTTGCCGAACTTATGGGTGATCAAGGAACGATTGTTGCGTTGGATCTCAAGGCCTCACGGCTGGAACTGCTCCGGGACAATTGTCGACGGCTGGGGTTGCACTGTATTGTCCCCATCGT
>DIHK01000006.1:0-331 GCA_002420115.1 Nitrospira sp. UBA5698
TCCGCCTGGCTCCAGGTCGCCACTTGGCTGAACCAGAAGACGCCCCGTTTGTGGAGAAACCGTTCTAACGCCGGCCCAACTCCGCGGATAAGTTTCAAATCATCCGGCAACTCTTTACTTGTTTGCTCTTCCTCCGATGGACCATTCGCCCTATCGATCCGCATCTCCTCATTCGATGCCGCAGAAGTTTCGATTTCTTCTTCGACGACAGGCTCCCCGGCCTGCGAAGATAAGCTTTGGAACTTCTCAATCTGTTCAGGAAGGTCGAGGCTCTCACGCGGCGGCTCGCCCTCGCCGAGCCACTGCGCATACTTCCTGTAGTGCTCGAGCT
>DIHK01000006.1:639-19483 GCA_002420115.1 Nitrospira sp. UBA5698
GCCTGGCTCCAGGTCGCCACCTGCCGAAACGAGAAGACCCCCCGTTTGTGAAGGAACCGTTCTAACGCCGGCCCGACCCCGCGGATGTGCTTCAAATCATCGGGCGACGCTCCGACCGCTGGGCCCTCATCCGACGGCTCACCGGCATGGTCCAGCTCCCCAGCTGGTTCGCTGCTCGTTACAACCGGCGCTTCTCGGCTCTGCACGACAGTCTGACCAGCGGACCTCTCGATCTGGCCTTCGACAGTCTTCTCCCCGATCTGTGAAGACGTGGCTTGAAGCTGGGTGAGCTGTGTAGGAAGGTCGAGACCCTCACGTGGCGGCTCACCCTCACCGAGCCACTTCTTATATTTCTTGTAGTATTCAACCTGCGTCCTGAAGACCATCTCCCCTGCCTGCGCAGATGCGGCTTGGAGCTGAGCGATCTGCGCACGAAGATCGTCGATGACAGCCACCTCGCCTTCCAGCGCCTTGATCCGGGCCAGCTGCTCAGAATTGTCGACCGGCACCTTCCCATGGCTTTCAATGTGAGGTGCGATTCGCTTCTCGACGATCTTCTCACCGGTCTGCGCAGACGCAGCTTGGAGCTCTGCAATCTGCACACGAAGATCATCGATCACAGCCACTTCCCCTTCTAATGCCTTGATCCGGGTCAGCTGCTCCGGATCGTCGACCGGCACCACCACCCGCCCTTCACTAGCCCTTCCCCCGGCCTGCGCAGAAACAGTTTGGAGTTGAGCGATCTGCCCAAGCAGGCGAACGATCACGGCGACCTCACCCTCCAACGCCTTAATCCTCGCCAGATGCTCCGGATTGTCGACCGGCCGATCGACGATCTTTTCCACGGTCTTTTCAATCGGCACTTCCACCAGCTTCTCAATGATCTTCTCGACTGGTACTTCAACTCGCTTCACCACCACCCGTTCGACCGGCACCTCAATCCGCTTCTCAACGGTTCGTACCTCCGGCGGTTGATTAGCAAGCTTCGTGAGCATGGTGACCTTACTCGCAAGGCGTTCCACCTCACGCCGCTTGTCATCTATCACGGTCCCCACCATCAGACCTTTGATTCCCCAACCAAGGAAACCAGCCCCCACCACCGTCCCAAGCCAGCATGTCCAGTGCATAGACATCATGGCTGCTCCCCCTTGGTGCCAATTAAGAATTCGATCTGCCGGTGTGGCTCACCCGCCTCATGGGTTGAACTCTCAGAGATCGGTTGCGATGCTCCATATCCTGTGGCAGTCAGACGATCGGCAACAATCCCTTTTGAGATCAGATACTCGACGACGGCCTTAGCCCGCTGTTCCGAAAGCAGCCGATTTGCGTGCTCGGGTCCGACACCGTCTGTATGACCGGCAACTTCAAAGACACTCGCGGGATCTTCTTGTAAAATCGCGGCCACGCTATTCAGGACAGCTTTCCCCTCTGGGACCAGCAGGGCGCTGTTGATTCGGAACATCATCGCAGTCCCCACCAGCAGCTCATCGATCTTTGTTTTCAGCACAGCTGCCGTGGAGACCTGCGTCACTGGTGTTGGCTCAATAAGCTTCTGAACCGGCGGAGGAGTTTCAGACAGGTTCTGCAATGCAACCGGAGGAGGTGACTTCACCACTCTTTCGCCACAGAAGAAGAACGTCACCCCAAGGATGCCTACCCCAAGAAGTATCAAGAACGGGTCTTTACCCTGCATGAACGTCACTTTAGCCTAAGGAGAATAAATGAGTCCGTCACAACAGAATAGTGGTATTAGGCAGGGCCGTCAAGAGGTCGGTCTTGTGCTATTGTCTGACAGCCGGAACACTCACGGCCTAGTAGTGCCCCACTGACTGTGGATTGGTGCCACGTCTTGTTTCGCGGAGCCTGATGAGGACGCGCACAACCTTCCCACGTTGTCGAGGGAATGAACGCCAGGCGTCAGTGCCTCCAGCGTTTCAATTTTTCAACAATACGCGCCGCGCGCCATGTCGAAATCTGTAGCAGGCCTGAAAGGCCAACATCTGATTCAGTTGGGGTTCTTCTGTTGTCTTGCCTGTGTGGAAAGCAATGGCACACTCGACACGAGTCGATGACCAGCATGGTCGATCGTGTCGAGTGCCGCTGCTCTAAATAGAATATTGAAAGACCGGCTTGGCGCCAATGGCCTGAGCCAAGACACCCCGACGTTTCAATTCATCCAAGATTCGGGCCGTGGCTGCATCAAAGTCCGTGGGACCCGTCAGGACAACATCCGTATTGGGTGGCGGCTCCTCTGCGGTCTTGCTCATGTGGACCGCAATGACCGGCGCAGGATGGACGAGGGTCCTAATGGCTTCCGAGGCTTCGCGATAGGCCATCCCGAAGGGATTCGTCGTCGATACGACGATGAGACCGGTGTCGATGAGGAGTCTTGCCACTTCGCCGTAGCGGCGGGCCATTTCAGTCGTCTGTCCCCGCTCTTCTTCGCTGAGATCCGCATCCAGACCGCGGCGCAGGTTTTCTCCGTCCAGCAAGTAGGCATGACGTCCGTCTGCCACGAGACGGCCTTCAAGCTTTCTCGCCAGGAATGATTTCCCCGTGTGGCGACCGCCGGTAATCAGGACGATCGCCGCTCGATGGCCGTATTGCTGTGCCCGATCCTCGACAGTGACTTCACCCTTCACCCAGGCAAAATCGCGACGCCTAGCCTCTTCGCGGAGAAACTCCTGATCGTCATGGACGAGTTCAGTAATGATGCCCCCGCCCGCGATATCATACTCATCGACGAGGACGAACCGGCCGGTGGCCTCAAAGGATGCCGACAGGTCGAAGGCAACCGGGGCCTTGGTGCGCAAGGTCAATTCGGCCACTTGATTCTTCCCGACACTGTTACTGCCCTGCTGCTGTGCGAGGTCCATGGTATCGATGATTCTGTGAATCGAGGCCACCTCGCAGTCCACTTCCTTCGTGGCGACGCGCAACAGATACTTGCGGCCTTTCTCCAACGGCTTCTTCCCCAACCAAAACAGATTGGCCCGGAATGCTGTCGAGACCGACGGCAGATGCTCTTGATGTGAGGCAATCTCACCTCGCTCCACGAAAATCTGCTCATCGAGTGTGATGCCGATCGATTGACCGGCCTGGCCTTCAGTCGGCTGCGGCTCAATATTGAAGGCCTCTACCGTTCTAATATTCGCCCGCTTGTTGGATGGCGAGAACACGAGATGATCGCCTACCTTCAGCCGCCCTGCTGTAATTCGACCGGTGATGATCCGCCGCGCATCGAACTTATAGACATCCTGGACAGATAGTCGCAGTGGCTGCTCGGAACGAGCGGTTTCCTTTTGAAACGCGCTGAGTGTGTCTAGCACGGTAGGACCGCTGTACCAGGACATCGCCTGGCTACGGTTCGCGATATTGTCCCCAAGCTTGGCACTCACCGGAATGAACTGTGCCGGCACCGCTTTGAATTGCCCTAAAAATTCCCGGTATTCTTTTTCAATCCCGTCGAACACATCCTGCCGATAGCCGACCAGGTCCATCTTATTCACCACCACGGCAAACTGGCGGACCCCAAGCAACGACAGAAGATATCCATGCTTCTTGGACTGCTCCTTGACCCCTTCCAACGCATCGATCAACAGCAAGGCGGCTTCAGCACGAGCTGCCCCGGAAATCATGTTCTTCAGAAACTCTTTGTGCCCCGGGGCATCAATAATGATGTACTGCCTGCCCTTCCACATGAAAAACGTACGGGCCGTGTCGATCGTAATCCCCTGCTCCTGTTCCTCAAGGAAGGCATCGAAGAGAAACGCGTACTCGAATTCCTTCCCCTGCTGTTTGCAGATGGCCTGCACTTTTTCTAACTTCCCGTCAGGCAGTGAGCCGGTATCGGCATACAGTCGGCCCAGCAGGGTGGACTTGCCATGATCCACATGGCCGACAATGACGATGTTCAAATTTTCAGATGGTTTTGTCACATTGACTTGCATGCGTGCTCACTCGTGAATGGTTGATGGGCGATGGTTCACGATCAATGAAGAAATACGCTGTTTCTCATCTCTCACTCATGAACCATTCACCCTTCTGTCTACATATAGCCATCTTTGCGCAGGAGCTCCATGCCCCGTCCTTCGTCCTGCGCTCGGCCGGATCGCTCGGCCACGGTCGTATGTCGCAACTCCTCGATAATGTCATCCACGGTCTTGGCCGTCGATTTGATCGGAGTTGTACAAGGTGCACAACCAAGACTGCGATAGCGTGTCCCGTCGCCCTTATCGAGATAGAGGTCGATGAACGGAATGTTTTCGAGTTTGATGTACTCCCAAATATTGATTTCAGTCCAATCCAAGAGGGGATGAATTCGGATATGGGTGCCTGGTGGAAAGGTGGTTTTGTATTGATCCCAGAGCTCAGGCGGCTGATCTCGAAAGTCCCAATCGCCGTGTTTATCCCGAGGAGAGAAATAGCGTTCCTTAGCCCTCGTCCCTTCCTCATCGGCCCGGACCCCAAGAATAACCCCGGTATAACCTTTGTTCTCCAAGAGTTGCTTGAGGCCGTTCGTCTTCAGCGCCGTGCAACAGACCACACGGCCCAGGGTGTGGTTCATACCGGCCGCCAAGGCTTCTTTATTTTGGCCGACGACCAAATCTAATCGCCACTCTCGCGCCAGACGGTCGCGGTACTCGATCATCGCCGGAATTTTGTAGCTGGTATCGACATGGAGCAGTGGGAACGGCACGTGCCCAAAGAAGGCCTTGCGGGCCAGCCACAGCAGCACGGTGGAATCCTTGCCCATCGACCAGAGCATAGCGAGATTGTTGAAATGCTTGTAGGCTTCTCGCAGGATATAGACGCTTTGATCTTCCAATTGACGAAGGTGTTTCATGACCTCTGTTCTTTCCGGTTCTTGTTCTACACTGCCACCGACTGTTTGACGAGATCCTCCAGCTTGCGAGCCGCAGCGCCTCCTTCAATCGCGGCGCGAGCGGCTGGGAAACAAGCGGCAAGCGATGCCCCTTTCCCTGCGGCATACAGCAACATCGCCGCATTCATCAGCACCCAATCCTTTTGACCGCCCTGCACTCGACTCTCAAGTATTCGACGCAGAAGATCCGCTTCTTTCTCACGCTGGTCCGGTGGAAATCCAGCCATCTCACGGGATGGGGCCAATGCTAAACCGAAATCCTTTGGCGCCACACCGATCGGCGTGATCCGCTCGTCGCGCAATTCCAATACTCTCGTTGCCATCGAGGCAGACAATTCTGGATCCCCCTCGACTCCCCGTACAACCAGGGCATGGGGACAGCCAAGGATGCGTAAGGCTTCGGCTGTCTTTTCAAAATGAGGTGGGTGCGACAACCCCACCACTTGCACCTTTGCCCGAGCCGGATTGAGTAGTCTTGCAATAGGATGGAACACATTCCTGACTCCAAGCGTCTGGCGCATTTCCAGAAAACGATAGATCGGTGGGTGGTAGAGTCCGATGTCCAAATACGCGAAGCGATTTCGGTTCACCTCTTCGGCAACCTGTTTGGGTTCGGCATCCACCCGAATCCCTAGCGCTTTTAACACCCCAGCCGCGCCAGGCCGTCCAGGGATTCCATCATAGCCGTGCATTAAGACTGTTGCCCCGGCTGCTGTCGCCACGATTGAGGCCGCGACAATCGCGTGAAAGGTGTCTTGTTTTCCCGCGTAGGTCGGCACATCCACGACAGCCGACTCCCGTGAGACTGCGAGCGGTGGCACATATTGGCGAGCGGCAGCGGTCAATCCCGCCAACTCCGTGACGGACTCCATTTTGAATCGCATGGCAATGAGGAATGCCCCGACTTGAGCCGGGGTTGCTTCACCCTCGACTAAGGCCTTCATCGCTTGTTTACACTCGTCCCAGGTCAGGTCTTTGGACGCTTTGGGGCCCTTGGCAATTTTTGCGAGGATTTCGTGAAATGGCATGTTACGACTTGTGAAGCCCGCACTCGGTTTTGGCATTACCCTGCCAACGGCCTGATCGAGGATCTTGCCCCGGCATCACTGGTTTTGTGCAATGGGTGCAGCCAATGCTGGGGTAATTCTGATCATGCAGGGGGTTGTAGGGAACTTCGTAAATCTTGATGTAGGTCCAGACATCGGTCCAGCTCCATCGCGCCAGTGGGTTGACCTTGACCAACTTGAACTTGTCGTCCCACTCGATCAAACCTGCACTCGCTCTTGATGGGGCTTGGTCACGCCTGATGCCAGTGATCCATGCGTTGTACCCCTTCAGCACACGGGTCAGTGGTTCAACTTTCCGAAGCTGGCAACACTGATCGGGACTGCTCGTCCACAGTGCATCGCCATAGGACTCTGCTTGTTTCTGCGGCGTCAATAATGACTTCACTTGGATCACTTGCGCCGGCTTCAACTGATACCTTTCGATGATGCGATCTCTCGTCGCATAGGTTTCCGGAAACAAGAAATCGGTATCGAGATAAAACAATGGGACATCGGGATTCATGCGATGCACCATATCGACGAGGACTACATCTTCAGCCCCAAAGCTGCAGGCCAACACAATCTGTGGATGGTACGTCTCAATGGCGTAGGCCAACACATCTTGCGGCGATTTCGCCTCGAAGGAATCACTGAGCATCTTGAAATCAGCACTCACCAGCTAGCCCTCAACCTTCTCAACCAGAATCCGATAGTGCGACGCGTCCGCCTCCAAAGCCTCTTGGATCAATACCTTATGCCCATCATTCTTGAGACTCATCGGCACGTTCTTGATTGGCTCCCCCGCATCTAACCAGACTTCCAGCTTTTCTCCCGTATCCATCATTTCGAGCTTCAACTTGGTCTTCACATAGTTCATTGGGCAGGCGACGCCACGCAGATCGTAGATCGGGGCACCGGTCGGAACCGGAGTTGCCGGCTTCACTTCTGTGGCGATTGGAGCTACCACCGCGGCAACTTCCCGTACTGGAGCCGCCGTCTCTTGGACTGGGGCAAGCTTCAAATCTTTCCCCATCTGTTCCGTTGCAGCACGACACGCCTCAACAAAACCCTTCGCAAAGGCCATCTTCTCACGCGCCGATTCACCAGACGTTTCTTTTGGCCCAAGATCGCCGACCTTCTTATTGAGTTCGCGATACTGCGCGGGGATGACCCCTTTCTGCGCAATCCGACTGTCAAATTCAATAAAGGTTTCCGAGTCACTCGACGGCTCAAGCCCCTCGGTCACCAACATCGCCTTGGCGGCAGCCAACACAGCGCGATACGATTTATTCACCGACACGGAATACTGATGCTTCTCGACCAGTAACTTGGCTTGATACAGCTCTTGATCTGCCTCTAAAATCCCATTTTCAATCATCTCCAATGCGCCGCCGGCACATTCACCTGGACCGAGATCTTCCAGAATGAACTCGTCCTCCCCTTCCCAGTCGTAGTAGAAGGTAGAATCCTCTTCGTAAGACGGGACGATCGTGTAGGGAATCAATTCGTCCTTCAGCTTGGTCTTTCCCGTGCGGACAATGAACTTCGTGAGGCTTTCATTCGCCTGACGATCACGCCGATATACGTCGATCAAATGAGAAAGCGCTGCCGGGACGGCTTTCGCCGGCAACTTCACGATCATCTGTCCGATCTTGGCTGCGCCGTTGACCGACCCGCCGAGGTGCAATTCATAGTGCGGTGCGACATGCTCTCCAATCCGCTTCCCGACGCCATGCAACCCGATCGTGGAGATATGGTGCTGAGCGCAGGAATTGTGGCAACCGCTTATTTTGATATCAACCCCTTCCAAATCTTCCGGTACTCGACCGGCAGGAAACACCTCGGCTAACGCTCGTGCTAAACCTTTTGATGAGGTGATGCCCAACCCACAGGTATCGGTTCCCGGACAGGCGATGATATCTTCGACGAGTTCCGCGCCGGGATCCGCCAGTCCGTGAGAGGCCAAATCCTCATAGAGATATGAGATCCGATCAGCGGGAATCCACCGGATCACCAGGTTCTGGTTGATCGTGGTGCGAAGATTTCCGTTGGAGTACCGTTCAGCCAGATCCGCGACAAACAACAGTTGCTGGGAAGTGATATCGCCCATAAAGAGCTTGATTGCTGCCGTCACATACCCATCCTGTTTTTGCCGGACGACGTTGGTCCGCCTCCACATGTCAAATGGGGTCTCGTGGCCGACCGGATGGGTTCCGTTTCCATTCCCGTTTCCATTGGCTGTCCCGTTGCGAGTCGGCATAATGAGTGCCGGTGGAGCATCCTGATAAACCAATAAGGCGATCGATCCGTTGTTCGGAAGGGCATGCCCCATTGCGGTATAGGCAGCCTCCCATCGGCGCTTGAATTCCTCGAAGCCTAACTTGTCGATCACAAATTTCATGCGGGCCTTGTTCCGGTTTTTCCGATTACCGAGGGTATCGAATACCTTGATGACGGCTTCGATACTGGGAATCAGCTCCTCCATCGGGGTGAACTCTCGGAGCAGCTGGGCAATCCGCGGTGTGGAACCCAACCCCCCACCCGCAACCATACGAAATCCGATGACCCCGTCCGCACGCTTGACTGCCAACAAACCGATGTCGTGAATCGGTGTGAGAGCACAGTCGTGAGCACAACCGGAAAACGCAATCTTAAACTTGCGCGGCAGGCTTTGATTCAAGGGATTCCGCAGCAGGTGGTAGGCAACCGTCTTTGCATACGGTGTCACATCAAACACTTCGCCTTGGCACACGCCGGCCAGGTGGCAGGCCGTCACATTTCGTACCGTATTGGCACAAGCCTCGCGAGTGGTCAGGCCGACTTCAGCAAGACCTCGCATAATGGTCGGCACATCTTTCAGTTCAACAAAGTGCATCTGAATATCTTGTCTGGTTGTGACATGACCGACACCCGTCGCATAGCGGTCTGCCAGTTCTGCCACGCGGCGGAGCTGGTTCGCAGTAATTCCCCCGAACGGAATCTTGATCCGCACCATCTGGACCCCCGGCTGGCGCTGACCATAAATGCCGTACTGTAATCGGAACGGCTTGAAAAGGTCCGTGGAGATGTCTCCCGCCAATGTCCGCATGGCTTCGGCTTCAAAGGTCTCTATTTCTTCCAGAATGGCTGAAGGAATCGGTTGTGTCTCAATATGGGGGACAGCAAGAGATGCAGTGTCATTCATGGGTCACTCCTTAGTCGCCTGGAAGAAGAAGCTTTTTCCATCAGATATGGTACATAGGGCTACGTTGCGCATCCGCGAGCCGCTGGCGTGCCGCCAACTGTTCAATGGTGATGCCCTCGAGAACTTTCCGCTCGGCCTGTTGAAGTTGTTCGCATACATCGCCCAGAAGGAGATCAGACTTTCCCATGTGGCGAGGTCGAGGCAGCGGAGTGACGCCCGACCGATGAAAGACCGGTCCTTCAAGGGATTCAAATATCTCGGCAAGCGAAAGGTCTTCCGGTTTTCGAGACAACAGATACCCGCCCTGTGCTCCACGTTGGCTTTCAACCAATCCGGCATTCTTCATGGTATGAAGCACCTGTTCAAGAAAACGAAGGGGAATGCCCTGGCGCCTTGAGACAGCCTTGGCTTGAATCGGAGCGTCTTTCGCATGGATGGCTAGATCAATGGCTGCCAGGATTCCATAGCTCACACGCTTAGACATCTTCATTCTTTACAATTCCTGTAGGAATTAGATTCCTTCACTCTACCTACCAGATCGTGAACCTGTCAAGATCGACTTACCCGCATCAACATCGCGAACTGCCGGAGCTCTAAGTATTTTCACCTTTTCGTCCTGTTTTATTACCGCCTCCCAATTCCAAGTCTCTGTCGATCTCCAACTCTTTGTAGATCTTGATCCTTTTCCACACATCACGCCTCACGGAACGCTGTCCGGCAGAAGGCCCTGGCCGAAAATCCAATTGACATCAATTCCGCCTCGGGCAATAATCCGCGCTCTTCTTCTACATGGTGCCTTCATGCCAGCATCACCGCCGACATACAATATCGTATTGCTTACGACGGACTCCTCCGTCCAGGCTCAAGTTCAACAGATCTTTACGGATTCCTCCATCAGCATGTTTCGTGATGCAGCCGCCTTCCAAAGCGAATCATCGAACCATCAGCAGGTGGATGTCCTCATCGAGGAATTATCTGACCCACAAAGCGCGGTCACTCCACGGCCCGAGCATCTTGATTTCACTCAGACTCTTTTCATTCAAGGTTCGCGCGCGGTCTTACGACAAACCTTGAATATGATCCAAACTGTGGTCACGCCAGGCAGCCCCCAGTTGAACAAAGCCCGGGACGGGTCTCTGGAAAACTACTTGGAAGTTAAAATGGGTGAATTCGTCAAAGGAATGCGCAACGGGTCCGCAAGGAACCTTCACCCGATCCTCATCTCCGCCGTTGAGCGCCCTCTCATCACATCGGCGCTGCAAGAAACGCGAGGCAACCAGATTCAGGCGGCCGAGTTGCTTGGACTGAACCGGAACACGCTAAGAAAAAAGATCGTGAATTTGCATATCCCGCTGAAACAGACCAAGTTACGGGCGAATCGTAGTGCATGAGTGTGCCAATGCAGTGTCACCGGAGTCATTTTCTCCATTTCTTCACTACCCATTAAGGAGGGACATGATGACAAAGGAAGAGCTGATCGCGAAGATGGCCGCCTCGGCGGGAATCACTAAAGTCGCGGCGGGAACTGCCCTTGAAGCATTCACTGGTGCAGTGACCTCCTCACTGAAGAAGGGGCAACGTGTCTCCCTTGTCAATTTTGGCACCTTTACGCTTTCCAAGCGGAAAGCACGAATGGGAAGGAACCCCAGAACAGGCGAGTCACTCCGGATTCCGGCGGCGAAAGTGCCCAAGTTTTCAGCCGGAAAAGAGCTTCGCTCCGCAGTGAAGTAGATTGCTTCTGGGTGCCGGCGAGAGGAGAAAGAGAAGGTGGTGGCTCCTTCAGGTTTCTGAAGGGCGACTGTCTTCTCTTTCGTTTTCTTGACAGTGTCCTCGGGGCTATATTAGCATGCCTCCTCTTCTTGATAGGCGCGTAGCTCAGGGGGAGAGCGCTACCTTGACACGGTAGAGGTCGACGGTTCAAGACCGTCCGCGCCTACCATAGTGGAACATGAACGGTTGGGTTTGTCTTTACCGACGCTCACCCTCTGTGATTTTCCTCGTGCGCTCGGTTGTGTAGTAGACTCGATGAAGATTGCTCTCAAGGACGGCCACAGTACCGATACGAAAGCGGGCGACACCGCAGGAACCGTTCTTTCTTCTTTGGGGGTGGCGGGACCGGATGTGCTCGCAGCCAAGGTGGATGGGACCGTGGTTGACCTGTCACGACCTCTTGCCGGTGGTGTCCTGATCGAACCGCTTCGGTTTGATAGTGCGGAAGGGCGGGAGGTCTACCGCCACAGCAGTACCCACGTCATGGCTCAAGCGGTGAAAGAGCTGTTCCCTTCAGCTCAACTGACGATCGGTCCTGCGTTGGACGATAGTTTTTACTATGACTTTGCCTTCGAGCGTCCCTTCACACCGGAAGATCTGGAGAAGATCGAAGCTCGTGTCGCAGATATCATTCAACGCAACCTCCCCATTACACGGAGGGAGTTCTCCAAACAGGAGGCCATCGATTTCTTCACATCTCGTGGGGAGCAGTACAAGGTTGAGTTGATTCAAGGATTTCCCGATCATGAGCCGATCACCGCGTATACGCAGGGTGATTTCGTAGATCTTTGTCGGGGTCCCCATTTGCCAACGACCGGCCATATCGGTGCCCTCAAGTTGCTCAACATTGCCGGCGCCTACTGGCGCGGGGACGAGCGGAACCCGATGTTGCAGCGGATCTATGGGACCTCGTTTCCGACCAGAGCCGAGGTCGATGCCTATTTGGCCAGATTGGAAGAGATTAAGCGTCGTGATCACCGAAAAGTCGGAAAAGAACTGGACTTGATCAGTATTCAGGATGACATCGGCCCTGGACTCGTGCTCTGGCATCCGAAGGGGGCAGCAGTCCGCCTGCTGATTGAAAACTTTTGGCGCGAGCAACATATTCGTGACGGGTACAACCTAGTCTACTCTCCGCATACGGCCCGCCTTGATCTTTGGAAAACCAGCGGGCACCTCGATTACTATCGGGAAAACATGTTTCCACCCATGAAGCTGGAGGGCAGCGAGTACCAACTCAAACCGATGAACTGCCCGTACCACATCATGATCTATCAGTCTCACCTGCGAAGCTATCGAGATCTTCCCATTCGATATGGCGAGCTTGGGACCGTCTACCGGTACGAACGAACTGGGGTCCTCCACGGCCTCATGCGAGTGCGGGGATTCACACAGGATGATGCCCACCTCTTCTGCAGACCTGATCAGATGGAAGTGGAAGTCAGTCGGGTACTCGACTTTACATTTTTCGTACTTCAAACATTTGGATTTACTGAGTTTGAAGTGTTTCTCTCCACCAGACCGAAGGAATCGGTCGGCGGCGATGAGCATTGGACATTGGCCACCAGCGCCTTGGAAGCCGCATTGAAAGGCCGTCGGATTGCCTTTCAATTGGATCCTGGGGGCGGGGCGTTTTATGGCCCCAAGATCGACATTAAGATCAAAGACGCGCTCGGCCGCTCATGGCAATGCTCCACGGTCCAGGTGGACTTCAACAATCCCGAGCGGTTTGATTTGAGCTATATCGGAGAAGACGGGAAAGCCCATCGCCCGATCATGATCCATCGTGCCCTGATGGGATCGATTGAACGGTTCTTCGGCATTCTGATTGAGCATTATGGCGGCGCCTTTCCGACCTGGTTGGCACCCGTACAAGCAGTGGTCATCAACATCACTGATCAGCAGCAAGACTATGTCAGTGCCGTTGTGGCACAATTGAAAGCAGCCGGCTTCCGGGCCGAAGCAGACCTGCGAAATGAAAAGATCGGATTCAAGATTCGCGAGGCTGAAAAGGCGAAGGTCCCGTTCATGTTGGTGGCAGGGAATCGAGAAGTCCAGAATGGCACGCTCTCAGTCCGAGGCCGAAGTGGGGCCACGTTAGGGACCATGACGGTGACTGAGATCGTGAATCTGTTGCAATCCGAGCTCAAGCATACCCAGCGAGAGCTTCAACACACCCACTAAGAGAGAGGTGGCCTATCGTCCCCAAATTGCGTGTGAATCGTGAAATTCGAGTCCGAGAAGTTCGTGTCATTGGCCCAGAGGGAGAACAGCTCGGTATCCTTCAGACGGCGGATGCCTTTCGCCAGGCCCAAGAGACCGGCCACGATTTGGTGGAAGTCGCTCCTACTTCGGTCCCCCCAGTCTGTAGAATTATGGACTTTGGGAAGTATAAGTATGAGCTGAGTAAAAAAGATCATCAAAACCGGCGTCACCAAAAATCCACGCAGGTGAAGGAAATCAAGTTGCGCCCACGGACCGATAAGCACGATCTTGAAATCAAAGTCCGACAGATGAAAACGTTTTTAGAAGAGGGAAACAAGACCAAGGTTACCCTCACCTATCGTGGACGAGAAATGGCCAACCAAGAGATGGGGCGCGCCGTGATGAACTCCGTCATTGAACAGTTGGCACAAGCCGGCACGATCGAGTATGCTCCCCGTATGGAAGGACGCAGCTTGATCATGATCGTCGCTCCGAAACACTAACGTACAGTGCAGCGATTGCTCAACTAAAGGAACCTCCTACATGAAAATGAAGACGCATTCAGGAACGAGTAAACGATTTACCAAAACGGGAAGCGGCAAGATTGTCCGCCGCAAAGCGGGCAAACGGCACATACTGACCAGCAAGCGGCATGACCGAAAGCGCCGCTTGAGCGGAACCGCCGTGGTGGACTCCACGGTTGTTTTGACATTAAACCGACTCCTACCGTATGCATAGACGCCGATCGTGTCGTGTTGTGAATTTCAGGACTCAAAAGGAGCAATGAATCATGCCTCGCGCAAAAGGTGGACCAAAAACGAGAGCCAGACGGAAGAAGCGGATCAAGCTGGCGTCAGGCCAGTACGGCGGGAAGAGCCGGTTGTTCCGTTCAGCAACGGAAAGTGTTGATAAGGGGCAGACCTACGCCTACACCGGTCGCAAGAACCGGAAGCGAGATTTCCGGCAGTTGTGGATTGCTCGCATCAGCGCCGCTGTGCGGAGTCACGGACTGACCTATAACCGGTTTGTCAACGCCCTCAAGAAGGCCAATGTGCTGTTGGATCGAAAAGTCCTTTCAGACATGGCCATCAAGGACGCCACCGGGTTTGAGAAATTAGTCGGCCTCGCCAAGCAACACGTGCCCGCAGCAGCCTAATCTCGCCTATCAGCGATTACCGTATACAGAAAGAAGGGGAGCAACAGAACGTTGCTCCCCTTCGTGAATGTTGCAATACCCACGTTGGATGAGGACCGACTGAGCAACGTTCGGTACTGCTGCTCACCTTTCGATGATCAGTTGCGAGAGGTTGAGATCGAAGGCCACAACCGGCATAGTGATCTGCCAACGCTCCAGCACTTCGGGATGGATCTCCCCGATGATGCCGACAGGCTTGTCGGCAATGAGAATACGTCCGGCACGGCCTTCCAAGAACGACGGGTGCGGCACCGGTTCCAACCGGTACTCCTTCCCCAAGTAATAGAACAGCGTATCCAGACACGAATGAATCTCCGAAAAATGCGCGGCAGCATGGGCGATCACTGCCCCCAGAACAGTCTCGGTCCGAGACCCCGACTCGTGAGTGGCGTCCGGAATAGCCACATCACCGGCTTCGAACAGGCGATGCGGATAAAAGGCCCGACTCGAAGCGGCTTCAATGCGCAGCAGCGAGGGCAAAATCCATTGCCGTAGGCAGGAAAAGTTCAAGGTCATTACATTATCGACCTTGACCATCTGCCCCCATTCCGTCTCGTCAATTCGCATATGCCCGGAATACTGTTCCGGCGAACCAAGGATATTGGAGATAATCTCCTGAAAGCCTAATCCCACCATCAACTCTCGGGCACGATCGGAGACTTGTTCGATACGGGATAATCCGCCGACGGTAAACTGTGCCGGCATGACCGGCGTAAACTCCGCATATCCACGGCTCATCGCGACATCTTCCACCACATCCATCGTGTGCATCAGATCCTGTCGGTAGGGCGGGAGTTTGACCCGAACAGATCCCTTCCCAGCAGACACCTCATAGCCGTACACCTCAAGCGCTTGCTGGACGACCTTGATACCAAGTTCTTGGCCAAGCGCCTGCTCGATCGTATGGATCGGAATCGTCTTGCTCCTCTTCAAATCCTGTGGCGTGGTCACGCGTTTGCCCAACGAGGTACGCGTGGAATACTCCACAAGGATGGGCTCAATCGTCGCTCCTCGGTCGGCGAGGTTGGCCGCAAAAATGTTCAAGGTCAGCACAACCATCGGCAAGTCCGTTCCGGTGACTTCGACGAACAGCTGATCATCACCAACCTGCACTTCCCCGACCTCTCGGCTATTGATGATCGGCGGGAAGGACAACGGTTGGTTGGCCGCGTCTCGCAGGATCGGGACACGGCTTGCTCCAGCCAAAATTCCCCCATATTCCAATCCCTTGGGATGGACCATAAGCATCTCCGCCAGGGTCATCACGGTCTCCATTCCCAAGGGGGTAAACCGAGCCTCACCGGGTTGCACCAATTCATAGGTTACCGGGAAGGTAATCTTGGAGAGCTGGTAGATGCCGATAGAAACTGTTTTTCGTTTGTGACCGAAGATCTCGGCCAATTTTTCTTGTGTTTGAATCAACTGGGCCAACCCCTGCGACGTCACCTGATAGCCCCGGGCTGCGCAGGCAGCCACGTATGGGCGGACCTGTTCCATCCCAGGCTTTACCACGATTGTTGCTTTGGGCTTTGTCTTCCCCGTTAAGAAGGGATACTGCGCAATCTTCCCCTGCTGCTTGATCCGAATCTGCCGTGCGATACCCTCGCAACACCACAAATCCGGTCGATTGCTGTCTTGTAGTTCGATGCGCAATTCTCCGGTATCGGGATTGTGCCCCTTGAGTTCACCCTTCACGAGCATCAACCACTCTTCCACTTGCTCAATCGAGACCGTGCGATGTGTGGTCCGAGTTCCCTTCAACAGCGATTCGAAATCGTCTTTGAAAATGGTGATCGTGGGCATGGCGGTAACTAGAACAATCCTCGGGTGGTCCGAATCAACTCTAGGTTATCGGTGAAGAGCTCTCGAATATCATGGATCCCCAAGGCCACCATCGCCATTCGATCCAGCCCCAGCCCCCAGGCAATCACGGGTGCTGTGACGCCAAGCGGCACGGTCACTTCCGGACGGAATAAGCCGGCACCTCCAAGTTCCATCCAGCCCAACCGAGGGTGGCGAACGTGGAGCTCAACGGACGGCTCGGTAAAGGGGAAATAGGCGGGCAAAAACTTGACCTCTTTCGCTTGCGCCACCTCATGGGCAAACAAATTGAGCAACCCCAAGAGCGTACGGAAATTGATGTCCTCCCCAAGCACGATCCCTTCGACCTGGAAAAAATCCGTCGCATGGGTGGCATCGACTTGATCATAGCGAAAACATCGGGCGATCGAAAAATATTTCCCGGGGATGTTGGGCGAGGCCGCCAACGTCCGTGCCGAAACCGCGGTCCCCTGGCTGCGCAACACCAGACGTTTGGCGCGCTGCAGATCAAATGCATAGCCCCACCCGGAGGAGCCCGTCTTGCCGCCGTGTTCATGCACCTGGCCTACCTTGGACAGAATGGATTCGTCCGCCATGGCGGCATGAGTCGGTTGTTTCACGAAATACACATCATGAATATCTCTGGCTGGATGGAATTGCGGCATGAATAACGCGTCCATGTTCCAGAACTCGGTCTCCACCAGGGCTCCACGCATCTCTTGGAATCCCATGCTCACCAGTTTCGCTTTGACCGTATCCAAGAACTCTCGATACGGATGTTTTTTCCCGGTTCCAACACGCGGCGCCCGAAGACTGATGGTGTATTTCCGGAATCGCTTCTGGCGCCAACTGCCGTCCTTGAGCAGTTCAGGGCTCAGTTGTGAGACTTCCTCCACCAATCCCTGATTCATCAATTGCTCGACCGCGCTGGCCCCGGATGGAGACAAGACAAACGAGCGCGTCACACGCTCATCAACGCGGAAAGGCTCCTTGGCATTCCCACGCTTCACCGAGTAGTCTTCGATCAGCTGTTGACGTTCAGGTGAAAAGCTGGTCAGCTCTCGACTGGACCCGTGAACCTCTTCCAAGAGGGGCCTGAGCGCGTCGGCAGTCGGGCTCGAACGTCCGGTCGTCTCAATGCACCCGCCCTGGATGATCAGCAAGACGCCTTCCTTTTTCAGCCGTCCCACGGCTTTGCTGACATCGGAGGGATCCAATCCTGGTTGGGTTTGAAGATCGCCGATCGTAAGCCGCTTTCCAGTTCCGGCTGCGTCACGTGCGGCTGCCAAAATGCGTTCGATCGGGGCGGCTGCTTGATGATACTCTTCGCCGATTTTTGTGAGTGAGACGACTGGCGTGACGATTTCCGATTGAATCTCGATCAAGCCCTTCGCCAAGAGCCACTCAACCGCCATACTGAGTTGCGACGGCTCCAACTCCGCAGCCACGGCTAAGTCTTCGCTCTTGAATGCGGCAGCAGGTTGACGCGCACCCATAGTCATTAGGACTTTGATTTCGAGAGGATGGAGACTGTCGATGATGCTGGAGATATCCACGCTCAATGACCTATCGATTCATTGCCGCAGGCGGCGTGGATGGGACGGCTGTCTGAGCGGCCGCTCGCAGCGCGGCGATCGTCGCCTTGTAATCGCGTTGAGAAAAGATCGCTGACCCTGCAACCAACGTCGTAGCACCGGCGGCCACGATTTCCTTTGTGTTCTCGACCTTCACACCGCCGTCGACTTCAAGCAGTGCATGGCTGTTGATCCGATCCAGCATGGCCCGCGCCTCGGCAATTTTCTTGAGGACCGACGGAATGAACTTTTGCCCACCGAATCCAGGATTGACGGACATGATTAAGACGAGATCGACATCGCCCAGGATGTCTTGTAGAGAGGAAATAGGAGTGGCCGGATTGAGGGTCACCCCTGCCTTGATCCCCCGTTCCTTGATCGATTGGATCGTGCGGTGGAGATGCGGACAGGCTTCAACATGTACGGTCAGATAGTCGGCTCCGGCCTCGACGAAATCTGGAATAAAGGCATCTGCATTGGTGATCATGAGATGCACATCAAGCGGGAGCTTGGTGACCTTTTTCAGACTTTCAACGATGGGTGGGCCCACCGTCAAATTCGGCACGAAATGGCCGTCCATCACGTCCACATGCAAGAGATCAGCGCCGGCCTGCTCCACAGCGGCGATTTCTTCCGCCAATCTGGCAAAATCGGCGGAGAGAATCGATGGGGCGATAAGGACCGGTTGGGCCATTAGCTCATATTCCTCAGACGGACGGCGTAGAATCCATCCATTCCGACACGATTACACATGGTGGAAAGCGCCCCCTGCTCAGTCACAAAGGGAAGCGCAGTGGGAGGAAGCCAGGGAGCCACAGATTCACGCATCCATCCTGGATAGGCCTTGCAAAATCGGCTCACAACCTCTTCAGTTTCCTCAGGTTCTGCTGAGCAGGTACTATAGACCAGCACGCCGCCGGGCCGCAAGCAGGGAGCGACCGATTCAAGGATCTGACCCTGTAATATCTGATGTCGAGCGAAGGTGGATTCCTGGCGCTGACTTTTCGATTCCGGATGGCGCCGCAAGACGCCAAGTCCACTGCACGGGGCATCGACCAGAATACGGTCGAACATGGGCAATCCGGCATGACGAATCCGCGTCATTTCCAACGGCCAGTCAGCAGTCCGCCTTGCGTCACTCACGATGGGGACAATACAGTGCAA
>DIHK01000008.1:0-6709 GCA_002420115.1 Nitrospira sp. UBA5698
TCCGACTGAGCTACGGGCGCATTCTGAAAAGACACTGTGAGGATATTAAGGCAACGATCAGGCTGAATACTCTACACTCAGCCCTAACTTAAGGCTAGTCTGAATCGTAAGCCAGGGTTCCGTCAAGTAGGAACCTGTCGCCTCTCAAGCATGTCCTGAATCAGATAAGATGCAAGCATGAATGTTCTTCGGTTCATATCACTTCGTGTCTTTTGGCCGCGCTCACATCCTACCTTTCCAAGCGGAAACCTGAATTAGTCCGACCTTTGTAAATGATTCTTGATGATTGGATAACACATAGCACGCGTCACAGACGTTCGTTCTCCATGAGACAGTCATACCTCAGCACTCTCAGCCTGCTAAGGCATTCGCAAATACTCAGATACTCTGAATTGATTTGTTACCGATATGAATCAGTTTTGATTCATATGTGAATCGGTTTTGATTCATATCTCTCTGTCCCTTCGTGCTCAATACCAAAATCTCCCACGATCCCACACCACGCAACATGTCGTACTGCATAAGTATTTCCAACAGAGTGCACTAACATGATTTACCTGCGCAACCTGGCACAGGTTTTGCCTTACTCTCTAAAGGCAGAGTGGCAAACAGCATAGAGCTCGTGCTGAGCCACTCAAGAGAGACAGTCCATCTAACCAACTAAAAGGAGACAAGCTATGAAAAAGGTGTACAGATGGTTTCAAATCGGTTCAGGGCTTGTGCTTTTTGTGGCGGTTACCGTCATGACGGGATCTGAGAAGCTTGAGGCCGCACATGCATGCCCCGTTATTGTTACAACAAAACATTGCCATCAGTCCGGTCACTGCGTGTGCCCAGCCGGGTACACCGTACATGTGCACTCCTAATTAGCCTTCCAAGTTAGAACCTATCTCAAAACGTCACTTTCTATTTTGAGATAGGTTCTCTCCCTCCACGGCCGCAACCGCCAGCGCTCCCCTCTTCTCCGTAGAACATCCATGGGCCTCTCCCAGAATGTCTGCTCGGCGATGTCAATCTGACAGTCAAACCGGCCAGCACAATCTCGTCCTTGCGTAGCCGTCGCTTCCGGTGGAAACATCGGGGGGGGTAACCTTCTAATCATTTGCGAAGCAAGTTTTTCAGTGATGCCCAAAACTCATGATTGCAGGACACTCGCAGAACGCTCTATAGTTCACACATGTTTCGATTGCTCAAGCCCTTCGCTAGAAAGCGTTCAGGATCGATGGTCGCTCCGCTGTTGTGTGTCATGTTTGTGACCTCACTTGCTCTCTCTCAGGAAGCTACAACTATCACTCCGACAACAGGGCCCGGTGATCTTGGAACTACAGTCACATCGCATGGCCACATAACCCAGATTACTGGAGGAATCCGGCCTGGCAATGGAACAAACCTCTTTCACAGTTTCAACCAATTTAGTATTGGACCTGGCGACACGGCGCAGTTTCAGAATACGACGCCGACGCTCACGACCATCAACATTCTGAGTCGGGTCACCGGGGGAAATCCGTCGAGTCTTTCTGGCACCATCAACACCATGAGCTACCCCGGTGCAAACTTTTTTCTGATGAATCCAGCCGGTATTGTCATTGGACCCACCGCGACGTTAAACGTGAGCGGCTCAGTCGCCTTTACCACTGCAGACTATCTACGACTCGTAGAGGGCCCTAGCTCAAATTCAGGAATCTTCCACGCAGCCTCCACCGAAACAAGCCTCTTGACCAGTGCTCCTGTCGCCGCCTTCGGATTTCTGAATTCCAATCCGGCAGCCATCGCTGTTCAAGGGAGCACCTTAACCGTTCAGCCCGGTGAGTCTATTTCCTTCATTGGTGGCAACCATGGCTTCACGTCTATCGATCCACTCACAGATGCTACCACCACTGTGCCAGACGGGGTGACTATAACCGGCGGACACCTTGTCGCGCCGGATGGCCATGCCCATATCGCCAGCGTCGCGTCACGGGGAGAAATTCTCGCAACGAACCTACACGAGACGGGCAATATCAATGGTCACACGTTCACAACACTGGGTGCCCTTCAGATCTCGCAACAATCGAGCATCGACATCCGTGGTGACAGTGGCGCCTCAATCCGTATTCGAGGAGGACACCTGGTTATTGACTCATCAACACTCTCCTCAACGGCGGGACAGATTTCCGTCGATACGGATTCGGTGCACATCACCAATTCCTCTGAAGTGAAGACAGAAACAACAACAGCGGCAAACGCTGGTCATATTACGTTGAATGCCCAAAGAGACATCACGCTGGACTCTGGCGCCCTTATTATTTCCTCATCAAGAGGCGCTTCGGGCCACGCTGGAGATATCACACTCCAAAGCCACCAAGGGAACATCGCTCTTGTGCAATTTTCTTCTGTGACAACCCAGTCTGAAATGAGCAGCGGAAACACGGGTTCCATCAGCATTAATGCACCGCACGGAGACATTCGTGCCAATGACTCATATGTCTACACCTCATCCCAAGGAACGGGACAACTTGGAGGAATCCAGATCACAGCCAACAATCTCCTCCTGCAAAACAGTGCGTCAGTTCAGGGCAATAATTTGAGCACGCCGCACGTTGCTGAGCCCATTACCATCACAACGACCGGTCGTCTCAACCTCACGGGGAGCGCAATTATTGAAACCGGCACCACTGGGCCTGCCAAAGCGGCAGACTTACTTATCAGGAGTCGCGAAGTGGTGCTCAGTGAGTCCAGCATGCTCATCACTAGTACGATCAGCTCCGGCGAGGCAGGACGACTCAGGCTCTTCACAGACAATCTGCAACTGACGGATGGAGCAAGACTTTCAAGTGGCAGCCTTGTTCACCCTGTCACAGGAGAAAGCCCCGTCGGCCGTGGTGGATCCATCAGCATTGAGGGCCTCAATAATCCTGGCGCCGCGGTGCACATTGATGGAGGGGAAAGCGGCATCTTTACCGATGCGCAAGGGAGCGGCGCAGCTGGTGATATTTTCGTGGGAGCCTCCTCGCTGATACTCCAGAACGGCGGGACCATTTCCGCAAAAACAACTGGCACGAACCATACTGCCACAGGTGGCTCGATCACCATCAACGCGACGGATCAGGTGGTGCTCACCAGTGGCGGTTCAATTACAGCGAGCAGCATCGTCGAACCAGAAACTTCGCAGTCTGGCATTGCAAACGCTGGAAATATTTCAATTAACGCTGGTCAGCACCTGGACTTACTCGATCACTCCTCTATTACCACAACTACTCAATCACCACAGGCGAATGGCGGCAACATTGACATCCGAGCTATCGACCGTGTCCGTCTCGTAGACAGCACGATCAGCACCTCCGTGAAGGGGGCCGAGGGCAGCGGTGGAAATATCTTCATCGATCCAAAAGTGGTGATGTTGGAGGGCAGCAATGTTACTGCGCAAGCAGTAGCCGGTGCGGGGGGGAATATTACGTTAGTGACTCCCCTGTTCTTAGCTGACTCATCCAGCTTAATTAGTGCCTCATCACAACGTGGTGTGAGTGGCACCGTCACCATTCAATCGCCAACCTCGAATTTGAGTGGCACAGTGGGTCAGCTTGTGTCGAAGACGAGCCCGCCGCAAGTGCTATTGCAAAACCGTTGCATGGCCTTGGCCGGTGGAGAGCAGAGCACCTTTCTTCTTGCAGGACGAGACACGCTCCCTACCGAACCAGACGGATGGCTCAACAGCCCAGTGTCAATGGAACATCTGACGGGAGAGAGTACGGAGCAGGCATCTAGCCTGAAGGTGCGGAGCAAAAGCCTGAATAGATTGTCGGCCATGACCGAGAGGAAGGACAAGACAAACATCCTCTCGCTGCGACAGCTGACACCGCCTGGATTTTTGGTTCGGACCTTTGCGACTGGCTCCACAGGCTGTCCCTCATGACGGTCGGCGCTGCTGGTTCGGCGCGTCAAGACCAGCGTCGGTGTCTCGTCCCAACCTTCCTGTCCTATGGTCTGCTCATGGCAATCGTTTCGACATCGTCGCCGCTATTTGCCCAGGCTGTCCCGCAGACGGCTCCGCCCAGCTTCGATCCGACACTCCGATCCGGAGAACCTCCTGCACCGTTGAAGAGAGAATTCAAAGCACCGGTCCAAGAACCAAGCCCCACGCTCCCACCGGTTCCGGTACCATCCGAGGACGGCGCGCAGCAACAGCTCGGACTAGTACGCGTATTCGTGAACAAGATTCAGGTCATCGGGAATACCGCGCTCCCGGAGTCAGAGATCAATACGATCACTCAGCCATATGAAAACCGCACCTTGACCACTGAGGATTTGGAACGGTTGCGGCTGGCTCTCACACTCTTGTACGTCAACAACGGCTACATCACGTCCGGTGCCGTCATTCCGGATCAAGACGTGAAAGAGGGAGTCATTCAGCTACAGATCATTGAAGGCGCTCTCTCACGAATCGACGTTGAAGGGACGAACTGGTTCAGGCGGAGCTATGTCAGTGACCGTATCTTGTTAGGGGCAGGTCCTCCACTGAAGATGGAACCGCTCCAGACTCGATTGCAATTCCTTCAACAAGACTCCCGGATTGAACGGATTAATGCCGAACTGCGTCCGGGCGACCAGCGCGGAGAAAGCATCCTCAACGTCAAGGTCAAAGAACACAGCCCCTGGAAGATGTGGTTGGAGTTTAGCAATCATCAGACGCCGGTGGTTGGAGCTGAGAGAGGGTTGATGACGGTCGCCCATCAAAATGTGACCGGTCATGGAGATCCTCTGAGCATCACGTACGGCGGCTCACGCGGGGTACACCCGATCATAGATGTGGCCTATACGATCCCTCTCAATCGATATGACACGACCTTCACCGCCTCCTATCGTCGAAACGACTTCGCGGTTGTAAGCGATCAATTTGGGTTTCTAAACCTAAACTCTGAGTCGGAAGTCATCGGTTTCACACTTCGGCAACCTGTCTATCGAACCTTCTCCGACGAAGTCGCCATCGCCATCACCGGTGAACGACTGTACAACAAAATCACCTCGACGCTCGATCCTTTAGGTCAAACCCCGCTTCTCATTCCCGGCTCGTCCGATACCGGAGTCAGTTCTGTCAGTGCGTTGCGCTTCGTTCAAGAGTATGTTCATCGCACCGCAACCTCTGTCATTGCGGTACGCTCTCGTTTTTCTGTCGGATTGGATGTCCTGAATGCCACGACCAATGCCGGCTCTTTACCGGATGGACGCTTCTTTTCCTGGTTGGGGCAAGTTCAGGGTGTCCGGCGTTTCGAAGACGGGTGGGGCATGCAGCTATTGGGGCAGCTGAACTTGCAACTGGCCAACGATCGCCTGTTCCCACTGGAACAGATTCCTCTTGGAGGACGGTATAGTGTCCGCGGGTATCGTGAGAATACCTTGATCCGAGACAACGGTTTTCTCCTCTCCATCGAATCCCGATTTCCCTTGATCCGCTATGCCAGCGGCGAACCTCTCTTGCAATTCGCTCAATTCGTGGACGTTGGACGGTCCTGGCAGGCCAAAGGTGAAACCCCCAATCCTGAGATACTCGCGAGCGTCGGATTAGGTCTGCGTTGGAGCGTTCTGCCACGAGAACGCGCCAGGTTTGAACTCTATTGGGGTGTGCCGCTCAATCACGTGGCCCATCCGTCCGGCAATCTCCAAGACTATGGGATTCATCTTCAAGCGGTGGTTCAGGCCTTTTAATGGAAACACATTCGATGTCGGTACCCAATCGACCAGTTACTCATTTTGTTCTTCGCGGAATCTGCCGTCTTCTGCTGATCGCTGGTCTGCTGTTCATCGTGACACCCTTGGAATCCCATGACCTATCCTCCCCCGCAGGCTCGTCGATGAAAGAAGGCGGTCTGGCCTTTGAACGAGGCGCCTTTAGCTCCGCCTTGTCTCACTGGAAACAGGCAGCGGAACTCTACAAAAGCTCTGGCAATACTCCGGCCCAGGTTGAGGCCCTCGTTCTCTCATCGCAGGCCTCTTTGGGATTGGGACAATCCAAACAGGCGCTCCAGTCGCTGGAACTTGCCTTAGGACTAGCACAAAAGAGCGGGGATCCCCTTGTGGAAGCCCCTATTCTGGGGTACTTGGGTCGGGCCTACTTGACGATGCGGCAATTACCGCAGGCCTCGGAGTTTCTCCAGCAGGCGTCAACCCTCGCACACAAACAGAATTCTTCGCCGCTCCTTGCACCCACGCTCAACGATCTCGGCATCCTCTTTGTCCTCCAACAACAAGATGAGAAGGCCCTTGATGCCTTTCAGGAAAGCGTGACCCACGCGGAACGCGCTGGGCTTTCCCTTCTCGCGGCAACGGCCCGCACGAACGCCGCACGCGCATGGTTACGACTCAAGCAGGCGACCAACAGCCGCCTCACCCTTGACGCCGCACTGGAGCAATTACAAGCCGTATCGCCTCCGTCGAGACAAACAGCGCTCGGGCTCATTGGAATCGCGGTGACCTATCAGCGGCTACTGTCTCACCTACCCCAAGAACATGACGCACTCTTATTGCGCACCGCCGGCGTACTCCAAGAAGGTGCCACGATCGCGGAGCACCTGGGCGACAAGCGGACACTTTCCTATGCATTGGGCTACCTCGGGCATCTCTATGAAACATCATTCCGCATGGATGAAGCGTTACAACTCACCAGGCGTGCGCTATTCGCGGCGCAATCAGTGGATGCACCGGAATCACTCTATCGCTGGCAATGGCAGCTCGG
>DIHK01000008.1:7014-28694 GCA_002420115.1 Nitrospira sp. UBA5698
CAAGCGACGCTGACTCTCCAACCGATTCGGGCCGAGCTGACACAGGCTTCTTCGGATGGTGTCGTCGGTGAGCAGGATACTGTGAAACCTTTGTTTTTTGAACTGGCTGACTTATTGTTGCAGCGCGCCTCGTTGACCGACGAGGTCAACGCCGTCGATGGTGACCTGCGCGCCGCCCGCGATGCCATCGAAGCGTACAAGACCGCCGAGCTTCGGGACTATTTCAAGGATGAGTGTGTCGATGCCGTTCGTTCCAGGCTGACGACATTCGATCGCTTATCCGCGGATACTGCCGTCGTCTATCCCATCATGTTCAATTCCCGGCTGGAATTGTTGATGAGCCTCCCTTCCGGCTTGAAACGTATCTCAGTCCCAGTATCTGCAAACCAATTGACTCAAGAAATTCGGGCATTTCGACGGCTGGTGGAAAAACGCACGACCCGTGAATACCTCCCACATGCCCAACAGCTCTACGACTGGCTAATCCGACCTCTTGAACCAGATCTGTCCCATCAGAACATCTCGACGTTGGTCATTGTCCCGGACAGCGCGCTGCGGACGATTCCGTTGGCCGCGCTTCACGACGGCACCTCATTTCTGGTCAGCAAATTCGCGCTCGCCATGACGCCGGGTCTGACATTGACCGATCCACGGCCACTCAATCGCGAGAAACTCCGCTTCCTGACCGCCGGCCTTACGACCGCAGTGCAAGGCTTCCCTGCCCTACCCTATGTGGCAAGCGAAGTGGAATCCATTCAACAGCTCTACAAAAGTGACCAACTCCTGAACAACGCCTTTCAAACATCCAGACTGGAACGGGAATTGCGTGAAGGACGGTATGGAGGTCTCCATATTGCGACCCACGGCAAGTTCTCGACCGACGTGAACGATTCCTATCTCTTGACCTTCGACGGGAAACTGACGATGCAGACACTCGATCAACTGATCGGCCTCTTTCGGTTCAGGCAAGAGCCGCTCGAACTGTTGACCTTGAGTGCCTGCCAAACCGGTGTCGGCGATGACCGTGCGGCGCTCGGGTTGGCCGGCGTGGCGCTGAAGGCCGGTGCTCGTAGCGCACTCGCCACCCTGTGGTTCACCAACGATGAGGCCTCGGCCACCTTGATCTCTGAATTTTATCGACAGCTGCGCGATCCCTCGGTTTCCAAAGCCGTCGCGCTCCAGCGTGCCCAACAGAAACTTCTGAACGACCGGATCTATGGCCATCCAGCCTACTGGTCGCCGTTCTTATTGATGAATAACTGGCTCTAATCGGACGGCGCGCACCACAACTTGAAGCGCGGGCAACCGATTGAAGCTGGAAAGGAGCCGTCATGAACCTCCAGCATTCCTCTACGCTCGTTGGAATTGCCCTGGCCCTGAGCCTCGTCAGCTCTGCCACAGGAGCGCCTGCGGCAGACCCGCCATCGGCGCCACTCACAGGGCAACAGGATGACCTGCAGTTGCCGATCTATACCCCACCGAAGAATGTGCTTCCCCGTGCACGAGTGGGTGGCGCATTGCGTGGGAAAGACTCGACTGACGCGGAAATCGTGGCGCTGGTACCGGACCATATCGGTCTGACGGTGAAACAAACCCCGACGCTGAATTGGTTTTTGTCAAAACCGACTCCCTATCCGTTGAAATTCACCATCACGGATGATCGAAAGGTCCGCCCGATCTATGAAGGCCCTCTTTCAACGCCACCGGCAGCCGGTGTGCACACCATCGACCTGAAGACCTTAGGCTTGACACTGGAGCCGAACGTTCAATACCGCTGGTTTGTATCGGCCAGTCCAGATTCCGCATCCCATGCCTCAGATATCGTCGCCGGGGGGATGATCGAACGATGTGAATTCAGCGAATGTCTCGTCACTATCTCACCCAAGATGACCTGTGACCAGGATAGCGTTCGTACGAATGCCACAATCGGACTCTGGTACGACGCCATGGGCTGTGTGTGTGCACTGATCGAGAAAAGCCCAACAGACCCTTCACTTCGACGACTCCGTGCCGCACTCTTGAGACAAGTCGGCCTCAACGGCGTAGCCGATTGGGACCTCAGCTCTATTCAAACAAAGGCAAGATGACGCACCTTGGCCACAGATCCATGAGATTTCGCCAATTGAATCCTTTTGGATTCAGCATGAATCTATTATGATACACCGCCTAGTGCCTTACCCGGGATCACAATCCAGACAACCCATTACGAATCCGCATGAATATGTGTGCTTCCGTCCCAGGCATTTCCTATGAACCGACGGCATAACGATTGCTCTATTTGAAAAAACATTACACTACTTGGTGCAGCACCAAGCAGCGAGTTGCTGTTCATCCAGGCAACCATGACCAGCTCCACGAGCAGCCGCTTGCCAAGGGAGCAACTCCTCCATATTGAGAACGAGCTTTCTGACAGCCTGCAGCACAATGAGATTTCTTAAGCAGTGGACACGCGGTGATCAGTTCCCATGATTCCCCGAGGTCACCCAATCCCTTGTCTACCGCACGTGCTGAGATTCACCGTGCTCACGCCACCATGACGCGTATGGCCGGCCTACATCGAACACTTCTCAACTTCCCTGTCCAATTGGGATTGTGGATGGCATTCGTGTTCGCAGCTCTCCTCTGGATATTTCCGACACAGCTTGAGGCTGCCGGTTTTGAGATCACTATTCTGAAGTCCTCAGACCTCAAGGCTTATAACGACGCGATCGACGGATTCAAAGCCACTTCACCGGGATCTGCCATCTTTGCCGAGTACGATCTGCTTGGCGACCTAGAGCGCGGCAAGCAGCTGGCAAAGCGAATCCGTACGTCGGAGTCCTCCTTAGTCGTCGCCGTTGGGTTGAAGGCAGCTCTGGCGGCCAAACTGGAAATCGATCATATTCCGATCCTCTACATGATGATTCTCGACCCGTTCAAGCATCATCTCACTGCCGGCAATATGACGGGTGTGCTGCTGGAAATTCCATCAGATCGCCAATTTAAGGTCATGCGCTCGTTCTTACCAAGCCTCCATCGTATCGGCATGCTCTATGACCCTGAGAAAACCTCTTCAAAACTGAAAGAGGCCGAAATACGAGCGCCTGTCCAAGACTTTCAGGTGCGCGGCTTTCCCGTCATGAGTGAAAAGGACATTCCCCAGCAACTACGCGCCCTCTTGTCCGAGTCCGAAGCTCTATGGCTCATTCCCGACCCCACGGTGCTGACGGATGAGTCGATCCGCTTTATCCTGGAATCCGCGGTGGCAAAACAAGTTCCCGTGATCGCCTTCTCGACCGAATTTACACGTCTGGGTGCACTGCTCAGTCTATCGGTCGACTACGGGGAGGTCGGCCGGGAGACGGGTCGCTTGGCAAAACGTGTTCTAAACGGCGAACCTATGATGACGCTCAAACCGATATCGGTTCAGCGCATCCACATCAGCGTCAATCAGAAGACGGCGCGCTACCTGGGTATTACGATCCCGAAGGAAGTCGAGCATCTGATCGACGAAGCCTATTGAGTAACCCATCATGTACCCCGCTCACCAAGACCAGCACAACGCTTCCCCACCGCGGCCGCGCCGCGCGTCGGGGCTCCGTTTGAAGTTCGTCTTGCTGTTCAGTCTCATCCTGATCGTGACCTGCTCGACCTTAAGCTGGTACTTTCTTGAAACCAGGCATGAGGCCATGACCGCGAACTTAGAAGAAATGGGGACCATCCTCCTCACGAATACCGTCCGCAACGATCATTTTCGTGTGGCGGGAATCGTCTTGGAAGACCGCACCACACTAGATCAGTTCCTGCAAAGTCTCATGAGCATCGACCATGTGGTCTACGTCATCATCACGGGATCAGACGGTCGGCTACTCAGCAGACAAAGCAAACGCATGCAGGAGATTGGTCGAACCCCATTGCTCACGCCTCCCTCGCCGATCTATCCGGAGGATCAACTGTCCGAATCGTTGACTCATATTCCACTGACGACGCCGTTGATCACACGGCTCGTCTGGTCATCAGACCACACATTGATTCCTCAACAGACAGCCTCGGACTGGCTCGTCCCCTTCCTGATCCGGAAGGAAACACTCTATGATTTCGCCATGCCGGTCTTGCGAGATACCACTCCCATATCCTCGCCATCGATCGAACTTGAGGACAACCGGAAGGTTCCATCCACGCAGTCCCAGGTGGTGGGCATCGTCCGTATCGGGATTACCGATGGCCAAGCGAAGGCGGCCTTATCCCTCATTGTGCGCAATGTGCTCATCTTAACCGCCTGCATCATTACAACCGGCATCCTCATCATCTACCTGCTGACCTCTCGCATTACGACCCCGCTGCGCAGCCTGGCAGTCGCCACCCGCAAACTGGCAGAGGGTGAAGACACCACAGGCCTCCCTGTCTCCTCACGGAATGATGAAGTCGGACAGCTCACCCATGCCTTTAATGTGATGACGCAGTCCTTGCGTGACCGTAACCAAGCAATCGGCAAAAACCTCGACACGATCCGCCAACAGATCAGGCAATTGACCACCATTCATCAGGCCAGCACTACGATTGCCAATACGACCCTCTTCGACAGGGACAACCTACTTGACACCGTGCTCCATTTGATTGTTGATAATCTTGGCTTCACACGAATGATGGTGGTGCTTCATACACAGGAACAGACCCACGCCTCCATTGCCAGAATCGTCGGGGTTTCGCCGGAGATTGTGGACGGCGTTCAACGTCTTCATCTGCCTATTGTCGACAACGGAGGAATTACAGCCGAACTGCTGCTCCAGGGGAAAGCGGTCTTGGTCCATGACGTTGAAGCCGCCACCCATCGATTCTACCCCCCGTTATTGGA
The DNA here is from genome assembly GCA_002420115.1 of Nitrospira sp. UBA5698. Classification (GTDB taxonomy): domain Bacteria; phylum Nitrospirota; class Nitrospiria; order Nitrospirales; family Nitrospiraceae; genus Nitrospira_D. The sequence goes on from DIHK01000008.1 coordinate 11,849, forward strand.
ATTAGTGCGTCGATCAGGAATCCAGTCATTCGTCGGTGCCCCGCTGCAGAGCCATGGAAAGATCCTGGGCTATCTGGCAGGTGATCGTGGCACCCATCGCTGCACGGATGAAGATTTACATACACTTGTGACCATTGCCGGCCATGTCGCGGCAGCCATCGACAATGCCACGGCCTACGCTGATCTCGCCGAGTTGACTCAGCATCTCGAAGAGCGCATTGAGCAACGTACCGACGAACTCTCTCAGGCCAATGCACAACTACAGGAACATGATCGACGTCGATCGAAATTTCTTTCCGTCGTCTCTCATGAACTACGGACACCCATGACCGCAATCCGAAGCTTTGCGGAAAACATGTTGGACGGAGTTACCGGTCCGTTGACTGATCTCCAGCACACCTATCTCACAAGGGTCCAGCACAACGTCGCACGACTCAGCAGAATCATCGCTCAGTTGCTTGACTGGTCACGTCTGGATACCAAGCGAATCGATTTGCGTTTAGAGCCAGTCTGTCTCCACCAGATCGCCACGATCGCCGTGGACAGCTTACAGACGGTGGCTTCGGAGAAGAACGTCTCGCTGATGCTTCTCCCCATCGAATCCCTGCCGCTAGTTCGGGGAGATCGCGACAAATTGGAACAGATCTTCGTCAATCTGATCGGCAACGCCATCAAGTTCACCACGCCCGGCGGCCGGGTATGGATTGAGTCTGGTGTCTCATCACCAGGTGTGGTTCAGGTTTGCGTGGCCGATACCGGTTGTGGGATCGATGAGACTCACCTCCCGAACATCTTTGAAGAATTCTCCAAGGTGCCGTCAGCGATGCCCTCATCACAAGGGGCTCAACTTGGCCTCTGGATCACCAAGACATACGTGACGATGCATTATGGCCGAATCTGGGTCGAGAGCGAGGCTGGAGCAGGATCCCGCTTCTACTTTGCACTTCCAACCTGTGAATTACAGGATCAGCCCAAACCAAACCCGAACGAGCCCGTATCAGCTGATTGTACCCAACCTGGACACATGTCTTTCTAGAAAGGAGCCTCCACCGATGCGTGCGAAAATCCTCATTGTCGATGATGATCACGATATCCTCCTCGGCTTAGAAAATCGCATCACATGGATGGGCCACGAACCAGTGACAGCCACAAATGGGCAAGAGGCGCTCCGATTGATCCAAGAGGAACAACCCGACCTTGTCTTATTGGATTTGGAGCTTCCGTTACTCTCAGGACTTGACGTCTTGAAACACGTCAGCCAAACATCCGTACACACCGAGCCCCCGAATGAGGAACCCCACCCAACCTCAGGAACCTATACGACGCCCCTCATTGTGATGCTGACCGCGTACGGAACGATTGAACGCGCAGTGCAAGCGATGCAGCTGGGTGCCTTCGATTTCGTTCCCAAACCATTCACCTCGGACCATTTGACCCTGGTCATCAACAAAGCACTCGACACCGTGACACTGCACCGTCAGGTCGCCACCCTCCGCAAGGAGGTCGAGAATCATTTCCAACCGGCACTCACCAACAATAAGCATATGGCGGCACAGCTCGCTGTCGCCAAACAAGCGGCCGCTTCACCCGTCACCGTTCTCTTGCTGGGTGAAACAGGCACAGGAAAAGAAGTCGTCGCACGGGCCATCCATCGATGGAGCCCGCGATCCAGTAGACCCTTTGTCGCAGTAAATTGTGCAGCCTTCCCCGAAAATCTCTTGGAGAACGAGCTCTTCGGCCACGAAAAGGGCGCATTCACCGGAGCCATCAAACGAGAACCGGGGAAAATTGAAATCGCCGAGGGTGGCACCGTATTTCTCGACGAAATCGGCGACATGCCACTGACTATGCAAAGCCATCTCCTGCGAGTGCTGAATGATCGAACATTCTACCGAGTGGGTGGTACTCAGGAAGTGCGGGCCGACGTGAGGTTCATCGCAGCAACCAACAAGAATCTCCAGCAGGCGATTCGCCAAGGTACGTTCCGTGAGGATTTGTATTTCCGCCTTGCGGTGATTACCATCAACCTCCCCCCGCTGCGCGATCGCCTGGATGATCTGCCGGCGCTTGCCGAGCATTTCCTAACTCAACCTGGAAAACATGGACTCAATCGTCGCTGTACGCTCAGCGACTCAGCCTTGCAACGGTTGCACGCCTACCCCTGGCCTGGAAACGTACGTGAACTTGAGAACGTCCTCACCCGTGCCCTCGTCCTCTGTCCTGGTGACACCATCGGCCCGGAGCATCTCTCGTTGATGACCGTACCGCTCCCGACAGACGCTTCGTCCTCGATCAATCAGGCCCCCTCTTCCGACATGGTGTTTTTCTCCTACCACCAGAGTATGGACGCCTATAGCCAAAAACTCATTGAAACTGCCCTACGGAGGAACGGGTGGAATCAAACCAAAGCGGCAACAGAGTTGGGACTCCAGCGCACGTACTTGACCAAACTGCTCAGGCAGAAACAGATTCCGGCAAAGCCACCCGCCGCCACATCAGCAGATTAGCGGGCGCGTGTTCCACTCTTGAGAGCCTCTCTGTCATTCCACGTTGAGACAAATCGCAGGCTTTTGGCAACATGCTCCAGAGTGGAGCCCCACGGCACGACGTCTGTGGAGCTTCATCACAAACTGTGCTCACGAAATCCGGCCTTGACGCTCAATGTCCATGGCTCATCAACTCCCGCCCACATCTCTTCACACCTGAATCGATTCAGATCCATGACAGAATCGTTTCCGATCCAGACTCGCACGGACCCCATGTCGTCACCCTCCCTCTAACCCATGACAACAGCTGGCTTTATTCCAGACATACATATTGGCACAAGTCCTGCTATCCACATAGTCTCAAGATACCGTATTTTCCCCAAGCGTGAACTGCCTTAGGTGTGAGAGCACCCTATCGGCAAACAGCGGAAGAGTGACGTGTTTTAGGGATAGACGCGGGCGCCTTTTCCTGAAAGAGAGGAAACGAGACAGCAAAGAACAGAACAGGATTTCGTCACCGGAAAGGAGGGAAACACATGAGGAGTGAACTCACGATCTTGGCACTGTGGGCGACAATCTACATCACAGGCCTGATACTGGCGATGTTCCTGATTGCCGTGGTGTTGTACGTCCTTCAATAACAGCGGCATGTCTCCGGAATGAGTCTTGAAACACACCCTTGGCATTGAATGCACCCCTCACCACATTGTGCGTGACGAGTCGTCGCCCATCGATCAGCCTGCTAAAGAACTCTGAACCCCACGGACCGGAGAGCGCTTGCAGGCTCGACCCTGAGCGAAGCCGGAGACGTCGAGGAACAAACCCGAAACAATCCCACACGAGACGGTTCGACAGGCTTACCGTCCTGAACAGAGTTGAGAGACGGTCGTGCCTGCCCTCTCAGGTACTTCGAATGAGTTGCTCAGTCGTTGAAAGAGGAACCATCAAAACGAGATGGTGTATGGCCGAGGATGGCGGGAAGAACAGAAAAGCTACTCATACCAAAGAAACAACTTCGCCCAGAGAATGCTGGTTGGTCGGGGCGAGAGGATTTGAACCTCCGACATCCTGCTCCCAAAGCAGGCGCGCTACCGGGCTGCGCTACGCCCCGACGGATTGATTTTCGTTAAGCTCCAGCCTTCTCCCCTTTACCTGACTGCGTCGACTCCGTCACCCATGCCCACTGCAACCGGCGCCTCAGAACTGCTGTTCCAGCCAAGCTCGCATCTGGGCAAACGCTTTGGCTCGATGACTAATACAATTCTTCTCTTCAATCGTCAACTGGGCAAGCGATTTTCCATACTCCGGAACCAGAAATACCGGATCGTACCCAAACCCTCGATCTCCGATGGGGTGTTCCGCGATGACACCCTCGAGACTCCCTTGAGTGACGTGAATATCGCCACCAGGAAAGGCTATTGCGGCCACCGTCAGAAACCGTGCGTGCCGTGCCCCCTTCGGGACCCCCTCAAGCTCGCTTAACAGTTTGCGATAGTTATCCTCATAGGTCGCATGTTCTCCCGCATAGCGAGCGGCAAACACACCGGGTCGGCCCCCAAGTGCATCGACCTCCAGGCCTGTGTCATCAGCCACCGACGGAAGACCGGTCGATCGAGCGACTTCCCTGGCTTTCTTGATGGCGTTGGCTTCGCAGGTCTGCCCATCCTCTTCCACTTCCGGCACAGCAGAAAACTCCGCCAAGGTGCGGATGTGAATTCCCAACCCTCCTAGCAACGCCGCAAGCTCTCGTCCTTTGTCAGGATTCCGGGTGGCGAGAACAAGCTCTTTGAGTGATTCCTTAGTCAAGGGCACCGATCAACTCTTGCTGAATGGTCGTGAGCCGCTGAATGGCTTGCCAACTCAGCGCCAGGAATTCATCCATATCCTGTTTCGCGAACGGCGTCCGTTCTGCGGTGCCCTGCACTTCGACATACCGCCCACGACCGGTCATCACCACATTCATATCCACTTCCGCCATGGAGTCCTCGCTGTAGGCGAGATCAACCATCACCTCTCCACCGACTTTCCCGACACTAATGGCAGCCAAGTAATCCGTCAACGGCAGCTTCTTGATGAGTTCCTTCTTCTTCAGGGCCGTGCAGGCATCGGCCAACGCAAGAAACGCACCGGTAATCGATGCCGTCCTGGTTCCACCATCGGCTTGAATCACATCACAGTCGATCCAAATAGACCGTTCACCCAGTTGCGACAAATCGGTGACGGACCGCAGAGCACGTCCGACCAACCGTTGAATTTCAAGCGTTCTCCCGCCTTGCTTCCCCTTCACGGCCTCTCGAGGCGATCGCTCATGCGTGGCGCGCGGCAACATCGCATATTCCGCAGTCACCCAGCCGCTGCCTTTCCCCTTGAGAAACGGGGGCACCTTCTCTTCTACCGAGGCGGTACAGATCACCTTGGTATCTCCCATTTCAATCAGCACTGATCCTTCCGCATGCTTGGTAAAATTTCGCGTCACTTTGACGGGGCGGATCTGATCCCGCCGACGCCCGTCGAATCGTCCCACCCCTGAAGTTCCGCTCATGCCTCATCCCTTCGTCAAGATAGGGACCGGATTATAGTGAAGCCCCTGTGAAAGCGCAAACCATCTTCTTCCTTTCGCCCGATAGAAGGGCTCGATCAACCTGGAGATGGCGGTGCGATGGAAAGATTCATGCTATTTACTTGAAACCACTCGATAATATTGGTGAATTCTGTACAATCGCTTGACGGAGAGGCAGAAGCATTCTACAGACTGAGTACGATGCTGAAATCCATATCAACCCAAGCTCCAATCCAGATGGTTGAGTCTTCTATGGAACGGTCATCACACGGGATGAACGGAAGCATCTGCTTCGCGACAAGTCTCACGCATTCGGCACACAATATGCTGTTCTTTGGAAATTCCCATCCGCTGGTTCAAGTCGGCGGCAAATACACCGATAGGGAATTAACACGGCGAACCTCAAACCCTACGAAACCAGTAAGACCCGATCCATGACAGTCCTCCTAGACCAGACCACACACCAGACTCTACTCGATAATCGTCTCATTCTTGTAGTCGATGACGAGGAGCCGATCCGCCGTCTGCTCGCGTATCTCCTGCAATCCCATGGTTACACAGTCGACGGTGCGGCTGATGCCCGAGAAGCCAGACAGAAGTTGGCTGCCCAGCCCTACGCCTTGATGTTGTGTGACGTCAATATGCCCGGTGAATCCGGTATGGACCTCGTCAGGCATGCGCTCACGGCACATCCCCATACAGCGGCCATCATGGTGACCGGCCTCGATAGCTCGGTCCTGGCCAACGCCGCGCTCGACGTGGGCGCCTTTGGATACATCGTCAAACCGTTTGAATCCAACGAAGTGTTGATCGACGTCGCCAACGCGCTACGACGACGCCGGCTCGAATTGGAAAACCGTCATCATCGGGAAAACCTTGAGGACATCGTCAGGACCAGAACGCTCGCGCTCCAGCAGGCGTTGGAATGGCTCGAGCGCACGGAAAAAGAGCTGCGCTTGTCACGCGAGGAAACGATCCAGCGGCTGGCCATTGCCGCCGAGTTTCGCGACAATGCGACCGCCCAGCATGTCCAACGCATGAGCCACTATTGTGAGCTGCTGGCCCGCAAAGCCGGCCTCTCACCGGAACGATGCGATTTGATCCGTACCGCCAGTCCCATGCACGACATCGGGAAAATTGGCACACCCGATCATGTCCTCTTGAAACCCGGCAAGTTCACCGATGAAGAATTTGGAGTCATTGCACAACATGCGGAGATCGGATATCGGATTCTGAGCGGGTCGGATGCCGAACTCCTTAAAGTTGCGGCAGTCATTGCCTATACCCACCATGAGCGTTTCGACGGGACCGGATATCCTCGAGGCTTGAAAGGCGGGACCATTCCGATCGAGGGTCGTATTGCTGCTATTGCCGACGCCTTTGACGCACTCACAACCCAGCGGGTCTATAAGCCGGCTTTTGAACTGGGGCATGCGATCGATCTCATGCGCAAACACCGAAGTGCGCACTTCGACCCGGAACTTCTCGACACTTTTATCGCGTCCACAGACGAACTCACCCGTATCCATGATCAGTACGCTGATCGCACAGACACGACACCTCAGTCCGACACCTAAATAAATGTTGGAATAATCCACCACTCGCGTTGCACGCAATCGCGTGAGGCGTATCTCGTGAAGCGTCGCACGTAGGAACGTTGGAGACGAGAGGGTTGAAGCGTGAAAGGCATGCCTCCAACTTCCAGCCTCATACCTCCAACATAACCGCTTCACGTTTCACGCTTCACAACAGACCGCGTTGCGCAATTCCCTGCAATTCGTTGACCACCCTCGGCACTGCCGATATACTTTTTTACTCACCAGGTCCCCTGGTTACAGTCTTGACTCCCCGATGTCATGTCCTGAAGGATGGTCGATAATGGCAAAAAAATTGACGGCCGTTCGTAAACGCCCCCGTAGTCGAAACTGGCTCGCCTACCTCTGCGAAGCGCTGGTGAGCTCAGGTGCCATGCCGACCTGGGAAGCGGCCACCTACCTCACGGAAAACCTCTTCGGAGAAAAACCGAACCCCCATCTCTTGGCGCCGGTGACTCCTCATGAACTGACAAAACAATTCCTGCAACGCCTCTACCAACCAATCGTTGAAGCGGCTTCGCGGGATGTCACGCTTTCCCCTGCCGCTACGATACACCTCTTCACCGATATCAGTTTGACCGGCAACTCGGCCGTCCTGGTCGTCCTGTTCCAGGGTCACGCAAAGCCTAAACAGCTGGTCCTGTTCGACGCCGCCAAGGCATGGGATCTCGTCTTTGCTGATGCGGAAACCTTCAACACCTGGGCAGAAGAGCGGTATCGTCTGCTCGTCAACGCCCTGCGCACAGCCTTGTCGACGATGGATGAAGACCTGCTCACCGCCATCTGAGCGTCACCCGTCTCTGAACACTGCCCTTCGTGATGCGTAATTCGTGAAGCGTAACTCGTTCCTGCGCTGAGGAGTTTCAGGTTTCATGTTCAATGTTTCACGGGGTGAGTTCCATATTTCAGGTAATACAGCATCAGAGGGTCTCAGACTTGAAACTTGAACTATGAAACGTGAAACCATTTCCGCGACGCTTCACGAGATATTCTCTCCCTGCAAGCTCAGCTCCCTACTTCTTATTGTTAGTCTAGCGAAATACTATCCACTCTGAACTATTGATACGCACGCACGCGTGACGTACATTTGGCTCTCTCATAGCTAGACCCTGTTCTTGTATTGCTCACGTGACATGCTTCGTGTACCGGCCCATCAGAGAATCCGCATTGACACACCTGTTTGCCTGATTCGGCTCATTGGACAAACCCTCATCGTTGTTGCTTGGTGGTTGTCCCTTCCGCTCTGGAGTTGGGCTGACTCATCACTTCTTCTCCCCAGAGCATCTTCGTCGACAGAACAGCAGCTCAGGGCGGAAGCGCTCTACTTGAAGGAGGAGACCGTCAGCATCGCCAGCCGATACGAGCAGCCGATTTCGCAGGCCCCCTCGAACGTCTATGTGATCACTGACGAGGAGATTCGAATGTCCGGCGCCACTGATCTCCCGACCGTGCTGCGACGGATCCCTGGACTAGAGGTCATGCAGGTCACCGGTGCGGATTTTAATGTGAGCGTGCGTGGGAATAATCAACTGGATGCCAATAAACTACTCGTCATGGTGGATGGACGGTCAATCTATGTCGACGTGCAAGGGTCTATGTACTGGAAGGCCATTCCAATAACCTTGCCGGAAATCAAGCGAATTGAGGTACAGAAGGGACCGGCATCTGTCCTCTATGGTTTCAACGCGTTTGATGGCATCATCAACATCATCACGAAATCACCGGAGGACATGCGGGGCACGACCCTCCAAGCCGGTGGAGGATCCTACGGCACCCTCAATAGCGCTGCCATCTACGCGAACAGCTACAAGCAATTCAATTACCGACTCTCCTATGGGCACGATCAGACTCAGCAGTGGAAAAATCGTGACGCCTTCGCCTATCAGGATAATAAGTTCAATGTTCAGACCGAATACCTCCTGGCAGACGGCGGTAAACTCTCGTTCTCCGGTGGGCTGATTAAGCCAGGGGCGTTCGATGGCATCGTGACGGATGCCGTTATGAACACTGGAGTACCGGCTCTGAGTTACGCCCATGCGGTCTACGATCGACCAAATTTCTTTCTTCGGGCGTTCTGGAATGGCCTCGATGTCAGCGGGCCTGTGACTGCTAATGCGCTGCTGTCCCCGTTCCTTCACATCACCAATCGGAACGGCATTTCGGATGTACGACTGCGAAGCCATACCTACAATATCGAGGCGCAACGAACGATAGATCTCGGAACCACCACGCGCTTCGCCGTTGGAATCAACTACCGGCATAACACCACATCCCATAATTTCCAGGATCGCTATCGCACCGAAGATCGACTGGGGCTGTATCTCCAGGGGGAATGGAAGCCGACTCCATTGATTCAGCTAGTGGGCGGCGCACGCTATGAGCTGAACAGCTTTATAAACCCGACAATCAGTCCGCGCGGTTCGCTCGTTTTTACACCGGTCCCTGACCATACCTTCCGAGGAACCGTGGCAGTTGGATACCGCCCGCCGACGTTTTTTGAGACGTATGGGGACAATCTCGCCATCATTACCCTTCCTCCCCCCATCCCATCCCCACCGCTGATCACGGTAAATGGGAGTGGCGCCCTCAAACCTGAGCAGATCATCTCCTATGAGCTGGAGTATCAAGGCTGGTATCTCCAACACCGGCTCAGAATTCGCAGTGCCGTCTTTTTTAACCACATCTCAGATCTCATCGTTTCCACAGCCCCAATGCCGATCCAAGGCGGGACTGCCGATATTTATGGTGGAGAGTTCGGAGGTGAATTCCTTGTCACAAAGTGGTTGAGTGGGTTCGGCAACTTTTCCTATCAGGAGATCGGCCAGACCCTCACGGGAACCGCTCGGCGAGGCGGTCCTCGGTTCAAATATAATGCGGGCATTCGTGGTCGGTGGGAGAACGGGCTGAGCGGCGAGATTGCCTATCACTATGTAGGCGCAGCCACCTATCCCATTGCCCCCATCTTCTCGGAATTTGGAAGCTTTGGCGTGATACCACCCGACACCAGGATCAGCAGCTACCATCTGCTCAATCTGCGGGGAGCTTATCGGATCTGGCAGGAACAGACATCCACAGGCGATCGGCGCGAAGCCGAGGTTGCGATTTCCGTGTTCAACGCGCTGAACGATCAGCATCGCGAACATCCCTTGGGAGATCTGCTAGGCACCAGGGTACTGGGATGGCTCACACTGAAACTGTGATCGGTTGTCACCGACTCATCAGCAGGAGGTGCAAGCGAGGAAACACGCTCTCGGAATACTGAGACAACGGGCAGCCGATCGTTTGACCAGAAATGGGACAGGCTCATCATCCTTCCATGGATTCCATGGTCTAAAACTTGCTTAATATTTCATCTTTATAATTTAGATCCATTCGGCCTACTCCGAGGTAAGTACGCCTCTTGTAAGTTCCCGTGTGACTTGAGAAGATATGATACGTAGGAGAAAGCCCGCGATGAGCTCGACACCTTCACGTCGGCAACCAACTTTCATCGTGCGACTCTGGTGGCTCTTCGCTGTTGCCTGGCTCACCGGCCCAATCACGATCGTCGGTGCTGGAGAGATCGCCATTCTCAAATCATCCGATCTTTCCTATTATGAGCAAGCGGTCCTTGGTTTTCGGGCCGGTCTCCCTTCCACCATGCAGGTCCATGAATACAATATCGGTGGTCAACTCGCACAAGGACGAGAAATCGGCAGAGCCTTGCGAGCCTCGCCACCCACCCTGGTGTTTGCAGTCGGCCTCAAGGCGGCCATGGCCGCAAAATTGGAGATTTTCGATACGCCGGTCATCTTTTGTATGGTCCTGAATCCTGAAAGCCACGGACTTCCCACTTCCAATATGACCGGAATTGCCGTCAGGACCTCCCCCGCAGCCCAGCTCTCGGCCATGCGCTCCGTCCTGCCGGATCAACGGCGCATCGGTGTCCTCTACGATGAGGCACAGAGCGGCGACTTCGTTCGAAATGCGCTCCGTCTTGCCAAACAGGATGGATTTGAGCTCGTGCCGATGGCTGTCCGTTCACAGGAGAACTTGGCGCCTGCCATTCGGATACTCCTCCCAAAGATCGACGTCTTGTGGCTGCTGCAAGATCAAACGGTCATTTCAGAATCATCGATCCCATTCCTCTTGGAATCGACCATTGACGCAAAAATCGCGATCTTTACGTTCTCCTCGACGCTGGTTCAGCAGGGAGCGCTTGGAGCGCTTGTGGTGGATCCGTGGGCCGTGGGACAACAGGCAGCCCGGATGGTACGCACACAGCTCACTAATCCCGCAAAACCAGCCGGCGCTCTTCACGACCCCGAACGTCCTCAGTTGGCGTTGAACCTGAATACCGCTGAATATCTTGGCCTAAGGCTCGCACCAGACGTGGTCCGTGTCGCGGGCCACATCTTTAGCGGCCCAGGACCGGTCGCCCAAAAAACAGACTCCTCGGATCTCATTCCCTAGGAGCCGGTCTGATTTATTTCCTGTCGATTCATCACGAAGCCGCCTGGCCAGAGTCAGTCGTGAAGCATCGCAGAAACGGTTTCACGTGTACTGTTTCATAGTTCAAGTTTCAGGTCTGAGACTCTCTGATTCTGTATAACCAGAGACATGAAACTCACCCCGTGAAGCATTGGACATAAAACTTGATACTTAGGATCCATAAGTAGCAGCCCTGAGAGTAATCGGTAACGGTTGAGCGTAAAAGACGGCCATGGTTCACAAGCGATTCTTCGGATCCGGCATTTCAATCGGCGTCAGAACAAAGCTCGTCCTTAGTACCACCACGATTCTCATCGTAGCCTGTCTCCTTCTGGGATGGCTCTTTTTCAAACAGCAAGTGCGATCAGCAACCGAGAGTCTCGTCCAGAGCGGAACCTTGCTCGCGCAAAACCTGGCCGGTATGGGGCGTGTGAGCATCCTCGCCGGCGACACCCATCGCCTCGATGAACTCGCGCAGGAGATTCTTGCAGTGAGTCCGGTGGCCTATGTCACGATCCTCTCGCCGAACGGAGACCTCCAAACCGGCTACGGAAAAGACGACTGGCAGCAACAGTTCTCCGTATCAGCAGCAGGTCGACGGCAATTTTCCGTCACAAAACTGGTCTCGTCATCCGGTGCCGACAAAACCGACCCGATCGTGAACGGAATATGGCTGAGCAGCAACGGCCCCTTCGTTCGGCCGAGCATCGACTTTGCGCCTTCTGATTTACTCAATCTTCTAGGAGGGTACGAGCTCCCTATATTTTATGACCTATTGATCCAGGTTCCTCGCCAATCTCGTACGGGCCACCGGGACCCTGCCCTCACACTCACCCTTGAGGAACGTCCGGGAAGTTCAGAGCTAACACAGAAACTGCTGCCCCCATCTCCTTCTCTAGTGGAAATCGGCCTTTCCACGTCTGACCTTCAACAGAACTTACGCCGGCTGTTATGGCAAGCCGTGCTCATTACGCTCAATACGCTGATTGGTGGAATCTGTATTGCGGTGCTGCTGGCGCGCCGTATGACGGTCCCTCTCCAAGCACTGACGACGGCAGCCACGAAACTTGGCGCCGGAGAGACGACGCCGACCATTGCGATACAGGCACGTGATGAGATCGGCACCCTGACGCAGGTCTTCAACTCCATGGCGTTGCAATTGCAGACGCGCGAGCATGAATTACGCGAACTCGCCCAGACCTTGGAGGAGCGGGTCAACGTCCGCACCCAGGAGCTAGCGGCTGCAAACGCCAAACTCCAAGAACTGGACCGACGAAAATCGATCTTCGTCTCCACCGCCTCACACGAACTCCGAACCCCGCTGACCTCTATGAAGGTTCACCTGGCAAACTTACGGGATGGGATTGATGGAGCGGTCACCCCTGATCAGCGAGGATCGCTCTTGCGTGTAGAGGCCAACCTCTCACGACTCCGGACTCTCATCGAGGAATTGCTCGATCTTTCTCAAATCGAGCTGGGCCAAACGACACTACGCATGGAAGCGGTTGAACTTGGGAGTGTGATCGCCAAGACGGTTGAGGACCTTCATTCCTTCACGTCGGAACGCTCCGTGAAGATCGTCATCTCACTCCCAACTGATCTGCCCTTGGTGTCGGCCGACCCTGAGAAAATGAGACAGATTCTCCTCAATCTGTTGCATAACGCCGTCAAATTCTCACCGATGAATACTATCGTGGATCTCAACATCACGAGACTACCGAGCGACACCATACAGATCTCCGTGCGCGATGTCGGGCCCGGCATCGCACCGGAGGATGTGGAGAAAGTCTTTCAGCCATTTTACCGTGCCCCCACGACACACAAGAAAACCAAGGGAACAGGACTCGGCCTGGCCATTGCCAAGCTGTTGGTCGAACTGCATCAGAGTCGACTCTCGGTGGAGACAGAGCCTGGCCGAGGCAGCTGCTTTTACTTTACCTTACAGACAGTGACACCGGTACGTCTCGCCCACGCAGAGCCCGTCGTAGCTCGTGAAGCGTTGGGATGAATAGTTTCAGGTTTCAGGTTCAATGTTTCAAGTTGTGCTGAACCCGCAAATCCCAAACCTGAAACTCGAAATCGTCGGCGTCGTCTCTTCACGAGATGCGCTTCACGCTTCACGCATCCCCATTCGGCAGGTCCATGGAAGGAGGTCTGGTTGGAACACCGCGTTGCCTGAGAAGCCTTGTGAGATAGGTGCGCTGGAGTCCCAGCATCTCAGCTGCCTTCGTTTGGTTCCATCCCGCTCGTCGCAACGCTTCTTCCAACACTTTCCGGCTGTACCCCTCCATCACCGCATGGTAGTTCAGCGTCTCGTCTTCTGAAAACGCCACGTCCACCGGTAACCGGCGAGGCGCCGTGATCCCTAAATGTTCCGGCTCAATACGGTCATCGGGACAGAGCGTGATGGCGCGGACCAAGACGTTTTCCAACTCACGTACGTTCCCCGGCCAGTGATAGCCCTGAAGCACGTCGAGCGCATCCGGGCTCACGGTGAACGTCCGATGGGCGATCGACGCCCCATGCAGCCGGAGAAAGTGCTCGACCAATGCGGGCAAATCATCCGGCCGTTTGCGCAACGGAGGGACGGTGAGCGAAATCACGTTCAGCCGGTAGAAGAGGTCCTCCCGAAACCTACCGTCGTGAATCGCCTCCTTCAGATCTCTATTCGTGGCCGCAATAAACCGGACGTTCGTACGGATCGGTTGTGTCCCGCCGACCCGGTAGAACTCCTGATCTTGGAGAAGACGGAGCAGGCGCGTTTGCAGTCCTGCAGGCATGTCGCCGATCTCATCGAGAAACACGGTGCCGTCTTCCGCCGATTCAATTTTCCCCGGTTCCCGCTTCCCCGCTCCGGTGTAGGCTCCCTTTTCATGGCCGAAGAGCTCATTTTCCAACAGACTCTCGGGTAATGCCGCACAATTCACCACGACAAAGGGTTTCAAGGCACGCGGACTCCACCGGTGCAATGCACGAGCCATCACTTCCTTCCCGGTTCCGGTTTCACCCAACAGAAGCACGGTGGCGGATGCGCCGGCCGCTCGCCGGGCCGTATCGAGGAGCTCAACCATGCGCGGACTGTGCCCGATCACCTGTTCATACCGGCCCTCGACTTCGGCTTGCAACAGCCCGATCTGTCTGGCGAGGGCCATCTGGCCCCTGGCCTTCTCGATCACCGCAGCGAGATGATCCGGCTCAAACGGTTTCGTCAGAAAATCACAGGCTCCCAGCCGGATGGCCTCCACGGCACGATCAATCGTCCCGAAGGCGGTAATCACAACCACCTCCGGCGTATATTGCGGTGGAACGTTCGAGCGACGCTCAGCAAGCCGCTTCAGCACATCCAGTCCGCTCAAGCCCGGCAACTCGATATCCAGGAGCATCAGATCCGGCTGCTCCTCAATGGCCAATTTGAGCGCCTGCTCGCCGTCTTCGGCCGTCAGCACCTCATGGCCCATCCAGATCAAGCGCTTCTGGAGCGCATGTAAAATGTCTTGATCGTCATCGACCACGAGAACTCGTATCTGCATGGAACTCTCCCGGCTCGGTTGAGTACAGCGCCATTGTAGTGGAAGAGCGGCCGGAGGCGAAAGGCACTCCAGAAGCCACTCATCATGGAACACTTCTAGGCCGCGCAATACTATGCGAAAGCCGTCAAGCATATTTCACGCCGCATGGGTGGATCGGTTCAGATGATCGTGAACTCAAGGGAAATGTCGGCTGAACTGTGCAAACAAAGTCTAAAGGATCCAGAAAAGAATGAACTGTCTACAAAAAGATTCAGTATCCAATTAGATTCACATCGAGCACGATGGACATCATTTTCGGGAACATAGGAACTTTTTTACCGGTGCTACTTGTATTCATGGTGTAGTTGTCATATGAAAGTATCCGCTTGAAATGGGTAGAGCCCCGTTTTGCAAAAAGCTCCGGAGCAAATACCCGTGCGGCTTTACGCCTACTCAATAACTACTCGAATAACTGATCTGCCATCCGCTCTGATGGCGATGGAACTCGCAAAATCGTGAGCGAGTCGATCGTCTGAATCAAACTGAATCCATACCCATGACAACGAACCGTTTGGACAAGATCATGGCAGTGGTGGCTTGCTTGATGATCGTTCCACAGCAGGCCTGAGCTGAACCGTCGTTCTCGATCCCTCGAACCTCTTCAATAACGGAACGGCAACTCGAGGAAGAATCCCTTTACCTGACCGAAACGTCTCCGCAACCCAAGCCACGTTGGTCAATGATCAGGGGCACGCCAATATTTATGGAATGGAAGTCGGGATTGAAGTACTTGCAACGACGTGGCCGTCCGGTTATGCCAACTACAGTTACGAGTTCTTTGATCACACGTTTCTCGGTACCGTTCGCCGAGGTGCGCCGAACCACAAGGCCAACGTGGGGCTCAGAGGCATCAGGTCGACAGGTATCTCCGCTGATCTGTCGTATCACTATGTCGGACAAGCCACCTACCCGGTTGCTCAAACGTTCACCCTGTTAGCGTCATTCGGCGTGCCGTTCGTCAATCCTCAGGTCAGCAGCTATAACCTGCTGAATCTTCGTGTCGGCTATCGGTTCTGGCAACAGCAATCTGCAGCCGGCTATCTACGCGAAGCCGAAGTCGCCCTATCGGTCTTCAACGCCCTGAACGACACGCATCGCGAGCATCCGCTTGGGAATTTACTGGGCACGCGCGTGATGGGGTGGCTGACGGTGAAGTTATGATGAATTCCACCGGCGTGGAATCGCCCTGTTGCCGACCGAAGCATCAGCCGATGTCGACAAGATGTCGCGTGATTGGGCTCTCGATGAGTGCGGTTCCGTTCGGCATCGAGCGTGGCAACCGTTCTCTCCACCGGACGAAGCAACTCGTCGCTTCCGATCTCCTCGAGATCTTCAGCCGCTTGTAAATGGCCTGAATGCGTGATGCAATCCTGGCAGGCGTGGCATGGAGCTCTTGGGCGATTTCTTTATTGCTCTTGCCTGCGGCGATACGGGACAAGACTTCAAATTCGGACTTTGAACAGTCTTCGATGCTCTGCCGTCGTGAGCCTTGTGCGCCATCCCGAATCCAGGTCATGACCTGGGTGATCAATGTCGGATCGACGACGGCCTTTCCCTCCGCAACGATCGCGAGGGACCGCGCAACCTCCACACCCGAACAACTCTTCAGCAAGTACCCCTGTGCACCGGCACGAATTGCGGCACGCAAGAGCGCCCTGTCTTCATAGGCCGTCAAGAAGCAGATGCTGGTCTTGGGGGATCTGTGCCTGAGGGTCTCGCACAAATCGATTCCGCTTGCGGAGCCCACTTGCACATCCAGCAGTACCACATCCGGCCGGTGCTCCCTGACTGCAGCGATCGCCTCATCATGCGTGCTTGCCGTACCGACAACGACGATGTTCTTGTCTTCATCGAGGATCGTCTTCAACCCATGAAGTACGACCACCGAGTCATCAACAAGGAGCACACGAATCTGTTCCGGCATTTTAGAGTATGCACCACATAAGCCGTCGTACGGGAAGAGTCTCTCGTTCCGGAATAAAACGCATCCCGCATCACGGTTCACACGACATGTTTCAGCCAACCTGTGCGTATCGTACGAAGCCAGTCGGTGTAACAGTCTCGTTCATAAAAAGGCCTCCCGCCACGAGGAAGAGTCCTAGTGGCGGGAGGAACTTCTGTGCCCCTGAGGGACGGGAAACTGGGTCACTCAGGGACGACGTCGAC
>DIHK01000002.1 GCA_002420115.1 Nitrospira sp. UBA5698
GCGATTCAGAAGCTCATCAAGAGCGGGAAGAAAGGCGACACCTTACTGCTCCACTATTCCGGGCATGGGTCGAATGTGCCGGATGATAATGGCGACGAGGCGGATCATCGGGATGAAATTCTGTGCCCCACCGACCTTGATTGGAAGGATACTCTGCGAGATGACTGGCTTCGGAAGGCATTTAATAAGCTTCAGAAGGGCGTCAGCCTCACGGTGATTATGGATTGTTGCCATTCCGGTTCGATCACTCGCGCCGTCACTCCGCCTGATGCGCCCAGAAGAGAACGGTTCCTTCCCTGTCCGCTTGATCTCATGGCCACCGAATCAGGTCGAAAACTCCGTGGAACCGTGCGGGGCCAGCTGGGCAAGGCCCCTCGTGGCCGCAAGCGGAAGAGCGATATGGTCCACGCCGATATTCAGGAGATGTTGATCACCGGCTGCCGCGATACACAAACCTCTGCGGATGCGCATATCGGTGGGACCTATAACGGGGCGCTGACGTATTACCTGGTGGAGTCGATCAAGGAAGCAGAAGGTAAGTTGACCTATCGTCAGTTGCACCAGCGGACCACCTCAAAGCTCAAGGCGGAGGATTTTGACCAGGTTCCCCAGCTGGAAGGGCAAAAGACTTCTTTCGATCGCCAGTTTCTGAGCTAGGAGCCAGAGGGGAGGCCATACCACATGCTCTTCGGTATGTTCCTGGTGCCAGACATCGAGGGCGACGGACATATCTGGGAGGAGTGCCTCTATCCACTGAGCGGAGGGCAACGATGAAGTCTGGACAGACCCAGTCGACACTCCACGTTTCCGTGTTGCATGGGGATCTTAATCACACGAACCATCCCATCCTACTTGGCCATTACGAGGGTGACACGATTGCAGGGGCCGAGCGCGTCGTGGACAACATGGTCGAGGGCGCCTTGTCCCAACGCTACCACTTGGGACGCTATCCAGGGCGAAATGGGACGGCCGCCGTCGCCCTCGCTCCGTCTAGTGAGATTCAGCAGTCACTGGATGTGCAGCATGGCGCAATTGTCATTGGACTCGGCAAGTGGGGTGAATTGACTCCTTCGGCGCTCACGCAGGCGGTTTCGCAGGGAATCACAGAGTATTGTTTGCACATTCACCAGTGCCGTGGTGCAACGGCTTCATCCAAAGCGCCGGTGGAGCTCACGATCAATAGCCTGTTGATCGGGTCGAATACGTCGGCGAACATTGCCGTCGAGGACTCGGTCAATGCCATTGTGCGGGGTGTGGTCTTGGCCAATCGCGCACTCGCGCAGCGTCCTAACAAGAGCCAGGGGCTCATGCTTCCACGGGTGGCCCACGTGCAGTTCATCGAGCGATTTTTGGATGTGGCGGTTGATGCGGCCAAGTCGGCGCATCGTGTGGCCAAGCGGATTGTGTTGGAATTCCAGACGGTGGTTCAGGTCGAGCCGCACATGGAAAAGGGAAGCGGGGGCTTGACCAGACTTGTTCCGTCCTCTACGCGAGGGTATTGGCGACGCTGGACCATCTCGGCGATCCAGAACGAGCCACCTCCCCCCTCGGTGGGTCTACCTCCCGTGCTCAAAGAGCGTCTTCGTACGTTGTTGCAGGAAGAGCCAACCAAAGATCCGCAGGTCTACAATGCCCTGCTTGACCTGGCATTGACGACACGGGATCTGACGGCGCCTCGTCCACACAAACTGCGATTTCTCGCCCTATCGGATCGAGCCAGAGCCGAGGCAACGGTTCAAGACAATCAACCAGACCTGATCGCCCAGCTGATTCAGCGTTCGATCAGAACCGAGACGTTCAATCAGGACATCGCTAAAACACTCTTCGAACTGCTGATCCCGCTGGACTTGAAGGAGAGTCTGCGAAGTCTGGAAAACGTGGTCTTCATTCTCGACGAGGTGACGGCCAATTATCCGTGGGAACTGATGATCGATACGGAGAAGCCCTTGTGCGTCCGCGCGGGGGTGATCCGACAGCTGCAAACCCTCGACGGCGAGACGCATGCCAGAGACAGTACGACGCGACATGCCTTTGTGGTCGGGAATCCTCTCACACCG
The DNA here is from genome assembly GCA_002420115.1 of Nitrospira sp. UBA5698. Lineage (GTDB taxonomy): Bacteria > Nitrospirota > Nitrospiria > Nitrospirales > Nitrospiraceae > Nitrospira_D. Next base: position 2,058 of record DIHK01000002.1, read on the forward strand.
CCACAGTATCGCGATCTGTCAGGGGCCATGGAGGAAGCGACGCTGGTGGCTGACATGCTGGAGAAAGCCAACTATCGCGCGGAATTTGCCCGGACTCGGCTTGGAGCCAGTGAGGTGTTCAAGCAACTCTTTGCGCGATCCTATCGCATCATCCACATCGCCGGGCATGGACAGTACAGCGAGGCGGACAGCGGTCAGGTTGGAGCCAAATCCGGGGTGGTGCTGAGCGATGGCCTCTTTCTCACGGCAGCCGAGATCGCCACGATGGATCCTATTCCGGAACTGGTCTTTCTCAACTGCTGCCATCTCGGACAGATGGGCGGAACGGCCTCCAATAAAATGGCGGCCAGCATTGCCAGCGAATTGATTCGAAAGGGCGTGCGTGCGGTTGTGGCGGCCGGCTGGCCGGTTCAGGACGATGCGGCACTATGTTTTGCCGGATCCTTTTACCGGGAGCTGCTTGCTGGCAGGACATTCGGCTCGGCTCTGAAGCAAGCTCGACAACAAACGTGGGAGGAATTCCCGTCTTCCAATACGTGGGGCGCCTACCAAGCTTACGGCGATCCTGACTTTTGCCTGAACCGCACCGACGGCCTAAGTGCCGCCGGTGAGGAAGATGTGAAGGTGGCGGCAGAGGAAGTGCTACTTCAGTTGGATGGACTGTCCCAACAACTTCACCATGCAGATGAGGCGAAGGTCCGTGCAGCGTTGAATCAGGTGGAGCAGCTGTGTGCGGCGGACTGGCTGAAACAGGGAAGCATACAGGAACGACTTGGGGCGGCCTATGCCGGAGCCGGTCTCTTCAAGGAAGCCATTCCGTATTACCAGCAGGCAGTGGAAAACAAGGATATCGCAAACCCCGCGACGCTGCGTGTCGTTGAGCAATGGATCAATGTTGCGGTGCGGTGTGGAGAGAAAGACGGCAACAAGGTCATGATCCAGGAGGCGATCGACAAAGGACGTCACCTCCTTGCGCTTGCGAAGACCTCGGAGCGTCTGAGCCTCATGGGCGGGGCGCAGAAGAAACTGGCTCAGCTTGAGACGGATGCAGCGCAGATACGGGTTCACTTAGCCCAGGCGGCCGCCGACTATCGTGCAGCTGCAGAGCAACGACAACGAGAGGGAATGGACGATCCTTATCCAATCCTCAACGCTGTGGTCATCGAAGTGTTGCTCGGGAAAGAGGATGCGGATCGGGAAGCGGCGCTCTCGCGATGCGAGGCCTTGGTACAAGCACGCTTCAAGGATACGCGCAGTGTATGGGATGCCATTACCATTGCGGATGTCGCGCTGATCCGGGCGATTATCAGCCGGTCCCTTCCTCAAGAGCGCGATAACATAATCGAGAAGTACCGCGCTGCGTTTACCGAGTCTTCAGCGACTCAACGTGAGCAAGACTCTGTTTTGACGAAAACGAGATTTATTAGAGAGATACTCAGGAAAGTGCCGCAGGCCGATCGTGACATGGTCGCATCAGCTGTGGAGTCACTTGATGTGATCCTGAAGCAATTGGAACTGCGAGCTCAGCCTGCAAATCCCCCAGTGGTCCAAGCGAAACCACGGTCCGGCGGATCATCCAGACGGCCACCTCACTCGACACCGGCGGCGAAACAGGGCGGACGAAAGAAGCCCATCCAAAAGAGGGCAGGGTCTCGATCCACCCGTCGAGCAAATCGAACAGCCAAGAGACGACCAATGCTCTCGTGATGACATTCACGAAGGGCTAGCCGATCGTGAGATCAATAACCAGCACAAGAGACCATCCATTACGGAGGACATCAGATGAAAAAGAACGTGACCCCCATCTCAGCTCGTGAATTTGTCAATGCCGCGAAGTTGCCGTCTCCGACACGTGGGGCAGTGGAAGGCAGTCGAGAACTCATCGATTTCAACGCGCAGAAGACTCAGACCATGGTCGTGGCCTCCGATGTCGTCTCCTTTGTGAAGGGTGTGTCGAGCGAGCGGCGGCAAGATATCGTCAATTCCAGCCTGCTTGCTCAGTTGGTGGCCAATAAACAAGTGCCCGACAAGACGCACGTCACCCAATGGTACAAAACGTACTTTGAGGTATTGCAGAATATCGGATGGGTCATTCAAGACCACAGTTTCTCCTCATATACGGAAGAAGCCAACGGCCTTGAGGCGCATGAAGCAATCCTCAAAGTCGCGGGAGCCTTTCTGGGAGGCGCTCCGGCAGCCCTCGCCATCGTGATGTCGACGCTCGAAGCATTGAAATCGATGGACAGCAGCAAGCCCTGGATGACCATTTTTGACCGCGAGACCAAGCATGCGAATACCGGACACTTCCAAATTGCTTTGGCTGAACAGGGCGACAACGATCAATTTATGGTCTCGTTGATGGCCTTTAGCTTGAAGGCGCAGTCAAGCTTGACGCAGATCCTCTTCTTTAAAATTCGGAAGGACGAAGTACAGCTGGAGAAATGCGCAGGCAAGGTGACGATCAACGACGAAGTACTGTCGAGCGTCAGAGAGCAAGTGAAGCAAAAGCTTGCGGCCCATACCAGTCAGTACATCGCGAAGCTGCCGGATCTCAGCTGATCTGGATTGAGTGAGTGCAAGCCGTTGGCTAAGTGTGTGTAAGGCGTAGGTTAGATGGGCGCAATGTATAGCAGCATAACCATCTTTCTCGTGCGGGGCGGTGATCGCCCCGCACGAGGGAAGGAAGAATCACTTCGTTGTGGCTTTTGCAACGTCTAAGACTGTGACGTCGAAATAGAGGGTTTTGCCGGCCAGCGGATGGTTGAAGTCGAGTACAACGGTCTCGTTCTTCACTTCGGCAATTCGTGGGTATACCTTTTTGCCATCGGTGGTTGTTCCTTCTAGCTGTGTCCCAACCTTTTGCGATTCGACCGGTACCATCTTCCTATCCACTTCTTGAAACGCTTGCGGATCAACCGCGCCGTAGGCCTCTGCCGGGCCAACGGTCACTTTCTTTTTCTCCCCGACGGTCATGCCCTCCAGGGCCTTCTCAAGACCGGGAACGACTTCATGGTTGCCTTGAGTGACTTTTATCGGCTCTCCACCGACATTTGTGTCGACGACTGATTGATCGTCGAGTTTCATGGTGTATTCGAGTGTGACCTGTTTCCCGTTCGACACGGTCGCCGGCGACCCTCCTTTCTTGACGTCGCCTGCTGAGGCGCAGGCCGCTGTAAGAAAGAGGATTGCGCACCAACCGCAGAGTGAGTGAAATGCATAGGAACGTCTCATAGGGCACCTCCTGTGAGAAGTGGGTTGTGAATAGACTGGAAAGGGTCGCAAGTGAGATGGGTGCAGACGGGCGATCGGTTCCAGACTTGGTTGTATGGATAATTTTCACGCTACCACATCAACTCATCTGATGCTACCTGCAATGGTGCAACTGTTCTATTGTGAGACAGACGGCGGAGACGACCCACACTGCACAATCAGGGATTGGACCACCGTTGCAGATGCAACGGACGAGATTTGGAAATCTCCCAAGAATGTTGTATCGTTGACTGATCTGGGTACAATGCGATGGAGCCCCTGTTGAGGAAACTGAGCCCCTTGGGTGCGAGATGTGAGTGGGCGTCACAAGTGGAGGCGGAATATGGCGCGTCGGGCGAGTGGTGAACAGAAAAAGACTAAGACCAAGACCAAGACAAATGAGCGTCGTGCATCGGTGGCCAAGGTGGGTGGAACGGTCGGCCCTCGTCGAGCGATTCAACCGGAGTCGTCTTCCGTCGGACCTACCAACAGAAGATCATCGGCTCACGTGGACGGTCACAATCCGCTTCATCAGCAAATCGCAGTACGCGCCTATCTCCTGTATGAACAAAGCGGATTCCAGAATGGACATGAGGTGGAACATTGGCTGGAAGCAGAACGGCAGGTCAAGGGTGAGCAGGCTGCGTAAGGCAGAATTACACCTCTGCTCCAACTGCGTTTGGTCTATCTTCCGGGGATTCTCCTCTGTTCGTCCGGTTCAATAAACTCACCGCAGGCGTCGTTCAACTCAGGACAGGCCTGCGTCATGCAGTTATTGATTGTCAGCCATCGGCTCCTATTGTTTCCTGGTATATGTGATCTCCATCATCTTTGTTTCTTTCTGACCGTGGTGTGCGCGGTACATCTCAACCAGCTGATTATTGACGTCGATGATCTTCCAGATGGCCCGATGGGTCATCGTGCCTCCGCCTGGCTCAGGATGTGAGCCTCGCAACGTGATGGTTTTCCCGTCTGGGCTCCCGGTCCCCTCCATAATGACGACACCGGTCCCCCTCGTATCTACCCAAACCGTGATGTATTTCTTGCGTATGTTGTCATAGGCATCGAGGCTCATACCGGTGAACGGCTGGCCCATCATCTCGCCGTGGAATTCCTGGTGGAGAAATCGTCCCTCCATCAGCATCCGTGACTCTGCCGTGCCGGTCGATTCCATTGTCGGTTTCCCTGGTTCTATCCATTCCTTTGTCGTGGTGATCCAGCTGCCGGCCAAGGTCGCAAAGAGTTTATGCGGCTCACCGGGCATGGCGGCCTGTTTCCACAGCTCCATCATGGCCAGGGGATCCTTCGGCTTCTGTCCCTTCTGGTCTTTGGCCATAGCGGGCGAGACGGCGAGCATGAAGCAGAGTGATGCCAGCACGAGAGATGAGATGCGCATGATTGTCTCCTGGTGGATGATTGGATTGTAAGTAGTCTGTCTGTGCCCTTGCACTGCCCAGGTTGGAGCACTGTAGCATGGTGCCTGCGTGATTCTCATGTATTCGGATTAGCGATCTTGGAATACTGCTTGAGCGGACTGGAAGGTTTTCGCAACACAGTGGGGGTATGAGACGATCCGCCGCATATCGTTGAGGTGGCTGAAGAGACGCAGAGGATCAGTGAGTGATGGGCGGATGCGCTTACAGGGGTGGAAGGAAGGCTGAGAGGCAACGCCTCTCAGCCTGAGCTATTGAATCTGGCTATGGTTTTCTCGTGTACACGATCTCCATCATCTTCATCTCCTTCTGACCGTGGTGTGCCCCATACATATCGAAGGTCTGGTTGTCGGCATCGATAATTTTCCAGATCGCCCGATGGGTCATTTTGCCTCCGCCTGGTTCTGGATGTGAGCCGCGCAAGGTGATGGTTTTGCCGTCAGTGCTGGCGGTTCCTTCCATGAGGAAAATGCCGGTACCCATGCTATCCATCCAGGCCGTCACGTATTTCTTCCGCATGTTGTCATAGCCGTCGATGCCGATACCATTGAAGGGTTGCCCCATCATCTGTCCGTTGAATTCTTGGTAGAGGAATCGCCCGTCCAGCAACATCTTCATTTCAGCCGTGCCGGTAGATTCCATGGGGGGCTTGCCCGGTTCCATCCATTCCCTTGTGGTGGTGGTCCAGCTGCCGACCAAGGTGGCGAAGAGCTTGTGTGGCTCACCCGGCGTGCCGAGTTGCTTCCACAACTCCATCATGGCCTCTGGATCCATTGGCTTCTGGCCCTTCTGGTCTTTGGCCAAGGCAGGGGACACCATCAATGCAACACACAATGCGGTAGCGGTTATAGATAGGAAACGCATAGGAGGCCTCCTTGTGGTTGGGGAATGTAGATAACATGTGATTTCTCTGCTATCAGGTGACCTGTTCAATGACCATGCGAGCTTTGTCTCGCTGCCTCGATGGTGGCGACGTCGATCTTGTGCATGGTCATCATCGCATCGAACGCTCGTTTGGCCTCCTCGCCGCCTGCCGCCATCGCCTCAATCAGTACGCGCGGCGTGATCTGCCAGGAAACGCCCCACTTGTCCTTGCACCAGCCACACTCACTTTCCTGGCCGCCATTCCCCACAATGGCGTTCCAGTAGCGGTCAGTCTCCTCCTGGTCGTCGGTCGCGATCTGGAACGAGAAGGCTTCATTGTGCTTGAAGGCGGGACCGCCATTGAGGCCGATACAGGGGATCCCAGCGACGGTGAAGTCCACCATTAGTACCTCGCCCGCCTTGGTGGAGGGGTTATCGCTCGGGGCACGGTGGATCTTACCCACGGTGCTGTTTGGAAAGGTCGCCGCGTAGAAACGCGCGGCCTCTTCGGCATCGGTGTCATACCACAGACAGATCGTATTTTTCGCGATCGTCTTTTGGACCATGTCGTCTTCCTTCCTGTTGCACAGGCGCTACTTGTTCGTTTTGTCTGTTTCTGCTGAGTTCTCCTTCACCCTAAACTTCACGATCAGTTCGATCAAGGTATAGGGAATGGGTTGGTCAAGCGGGAACTTGGCCGTTCCCTTCCCACTGAGATATGGCGAGAGCGCTTTCTGAAATTGTTTCCGAACAGTCGTCGTCATTGGATAGATGCTGACATGTGCTTTAAACCCGCCAAAGTAGATCAATGGGCCGTTGAGTTTTACCGCTGGGATCCCATAGCTGATTGTTTCTTTCGCACCAGGTGCCGCCCGCTTGATCGTCGTCCGCATCTTCCGGAGACAAACCTGGACAGTATCAGGAAACCCGGCGATGTAGGCGTCTACTGTCTTGGGCACAGCTCGTTGTACATCCATCGAGTGTACTCCACGAGAGAGCGTTCCTCGAGCTGAGAGGTTCATCGCCGCTTCCGAGTTACTCCGGAATCTCGGCTTCGACGAGCTTCCCTAGCAGGATCAACGATTCCTGCCAACCAAGGTAGCAGGCCTCAGGAGGAATGACCGCAGGCACATGCTCTTGCACGATGGTCGCCTCCGTTCCACACGATACCTGTGTCAGAGTTACGGTCACGTGCATGTCACCCGGAAGGTTTGGGTCATCAAACGCATCGGTGTAGCGGAGCCGTTGATGCGGTACGAGTTCAAGGTACTTGCCGCCGAATGAGTGGCTCTTGCCTGTTGTGAAATTGGTGAACGACATTCTGAACGTTCCTCCGACCCTTGCATCCATGTGGTGTACCTTGCCCGTAAAGCCATTGGGCGGTAACCATTTTGCCATAGCATCGGCATCGAGGAATGCGCGATAGATGCGTTCAGGCGTTGCGCGAAACACATGGTGGAGGCGAATGGTATTGGTGGTCATTATCGTTTCCCCTTTGTATGGTCGTAAACCTTTTCGGTGGCTTTATTTCGTCATGTGCGTAATCCGACTCTACCTGTTAGTCGAAGGAACTTGTGAAAATCGACAGCCTCAGGTCAGGGATCAGATGACGAGATCCGGCTCCCTGTTTACCCACCGCTCAGTGCGCAGACGATATAGACGTCATCGTCGTCGTGCAGCGGTTCGGCCAGGTAAAACGTCTGTCTGTCATTGATGAATATTCTGATATGGGGACGAATGGCGTCTTGCTCGGTAATGATCCGAAAGCGGATTCCGGGGAATCGCTGGTCTAGTGCAGTCAGCACGTTGGCCAGCGTGGCCCCACCCAGTTCGACCTCGCTCTGTTGCTCGGTGTAGGAGCGGAGAGCCCCTGGGATGTGAATTCTCATCGCCCGAGGCCCGCCGTCTCGACCGAATAAATCTCAGGCAGATGTCTGGCGATGCACGTCCATGTGGATCCCTCGTTGCGACTGGCCCAAATCTCTCCTTGAGTCGTTCCTACATAGAGACCGACCAGGTCGTGGGTATCGTGAGTCATGGCCTGCCGTTTCACGGTCCACCAGGCGTTCGAGCGGGGCAAGCCCTTGTCTTGCCGAATCCACCTGGTGCCGCCGTTGCGGGTGACATAGGCTGCTGGTTTTCCCTCGGGGCTTACGCGTGGCCAGACGGTTGTGCCGTCCATCGGAAAGACCCAGGCCGTATCGGCATTGCGTGGATGAACGACCATGGGAAACCCGATATCGCCGACCTTCTTTGGCATGGTCTTTCCGATTCGCACCCATTCGGTAGAAGGACGGTCGATTCGATAGATGCCGCAGTGGTTTTGCTGATAGAGCCGGTCAGGATTGCTGGGACAGAGCCGGATGCAGTGCGGATCGTGATAGGTAACGACGGACGCATCAAACCCTTCGACCGTCTCCATCCCTTTGATGAGGGGCGCGAAGGTCTTGCCGCCGTCGATCGATTCGTGGATGCCGCCGCCGGACATGCCAAAATACAGGTGCTTGGGGTCGCGCGGGTCTACGATGATCGAGTGCAACTTTGGGCCATCCGGTGTGCCGTCCTGCACGCTGCCCATCCATCCGATGTACTGGGGATCGTCGTTGATAGAGGAAAACGGTTCCCACGTTGCACCGCCGTCGTCCGATCGGAAGAGCCCCTGCGGCGAGGTGCCGGCATACCATGAGCCTGGCTCGTTTGCGTGGCAGGGAGTGAGCCAGAAGACATGTCCAACGGTGCGTCCCTTCTCACCTTCCGGAAGTTTGCGGAAGGTCGGTGGTGCGGTGGATTCTTTCCAGGTCTTGCCTCTATCAGTGGACCGAAAAATGGTCGGGCCCAAGTGTCCGGTGCTGGCGGCCATCAGGATCGTGCGCTTGTCTCGTGGATCGCAGACCATATGATGGATGATATGACCGAGATAGATCGGCGTAGATAATTTCCAGGTTCGCCTGGTGCGATCGCTCCTGAGGATGAAGGCCCCCTTCCGCGTACCGATGAACAAGGTCACAGTACCGCTGGTGATCACATTGGTTGAAGATGGCATACCCGGCCTCCGTCAAATGATGATCATTTGTCTATATGCTGACTAACACACTAAATCCACCGAAGCTCATGCGCTTCATATCGAACGGCATCGACTTCGCGTCGCAAATGCCGTTCATGCGTGGGTCCTTTATCACTTTGTCGTTGACCCTGTTGCGGTGGGCGCGTGACTTGTAGACGATCCAGGAGAACACGACGGTTTCTCCCGCTTTAAGGTTAGCCAAACGCGGAAACGGGAGGCCCATCTTCACGTTGAGATCGTCACCGACACATTCGCGATATTCCAGCGCGCCGTGCTCCCTCAAAATCTTGCCTGCCTTCTGGGCCATCGTAAAATACGCCTTAAGGTTCTTCTTTGGTACGGGTAACACGAATCCATCGATGTGCCGCATGGGATGCTCCTTATCTACCTCTCGGCCACCGTTTTGAGCGCAGCCAAACCGGCCTCGAAATCCTTGCCGATCATCTGGTCGCAATCGACAAACACACTCATGAGTTTCATCAGGTATCCCTGTGGACCGAACATCGCCCAGGTTACACGGGTACCGTCGTCTGTGTGTTCGAGCGTGAACTCGGCGGTGTTGTGGGCTTCGAATGGTTTCAGAAAATTGAGCGAGAAGGTGATTTTGGACAGCGGGATGGAGTCGGTGATTTCCATACGGCCCGTACCCACATCGCTGTTGCCGTCCCATGCCACGGCAGCCCCTTTGCCGTGGGTCGGCCCGCTCACCGTCTTTTTCATCGCCGGGTCCATCTTCTCCCATGGTGACCAGGCGGGCCAATTGGCCAGCGTGTCGATGTGCGGGAAAATTGTTTCGGGGGAGGCGTAAATATGAGTGGACCGTTGAACTCGAAACGTCTCGGGTTTCGTAGTGGCATAGGCGAGTACTGCGGCGAGTGCGATGGCTATCAGGCTGATGACAGTTTTCAACATGGTGGTTCCCTTCTGCTTTGGATTGGAAAGGGGGGGCTTCACGGTTTGCCTGTACTCTATAGTCGAACAAGCTCGCTCCAAATCGACAGATGCCTATTCTCCCGGTAATCCACTGACTTCTCGCACCGGCCGGACCTCGACGGTTCCAATCCTTGCGCCGGGGACGCGGCTTGCGACGGCGACTGCCTCGTCCCGGTCGCGGGCATCGATCAGGAAGTATCCGGCGAGCTGTTCTTTCGTCTCCATGAACGGACCGTCGGTTATTATTGGTTTGCCGTCCCGCACTCGGACAATGGTTTCTGTTGCCTCAGGCTGTAACGGGGAGGCATGGACATACTGACCGTTGCTGTCGAGTTGGTGGCAGAGCCGAATAGACTCGGTGAGCATGTCTTCCCTGGTACCTTCGGGGATCTTGTTGAAGGCTTCTTCGTTGTGATGAACCAACAGCAGATACTTCATGAGGCACCTCCCGTGACATAGGATAGTGGTCGGCAGAGGCTGAAATCGACAGGTAGTCGCCACATCTGACGGGGATGGACGTTATGGGAGATCCCGGTTGCAACATCGTGACGGCGTATCTCCTAGCAACAAGACGTTGACATCAATATGAGCACTCGATATGCTTTGATGCATGAGAACAACGATTAACCTCCCTGACGACCTCATGACGCAGATCAAGAAGCTGGCGGCCTCGACCCACTCGACGGTGACCGCGTTGATTGAGGAAACGTTGCGCGAGGCGCTTGCACGGCGCCGTCGTGCCGGACGGCGGGCGCCCATGAAATTGACGACGTATGGCAAACAGGGACTTCTTCCGGGAGTTGATATCGATGACACCGCTTCGCTGCTCGATGTAATGGAGTCATCTCGTGATCCTTCCCGACGTTAATGTGCTGGTCTACGCGCACCGGCAGGACTCGGTTCGCCATTTGGATTACCGAGATTGGTTAACCCGGACTCTCGCATCGGATACGGCTTTCGGAATCTCAGACCTGGTGCTGAGTGGGTTTCTACGAGTGGTGACCCATCCGCGGGTTTTCGGGGATCCGACACCGCTGGGCCTTGCTATGGAGTACGCAGCTTCAGTGCGCAACCATCCTAATGCGGTGAGCTTGGCGCCCGGCGATCGCCATTGGGAAATCTTTCAACGGTTGTGCCAAGAGGTAAACGCAAGGGGGAATCTCATCGCCGATGCTTATTTGGCTGCTCTCGCAATTGAAACCGGCGCAGAGTGGATTACAACGGACAGAGACTATGCACGGTTTTCAGGTTTGCGATGGAGACATCCACTCAGCTGACCCACAAGCGGCGCAAGCCCGTATCGATACAGGCTTATATCGTGCGCTTCAATCAGTCGATTCATTCAGTCGCTTCTCTGGAACCCGGCGGTCCAGTTTCTGCTGTCTGAGAACAAAGGCTCGTTCCTCTCTCTATGGTGCGTAGGGCTCATGCACGGTCCGTTGTGAAATCCACCAGATGTTTCCGTGTGGATCTCTCACGCCCCCTTGCCGATCGCCATACGGCATGTCGTCGACTTCCATCTCAAGGGTTGCCCCATGCTTGAGCGCACGTTGTAAGGACGTATCGGCATCTTCGACATACAGATAATAGGCAGCTGCCATGGGTGTGTACCGTTGCGTGGCTTCGCTCACCATGACGGTCGACGTGCCAAGTGTGACTTGGACATTTTGAATCAGCCCGTTCGGTCGCATGGTTCGGCAGGTCTCAGTACCGCCAAGACCATGCACGAGGAAGCGCACAAAACTTTCTGCGTCAGTCACAAAGAAGTATGGGGTTACCGTATTGAAGCCGGGAGGGATATACATATTAGACCTCTTACGTGAATGGGGAATGTGTGATGCGGACGAACTAGTCTAGCGGAAACGATGTAGATTGCAATTACCCGTGACCGGGTCGTGGACTTCGGATGGGTGTTGGGTTTACACCGATTGCGGTGTGATGGTCTGAAGGAAGTGAAATCATTCCGAATCTCTCAAACCAAGGAGCCCCCATATGTATGATCTGAATAATATCAAGAAACTGTCCACGCTTGGCGCTGGCGCGAGTGAAGCGTGGAAGAGTTTTGTTGCGTTCGACAAGGCCGCACTGGCCGACGGTGTCATTCCGAAGAAGTACAAGGAGTTGATGGCTATTGCGGTGGCACTGACCACGCAATGTCCCTATTGCATCGACATTCATGTCGACGCGGCTCGAAAGGCAGGAGTGACTGAAGAGGAACTGGCTGAGACGGCCTTTGTGGCGGCCGCGCTTCGTGCAGGAGCAGCCGTCACCCATGCGACCCATCTCCTGAAAGAGTGACAAACCTCGTTCAGGTTAACTCCATCAGGCGTTGTCTCAGAAACCGCTGCTCTGGCTCCTGCTTTGCGAGCGCCAGCGCACGTTGATACGAGACGCGGGCCTCGGCATTCCTGGCAAGCCTTCGGCAGAAGTCGGCTCGTGCGGCATGGGCCAAGTGATACTGAGCTAACTCACCGCGCGCCAGCAATACATCGACGAGCTCCAAGCCCTTAGCCGGTCCATCACGCATGGCAACGGCCACTGCTCGGTTGAGCTGGATGATCGGCGAAGGTTCGACTCGTAGCAGCACATCGTACAAAGCCACGATTTGTGCCCAATCCGTTTGTTCAGCGCTGGAGGCTTCCGCATGTACGGCCGCAATAGCGGCTTGGAGTGTATAGGGGCCGATGCGCTTCAACGACAGGGCGCGTTCCACGAATGCGATGCCTTCTGCGACCTGTGCTTGGTTCCAGAGTGAACGGTCTTGTTGTTCCAAGAGCACAAGATCGCCATTGGCAGACGTGCGGGCCGGTCTTCTCGATTCATGCAGTAGCATCAAGGCGAGTAGTCCCATGACCTCCGGTTCCGGCAAGAGCTGTAAGAGAAGTCGGCCCAGACGAATCGCTTCGCCGGAGAGGTCAGCTCGTGTGAGCGATGCTCCAAAGGAAGCGGAGTAGCCTTCGTTAAAGACCAAGTACACGACGCGCAGCACCGAGTCTAGCCGTTCCGGGAGTTCTGACGGCAGTGGGACCTCGTAGGGGATACGTGCGTCACGAATCTTGGTTTTTGCCCTGACAATTCGCTGGGCCATCGTCGCCGGTTTGGTGAGAAAGGCCCGAGCGATCTCCTCGGTGGTGAGGTTGCAGACCTCCCGCAGCGTCATGGCGAGTTGCGCTTCTTCCGCAAGAGCTGGGTGACAACAGGTAAAGATCAGACGGAGACGGTCGTCTTCAATGTGTTCATCTTCGTGTTCTACTAATGGTTCACTTGTCGTATTTTCAATGTGCTTGGTGATTTCATTCAGCGACGCATCGTAACGTGCTCGCCGTCTCATACCATCGATCGCTTTGAACCGACCGGTGGAGACGAGCCAGGCGCGAGGATTGGCCGGGATGCCGTCACGCGGCCATTGTTCCATCGCAACGGCAAAGGCTTCCTGCAAGGCCTCTTCCGCTGTGTCGAAATCTCCGAGTAGACGAATCAATGTTGCGAGTACCTGGCGTGATTCACACCGGAAGACTTCGTCAACCGTGACGCGGGCTTCTCTTGCTGTGTCGTCATTCATGGGCCGTTAGTCTGCGCAGCCTAGTTCCTTCATCGGTCGCACTTCCACGCTGCCGAACCGGGCGGCGGGAAACTGCGCGGCGATGCGGATGGCATCGTTCAGGTCCGGGACGTCGATCATGAGAAACCCGCCTAACTGTTCTTTCGTCTCGGCAAAGGGGCCATCCGTGGTTGAGGTTTTGCCCTCTCGAACCCGCACAGTCGTGGCGGTTTCAACCGGATGGAGCGGAGAGGCAGCAAGCAACTGACCTGTTTTCTGTAACTTTTCGCAGTAGGACATGGCTTCATCTGAGATTGAGCGTCGCTTGTCGCTCGGGAACGCATTCAGGATCTGTTCTTCAAGATAGACAAGGCAGAGATACTTCATCATGGCCTCCTGGGTCACGTGTGTGATGGACGTAGGCAGTCGTATGAGCTACTTGGCTCGCTCGTTCATTTCCCACAGGGCAAAGGTATTACCCTCCGTATCCAGGCAGATGGCGAAGTAGCCCATCCCCGGCACGGGGGTTTTCGGTTTGCAGACCGTTCCGCCGAGCTTCTCGACTTTGGCTGCTGCTTTGCTGACGGATGGAACACTGACGTAATTCGTGATCGGCTGTTGAGGGTGCATGCGTGGCATGATACCGCCATCCGGTGACGCATCTGGACCTCCGGTATCGATGTGCCAGTAGTCGTTGACGGCTGCGGGGAGTTTGTTAAAGGTCCAGCCGAACATCCCCTTATAGAATTTCTGGGCTCGTTTCAGATCATCAGCCGGTACTTCAAACCAACAAATACTGGCCGGTATCTGCGCGATGCGTGTCTTTCTCTTTGTCGTCTTCTTCGCCATGGTTCCCTCCTACTGTTGAAGTGGTTGGCTTCTGCCATAAGCCATTGGCTATGTACTATCGGCTCGCTCGTAAGATAGTCGTCGAAAAGGAAAAAAAACGACAGGGTTCTCTTCTCTTGATGTGTAGATCTTGGAGGAACAAGCCGGCCCAGCTAACGGTAGTGGCCTATGCGTCGGCTTCTGCTGGTAGGAGTGCCGTGCCTGTCTCGTTTTCCAGTGCTGGAGCCGGTTGATGTTCTGCCGCGATCAGCAAGTAGAATACTGGAACCACAAAGAGGGTAAAGAGGGTGCCGACCGTCATACCGGTGACCAGCATCATGCCAATACTGTTACGGGCTGCCGCTCCAGGCCCTGAGGCGAGCACTAGGGGGAAATGGCCGAAGATGGTGGCGGCTGAAGTCATTAACACCGGTCGAAGTCTGGTTAACGAGGCCTCGCGGATAGCGGCAAGTCTCGACAGGCCCCTGGCCTGTAGCTGATTGGCAAATTCCACGATGAGAATTCCGTTTTTGGCGATGAGACCGACTAATGTAATTAACCCGACCTGCGAGTAGATATTGATGGTTGTCAGATCGAGAAAGCTGACGACCAGCGCCCCTGAGATGGCGAGGGGGACTGAACCAAGCAGCACGATCAGCGGATCGCGGAAGCTTTTGAACTGGGCGGCCAGGACCAAATAAATCAGGACGACGGCAAAACCGAGGGTGACGGTGAGGGCTGCCCCTTCCTGACGGAGTTGGCGTGATTCGCCGGCATAGTCGAGGATAATCCGTGGGCCGACGGCCATCGCGGCCTCTTCGAGCACCCGCAGGCCTTCTTCTTTGGTCACGCCCGGTTTGAGCCCACCGAAGATGCGGACGGCATTCCTCTGCTGGAAGCGGTTCAAGCTGCGTGGCGCTGTACTCGTTTCGATGTGGGCAAAGGTTGAGACCGGCACCAACTGGCCGCCCGGTGTCTTGATCTTCAAGTCCAGCAGCGGGTCGATCGTGGCGCGGTCTTTGTCGCCGAGTTGCGGGATGACCTTATAGCTCCGGTCGAAGTAGTTGAACCGGTTGACGTAGGCCCCGCCGAGCATGGTGCCCAGCTCACGGCCGACCCCGGCTAAATCGAATCCCAAGTCTGCGAGTCGCTCACGATCCAGCACGACTCTGGCTTGCGGGAGATCGATCTTGAGGTCGGTGTCCACGTAGAGAAACTTGCCGCTTTGCCAGCCTGCACCCAAAAGGGTGCCAACGGTTTCAAGGAGTTGCTCAGCGGGCGCGTCGGATTCAAGAATTAGCTCGACGTCGTATTGTCCCGGAGTCGGGAGCGGAGGGTCGAGCCGGGGGAAGACACGTAGCCCCGGGACTTGGGAGACCGCGCCATACACGTCGTTGTACATACCTTCCGTCGAGCGGGCTCGATCATGCCAATCCTTCGCGACGATCCCGCCGAATCCGCCCCATGCGGTGGTGAGTGACCAGGTGTAGTCTGTTTCAGGAATAGCCGTGATGGCTTTGACAATCTGGAAGTGCTGGCGGTTTGTCGCCTGCACCGTAGAGTCTGGGGAGGCTTCGAAAAAGAGGCTGATGTGGTTCTGGTCCTCTACAGGCGCTAGCTCTAGGCGGGAGAAATGATACAGCGGCCAGGCTGCGACCATGATGACGACGGCGGCCGCCACAATCCCCCCATTTATTCTGAGAGCGCCATCAAGCAGTGTGGCATAGAGTCTCCGCGCTTCTTCGAACCGTCGGTTGACGAACGCGGTCAATCGACCTTCTTTGCCCTGGGGATGGACAAATCGTGAACTCATTACAGGTGAGAGCGTGATGGCGACGACCCCGGACAAGACCACGGCGACGGCCAGTGTGATGGCAAATTCGAGGAACAGGGATCCGGTGAGCCCTCCCTGAAAGCCGATGGGCGCATAGACGGTGGCGAGGGTGATGGTCATGGCGATGATGGGGCCAAGCAGTTCACGTGCGGCCGCTCGTGCGGCTTCAATTCTGGATTTGCCAAGACGCACGTGCCGTTCCACGTTCTCCACAACGACGATGGCATCGTCCACAACCAGCCCAACGGACAACACAATCGCAAGTAGCGTGAGCAGATTGAGGCTGAATCCAAAGGCGGTCAGGAAGAGCGCGGCTCCGATCAACGAGACCGGTATCGCCACCAACGGGACAAGGGCCGTGCGGACCGATCCCATGAAGAGAAACACCACCACGGCGACGATCAGAATGGTTTCGGACAGTGTCTTGGAGATTTCCGTCAGCGCATTCCGGATGAACATGGTGCTGTCCCAGACGAGTTTCATGTCGATATCGCTCGGCAACGTCGGACGAATTCGGTCGACCTCGTCGCGCAGGCGGTGCCCGACCTCGATCTCGTTGACGCCGGGGACCGCCCAGATACCGAGGTATACGCCTTCCGTTTCGTCGTATTTGGCGATGATGTTCGCTTCTTCCGCTTCACGCTCGACTCGCGCCACATCCCTCAGCCGTACGATGGCACCGTCTCGGTCGGCGATGATCAATTCCTCAAATTCAGTCGTTGAGCGAAGGTCGGTATTGGCGAGTAAATTAATCTGGACCTGATTGCCTTTCGTCCGGCCGACGGCGGCGAGGTAATTATTTCGTCGAAGGGCGCCTTGGACATCGCCGGGGGAGAGATTGAATGAGGCCAGACGATCGGGGTCGATCCAAATCCGCATCGCGATCTGCCGCTCACCTTCGAATGTAACCCGTTGGACTCCGGGTAATGTGGCCAGTTGTGGTTGCAATGTGCGAAGGAGCCAATCGGTGACGGCAGGAACCGCGCGCTCCTGTGAGCTGAAGCTGAGATAAAAGGAGGCATAGGGACGATCCGCCCGTTGTATTTCAATTGCGGCCGGTTCGGCTTCGGGCGGCAGTTCCGCCCGAACCTGTTGCAGTCGTGCCGTGACTTCGGCCAGAGCCGCAGTGCTGCTGTGGTTCAATTTCAAGTGGACGGTCACGGTGCTGACGCCGGACCGACTGGTCGATTCGACATAATCAACACCACTGATCGCCGAGACCACCCGCTCGATCGGGGTACTGATAAAGCCGCGAATAGTTTCGGCGCTGGCTCCGTAATAGACGGTGGTGATCACTACCAGTGAGTTCTCGATCGTGGGATATTGTTGGACCGGAAGGGCGGTCAGGGCTTTCCACCCCGCGAGAAGGATCACCAGGTTGACGACGATGGCCAAGACCGGATGGACGATGAAGACGTCAGTGAAGGACTTGTTGGAAATAAGCTGCTTCATAGTTTGGAACGATCAAGACTCGCCGACTGAGCCCACATGATTCATGACGGTTCGTCGAAACAGCGGATCGGCGATTGCAGTTGAAGTGTTCATGAATAAGGTGGGTTAGGGCTGTGCGTGCGTTGCTGGATGCTGGGGTGGCGATGCAATCGTGACGAGCACACCGTCACGGAGCTTAAATGACCCGAGCGCGGCCACCTGTTCGCCCGCGGTGAGCCCCTCATGAATGACGATGTCCTCACTGGACATCGGTCCAGTCTCGACTTGGCGCGCGCGGACTCTCGTCTGGCTGTCTTGGCCCTGCACGAGGACAAACACCTGGTCACCTCCAGGTCCCTTGCGAAGGGCGCTCACGGGAATTGCGACGACCTTGCGCATGGCACCAATGGGGACCCGAACTCGCACGGATGACCCGGGAGCTGGTGCATTGCTGCTCCCCGTAATCCTGGCGCGGACCATGGCATTTCTGGTTGTGGGGTCCACGCGAGCATCGACGGCGACGATCTTTGCCGTGACGGCCGGAGCCGACGCGGACGACAAGATCTCAACGGCCTCGCCGACCTGCAACCCTCCAGCCACCTGTTGCGGGACGGCAAAATCCACATTCACGGCTTCGCCCACTCCTTGGAGTGTGGTTAAGAGTGTTCCCTCGTCCAGGTACTGACCGGGGTGGACGTCCGCGATTCCGACCCTGGCTCTGAATGGGGCGCGGATGGTTTTTTTCGCGATGACGGCTTTCGTCCGAGCGATTTGGGCTTGGGCCACGTCCAAGTCGGCGCGTGCCCGATCCACTTCCTCTTGCGTGGTGGCCAGCTCCTGACTCAGATTCTGCCGGCGATGAAGAATCGTTTTCGCGAGTGCCACTTGAGCTTCCTGTGCGCGCAGGTCGGCTTCCTCGACCGAGACATCGAGGGCCACCAGTAGGGTTCCGGCTTCCACGATGTGCCCTGGGGTGAGGCGGACTTCGCGGACTGTGCCGGCTAATTCGTTCTTCAGCGAAATCGAGCGAAGTGCCAGAACGGTTCCGATCGATGTGGTGTGCGGTCGATGGTCGATCGTTCGGGCGACCGCGATCGTGACGGTCTCGCTCGGTTCCGGCTGATTGGCTGAAGCGGCCTGTTCAGTTTGCAGCGATCCATATTTCCACGAGGCTAATCCGATCCCAAGGAGGATGACAATCAGAACAAGAACGATCGATCCAATCCAATTCTTAGGGGTCATCATATTGGTCACGATGCTATGGTACCAAAATCAAGTGTGCCATGGCACGTTCCTTCTCGGGCTATCGGCGGGGAGTTATGTGACGGCTTGCGCGGAGGTGGCGATCAGCTTTCGATAGACTGAGACTAGGTGTGTCAACTTCGCACCCGAGTGAACCGATGATCAGCAACATGGAGGAGACAGGGGATGGGTTAGGACTTCACATCCGCTTCCCACGAGATACTGGCCGGACACCATTGCCAAATGCCGAGGGTGATGATACGAGTCAATCCAGCCGGGATACAAGCCGTACGGTTCACCTCGACCTTCCGATTGATCAACTTGGTTGAATCCCCACATCGCTTCAGATAGTCGTCGGCCTTGATGTCATGGAGGTTGGCATGAGGCACGACAAAGGCGACGACGGGGACCGGCAGGACGGCGATGGAGGAGTCATCGACACCTTGAGAGCCTGAGCAATGGGCTCCGGTTTTCGGATACCTGACGTCATCTCGGACAAGCGCCGTTGTACAGCCTGCGAGGAGCAGCGACGTACTGACCAGCAGTGCAACGCATCCCTGTCGACCTTGTTTCCAGATCATGAACACCCTCCCTGTTGATCGGCCATGTTCCTTAGACGCAGGCTACTCACAAACGTAAATACCGTCAAGTCAATGGAGCGGTCGGTACAATACTGCTTGACGGGGAGGATCCAACGACGGTATCCCAGTGACCATGTCTCAGCCGTCCACAACCGTGGCCTATGGATCGATCGTCCTTGCGGCGGCCCTCTGGGGTGGGTCGATTGTTGCGCAGAAGATGGCCCTGACGTCGTTTTCCGCGGTCGAAGCCTCCGTCCTCCGCGATATCGGAGGGCTGGCAATTCTCCTGGCGACTTGGTGGTCAAAGGAAGGTGGTGCCGTGAGGGTGAGCGGCGCCGATGCCCGGTTGCTCGGCCTGCTGGGACTCGGTGTGTTGGGCAACCACCTGCTCATCCTCATGGGCCTGAATTATGTAAGCGGTGCTGTCGGTGGGGTGATCATCGGATCGAGTCCGGTGGTGACGTCCGTGCTGTCGGCTCTGTTGATCAAGGATGTGCCGTTGCGCGCAGTCTGGGCTGGCGCGTTGCTCTCCTTTGCAGGCGTTGGGGTGGTCTCCGTGGCGGGTTTTCAGGCGGCCGGCGATCAGCCGTTGCTGGGCAGTACGCTTGTGTTTCTCGGAGTGGTCAGCTGGGCGCTCTATAGCATCGGGAGCCGCACGATTATGGAGCGCATATCGGCCTTGACGGTCAATTGGACGACCTTGATGGTGGCCACGGTTCTTCAAATCCCGCTGTTATGGACCGATCAAAAAATGATGAATGCCGGAATAGGATCGGTCACTACTTCCGATTGGCTGGCGCTTGGCTATCTTGTCGTCTTTGCAACGGCGGTGGCGCAACAGGCCTGGTTGTTCGGCGTGAAAGGTGTCGGTCCGTCACGGGCCTCGGTGCTGGGGAATCTGACCCCGGTAGCGGCGATTGGACTGTCTGCCCTGATCTTAGGGGAAGCTGTTGGTGTGATTGAAATTGTTGGAATCTGTCTCATCCTCGCCGGTGTCTGGGTCGTCAATCGCCAAACGGCCGAAGTCAGCAGCTAGGCCGCTCTCTCTCTGAATCCCTCCTCTCAGTCTCGATCCCGGTCCCGGTAGTGGAGTATCATACGGACGTTAGCGGGAGAGGTAGGTGCTGCTTCGACAGACATGCGTCTATGATTGATAGTCTGCAGTGTTCTTGACAGGGCTGGTCTGTGATGAACGGTAATTATGCCCGTGCACTGATTCCGCTGATCCTGGCCGGGACGTTCCTGCTGGACGTATTCATGCCGTGGGGATATGCGATCTGGGTTGTCGGGGATGTCTTCAGCGCGATCTTGACTCTCTGGATTGAGTGGCCGATTGCCCCCTATCTTGTTGCGGCCATCGGAACCGTCCTCGCGTACCTGGGGCATACTCTATCACCTCCAGTCATCTCGGTGGATATTGCCGGTTTCAATCGTGTTGTGGGCGTAGCTCTGTTGTGGATTACGGCGTGGCTCGTAGCGCGAGCGAGAATGGCGAAACTTGATGATGCCACCAGACGACTGGGTGCGATCATGGAAAGCAGTAACGATGCCATTTTGAGCGTGACACCTGATGGATTCGTCACGACGTGGAATGGAGGCGCGGAGCGCATCTTTGGCTATACGGCCAACGAGATGATTGGCCGTTCGATTCTCACGATTATTCCTAGCCATCTTTCTCGGGACAGAGCCTGGGAGCTGGCCACAGTGAGGGGAACGCATGATATCCAAAACTATGATGCCGTACGGTTGACCAAGGACGGCCGATATATCGATGTGTCGGTCACCTTATCGCCGCTCAAGGACGCGGTTGGTCAGTTTCTAGGCGTATCAAAAGTTATTCGCGATATCAGTGAGCGAAAACAGGGGGAGACACTCCTGAAACAGGCACATGAAGCGCTTGAAATGAAGGTGTTAGAGCGTACTGCAGAATTGAGCGCCGCCAACCATTCCCTGCGCATACTTTCTAGCCAACTGATGCAAGTGCAGGAAGAGGAGCGAAGCCGACTCGCACGCGACCTACATGACGAGGTCGGACAGTTGCTGACGGCGCTGAAAATTGACTTGCAAGATATCCAGCATGGCGAGGTCAGGGATACCCGTTTCAGCCCGCTCACGGATAGCCTTGAGCTGGTGGACCAGTTGCTGACTCAAGTGCGCACGCTGGCGCTTGATCTGCGACCGTCGATTCTTGACGATCTGGGATTGGTTCCGGCACTTCGATGGTATGCCAATCGGCAGGCGGCGAGAAATGGCTGGATCCTTTCGCTCGCAGTTGAGGGGATGGACGGGAGAATTCCAATTCCCATGGAGGTCACCTGTTTCCGGGTTGCGCAGGAGGCACTGACCAACATCGCGAAGTACTCGCAGGCGAAGGTGATTGATCTGACGCTGCGCCGGCAAGGTGGGGATGTCACCCTCGTCATCCAAGACGATGGTGTCGGATTCGATGTGATACTGGCACGAAGACGGGCACAGAGCGGAGAGAGCATCGGGTTGCTTGGTATGGAAGAGCGTGCACGGCTGGCTGGCGGGAGCTTGGTGATTTCCTCGGTGCCGGGTGAAGGGACCAGGCTTGCATTGAGTTTCTCGCTTGCCGAACAAGAGCTGACAAAGCCGGACGTACCGACGGAGGTCATATTGCCATGAGCCATATCCGGCTTCTTATCGTGGAAGATCATGCCTTGGTGAGGGCCGGTATGAAGGCCCTTCTGCAAAAAGTTGAGGGCATTCAAGTTGTCGCGGATATGGGGGATGGGTTGGAAGCCGTCAAGTTTGTGCAAATGGAGGCTCCGGACCTCGTCCTGATGGATATTGCCATGCCGGGCTTGAACGGACTCGATGCAACGTCCCGGATTGTCAAGGAATCGGCGACTACGCGGGTAATCCTGTTGTCGATGTATGCCAACGAAGAATACCTCAGCCAAGCGTTGCAGGTCGGTGCGTCAGGGTACCTATTGAAGGGGGCTGAGTTGGCAGAATTGGAATTGGCGATCAAAACAGTGAGTCGTGGCGAAACCTATTTGACCCCCGCTGTTGCTAAGTATGCCGTGGAGGCCTATCGAAATAAGTCCGGAGCACCGTCCAGTCCGTTGACCAGACTGAGCGGGCGCCAGCGCGAGATTTTACAATTGATCGCGGAAGGCCAAACCACGAAAGACATCGCGTACCGCCTGAACCTGAGCGTGAAAACCGTCGAAACACACAGAAGTCAATTGATGGAACGGCTTGAAATTCACGATGTGCCGGGGTTGGTCCGATTCGCGATGCGAGTTGGGCTGATCCAACCAGATTCTTAACCCGCTTCGGTCTCTCTCCGTATCGTTGGATGAGCTCCTATGTTCTCCCCGGGGGCTTTCTGCCTTCTTTTCAGGGTTTCCCCGATACGTCTCTCTTCTGAGCTTCTGGCATGTTGCGTACTCAGGGTACCGTATCCGTTATCTCTGCACCAAGAAGGAAAACCCCTGACGCCATGGTGGGCGCCGTTGGGCAGGCTCCAAGAGGACAGGTGTTTCAAAGAAGAACAGGGAAAGGGGTTCCGTCGGGTTGTTGAGAGATTTGGATCACACGAGGATGGAGGTGCATTCATTCAAAGAGGAAAGGAGCGTAATCTATGGATCAAGGAACCAGACACACATTGACGGTCACCTCTCACGAGCAGGCTGGGGTCATCTTCGTCAAGATGCAGGGCAGCCTTTCCGCCACCACGGCCGAACAAGGATATCGGGAGATGAAAAAGATTGTGGACTCCGGTGCGAAAAAGGTCGTGATCAACCTGGCCGATGTTGACTATATCAGCAGCGGCGGGATCCGGGTCCTGATTCTGGCTTGCAAGCAGCTCAACAACGTGCAAGGAGAGATGAAAATCGCCGCTGCGAAGGGAATGGTCAAAGAGGCACTCGATGCCAGCGGGTTCAATCTGCTGAACCGCGTGTATGGAGAAAGTATCCAGTTGTGCAACACGGAAGAAGAAGCTGTGGCCACATTTAAGCGTTAGGCCCTTCTTCCAGCAGATCTTGTGTATGTTCTGCAGTACGGCACTCCGAGTCGATCCACTGCCCGGCGTTCGTCGTAGTTATGGAGAGAAGGTTCTTCTGTGCCTGCCACGTTATCGGACTCCCTGGTGGCCTCAACCTCATTATTGTGCGCGCTAGGGGAAAGAGGCGCGTCCGTTAGCCGATTCATTAGATTTCCAGATTTTTTCTGATCCTCAGTGATCTTCATCGGGGATCTCCCGACATTCTTTCAGGATTTCCCCGATAGATCGATGGCAATGGTTGTGAGATGTTGCGCGCCACAACATGGCCAAAATGATTCGCGCAGTATCCAAGAAAGAACAGGTCTAAGGTAGCTATCACAACGGCTACCGACGCATGAAGAGGATGGATAAGAGTGTCAGTCGGGCAGTTGGAAAAGCCAGGAGGTCGATCGGTTCAGAGATAAGTATTAGATTAAAACGGCATCGACCGGCAGTAG
>DIHK01000021.1:0-5304 GCA_002420115.1 Nitrospira sp. UBA5698
CAGAGCGCGTACTAAGCGGTAGGATCCTCCGTGGATCGAACGGCCCGGAACTCCTCAAGGGGTTCCGGGCCGTGTCGTTTCTTGGTCCGGAGAAGCTTGGATATGGCACCCTGTGTTTCTGTCAGATGGATAAGTATTTCTATCGGAGTTGGTGATTAGGCGGTTGGTTCTTGGGCGTGAATGGATGTGTGTGGAGAGAGGAGAGGGCCGATGTCTATTGATCGAATTTGTCCGAGCTGTAGTGCTGAGAAGGTTCAGCGAGTAGGTGACATTATCCGAACGGCTACGTCGAATAAGACCATCACTGATATCCCCAAGGCATATTACCCTCCGAGAGCCCCTTGGGCCTATCTCCAGGGATTTCTGCTTGGAATTCCAGCAAACGCTGCCGTCATGATCAGCCTGGGGCCGCCCCAAGGATCAGAATCGCAGATGGCTGTAGCGGAACTTGCCTCATCGCTTGCATTTCTTGGGGTTTGGGTGGGGTATGGCAGATTGAAGACGAAGAATCATAGTAAGAAGCTCGAGGATTGGAAGGAGACGGTCGCGTCAAAGTTTCTTTGTCACAAATGTAGCCATGCGTTTGAGGGTTAGGCGTCTTCCAGCAATGTGTTGCCGAAGGTGCTTTCGTTGCAGGGGGCGTAATCTGGTCGGAGGGACAGGGTCACTTATAGATAGCCGCAAGGGACTCCGGGTCTCGATATTGTGTCAGCCAGGGGATGCCTGAGCGCTTTGAGGAAGAGGTTGCTGGGTAGGCTTTGGTTTTTCGATTCACATGAAAGATGAATGGAACCAGCAGTAGCAAGCAGGCATACCTGTGTGGCAGCGCTTAGTATTCAGGAGCACGTGGTGTTCCCAATATCGCCGCTGACCAGTTGTGTGATCCCGTTTTCTGGAGGAATTCCGGCCCGCGCCGCGTAATGCCATCAAGGAGCAAATTCGGAACGGTCTGGGCCGGAGATTCTTTTGGCGACTCGATCAGTGCGAGCCGTTTACCAGCGATCGCGCTTTCCGCCACGACCACCGCCACCGCCGCCACCGAAACCACCACCACCGCCGCCAGAACGCTCCATTGGTTTCGCTTCATTGACCGTTAACGTGCGGCCACCCATGTCCGAGCCATGGAGCGCCGTGATCGCGGCTTGCGCCTCAGCGTCCGAGGACATCTCCACGAAGCCAAATCCACGCGACTGTCCCGTGAACTTATCCGCAATGATCTTTGCAGAGGCCACCGTGCCATGCGCCCCGAATGTTTCAGTCAATTGCTGCTCAGTCACCGAATACGGCAACCCACCGACGTAAAGCTTTGAACCCATCTTGGGGCTCCTCCTGTAATGATGACATTGTCCATGACGCGAGAGGACTTCGCAAAAGGAAGGCGCAACCCAAGGCTGGTATTGCGTAACGGGGCTCAGGTTAGACTTCCGATCACAATCTCGGCAGGCACAATATCGGTAATAGGCCGTCTTGCGCTTGTTTCATGCGAGGCCTGACGCGATGAAACGAGTACAGTGTATCAAGTGGCAACAATAATAGATAGTGATCCTTGCTGCTCAGACTTTCGGGCATTTGCTTTGTGCACAGCAGATCCCTCAGCTTCCGAGTGAGTTAGGGCTAGGAGGTGTCCCTGAAGGAGTTTCCAGAGGTTTGACCTGCAACGGCTGAAAAAAGGGCTGGTGTCCCCAACGGGATTTGAACCCGTGTTACTGCCTTGAAAGGGCAATGTCCTAGGCCAGGCTAGACGATGGGGACGTGACCGCAAAAGCCAGGAGAATGGATACCACATTCCGAGCGACGCTGTCACTAGGAGACCTAGCACGTCTGTTGCGGCGGTCTGATGCGCAAGAACTTTCTAGTCCGTCTGTTTTTTGAGGTTGCGTAGAGTGTACGTGGAGTTCTCTTCAAGTGCGGGGGGTGTAGATCGGCAGCTCTCCCTCCATGGCAGCAAGGGGACGGTGGGCTTGGTCCTTTTGTGAGAGGATCGGCTGAGTCACCGGCCAGGTAATTCCTAAAGCCGGATCGTTCCAGAGGATCCCGCGATCATCCTTGGGGGAATAATAGGCGGTACATTTGTAGAGAAAGCAGGCGGTCTCGCTGGTAACGCAAAAGCCATGTGCGCATCCAGGGGGAATGTACATTTGCTGCAGGGTTGATCCGGATAAGACGATTCCATACCATTTGCCGAAAGTGGGTGATCCCTTTCGGATATCGAGGACCACGTCGTATACCGTACCTTCCAGGGCCATCACGAGTTTCCCTTGGGCATTGGGGTGCTGGAAATGCAGGCCTCGTAAAGTGTTGCGAATGGACCGGGAATAGTTATCCTGAACAAAGTGCTCCGTAACTCCCGCTTCACGGTATCGCTGCTCGTGATAGGTTTCTGCAAACGAACCACGATGATCTCCCAAGAGGGAGGGCTCCAGTACGAGGACACCAGGAATGTCGATACAAGTTACATGCATGACACTGCCTACTCCGGATCAGGGTTTTGTCCTGGCTGCAGGCCGGTTGAAGGATCGACGCTTCCTGACGTATCGGGATACAATTGCCCCAAGCGGTCTATTAATGGTAGTGCCTCAGGTGTGGTATTCATCCTAGGGGCACTGACCGGATGGTCCCAGACGATGGTGGAGATATTGGCGTCCTGGAGCAGAGACCGGATTGTCGATGCGCAGGCCTCAAGCGTGAGTTCAGTCCCCTCGCGGAGATCAAGAACACGATCTTGAAGATCGGTCGGAGGTGGTTCCGTATGAAGGAGTCTCCAGCAGCGATCGAAAATTGTTTGGCGAAGTTCTTTGGATATGTTGATGGTCGTCAGATCCGCAGTGCACAGTGCCGATACGAATAAGACAAACTGGAGCTCAGGCATTCCTGGATGCTCGATATCGAGAGACGGCATCCGTTCATTATCCTTATGAATCTTCAGCGAGTCAACTGACGGATTCTTGAGTGTGCTGTGTTGACACGGTAGAGGAGGGAATAGAGGAAAAATGGTGACGATCGCTCTGACCGGACAACTCCAAACCATGGATGGGGAGTGTGATCTCGCCTGCGAAATCGATCAGGCGTTGTCCGTTCGACAACTGATTCAGCGGCAGGGTGTTCAATTGCGTCATTTACTACAGCTGTTACGCGAGAAAAAAGTGCTGGTCACAATCAACAAGAGAATCGCGAGCGAAGATTCGCTTGTGCACGATGGGGATGCCATTCGGCTCATCGGGCATGACGGGATGGGTGGGAGCGGGCTTGGCCCTACGCATTTGTAGACGGAGGAAGCGTAAATGATGAGGGGATCGAAACAGGTTCAGTTTCGATCCCCTCATAAAAGGAGGCTGTACGCAGCGGATGATCAAACTGGTTGCTGATCAAGCACTGCAGCAACGTCAGGACAGGAGCCCGTGTTATTTCTTGCCGAGAATCGCGTCCTTGGCTGCCTTTGCCACACGAAATTTCACCACGCGCTTTGCGGGGATCTTAATTTCTGCGCCGGTTTGAGGATTACGCCCGATCCGGGCTTTTCTGTTGGCCAGCTTGAGTTTGCCGATACCGGGTACGGTGAAGACATTCTTGGCCTCACGATACGCTAAGGCCGCCAGATCATCGAGAATCTGGACCGCCCCTTTCTTCGTGATGCCGGCTTTCCCGGCGATGTAATCAGCAATTTGGGATTTGGTCATTGATTTTGCCATTCGTAAACCTCCTTGAGGGTAAGGAATGAAAAAAAATTATGCTTCGTGTGACGCGACTCGCACAGAAACATTCTGCCAGGGAATTGGGGGCGCCCGAATGTCCGCTCGTGCTCGCCTTATGAAAGTCCGCGAGAGTGTAGCCAAGAGTCGAAAGAGTGTCAACGAGAAAAACGCGCGTCTAGCGCGAAGAAATGCGTGCGCGGCCCTTGCGGATCCTGCAAATGGAAGGGTACAGTAGGGCTGGATGGACTTCGGGGTCAGCGTAAACGGCTCTTGACCGTGGATCAAATGAGATGGGTAAAGACCTTCCTGTAATATCCGTAGGTACATCAGGCTCAACTTCGGAGCAGTCTGAGAACTTTTTTTATTCGCGAGTCTTCTGTCAAAAAGAAAACTCCCCTCCCCTCGGTCTGTTGCTTGAGTTTCTTAGGTCTCGTGGGCAGGTTCCGATCCTTCCGAGCAACCTCGAGGAGGGCCTGCTTCAGGAGTGGGCCTGGGTTCAAGTGGCGTTGGGCTATCAGCGGGATCGGAAACCGATCCAGGTCTTTTGTGTACGCGATCGTGGAAGTTATCGAGATGTCTATGACCAGGAGAAGCAGCAATTCCTGGATATCCTCACAGCCTATGCCGACGTAGAAGCGCAATTGGCGTTGGAGTATGTGAACCGCTGCCGATTTATTTTGACGACGCGCATGGTCGAAGGCGATGTGACGGATGACGGCTATGATTTCAATGGCTGGATTCTTGAGTTCTACCAAGAGCAGTGCAATGGCATCGTACAGATTGATCGACAAGGGTTCTATTCTCCCAAGGGGGAATTAATCGTCGATCTGTCGAGTTCGGCCGAGAGTTGATGTGACGCAGGCGCCGAGTCGGCAATCCTTCCCGTTATTCGAACAAACAGCACAATGGTTTGAACGGGCACACGCGGCCCTGCTCGGCGAATTACCATGTCGCAAGGGCTGCTCGCATTGTTGTGTGGGGATCTTTCCCGTCACGGTTCTTGATCAGCAAGTCATCCAGTTCGGGTTGAGTCAGCTACCCGACTCTCATCGGAACCGAATCGTCGAGATTGCGGCAACCCAGGTCGCACATCTGACGGTGGCGGTACCCCAGCTGCTCACGAATCGGTTTGTTGATCACTGGCCGGAGACGGACTGCGAACAGGTGATCGAGCAGTATTCTGACTGGCCATGTCCTGCGTTAGAAAGTGATGGAGGGTGTGCGATCTATCAGTTTCGGCCGCTCGTGTGTCGATCTATGGGAATTCCTTCGGAGGACGATGGCTGTGTCAATGGCGCCTGTGCAGTGCAAACATCGATTCCATTGATTCGACTCTCGAACGCCCTTCGTGAGGAGGAGGATCGTCTGGCTGCGCTGGAAGCGGACGAACTGGAGGCCTTGCGCCGCCAGCAAGGAGTGGAAGGAGAAGAAATGCTCCTCCCCTTTGCCTTCCTGCCAGAGACATCGGCGCAGGTAATCTCGGTCTAGACAGCATATTTCTCGCTATGCTAAGGTACCCACCCTTGGTTATGGGAGCGCCTGTAGCTCAGCTGGATAGAGCATCAGCCTCCGGAGCTGAGGGCCACAGGTTCAAATCCTGTCAGGCGCACCA
>DIHK01000021.1:5589-31397 GCA_002420115.1 Nitrospira sp. UBA5698
GGGCCGTTAGCTCAGTTGGTAGAGCAGCTGACTCTTAATCAGCGGGCCGTAGGTTCGACCCCTACACGGCCCACCAAACCGAACTTTGTTCGTACCGTGCACTACGCTTCCAATGCTGCGCACGCATAAATCCCTCCAATAGTCCGATCCTTTCCAGCGAGACCTCTGCCTGTATATGTGAATCGCAAACGAGGATAGAACGCAGGTATGTCTGGCACTAAACGGATGAAGCAACCTGCACATGCCGAGGCTGAAGGGTCATCTTGATACCTCCTTTGGGCCGCAAGGTTACCATGAGGTAGGGTTCGACCTTGTCTTGTGCCAATTGCAGATCATAGCGTCGGCCGATCAAGGCTAGCAGGAGTGGTCCTTCAACAGACGCGAAGTGAAGTCCGACGCAGGTGCGTGGTCCTGCACCAAACGGCATGTAGGCGTAGCGAGAACTTGGGCGCTTGTCATCCAGCCATCGCTCTGGCCGAAATTGCTCAGGGTTCATCCAAAAATCTGGATGCCTATGCAGATTGTATGAGCCGACCAAGACGAAGGCGCCTTCCGGCAGGGGTAACCCCCCGACCGTCGTATTCGTAGCGGCTTTGCGGTGAACCGCCGGCGCCGGTGGATAGAGACGAAGTGATTCCTCGAAGACGGCGCGCGTATAGGGAAGCTGCTCAAGATCCTCGGCGTTGGGGCGGCGTCCCTGGAGTACTCGGTCCACTTCCTCATGAAAACGTGCCTTCGTCTCGGTGTGAGTCGCCAAGAGATACCAGGTCCAGGAGAGGGCATTGGCAGTCGTCTCGTGGCCCGCAGCAAAAATGGTCAACGCTTCATCGCGCAGCTCTTGATCGGTCAGGCCCTCACCGGATTCTTCGTCTCGCGACTGAAGCAGCAGATCGAGGAGATCATCATGGTGTGCGCCGCTCCGGCGCCGTTCCGCGAGCAGGCCATACATCAGTCTGTCCATGAATTGCATCACGGCATGAAATTCACGGTTGCG
The DNA here is from genome assembly GCA_002420115.1 of Nitrospira sp. UBA5698. Classification (GTDB taxonomy): domain Bacteria; phylum Nitrospirota; class Nitrospiria; order Nitrospirales; family Nitrospiraceae; genus Nitrospira_D. The sequence goes on from DIHK01000021.1 coordinate 6,584, forward strand.
GGCTGTCGGCACCCATAGGGGGAGGGACAGGGGATTACTAAACGAGTCAAAGGCATACTTGATACTGACTTGGAGAGCATGACTGATCCGGTCGGTGTGTTGGGTCATGCTGGTGGTGAACATCGTTTGCGAAATGACTTCGAGCGCCAGCTGCATCATTTCTGCCGCAATATCGATGGTGTCTCCTTCCTGGTCTTTCCACGAAGCCAATCGTTGCTCGCCGACCTGGGCCATGCGATCGGCCATCGCGGCCATCCGAGAGCGGTGAAAGATCGGCTGGATGATGCGGCGATGCCGTTTCCACACTTCACCAGAGCTGGTCACCAAGCCATTGCCCAGGACTAGGGCAAGGCCATGTGGTTTGCGAGGATTGTAGACCTTCACAAAGCGGTCCGACTGTTTGACCAGGATTTCTTCGGCGAGGTCAGGGTGACTGAACAGATAGAACGTCTTCGGACCAAGCCGAAAACGGATCGCATCCCCGTGCTGCCGCCACCAGGCCGAGAGGGATTCCAGAGGACGCTGCCTAAACGCACCCAGGTGACCCAGCAGCGGTACCGCTCCGGGAACATCGACTAACGTGAAGGAGGGGACAGAATCCGGCATAAGAGCAGGGACCGTATCACACTAGGCGAGGGGCATCAAACGAACAGGGGACACGGTTGTTCACGGTTGAGGCTGAGCTGATTGGACCGAGTTAGGCTTGAACATCTGGGTACAATTTTGTGGTCAGTTTGCCACTTGCTAACTTCCCCTACAAACGAGTCCATATCATGGATCCGTGTGTCGCCCCTTGGGAAATGCCTTCTGGGATGGTATTCTGACCTTTTCGATGCGTCCGCGTCACGGCGTCCGTTGGTATACCCACAGGATGTGAGCACTCTGTTTAGAACAGTTGGAGCCATGGCCGACTCTACACGTCCCTCCTCAGTAAATAAACAGGATCTTTGGGCGAAGGATCTGACGGCCATGTCTGGAGTTCGGCGGCTGAGCACTCAAGTGCTTAGGCTGGCTACTGCGGTCGGGATGGAGTTTCGCCATCGTTTGCTCGATGCTCGGGCGGCCGGGCTGGTCTATGCGACGTTGTTGTCGTTGGTCCCGTTTCTCGCCGTGATGTTCTCTGTGCTCAAGGCCTTTGATGTCCACCACGTCATCGAACCTCTCCTGGCTCAGGTGTTGGAACCGCTGGGTCCAAAGAGCCACGAGATCACGGCCACGATCGTGGGATTCGTGGATAATATCAAGATCGGTGTGCTTGGCGTCGTCGGCATCGCCGGCCTCTTCTACACGACCTACTCACTCGTCGATAAAATCGAACAGGCATTGAATGCGATTTGGCAGGTGAAGCAGGGGCGTACCTGGGAACGGAAGTTTGCCGACTATTTAAGTGCGGTCCTGGTGGGGCCGGTACTCGTCGTGAGCGCGTTCGGGATGGTGGCCTCGCTTCAGAGTCACAGTCTAGTCCAGCGACTAGTGGACATGGAACCGTTCGGGACGCTGCTGGTGTGGACCGGCGAAGTGATCCCATTGTTGATGTTGTGCGTGGTGTTCACGTTCTTTTACAAGGTGATTCCCAACACCCACGTCCATGTCCGTTCGGCAGCTGTCGGTGGTGTCTCGGCAGCCACTCTCTGGATCATGGCAGAGGAGATCTTTGCCAAATTTGTCGCAGCCTCAGCCAACTACAGCGCAATCTATTCAAGTTTTGCCGTGCTCATCCTGTTTCTACTGTGGCTGTACACCGGATGGATGATCGTGTTGATCGGTGCGCAGTTCTCATTTTTCCATCAGTTTCCTACGGCCTATTTGTCTCGTCTGCTGTGGGAGCAGGGGACCTACGTCTTTCGTGAACAACTGGCTCTCAAAGTTTTACGAGTCTTGGGACATCACTACCTGAAAGGCGATCGTCCGTTAAAACTACCCGAGCTTTCGAGCGAATTGAATATGCCGCTGTCCCTGGTTGAGGAGGAGGTTGAACGTCTTGTGGCCAATGGGTTCGTGGGCCGCCTTCAGGAGCCGGAAGGGTTCAGTCTTCTTAAAGCACCGGACCTGATTTTTGTGAAGGAGGTGCTGAACTCGGTGCGCAATGGAACGCCGCCATGGATCGTACCGCACCTCGAGACCAGCGATCCGGTGTCGGCACTCTTGCGCCGTCGTGACCAGGCCGTGGAGCGAGCTCTCGCAGGAGAGACGATACACTCACTCCTACGACATCCCTCACCATCTCCGTCGACCGAGTCGTAAGGAGCTGCGGAAGAGTCTTCTCCCCTGCGGTGGACTTAAGAAACCGTTCTGTTCCCGGTTGTCTAACTGAGTCCCAAAAGGGAACCTACGGTCTATGGCTGGTTCTCGGGTGCTGCTGCAGGCCTGTTTTGACCGAACGAGCGCACGTAGAGCAGGACCTGCCAGGCTTCCTCTTCGGTCAGGATCAGCGGGATAAATGGCGCCATCGCTGTGCCTTTGCTGCCGTTTTTCAAGATCCAGAGAAGCTCACCATCGGTTCTAGCCGTCTGCCATTCCTTGTCGGTGAAATTGCGAGGCAACGGACCTTTGAGCGTTCCCGGCTCAATGTCTGCTCCTAGTCCCTTGCCGTCTCTTCCATGGCAGGTAGCACAGAACGCTTTCCCTTCAAACAGCCTTTTCCCTTTATCGATCGTCTCCTCGGTAGCCGGCAGCGGATTCTTCCATGTCCTTACCTGTTGGAGCTGGTCCACTGGCACTCGGGGTTTCAGGATTGCTTCATCAGCTCCCAAGGCGGATATGGCTGGCAAGCCTAGGAGCGACAGTAGCGCGAGCAGGAGATACGCATTCATGTCTATTTCTCTCGTGTTATCATCCGGCAGGATTATCGGCTCAACGACAGGGGTCGGCCCCGTCCACGGAGGATCGGGCCGACCCGGTGCAGATGACGAGTCTATTTCTCTGAATATCCAGGAAATTTGTGTCCCAAGGACTGCGGGAAACTCACTGTTCCATCAGGGAACTCCTGCCCATGCTGCCACAGTTGGTACACGATACCGTCTGTTCCTGCCGCTATTTCTACAACCTTGGCGGCCTGGTCAGCAGGCATATCCAGCACTTGAACTCGACCGGTCGCGACCTCCACCTTATGGTCGTGGAAATGCCGGTGCCACTGAATGGCCGGGAGCTTGCGCGTGAGGTCCTTGGCGATGAAGTACTCGACCGCGACCAGCGGAGCCTTTGGATCGGTGGATTCGAAGAGCAGGCATTGGAGAATCTTCTCGGAGATGCCCTTACAATAATGATGGAATGGGCCGCCTGGAGTTCCATCTGCCATCATATGAGGCGCCTGGACATGAATGTCGTATCCGACTGCCGGACCGGCTGGTTCCCCGCTCATGGCTTTTTGTGTGGCAAGGCTACTACATCCGATAGCAACCAGTGCAAATGCCGCTAAAAGTCCTTGTCTCATTGGAACACCTCCTCCTCAGTTTGAGCAGCCCTCCCCTAGTTTATCCAGGCAGAGAACGATCTCGGTGTGCGATAGGGCATTAGAGAGGGTATGACTGAAAAGGATTCGAACAACTTCAAGAAAAAAGGGCTGGCCAAACGTGAGCGAAGGTGTGGTGCGAATTACGATGGCAGGACCGGAGAAGAAGGCGAGTTCGCTTTGGTCGGAGTAATGAGTTGGTGAGCTTGAGACGGAATCTTTCCTTGGGCATCCATCATCTCAAACATCAAACAACACTTCAGTCTCCCGCAGACGCCGAGCAGGCGCGGATCATCGATCGGTAGGTCCATTTTCTTGGCCTGCTTGGCTGTGACCGGTTTCACGTCGGTGAGAAATGAGGCACAACATAAAACCAGACCACAGGTATCGATTCCACCCAGCCGCCGAGCTTCTTCACGGACCCCGACCTGGCGCATTTCGATTCGACCGCCAAACCGCCGTGCGAGGTCACGCACGAGCTCGCGAAAATCGATGCGCTCATCCGCCGTATAGACAAAGGTGAGCTGTCGGCGGTCCATTGCTCCATAGACCTCGACCAGTTTCAGGCGGACGTTGAGATCGGCAGCTTTCACTTTGCAATAGCGGGCAGCCTCCTCAGAGAGGTGCTCCAGTCGAGCAATCAACTCGGCTTCTTCAGCATCCGGCTTGCGCAAGATGGATTTCATGGCTCGCATGGGTGGAGTAAACGGGGCTGAGTAGGGCGTCGTGTAGACGATGCCGTAGGTCACCTCACCGTCGGCCTCAAGTAAGACGGGGTCACCGTGCGAGAAGGGTAGCCCATTTGATCCCAACTTTTTGACTTCGCCACGGTTCCGAATCTTGACACCAACGAGGGAGACCCATGTCGGCCAGGGAGTCAACCCATCATAGTCCACAGGGGATTCCATGGATCGATCATACACAATTGCCGTGCGTGGTGGAAAGGGTCGACGCTGTGGAGGGGATAAAAGTTCCAACAGCGGCGTTTCTTCGTGTGATCTTACAACATATTAATATTATAGAAGAAAAATGCCAACACTCGAGCTATCTGCTTATGGTAGGCTAATTCACCAGGGAGAAGAACAGGGAGTGGACCATGGGGACCATGTTGAAAGAGCGAAAGACGATGCTCCGAATTCCTAATCAGGTTGTCTTGCCGTTTGGCTATCGCATCTCAGTTCGGCAGCTCTCCGATGCCGAGATGGACAAACGTGATCCCAATGCCGACGGGATTTGGGATGATGACACGAAGACCATTTATGTACGAAAACGGCTTCCCGTGACCCGCAGACGGTATATCCTTGCTCACGAGCTCGGTCATGCGTGGTTGGACTGGCAACATCGGTATATGGACGATGGAAAGGCTAGTATTTAAGCTGCCCCCCGATCACTCTTCCGTCAGACGCAGAATGTGTTTCCATTCGCCTGAGGTGACCGGCTGAACCGAGAGCCGGGAGCCTTTTTTCAATAGGACCATCCCTTTGAGCTGAGGGTCTTTCCGCAACTCGTCCAATGTCAACGGCTTCGAGAATGTTCTGACATATTTGATGTCGACCATGTCCCACCTTGGTTCGGTGGGTTTGCTTGCCGGGTCGTAGTGCTTGTCCTTCTTATCGAATTGTGTTGAATCCGGATAGGCGGTCCTGACGACTGCTGCAATGCCGACGATCGCCGGAGGATCAGCGTTACTATGGTAAAACAGAACGTGATCACCGACCGCCATCGTGCGCAGGAAATTGCGAGCTTGATAATTACGAACCCCATCCCAACAGGTCCTCTGGCCGGGGGCTTGTGCGAGGTCGTCAATCGAGAACGTCGTGGGTTCGGATTTCATCAGCCAATACCTTCTAGGAACCATTCCTATCGCTCCCTTCACATGATCCTCTACATGAGTGTGTTCACTCCGGCAGTGCACTCGGCCTGAATTACGGACAGACTTCCTGGCCCTGAAGGCTCAATGCCCTTCTCCTGAATTAGTATCGATAAAATCGATCAGCGCACGATAGGTCAGTTCCCTCACGGTCGTCTTTCTCGGACTCTGACCGTCAAGATTGGACTCCAGCCAGACACGGTCCGAGATTGGTGAGAGGCCCTCGTTACAGAGACTCCACATGTCGTGGAGGAAGCCATCAGGCAATCCGACTTGGGCGCCTTCCGATTCAATGCGGTCGTCCAGCAGGGCCAAGAGATCGGAAATGGCCTGGTCAGGCCGGTACGGTACAGTCGCAAAGCCGAACTGTTCTTGTGAGCGTGTTTCTTGAGCTGCCTGGTCGACGAGATCCTGCATGTATTCTTTGAGTAGTCCGATCACATGACCAGAGAAATGTTTCGGCGATCCCATGCGTCATTATCGAGCTTCTGTGAAGAAGGAGCAAGCTGATGGACTAGAATCGTGGGGTGAGCGAAGCCTAGGTTGAGCAGGATAACTTCATTTGAGTCCGGAAGCAGCGAGTCGTGATTGGGCGGGGGTACACCTCGCTGCCTCGATATGAGCGACGATCTCTCATTGGCTATCTCATGGACGGCAGGGTCAGTGTACCCGCGCATTGTAAACTGTACTCCTTTTCGTCCGACACGCAAGACCCAAAGATGGCCTTATTTGGAAGTCCATTTGGGGTACGGTGATTGAACCGGTAGGATCTGCTGTGCGTGATGGGGAAGATTCTCTGGTTTTAGAAAGGGGTCTTATGCGCACAATGACCGGATGGACTGCTGAACTCGAGCTCTTGATTCGTCCCACAGACGCATATTACTGTTTATGCCCAAGTAAGCGGAGGAGCGGATCTTCTTTCACAGCGGTTGCATCGATGAATTCTCAGCTCAGTGAGCGATTCGAGATTGCTCTAAACACATCTGCCGGCCAAATTACCACGGCCGTTGATGTGCCGACGGGGTTCGTTCCTGTTACGTCTATTGTGCCTCTCATGAGACGTCTAGGAGAGGAGGCGCAAGCCCTGGAAGTTGCACGGGTGGGTGAGGAGGGGAAGGTACCGTCGTGCCAAAAAGGCTGTGCAGCTTGCTGTCGAATGTTGGTTCCCCTGTCTGCGCCGGAAGCGTTTTCGGTACGAGAGTGGGTTCGTTCTCGCCCTGTCGAACAACAGTCTCGGATCATGGCCCGTTTTGCTGAGACAAAAGTGCGCCTGCTCTCCACGGGGATCTGGCAACAACTCTCGGAGCTGTGCAAGGCGTCTGATCCTTGCAGCGACGAAATCGTAGATGAAGTGAACCATCGGTATTACGCGCTGCGGCTGGCCTGTCCATTTTTAGAGGAAGAAGTCTGCACCATCTATGATGAGCGCCCCGCTGCCTGCCGTGAATTGTTGGTGACGTCTCCTGCCGACCGTTGTGAGGATCTTCTTGCGAACCCAGTCGACACCATTTCCGCACCGCTGCGGATCAGTACGGTTCTGGGATTATTGTGGCAGGACTTGACCAACACCTCAACCCGGTTGATTCCACTTCCGCTGGCTCTGGATTGGGCAGAAGGACATGCAGGATCGACCGATCGAATGTGGAAGGGTACTCAGCTTTTTGACCAAACATTGGATAAGGTCTGGCGATTCTTGAGCCAGTCCTTTTCAGATGACGGGAGGGCCGCTGGTGGCTGATCGTCTTAAGAGAGAGGTGCGTTGGGGGAGAGGAGAAACGGAATGCAGAAGCCTGTTGTCGTATGTTTAGACTTGGAGGGTGTGCTCGTTCCTGAGATCTGGATCAATGTTGCGCTTAAGACGGGGATTGAGGAGTTGAAGACCACCACCCGGGAGATGCCGGATTATGACCAACTGATGAGGCAACGGTTGGCCATACTTGATCGGCATGAATTGACGATCCACGACATCCAAGAGGAAATCGCCAAGATGGGTCCGTTAGATGGGGCAATGGATTTTCTGGTCTGGCTGCGTGAACGCGTCCAGGTGATTATTTTGTCCGACACCTTCTATCAGTTCGCCCAACCCCTGATGCGACAGCTTGGGTTTCCCACTCTCTTCTGTAATCAGCTGGAAATCGGCCCTAGTGGCCGAATCGTGAACTACCACATGCGGATGCAGAATCCCAAGAAGCACGCAGTCGCCTCCCTGAAGGCTTTGAATTTCTTTACCATAGCTGCGGGGGATTCATACAACGATCTTGGGATGTTAGGTGAAGCGGACAAAGGGTTTTTCTACAGGCCGCCGGACCATTTGCCTAAAGAATTTCCGGCCTTCCCGGTGACCCAGAATTATGGTGAACTTCAGGACTGGTTTGTCAGGGTCGGCTATTTCTCAGCGTGAGGCGTGCCAGCTCAGTAAAGGATGTGGTGCGAGCCGTGGGCTCGACGACAAGGATTTCGCGTCTCCTGCCACCGATTGGCGTGCCCGTCGGTCTCCCTTCCTAAGGTGTTGGAGCGTCCGATGAGCATCAGGACGTCTCGTCACTCCATCAGAAGTTGATCCAAAGCTGGGCATAGGCCCAGTCTTGACCGACCGCTCGTCGTCCGAGATTCTGCGAAATGTATGATCCAGGAAAGAGGTGACCGTACCCCGCCTGAAAAGCAACCATGCCGTGCATGAAGAAGTGTGTCCAGGCCACGTCTATCTCGTCACCGATATGGGTCTTGGTGTTGCCCGGTTGCGAAAAGACGTAGACGCCCTGACTGGCTCGGTACCAGTTGTCTTTCGCATTGGCGAGATGGAGGTTGGTGTACCATATTTCGATATGATCATCCGGAGAGAGACGGGCCTGGAAGTTCCCGGAGAAACTCATCATATTCTTCCATCCCATGACATCCATGTATCCCATATGGATGTGGTTCGTGGGGAAAAAGTTTTCAAAGGTATTCGCTGTCTTACACGCTCCGTAGGCCCCGTTCGATAACGTGCAATTCGCGCGGCCGTCGCCGGACGCGTAATCAAAATTGAAGGCGATGCGAGGTTTGCCGGGCAAATTAAAAGCCGTGTATCCGATCCAGTTTCTGGTGGCCCAGGCGTTGATGTGGAGACATTTCCCCTCTCCACCGGGATCGCCACAGAGACTACTGGCACTGTCGGCGGTGTCCCCCATCTGACCGAATTGGTAGACCACTTCGCTTGAGAAATCAAAGTAGCCTTTTTTCATCGCGACTCGGTTTCCGATGACATGGCGGGTTTGATTGCCATGCTTGGGAGTGCCGAGCCCTTGGAAGGAGACATCGCCCCCTCCAAGATTGTTTTTGTAATAGATATAGAACGGTTCGATCAGAAAGCCAGGGACAGCCTTAATTTGATTGTAAAAGATAATAAAATCAGCGTCACCGGCTGCATTTCTCGCCTGACCAGTGCCGCCGATATTCGGTCCGCCGCTTCCGAGGGTGGCTCCCTGTAAGAGATCGGTTTCGGCTGTGCGAAACCAGCCGAGGTGCGTATCTATAATGTTGGTTGAATACTGAAGCATCACCCCGTCAAACGACCATCCGGTATTGGCCCAATCAAAGTGACCGAAGAGGCTTTGATCTCCGAAGACAAGGTATTGCCGGCCTGCTTTAAGTCCCAGGCCTTGGACGCCTGCAAAGTTGCGGATCAACATGTAGCCGGCTCGGATCCCAAGGGTACAGGCAGGTCGTACGTTTGCGGGAGTAGAGCCGACAAGGGTGGAACCGCAGGTATGGATGGCGGGATCTCCATTGTTTCCCGCCCCATTCGCTCCGACAGGTGTTCCATTCCCGCCCCATGTTCTCGAGTCGATGAACTCAAGGTAGAAATTGACGTCAGGTGAAAGATCATACCCGATACCTAATCGAGTCATTTGCTGGACGAACTGGTCGTTTGCTTTTCCAGGAAGATTGTTGGCAGCGAGGCCTGGTGCGTTACATTGGCCAGCGGCTCCAATACCTCCGCCAAAGCAGACATTGGTCCGATACTCGGGTCTCACACGCATGTCGGCTCGCATCCAGAGGTTTTTCAGACTGAAATTGCGACCGATCCTTGGATCGAAGGCCTCATAGGCCTCTTTTTGGGGAATGCCTCGGCCGATGACGATGGGGTTCGTGATTTTTTCTCCTTCCGGGAGTTGGAAGGCTGCCTGTACTGTCGAGTGACCAGCAATGAGACTGACGACTGTCAGGAATTGGAGAAAAACTTTCTTTCCATGTCCCGACTTCTTCACTATTTCCATGCCATGCAGTTTGTCCATCGTGTCGTTAGACAGGCAGATACCATCCGGTGCTCTCATCGTCAGGTGGATGTGGTTGCGGTCTCAAAAGCCCAAGGGAGTTATATACGAACCCGAGGGGGGAGAACAGCTGGGCCAGGGTGTCCAACCATCGTCATGAAGATCTTGATGAGTGCGAAGCTACGAGATGTCGGTGTGGCGACTGCCTTTCTCCTTTATGTTGGTGATCAGGGGGAGTGTGATCCTGTGTGGTGTCATGCAGGACCAGACTTTGGCAATGATGATGGACCCGCCTCTCGCGCCTTGGGTTCCGCTGTGAGTTCGTCTTCGGCTTCTTTGAGAGAGGCTTGAAGGTCTTGTTCTACCATTTTGACTTCCTGCTGTATCATGTTGAGTTCCGGCTCGACGGATTTGCGAAGGTCATCAGCCGTATCTTTAAAACCCTTGATGGCTTTACCAACTTGGCGACCGACTTCCGGCAGTTCTTTGGGTCCAAACAGGAGAAAGGCGATGATCAAAATGATGAGGATCTCGCCTGCGCCCAGTCCAAACATGATTGGCTATTGCGGTTATCGTCTGACGGCGCCCCGTCATTTATTCATCCACCGGGGGGTGGGCTGTTAGGTTTGTTTCACCTGACTGGGTTGGGTGGTCGTATTCCTGGGCGATGGAGTTGGTTCAGCGTTAGTACCGACCTGAGCGGCTGAGGTAGCCTGAGGCTCGCCCTGTGAAGGCTGTTCCCCTGGTGTGATATCGATTGCGTCGGCTTCATGAACCGATTTCTTAAAACCCTTGATGGCTTTGCCGAGGCCTTCCCCCAATTGGGGCAGTTTCCCTGCACCGAAGATGATCAGCACAATAATAAGTATCAGGAGTAGTTCCATCCAACCAAATGAACCGAACATGATGCCCTCTGACCAATAAAGACCACTATGTCTGTCGATAACAGGACGGAGTAGTACGATTGCGCACCCGAACCTCCAGAGGCTATCTGAAGATTCAGGGACAAGTCAAGAAGCACAACTTCATCTACGATGGTGGGAAAGGTTGGATGATACCGCCACCAAGAACGTCGTCCCCACTATAGAACACTGCCGATTGTCCGGGGCTTAATCCTCGTTGAGGTTGGTGGAACTGGACATGCAAGGCCGATGAGTCTCGCACTGTGAGTGTCGCGAGAGTAGGAGGCGTTGCATAGCGAACCTTCACGTGAACGTCTGCGCTTCGGGAGGGGAAGTCGGCCGCAAACATATTCAGGTCCGCAACGGTGCATTCCGAGTGAAGTCGTTCGCTGGGTCCAAGCACTACTGTATTGGTTAGGGGCTGCACCTGATGAACGTAGAGGCGCTGGCCTGTGGCAATACCGAGGCCTCGACGCTGGCCGGGTGTATAGAATGCGATACCTTCATGCTGCCCCAGGGGACGGCCCTCCTGGTCAGTAAACAATCCTTGTTTCCTTGAAAGGGGTGCTTCTTTCTCAAGAAAGACTCGATAATCACCCTGACTCACGAAGCAGATTTCCTGACTTTCCCTGAGTTCCTCGACAGGCAGGCCCAGTGCCTCGGCTTCTCTCCAGACAGCGGCCTTCTCCAGACCTCCTAATGGAAAGAGGAGGCGAGGCAGCCATTCAGCTCGGAGACGATAGAGAAAATATGTTTGATCTTTTCGCGGATCGACGGACCGTGAGAGGACGGAGAATCCTCGGTGGGCATGCAATCGCGCATAATGCCCGGTTGCCACATAGTCGACTTTGCGTTGGAGCGCGAGGTCAACGAGGGTATGAATCTTCACCCGTTCATTACAACGCACACAGGGATTGGGTGTTGTGCCGGTGGTATAGCCCTGGATGAAGTCATCAATGACGGCCTGACGAAAGGTGTGTCGGGTATCAACGACCTCGTGCGGGATGCCGAGAAGCTTCGCAACATGCCGTGCGATCCCAACCTTGCAACAGCCTCGTTCTTGCCACTTCTTTGATGTGGCGACCGAGTCGTCTTCATGCTCCCACACCTGAAGAGTGATACCATGGACGTCATAGCCTTGCCGGACGAGTAATGCTGCGGCGACGGAGCTATCAACTCCACCGCTCATGCCTAGTAGAACAGATTTCCGAGTCATAGGACGGTATTGTACCGAGTGTCTAGGGGAAAGGGCTAGCCACTTTATCGGGGAGTGCTTCTATTGCAATTTGCTCTCTGGTGGGTGACTGTCTCCGTTGGGCGTCGTCCGGTTGTTGATAACATGCAGGGCCATATGATTGCCGAACGGTGAAACGTGAAAGAAGACAGGAAGAGCGTATGTGGTTCCTTCTCATGACAGAGGGAAGATGATTCAGGACATATGTAGCTCAAGCAGGTTGGTTACAAAGCGGTTGAGCAATGTCGGCTAGAGGCTGCTGGAACGGGTCTTCCCCCGGTAGGTAGTGGCGTCATGAGTGTTTTTGGACGAGGAGTGCTCTTCCACCCATTTATGGGCCCCCATATCGCACATCCCATGAAAGTGAGCCCCATCTTCGATAGAAATACCCGGTGTACGGATATCACCAATGAGGATGCCTGGTTTTTGTATTTGAATTTTGGCCGTTGCTGAGATCGTGGCATTAACTTTGCCGCTGGTGATAAGAACCCCGGCTGAGATCACCCCTTTCACGACGGCTTGCTCCCCGATGATGAGGGTCCCACTGGTGGTGATTTCTCCTTCCACTCGACCATCAATTCGTATTGTTCCGTCAAAATTCAGGATACCCCGAAAATCGACTCCCTTACTGAGAAAGGTAAAGTTGTCGTTGGGAGGGGTGTCGGTTGCCTGTTTTTCTCCGATGGCCCACATGAGCGCTCTCTGCTCCTTGTGACAAGACCGAGGTGAAGGGAGTGGTGAACGTGGTACATGGGCCAGGATCCTTTGACCTGGCTGCCGCGTGTCCTTCGCTCACCGCTCCGACACTATTCCGCTAGACGGTCAGCCGGCGCACGGGTGGCTCGGTACCGGTCCCAACAGAATGAAGCGGTAGATCTTTGTGAACGGGACGGGCTTGTTGTTCCATCTCCAACGTTCCGTTGAATGAGACGCCTTCTTCCATGGAAAGCATTGGAGTTGTGACTCCACCGTTGATCACTGCGGGTGCTCGCAATTTCATCTTTTCTCGCGCAGTGATATCGCCGGTGATCTTGCCCTTACAGACGATAGTTCCGGCCGTGACTTTGGCATTAAGAACCGCATCTTCGCCCACGAGTAAGATGCCGTCCGTATGAATTTCCCCCTCGAGGGTTCCATCAATGCGCACGGTTCCGTTATACGAGATGGTTCCCTTGAAAACGACTCCCTTACCGACGAACGCACTGACGTCATGGCCCGAGTCAGGCCTGGGCGTATCCAGCGCCGAGCTCATGGCATCTAAGTCGTTGTCGTCCGTACGTCTACCATCTTGCTTATCTTTCCACATACGATCTCCTCCTCTCACAATGTGGCTGGCCCCTGAAAGAACAAACGGTGCGGTGCCGTTATGTTCCCTATCGGTTGGTTTGTGAGAGATATTTAGTGTGAGAGCAGGGGTGGGTGAAATATTGAGGTTTAGGAGGGAAGGGGAGGTTCGGGCCGAGCATTAACGTAACAGGGTTTCGACGACCCCGTCTAGTTCCTCGGAGGAGAAGTAGTGGATTACGAGTTTCCCGCCCTGACCGTGGGGGTGGAGGGTCACTTTGGTGCCAAGACGCTTTTGTAATCTGTCTTCAAGATCTCTCCATTGTGAAGCTCGAGGGGGCCGCGCGACGGGCTGTTTCGCGATGATGGATTGTTCGACGAGTTTCTCTGTTTGCCGAACAGACAAATTGCCAGTTGTGACCAGTTTTGCAACCCGGAGCTGTGCTTCTGGGGTGGAGAGGCTGAGAAGAGCTTTGGCATGACCGGTAGAAAGAGTTCCTCCTTCTACAAGTCCTTGGAGATCGAGGGGGAGATGGGTTAAACGGATAAAGTTGGCCACTGAAGACCGATCCCGGCCTACCTTGGCGGCGACGGCTTCTTGGGTCAGACCGAATTCTTTCATCATTCGTGAATAGGCTCGAGCTGTCTCCATTGGGTTTAAATCTTCACGCTGAAGATTTTCGACCAGAGCAAGGAGTAAGGCTTCCTGATCCGTACAATTCTTGAGTACGGCGGGAATGACGGTAAGGCCAGCTGCTTTAGAGGCCCGCCAGCGTCGTTCTCCGGCGATTAGCTCATAGACCCCATCGCCCTTGCGGCGGACCATAATGGGCTGAATAACGCCGCTCTCCTTAATGGATGCCGTCAGTTCAGTGAGCTCTTGCTGAAGGAAAGTCTGCCGTGGTTGATATCGATTCGGCACAATCTGGTCGATCGGAATCCGTTGTACATCGGCTGAATCTTCAGCTCTGCCCAGCCTGGCTGGAGGCAATAGCGCGTCGAGCCCTTTACCGAGAGCCTTTTTCTCCATGCGCAATAAACTCCTTAGCTAATGATACGTAAGACTGCGACCCGGAGGATGCCATGTTATAGAGGATTCCAGGCCGACCGTAACTGGGTGCTTCTGCAAGTGCAACATTGCGAGGGATCACGGACTGGTATACCTTATGCGCAAAATGAGACCGTACTTGGTCTGCCACCTGCCGAGAAAGACTGATTCGCGAATCAAACATCGTGAGGGCGATACCCTCAATTTCTAGGCCTGGATTGTACGATTGCCGGACAAGCTCGATGCTTCCGACGAGTCTGGTCAGTCCTTCCATCGCGTAGTATTCGCATTGAACAGGTATGAGCACAGAATTGGCTGCCGTGAGGGCATTAATGGTTAGAATGCCAAGTGCTGGCGGGCAATCAAGAATGATAAAATCGTATTGATCTCGTATTTCAGCAATCAGTGACCGAAGATGACCTTCACGACCGTCGAGATTTGCGAGTTCCACTTCAGCACCCGCGAGATCCGCATTAGCCGGTAAGATGTTGAGTCCAGAAATAGTTGTTTCTATTATTGATTCGTGAATAGTGCTGTTTTTGACAAGGCAGCTGTAGGTACTTCTTTTTAACGTTCTCTGGTCTATGCCAAGACCGCTTGTTGCATTTCCTTGTGGATCTATATCAATCAACAATACAGCTTTTCCCTCAAGGGCAACCGCTGTTGAAAGATTAATGGCAGTGGTCGTCTTTCCTACCCCGCCTTTCTGATTGGCAACAGCTATAACTCTTCCCACAAAAAGACTCCTAGACCAAATTATGTTCCACGTGGAACAACCTGAGGGGACAGCTCGTCACGATATGAAAATATGGTGATAGTTCGAGACCCATAGGCATAGGGTAATTCGAATGTATAGTCGTCTACAAAATGCCAATCACTTGGCAGCAACGTTCTATCAAACGGCCTGGCCGAATAAATAATCGCCTTGCCTCCTTCAACCAGTACGTTCCGTGCTTTCTGAAAAATCAGTGATGGGTTGAGCGCCCGAGTTGTCAGATAGTCATACGTCATCGTAATAGGACGTGTGCTATTGAATCGTTCAATGGTGCCCTGAAAAACATCAACGCATTTTAGCCGTAAGAGGCCGACAATAAAATGCAGAAAGGCTGATTTCTTGTGGGATGGTTCAACCAGTGTTATGGAGAGATCTGGTCTAACGATTTTTAAGGGAATACCTGGAAAACCTGCCCCTGTACCAATATCGAGAATATGAGCCTCAGTTCCAATCTCTACAGCTTTCAGCGCAGCAAGAGAGTCTATGAAGTGCTTGACAATCACTTCATCGTCTTTCGTGATCGCAGTGAGATTGAACGATTGATTCCAAATATTCAACTGCTTCAGGTAGAGCAGGAATTGTTGCGCTTGATCTGGTTCGATCTCAACTCCAATTCCACTTGAGCTTTCATGGAGTAGGTGTTCGAGGGCCTGATGCTGTTCCACGTGGAACAATTACGCTGATACCGAGAGGAGGTCAATAGAAAAGGTGTCTATTGAGAATTCTCCTGAAGTTGAGCGTTGTAATGAGTTTGGCGCCTTCCCTTTTCAATTGCCACAAGCAGAAGGGAAATTGCGGCTGGAGTCACTCCAGAAATTCGTGAAGCCTGTCCCACAGTCTCCGGTCTGACACGATTGAATTTTTCACGGACTTCACGTGAAAATCCAGAGACCATGTCGTAATCAAATGAACTAGGAATCAATTTTTTCTCAAGTTTCTTAAACTTTTCAACTTGCCGAACTTGCCTCTGTATATATCCCTCATATTTGATTTGAAGTTCGACTTCCTCGGCAATGTCGTCATCAACTGGTTGTAAATCAAAAATATTCATAAGCTCATGATAACGAGCTTCTTGCCTGCGAAGTAGCTGGGCCATGGATTGGACTGAAGAGGCAGTTTCAAGGTAGGTACCCCTCGTCCGAAAGCTAATCTGTTCTGTAAATCGAGGTCTCGAACTCTGGAGGTTTGAAATCTCTGACTCGATCATTTCCCGCTTGCGAAGCAATTTATGATAGTCGGCTTGTGAGATAAGACCGACACCGTACCCGATCTCCATGAGGCGAAGATCAGCATTCCCATGGCGGAGTAGCAATCGATATTCAGCTCTCGAAGTGAACATCCGGTATGGCTCATAGGCATCTTTCGTGATGAGATCGTCGACGAGTACGCCGATGTAGGCCTGAGAGCGATCCAAAACAAATGGCGGACGTTCTCTGATTTTGAGAACAGCATTGATCCCAGCTACCAAACCTTGTGCAGCTGCCTCCTCATATCCAGAGGTTCCATTGATCTGACCTGCGTGATAAAGCCCTGTCACCAATTTGGTTTCAAGCGTTCGGTACAGTTGCCGCGGAGGAAAATAGTCGTACTCTATCGCATAACCAGGCTTAAGTATCTTCGCGCGCTCTAACCCTGGGATTGTTTTGAGGATTGCGGCTTGAACATCGACCGGCAGGCTTGTTGAAATCCCATTTGGGTAGAACTCCTGAGAGTCTAGACCTTCCGGCTCAATGAAAATCTGGTGTCGCTCTTTATCGGCAAAACGAACCACCTTGTCCTCGATCGAGGGGCAATAGCGAGGGCCGGTGGATTCAATCATGCCACTGTATAAGGGAGACCGATCTAAGTTCTGTCGAATCAGGTCGTGTGTTGCCTGCCCTGTATACGTCAAGTGGCAAAGAATCTGCCTGGTGGTAATGGACTGCGTGCGATAGGAAAATGGAGGAGGGGGCGTATCGCCTGGTTGGGGAACCATCACTGAGAAGTCGATGGTCTCCTTATCCAAGCGGGGAGGTGTTCCAGTCTTCAGTCGGCCAACCTCGAATCCTAAGTCTCGCATGCAATCCGAAAGGTGTTCGGCCGAGGCCTCACCCGCCCGGCCGGCTGGGAAGTGTTGTAAACCGATATGGATAAGTCCCTTAAGAAAAGTACCTGATGTTAGAACAACGGCTCTCGAGTAAATGGTCTCGCCGGATCCAGTGACAATGCCGGTCACGGTTCCACCATGCACCAGCAATCGATCGACGACACCTTCGGACATCGTTAGTAAGGGTTCGGATTTGAGAGTGTTTTGCATCACATGTCGATACAGGTATTTATCACACTGGGCTCGTAAGGCCCGGACTGCCGCCCCTTTGCTCGTATTGATGAATCGAAACTGGATACCGGATTGATCGGTATTACGCCCCATCTCACCGCCGAGCGCATCAATTTCTTTGACGAGGTGTCCTTTCGCAATTCCACCGATGGCTGGATTACACGACATCTGAGCGATGCGGGAGAGGTCCATCGTCAAGAGTAACGTCATGGCCCCCATACGTGCGGAGGCAAGAGCAGCTTCGCAGCCGGCATGTCCACCTCCTACCACGATCACGTCGAAGGTCTGAGCCATATCCGTTACCTATTTGCCGATACAAAACTGTGCGAAAATGTGTTCAAGTACATCATCCGAGGTCAAAGTCCCAATAATCTCTCCCAACGCATCAGCCGCATCGTGGAGATCAATGGCCAGAAGCTCAGCTTGCCCTCCGCCCTCGATGGAAGACAACGCCTGCATAATCGCAGTGGTTGCCTGCTCCAAGGCAGCACGATGACGGACATTCGTGATAACCACCCCTTCATAGGCCTCAAAGGATCCAGTGAGAAAGCGAGAGGTGATGGCCGTCTTCAATTCATCAAGACCTTCACCAGTTTTTGTAGAAATTGGAAGAATGCGTTGGCATAAACGGCGTGCCAATTCTTCAGACAGGGGTTGTAGCGTGAATGGAGCCAGCACATCGATTTTGTTTAGAACGACGAGTTGTTTAGGCTCAACCCGAGGGAAAGGAAACTCAGGAGCCCCGCACTTCTGAACCGAAACAGCGTCAATCACATACAGCGTGAGGTCCGCCTGTGCCTGGGCGGTCTTGGATCGTTTGATTCCCTCCTGCTCAACGACATCGACTGTGTCACGCAACCCAGCGGTATCTACTAATGTGATAGAAAGTCCATCCCACATCACGGTTTCTTCAATGAGGTCGCGCGTTGTCCCGGGGATATCAGTAACAATCGCACGATTGTCATGAATGAGGCTGTTGAGCAAACTTGATTTCCCTACATTGGGAGGGCCAGCGAGGACTACCCGTATCCCTTCGCGCAAAGCCCGACCGGTTTGGGCGGTGTCCAACATCTCTCGTATCTGACGCGCAATATTCTGGAGGGCAGTTCGGAGCTCACCGCGCGTGACAAAAGAAATATCTTCGTCTGAAAAATCGATTCCAGCCTCGATCCGTGCCGTCAGCGATAAAAGCGCGCTGCGTAGTGTCTGTACATACCGTCCTAAATCTCCACGGAGCTGCCGTTGGGCGATCGTAAGCGCAAAATCAGACTTTGCCTTGATGGTATCTAAGACCGCCTCTGCCTGAGATAGATCCAGGCGACCATTCAAGAAAGCGCGCTTCGTGAATTCACCAGGTTGGGCCAATCGAGCCCCAGCAGCAACGCAGGATTCACAGACGCGGCGGAGTACCGTCGTGCTTCCATGGCACTGGAGCTCCACCACATCTTCTCCCGTAAACGAGTGTGGGCCTTTCATATAGACCACCAGACCTTCGTCAATGATGTGCTCCCAGGTCATTGATGGTTCTGAATCACCGGCTGACTCAGAATGAGGAGCAGAGACAATATCGGCAAGATGCAGCGTATGTGTGGGAAGGGTATCGAGAGATCCGTTTGTGCGCAGCCTCACAAGTTTGGAAGCGATGGCTGTTGCATTCTGGCCGCTAATGCGGATGATCCCAATGCCACCCTCACCCATCGGGGTTGCAATGGCACAAATTGTGTCCTCAGGCGCTCCGTCGATAGGCACGATCCACCATAGTCGTAACGCCTAATCGTATGAGACCGGCCCAGGGAACTTCACTTCTGCTTGCTCGGCTCATCCGTAGTCAGCGCCACTGATCGATTTCTAAGGAAGAACCGGTCCGTCACAAACTGCTGGGCGATGGACAAGACGTTGTTGGTCAGCCAGTACAAGACTAAACCAGCAGGAAAGTTAATAAACAGGAACGTCATGACCACGGGCAGCATCAACATCATCTTCGCCTGGGCGGGATCCATCGTGGTGGGCTGAATCTTCTGCATCACCATCATACTGATTCCCATGATAATGGGCAGAATGTAATAGGGATCTTGAACGGACAGATCAGTGATCCAGAGGCCCAGAGGCGCTTGTCGAAGGTCGATCGTCATGTAAAGAATATTGAACAGGGACACGAACACCGGCATTTGAAGGACCATCGGTAGACAGCCCCCCACAGGATTCACCTTATGATCGCGATATAGCTTGATCAGCTCACGATTCAACCGGTCACGATCATCCTTGAACTTCTCTTGGAGTGCAGCCACTTTCGGTTGGATCGTCTGCATCTGCTTCATTGACGAGTAGCTCTTGTACTGCAAGGGGACAAATAACAGCTTGATGGCAACCGTCAATAGGATGATAGTGACACCGTAATTGTGGGTGTACTCGTTGATGGAACGAAGTACGGAGAATATCGGTTTGGCGACGGCCCTCACCATGTCCCAGCTACCGAACAGAAACCATCCGAAGTCAATCGTATCTTCAAGGCGGATATGTAGGTTTTGAAGCATGTCGAATTCCTTCGGCCCCGCAAATAACTGTAATGTGAGCGGTGCACCAGACGGATCGACACCCATGCGAACGCCGGTAGAGACTAGTTTTTCACCCTGCTTCTTCGGCCAAGCTGAGGTACTCCCTTTTGGAATCAGCGCAGACATGAAGTACTTGTCCTGCAAGGCAGTCCAAGCCAGTGCGCCTTTACGCTCCGTCTCGGATTCCGGGGCATCGGTGTCCAGCTTGTCGTCGATCAACGACACCGTCCCGACAGAACCGATGAATCCCTCGCCCCACTCCACCACACCGAAATTGGTGCCCAATTCCACTTTTAAAGGCCCTGTCAGTCCCTTGGACGTCAAGCTGATGTCCACGAGATAGCTGTCGGCATGAAAGGTGAACTGCTTCTCAAGGCGTATGTCGGAACCGGGGTTGCCGTAGTGGAATGTGATGTGGCCGATTGGGTGTTCGTGGTCTAAGGTCGTAAAATCCTGCTCTACCTTGTAAACGCTTTCCCTCAATTCCTTTGCAAGTGTCGCATCGTCTGTTGTGACGGTGAGGGGGTCAGCAAATTTTCCTCCTTGTCGAACGAGCTGGACAAAAGATTTCCCATCAGAGCTACTGCGATAGCGTTTAAGCTCCCAGCTTGTCAGCACGGCTCCTCTGGACGTGAACTTGGCACGATAGAGCTCAGTCTCTACCTCAACCGATGCCGCAGCGACTGACTCCATGCGAGCGGATGACGCCTTTGGATTATCAATAAGGGGTGTACCATGTGGCTCCGGGGTTTTCCCAGCCGCAGAAGTTGCCGGCTGGCTTCCGGAACTGGTGCCTGGAGTAGAGGCTACTTCATCAGGGGCTGATTCTGCGGAATCTGAGGCGGTTGGAGGCGGGAGCAGGCCCAATCCTTTGAGCGCATACTCATATCCAAAAACAATCGTGGCTGAGAGTACTAAAAAGACAACAAGGCGCTTTTCCATGTGGAGAATATACTTTCGTTAATGATAATGAGGCTTGTATCACTACCTGACTGGATCTTCCCCTCCAGGATGGAAAGGGTGACACTTCAACAGTCGAACACAAGCTAGCCAGAATCCATGCCATGCGCCGTATTTGGCGATCGCATCCGAAGCATAATGCGAGCAGGAAGGATAAAATCGACAAGTCGGACCATACATGGGTGAGATCACCAGACGGTATCCCTTTAGCATCCATAGGAAAACTTGTTTCATGACAATCTCAATCAGGGCGAAGAAGGCTCATGCGTGCGAGTGCTGCCTTCCAGGCTTGGAGTAAATCGGTCCGCGACGACAAGAGAACATCCCTTTTGGGGAAGACAAGGATTCCACTTCCTGAAACCAATCCCGAATAAGAATCTCTCACCAACTCGCGGAACACACGCTTCGCACGATTGCGTCTGACGGCATTCCCAAATCGTCTGCCAACGACAATTCCAACCCGACTCGATGTATGGTCCATCTTGCAGGCCAGAAGGTTGAAAAGCGCCGTCGAAATTCGTCGCCCATGATCCTTGACGGCTTGGATATCTCGGTGATTCCTTAAAAAAATATCATCACGCTTGTATGTCTTGGGTATTATCGGACAAGGGGGTGTACTTTTGTCGTGTCCCATCCGCTCATGACCCCGGGGAAGACTGTAACTGGTAGGTGGGCGTACGCTCAACAAGAATGCAAGAGATTGGGGAGCGACACGAAGAACACCTGCACGACCCGAGACAATAGGCCTAGACAGTCAAACGAGCGCGTCCTTTCGCGCGTCGACGGGCCAGAACCTTACGACCGTTTTTTGTGCTCATGCGCTTTCGAAACCCATGTTCACGCTTTTTCTTTAAGTTGGACGGCTGTTGAAATGTAAACGACATGGTTCCCCTTTCCTTCCAAACCGCAACGAATCAAGATCAAACGAACGGCGAATTATAGGGGAGGCAGAGAGGTCTGTCAATTTCATGGGCGTACGGCTGGTGGTAGATAGTAAGGACACCATAGTTATTCTGTCCGAATCTGATTATATTGAGGCGATTTTGCGTTCACTCACCAGAATGCCACAAGATCAAACTAGTCGGTACGATCCAAATCAGTGTAAGTACATGAAATCGAAGGAGTCGTGACTTACGAACAGCGGTGATCGGTGGCACCGGGCTTGCTCGTTCGTTTAGGTGTGTTAGTATGCCGAAAATACAAAGTCTGATACGCTGGCCGAATCTACCTGACATCTGACTCATCAAGGAAGACGTGGGATTAACTTCCCTTTCAGAAGCGAATCCATGAAGGAGGACCCATAGCATGGCGAGAAGAGTAGCCCTTGTATCGATAGCCCTCACTCTATCACTGACAGCAGGGTGTGCGGACCCACCAACCCAACAGCTCCAAGAAGCTGAAAAGGCATTGAAAGAAGCACAGGACAGCGGGGCGGCCACGTATTCTGCGGAGGAGTACGCCAAGCTTGAGGGGACGCTGGCGGCCATGAGGAAAGAAGTCTCCGATCAAGAAGGGAAATTCGGACTGTTTCGGGACTACGGCAAAGCGCAACAGCTCTCTGCTTCAGCCAAGGCCGAAAGTGACCGAATAAAGACCGCGTCAGTTCAAAAGAAGGAAGAGGCCAAAGCCGCAGCCTTGCAGGCTCAACAGGTTGCAGAAGAGGCTGTGAGAGCGACCCAAGATCTCGTTGCTAAGGCACCGGTTGGGAAGGATCGGGCGGCGGTGGAAGCGATCAGGAACGATGTTGAAGGCTTGAAGTCATTGCTCAAGCAAGTTCAAGCATCAATCGACAAAGAAGATTTTCCAGCTGCCCAAACTCAGGCCAAGGCCATTCACGATATGAGCCAGGCTGTTTCAACCGAAATACAAAACGCCCTTGCCAAAGTAGGGAAGGGCAAGCCCGGACGGAGAAGATAATCACGGTATGGAGGGTGACCGAACACATAGGGTCCTTGCCGTAGTTCTCTTCTGGACGGCCGGCTTAGCCGGTTGTGTGCAAGCTGTTCCTCCGGACCTAGTTGCCGCTGTAGAAGCCATCGATCACGATCTCATTGTCCTGCGCGCTCCCGAAACCGCTCCCGAAGAGTATGGCCAGTTTGTTCGGCAATGGGCGCTGCTAAAAGCACGCACCCAATTGGACGACGACGTAATCCGTTGGCCGTGGGAATCAAGCGAGCTTGAAAGTGAGCTCCGCTGGCTCTACGTCATGGGTGAGCGTACCGTGTCGCGACTCCACGATCGACAGGTCTCGCAACAAAGTGTGATGCAAGCGAAGGTTACGCGCCTAGAAGCCCAGCTTCGCAACGTCGCAGCCAAGGTTGAGGCGATTGACGGACGTATTCTGCTCGGAGAAAAAGGCATTCAGGCCGAACTTCTCGTCAAACAGGCACGATCGTTTTTCGAGCAAAAAGACTACATGCGCGCCATGCAGGTTGCGGAGAAGGCCGATCACGCCCTCAAAGTACAAACGTCTGTACTTAGTCAAGAATTGGGACGTTACGCTGATGAGAATCGGATCATCTATTGGCAGACCTTGGCCAAACAGACAATTGATTGGTCACGCACGCATCAGGCAACCGCCATCGTCGTAAGCAAGGCCGAGCGAGAGCTGAGTGTCTATAAGGGTGGTCGGAAGGTGTTATCCTATCCAGTACGCTTGGGGTTCAATGGCATGCTCGAGAAACAGTTTCAGGGAGACGGGGCCACTCCAGAAGGGCGCTATCGTGTGATCGACAGGCGGGGGCCAGGCCAGACGCAGTTCTACCGAGCATTGGCTCTAGACTACCCTAATATCGAGGATCGACGACGTTTCCAGCTTGCAAAGCGGTCGGGGAAAATTGCCCCGTTCAAAAGCATTGGCGGTCAGATCGAAATTCATGGTGCAGACAATGAACGGCTGGCTCAGACTCTCGGGTGCGTGATGCTCGATAACTCCAATATGACGGTTCTCTATGAGAGCGTCCCAGTTGGGACACCGGTCACCATCGTCGGTGCGTTAAGCAAGCAAAATGCAGTTGCATCGGCATTAGCGCAACTCGACCATAGCAAAGAAGAAATCTGAGCGTAGACCAATGGGGCGAATCCTTCTTGCCGCGTTCGCAGTCATTCTTATCCTCCTCCTGGCGATGTATGATCCGACGACCACCTCTCCCACATCTGGTACAAGTCATGAGATTCATCCGGCACCAGTTGAAGATAAAGCCTCTCTTCGTACGTTACAGGCCAGATATAAGACGCTTTCCAAACAGCTGGCTCAACTCACGCCCAACCAGCCTTATATTTTGGTAGATACAGCCCGAAACCGACTCTATGTGAAGCGTCAGGATGAAGTCGTTCTTGATGCCATTGCATCGACTGGCAGCGGGACGATTCTTGACAAGCCCGGTGAAGGCAACAATCAATGGGTGTTTGACACGCCGCGAGGGGAATTTCTCGTCAAATCCAAATTGACCAATCCCACATGGATCAAGCCGGATTGGGCATTTGTCGAAGAGGGGCTCGCCGTTCCACAAAATACTGCGGACCGTGCCGAACAGGGAGTACTCGGTGACTATGCACTCGGGTTCGGTAAAGGGTACTTCATCCATGGGACGCTCTATACCAGGCTATTGGGAAAGAACGTGACGCATGGGTGTATTCGGCTCAACGACAACGATCTGAAAGGTGTCTACAAACTCGCTCGAGTGGGGACACCGATCATGATCTTTTAATCCACTGAAACGCGCAGACATTGACGATGCACTTCTGCGCCATTCTTCTCCTGCTCGCATTTGCCACACCAGGGTGGGGAAAGGAACCCGAAGCCTTTCCCGATCTGAATCCCAATAACCTGCATGAACTCAAAGAAGCGACACGTGTTCTGGAAGAAGAGCTCAAACTCGCGACCCGTCCGCAGACGTATCTTCTCATTGATCTGAGTGCAAGCACGATTCTCATTAAAGGTCGCGGAATTGGTCTTCATCAAATCCCCATCGCGACATGGTCGGCAGGACCGCAAGAGGCCTTAAAAGGGGTTCATCGCTTGATAGCACGGCCACCCGTCGTGAGGAGAAAGATTGAACCGGGTGCAGCTGTCGAGCAGGAACCGATTTCTGTCGTGGACATGCCGACCGACTATGTCCTGACATTTACGCCGCCCCTGAGCCTGACTGTGGTTCCATCT
>DIHK01000073.1:0-19660 GCA_002420115.1 Nitrospira sp. UBA5698
ACCGCCGTCGACTTCGGCTTGTTTACCATTCTCGGCAATCGGCACCTCACCGCTGCCGAGCTCGGCAAGGAATTACACCTGCATCCTCGTGCCATCCCCGACTTCTTCGATGCGCTCGTGGCCATGAAGTTTCTTGACCGCACTGGTGACGGCCCGCAGGCCACCTACCTCAACACGCCGGAAGGCGCGATGTTCCTTGACGCAGCGAGTCCTCGGTACATCGGGGGAATTCTGATCATGCTGAACGCCCGGCTCTTCAAGTTTTGGAATGATCTGCCCGAAGCGTTGCGGACAGGCCGACCACAGAACGAGGTGAAACACGGACAGAAAGGGATGTTCGAGGAACTCTATTCAGACCTATCCAAGCTGGAACAGTTCATGGGTGCGATGACCGGGATTTCCCGCATCAACTTCGAGGCGTTCGCCGAAAAGTTTGATTTCTCAAAATTTAACACCCTTTGTGATGTCGGTGGGGCCACCGGTCTGCTCAGCATTGAAGTGGCAAAGCGACACCCTCATCTCAGGTGCACCAGTTTTGATCTGCCGGTGGTCGAACCGATCGCAAGGAAGCATATCGCCGCCGCCGGCTTAGAACATCGCGTGAGAACGGCATCCGGCGACTTCTTTAAGGACCAGATGCCGAAGGCCGACCTCATCACGATGGGCATGATCCTGCACGACTGGAATCTGGAGAAGAAGCTGCATCTGATCCGATCGGCCTACGAAGCTTTGCCGACCGGTGGGGCGCTGATCGCAATAGAAGCGTTGATCGACGATGCTCGCCGTGAAAACGTGCAAGGCCTGCTGATGTCGCTCAACATGCTCATCGAATTCGGCGACGCGTTCGATTACACCGGAGCTGACTTTCGCCGATGGTGTCGCGAGGTCGGCTTCACGCGATTCGAGATCATCCATCTGGCCGGACCATCCAGTGCGGCGGTGGCCTACAAATGACCTTGCCTTGAACCAAGCTCTCTCCGTTGGAGCCCTTGGCGACAACGCGGCAATCAGCCTCGTCCCGATTCTCCCCAAATTGCCCCTCGACGTGATCATACGCGCTGAAACGAGCGGATGTTCGAACCACTCATGAGTGCCTGTCCGAGGCTCACCTGGAACCAGATCTGCTTAGCGATGGATCAGCTCAGTTGGAACAGTGTGGCCCACACGTAGCCATGACAAGCAAGGAATCTCCCCCATCAGCTTTGCCGAAATCGGTGGGGGCACTCCAGTTGCAATGGCGGAAATGCGGTTCGTAGAATTTGAAGTGAGGAGTCTTCCGCTGATGATCGCGGAATTTATCCTGAGATGGAATAGAAGGGGCAGCGCAGGGTGATGAGATGATTGTCTTGGAAAGCCGGATGCTGCTGGTCAGTCTAGTCTTGTTGGGGATTTCCGGTTGCGCCTCCAGTCCATCGATTAATCTGGACTCTTTTGACCCGTCACACAATCAGACGGAGATCGCTACCTACTATCGCAATCAAGCTCTTACGATGCGAGAGAAGGCCGACGCGCAAGCGACGGCTGCTGTGCGTTATGAAGCGCTTTTTGGACCGGAGGCCGACTTGGTTTCTGGTGCCAAGTCATTGGCTCGCTATTATGAGCAGACCGCACAAGAATTAGAACGAGTGGCCCAAGCGCATGAAACTGTTGATCGCAACAAACGGACACCCGCGTCTGTTCGGTAGATTGTGAGATTGGCAGAACGCATACCACAAGAATAAGGAGGGATCTATGAAACAGTCTTCGATCGTCCGGCTCCTTTTCATACTGATTCCGTTACTGATGACCCTTCAGAGTTGCAGCAGCACGGTGAATCCAGGAAGTCGAGGGCTTCGGTGGTCTCCCCTGACCAGCGGATTATCGAAAGAACCGCTCAAGGAAGGAATCTACTGGCGAGCGCCGTGGAATGACGTCCTGATCTACGACACGCGATGGAAAAGCTTCAGGGAAAAAGTCGATGCCTTGACGGCCGATGATCTGCCGGTCACGGTCTACGCCACCATCACGATGCGCCCTGTCCCCGATGAAATCTACTTTCTGGCCCAGGAAGTCGGGCCTGAGTGGTACAAGCAACTCGTGCACCCCCAACTCTTGTCGGCTGTTCGTGGGGTCGTTGCGAACTATTCCATGGTATCGCTTCCCGAGCGCAGCAGCGAAATCGGCAATAAGATCGAAGCCGTCGTCGTCGAAACACTGAAAGGTCGCCATTTGGATGTCTACAACGTGGCGCTTTCTGAAATGGAATTCTCCCAGATGGTCTTGCGGGCCATCGAACAGAAGCAGGCCAAGGAGCAAGAGAAAGAACAGAAGAACTTCGAAGTTGTCATTGCGGAACGTAACGCTGAAATTGCCAGGATTCAGGCCAAGGGCGAAGGTGATTCGCTAAAGATTCGTGCGGAAGGCGAGGCCGACAGCATGAGAATCCGCGCGATTGGACAGTCGCAAGCCCAAGAAACCATTACTAAGACACTGACACCGGACTATTTGAAATACAAGCTCTACGATAGCCCCAATGCCAAAACGATTATCGTGCCAGACAAGCTCAATGTCCCGCTGATGCTCAGCCCCGGAGGAGATCACTCCAAATAACGGCATGTGGAGAACCAGACAGGGTTTCGGCATGTCTGTGCCATGAGATTCGAGGAGGGGTCGTAAGTTGGGCAAGGGGACACGAAGGCCCACTTTACGGCTTTGACTTTGATTCGCCCATCGCAGGTCGCTCGCGCAACTTGGTAACGAGCTGATCAGTAGGAGCTCTTGAGAATGATCTTCTCAAATCGACTCCGCTCAATGCTCACCAGGCCTGTGCCGCCGATGCTGATGCCATCGGCGGCTTGCCGGTCGTCCTCTTGTCGTACTGAAACCTGCCCTCTCCTCTGAAGCGAGGGCATTCCCGCCAGACATCCTCGTACGTCGTCAATCCAACACGAATGTCAGTTTCAGGTCGACACGATACAAGGCCACTTTCCCATTCTCGACCACGACATGCTGCTCCTTTACCCAAGCTGACTTGATCCCGTGAACCGTCTTGGATGCTTTGGCAATTCCTTGGGCGATGGCATCCTCAAAACTTGTCGGTGATTCAGCACTGATCTCAATGATCTTGGCAACGGACATAAGACCCTCCCTTCAAAACAAACTCTTCTGCACAGCAAAAATGTTTTGATCGCATACTCGACATACTGTGATCGCTCACCTACTCACATACTCAGCAAAACAGACGCCAGAGCCGATCCGGCCTCCAGACGCCATCATTCCGTGAGATCACCGAGGGTTAGCCGCGGTACCGGACAGGAAGATCTATCGACATGGGGGAACAATGCCACAGGGTGGAGGTGCAGCCTGTAGCAAAAAAGACCAACGGATACATAAAAACAAACCGACGACTGACGAATCTGATGTACGAATCCTTTTTTGCTGCGTGGTCTCACATAGGTCGAGAAACAAATCGGAGACTTCGCGGAGATGGACCGATGCTTGCTTAGGACGCTGTGGTGAACGGTCAGAATGTGGTCAACCGACCGATATGGATGCAGTCGGACGCCCACGATCAGGTTCACCACCGAGAAAGAGAGCGCTTATGAATCTGCGGAAGGGAGTAGTCGTTGGATCCATGGTCTTCGCGTTGGTTGGGGTGCTCGCCTCACCGCCGCTTCTCCTTGCGAGCGATCACACGCGCGCCAAAGAACTGCTCCAGCAGACCTGTGTGCACTGCCATCGATTGGAAGGCACTGCGGAGTCACGGTTCAAACTTCACGCGCCTGACTTGATCTGGGCCGGCAGCAAATACCAACGGTCCTGGCTCATTCGTTGGCTGACGGGCAAGGAAGCTCCGCTCTACGTCAAGGGATATCTGTGGGACCTGACAAACGTTCCGACTAAGCACCCGATCGTCACGGAGGCCGAGGCGAACGCCCTTGCCGATTACTTCGCCGAACACAAGAAAGACCCACGTGTGACGGGTGGGGCTTTTGATCTGTCCAAGGTGACGAAATTCGAGGTCAAATTTGGTGCGGCCACCTATAAAGCCCATGCCTGCCTGGGCTGCCACACGATCGAAGACAACGGCAAATTGATTGGAGGACCACAGAGCGCGGCGCTGCAGAATGCCGGCCAGCGGTACAACCCCGACTGGGTGTATCGTTTCGGTCAGAACCCGCAAGACTTCACGGTGCACAACGGGGAATTTCTAGCCGATGCGACTGATCCGCAGTTGCGAGCGGTGATCGGCTATCTGATGGTCCAAGGGGTACCAGGCTTTCAGTATTATGAGCCGTGGACCAGTCCTGAGTTCAGCAAGACTGACGTGGGGCGCGGCAAAGTGTTGTATAGGGAATACTGTGCCCAGTGTCATGGTTTGACAGGCAAGGGCGACGGCCCTGCCGCATCAGGATTGGAACCCAAGCCCGCCATCCACGCCAACATGCCGTTCGACAAACTTCCGATCGAATACCTCTATAACGTCATCAACCATGGTGGCGTGGCCGTCGGCAAGTCACCGAACATGCCCTACTGGGGCCTCACGATCGGCCAGCAGGGCGTGGCGGATGTCATCGCCTATTTAAGAGTGACGTTTAAGGGAATCCCGGAGGCCGCGTCTTCGGCGGGAAGTGAGCCGAGTGCGGCCTGTGTACAACCGCGTAAGACAGCCATGGCCCCGAACGACTACCTGACCAGAACCAATCCGGTTCCTGCTTCTGCTGGGACGGTCCGAGCAGGCAAGGAATTGTTTCTGAGAACGGCACAGCCCATCGCCTGCGTGATGTGTCATGGGGAGCAAGGAGATGGTAAGGGATTGATGGGTGGAGCACTCGTGCCGCCGCCCAGAAACTTCACCTGTGGCGAGATGATGAGTGAGATTCCGGATGGCCAGTTGTTTTGGATCATCAAGAACGGCTCTCCAGGGACGGGTATGACCGCCTTTGGCGGGATGCCGGATGAGCAGGTGTGGCAACTGATCCACTACATTCGATCGTTAGCGAAGTAAGGCGTACCTGGTTGTCCACTTGGAAAAGAGGAACAACCATAGCGCCTCACCGACTGTGTGAGGGGAAATGCATGGAAGGAGGTGGCAGGCCAGCACAGATGTGAACGGCTGCAAGTGGGCATGAAGGTTGAGTAGGTGAAAAACCTACCTGATACCGTTTCAAAAAAGGAGGCAAGAATGAGTGTTCGACGACTTGGAACAACCTTATTCAGCATTCCGTTCGCCGTGGCGACGGTCGTGGCCTGGAGTGCCGGGCCCGATATCGCGCAGGCGCAGACCAAGGGCATGGAGGCCCCACCTTCGAAGGTGGAGATCACCATTAAAGACCGGCAACATGGCTATGAGACAGCCGGGTTCACGATGCCCTCCCAGGATACGATCGTCGTCGTCCGGAACCAGGATTCCGTCACCCACGGCTTAGCGTCCACATTGTTCAAGAACGTAGCGGTGAAGCTCGAAGGAGGGACAGAGGTCCGAGGGAAACACTTCAAATCCTTTCATGTCGATGCAGGAAAGACGATGACGCTCCGCTTCGCCACAGCTCCCTCAAATTTTGACCCACAAACCGGTGGAGCCGAAAGTATCCGCCACGCCCTGTGGTGCGACATCCATCCGGAGGTGAAAGGCGAGCTGTTTGTGATTGAAACCCGTGGCGACATTGGAGGCGGCTGAATCGTCGCTTGATCATGGTCTGAACCGTGCCAGCACCCGCTATAGGAACTCAGTGAGTTTCATCGTGGGAATGGCCCGACGGTGAGGATTCCAGTTCCAGCCAGCGCGAAGTGAACGCGGATGCGCAGCTGGGACTGGCCGTCCCGGCTTTCCAATGAGCGATGTGATACGAAACCACCCTGCTATCCAATCGTGTCTCGGATAAACCGACGATGAGAGTTGCAAGACACTCCCTTTTTGCCGTGGGTGTATGGCTCGGGTCAATACTCGGCAGCGGAATACCGACTATGCCATCTGCCGGATGGGCAAAGGAAATTCTGTTTGTAGCTCGTGATCTCAAGGACCAGCAAGCCGTGTGGCTTCCCAGAGAAGTTGTCCTTCAACGAAGTACAGATTTCACGGAGCCGTTGATCTTTCGGTTTGACAATCCAACAGCAAGGACTCACGTATTCGAAGCGCCGGGGCTACTTGAGTCTATTGAGGAGAACGGCGTTCACATCACCAGACCGATTCGGATTACCATTGCGCCGGAAGAGAGCGGACAGATCCTCGTGGATAGAACTCAGATCACAACTGATGCCCGTACCGGCACAAACGAGCCGGTTAGGTATCGTTTCTACTGCCCGCTCCACCGAGCCGATGACGATACGGGAGGGACCATTATCATTGGGCAGTAACCAGTCTGGTATAGTCGCGTGACATACTCACTGCACTGATACTGCGTATCAGAACTTGGGCTGCCATGGCCTGCCGCAATTGAGCCTGGACGATCCATAAGTCCATTTTCCATCATCGCCGGTCACCAATCCTCTGTTCTGCTTGGAACAATCGATCCGCTCGACTCATCACTGCTCAAGTTACCCCACTTGCGTGGGGATCTCCCCTTCTCACAAATCAGTCCCAGACTCCATGATCGAGCCTCCTCACTTGACACGCCCTCCCCTCCCCCGTACGCTGAGCACCATCATGGAAGCTGCCGCCGGAAAGAAAATCCTGGTCGTTGAAGACGAGCAGGATATCGCACAACTCGTCCAACACTATTTACAGAAGGACGGCTTTCGACCTGTCACGGCCATGAATGGGATCGAGGCCTTGAAGAAGGTCAAAGAAGAGAAACCGGACTTGATTGTGCTCGATCTGATGTTACCCGAGCTGGATGGACTTGAAGTCTGCAAGCGCGTGCGTTCCACACCGGATACCGCCATGCTCCCGATTATCATGCTGACGGCCAAAGCCGAAGAATCCGACACGATCGTCGGCTTGGAATTGGGTGCCGACGACTACGTCACCAAACCCTTCAGCCCCAAAGCACTGGTCGCCCGCGTGAAAGCCCTCCTGCGTCGAATTGACCGTACTCCAGCCAACGGAGCGACGCACTATCGATACGGAGCACTGACGATGGATCCGACTCGGCATGAGGTCAGCCTCAATGAGCAGGAGATCCCGTTGACGGCGAAAGAATTCGGCCTACTCGAACACCTGCTTCGCCATCGCGGTCGGGTGTTGACGCGAGAGGTGTTGCTCAACGCCGTCTGGGGGTATGACTACTATGGCACGACCAGAACAGTGGACGTCCATATCCGCCGACTGAAACAGAAACTGCCGCTCCTGGAGGACGCCATTCTGTCCGTGAAATCACTTGGGTATAAATTAAAGGATACCGATTGATCCGCATGTCGTGGTCGATTCGATGGAAGATCGCAGTAGGGATACTCCTAGCAGTAGCCTGCGGTCTGCTGATTGCCGGCTGGATGACGCTCCGCTCTCTTGAGCAGCGGTCGCTCACACAGTTCGGTGAGACGCTGGAGGCAAGAACCAAGCTCGTCGAATATGTGTTTCAGTCGCTGTTTCACTCATCCATTCCTTCCGTCACTCCGTCTCGCCTGCAAGATCTCGCGCGTGATCTCGGAAGTCGATACTCCGCGCGCGTCACGTTGATCGCGTCGGATGGCACCGTCCTGGCCGACAGTGCCGTCCGTGATGTTGACCTCCCAGCTCTGGAGAATCATGCTTCCCGTCCCGAGGTGACGCAGGCGTTCGCGACCGGCCAGGGACAAGATGTTCGCCTCAGCCACACCACCGGCGAGCGAATGATGTATCACGCCAGGCTTCTGCGGGTGCCACACGACAGAGCCCCCTGGGTGGTGCGCGTCGCGCTTCCGCTCGCCCAAGTGGATCGCGCGAGCGACGAATTCAAGCGCCAGCTTTTTCTTGGGGTCGGCGTAGCCTTTCTCCTTGCCGTCACACTGAGCATCTGGCTGGCCCACAGCATTACAAAACCCCTCTCAGAAATCGCCTCCGCAGCGCAGGCCTTGAGTACTGGAAACTCGACGATGCGCATCAAGACGACTGCGCAGGATGAGGTGGGGCTCCTCGCCTCGGCTTTGAATCAGATGGCAGACCAGCTCCATACGAAAATCGAAGAACTCTCTGAAGACCGCGCACAGCTCCTGGCCGTACTGACCTCAATGGTTGAAGGAGTCATGGTACTGGATATTCGCGGCCACGTGCTGCAGATCAATCCCGCGCTTGAGCGGATGTTCGGCATTTCACGTGTGGAGGCGCGCGGACGACCCTGCGCCGAACTGTTTCGTCATCAACGGCTGAACAACCTGGTGTCGACGATCCTTCAGGCTCGTACCCCTCATGAGGATGAGATCGTGCTCCCGCTCAGCAGGCGGCATCTCCATATTGAAGCCTCCCCCGCAGGAGGCGAGCGGGACAACGAGGCCTGTATCGTTCTGGTGTTCCACGATGTCACTGACCTGCGCAGATTGGAAAAGATTCGGAAAGACTTTGTGGCGAATGTCTCTCATGAGCTGCGAACGCCGTTGACCTCGATCAAGGGATATGTGGAGGCGCTGCTGGACGGGGGCAAAGACGATCCATCGGTTGCCGGACGCTTCCTGGATATCATCCTCAAACAGAGCGATCGCCTGAATCTGATCATTGAGGACCTGCTCGAACTCTCCAAGATTGAATCGGGCCAGATCTCGCTCAGGGAAGAACCGATCGAGGTTCGAGCCTTAGTCGACCGAACCCTGTCCACCATCAAACCGATCGCCGATCGAAAAGGTCACCGCCTCGTGACCGCGCTCGACCCTTCGCTGCCCCTGATTGCGGGTGATGACGACCGGCTTGTGCAAGTCCTCACAAATCTGCTCGATAATGCCATCAAATATACCCCCGGAGGCGGCACCATCACGATCCGGGGCACACCATCCCCCTCACCACACACGGCTGAACCGTCGCTCAATACGATCGATCTGATCGTCGCTGACACAGGTATCGGTATCCCCGAAAAGGATCGCCCCCGCATCTTTGAGCGGTTCTACCGCGTGGACAAGGCGCGCTCCCGGGACCTGGGTGGCACAGGGCTGGGACTCGCCATCGTGAAGCATCTCGTTGAGGGACACGGAGGCCAGGTATGGGTCGAAGCCAATTATCCGCAAGGCAGTCGCTTCGTCGTTCGATTACCCATCAAGGGCGGGAAGAGATCTCTTGCTCAGTGGAACCAGGACAGTACCGTATAAGCACCAGCTCTCGGCAAGGCCTCACCTTGGTAGGGTGAAGATCCCGGCTGAGTGCATTTTGAACAGATACCTGTCTGCCCCTCACGAGCATCGTCGTTACCACCGGACAAGGCTCGTTGCCCAGGTCAGTCCTCCTCCAAAACTCCCCAGGAGTACCACATCTCCCGGGGAAATGTGTCCGCGACGGACTGCATCATCCAGCGCGATGGGGAGCGAGGCCGAGGAGGTATTGCCATACCGTTCAATGACCGATGCGATTCTCGACCGCTCGATCCCTACCCGATGGGCGATCTGATCAAGTATCCGTCCATTCGCCTGATGCAGCACGACCTGCTTCAGATCATCCGAACGCATGCCGAACTCCTTCAGGATGTCGTGCACGGCTTGCTCAACACGTCGAATCGCCACCCGAAAAAGCGACGCACCACGCATGCGCAGCATATGCTCCCGCATTTTGACGGTGTCTGCCGATGCAGGACTCCGTGACCCCCCACTGGGAATTCGAATGAGCCCATGCGACGCCCCGTCCGCGTACAGCCTGATTCCGAGGATTCCTCGCCACTGCGGATTCGGATCAGGCTCCCCCCGAAGGATGACTGCCCCAGCCCCGTCCCCGAATAACAGCGCGGTCGCAGGATCTTGAAAGTCAAGCGTGCGAGACTTCACCTCAGCCGCAACAACCAGACAGGTCTTTACCTGACCGCTTTGAATCATGGCCTGTGCCATCGAGAGTCCATACAAGAATCCCGAACAGGAGGCAGAAACATCAAAAGCCCCCACTGGCCTGCAGCCCAACCCCCGTTGCACCAAGCAGGCCGTCGAGGGAAACGCCATGTCCGGGGACGTGGTAGAAAGTACAATCGCGTCAATAGCCGAGGCTTCACAACCAGCAGCCTCCAGCGCTCGGCGCCCTGCAGCGATCGCGAGGTCTGATGCAGCCTCGTGTGTCCCCGCCCAGTGGCGCGATTGAATGCCCGTCAGCCGTTGAATGTTGGCCGGGGATACCCCGACGACCTGGGCGATCTCCTCGTTCGGTACGACCCGAGCTGGGAGGTAACTGCCCGTTCCAATCACACGTGTTCGAATCATGGCCCTGCTCTAAATTCAACTCCTGAATCAGTCGGACAAGCTCAGATGATACTCCCGATGTGGAGCGGGATTATAGGGGCGGCAAGGAGGCAGGTCAACAAAACCACACACCCAATTGCTTTTTACCCATATCCTTGCTATTTCTGTTAGTCATGCAGATGCGTCTTATGCAAACAGGTGCTCCCGCTCGATTCAGACCGTCCGGTCAGTGCCTGGCGATCTGGCTGGGCCTCTACTGCCTTCTGTTCTCTTCTTGCGCCGGCGATTTTTCCCCCAGCGACGTCCGAAGCGGACTCAAAAAAGCCCTTAGCAATACGGACGAGCAAATCTTTCTCGGGGACACGATCGACAACCATTACCACCCTAATGTAATCATGAAACGTGGCGAGGCCTATTTTGAGAAGGAAGAGTATTCGGAAGCGCTCGTCGAGTACAAACACTTCCTCGAACTGCATCGGAATCACGTGCTCGCTCCCTATGCCGCCTTCAGAATTGGGGAGATTCATGTGAAAATGGCCAAAACGATCGATCGGGACCCAGAACCGATGCAAAAGGCGATTGCCGCATTCGACCAGATGCGGAAGGAATTTCCCGGCAGCCGCTATGACACGCAAGCGCAGCAAAAACTCGAAGAGTGTCACGATTGGCTGGCGCAGATGCATCTCTTCGTAGGCCAATTTTACTATCGAAGAGGCTCGTACTTAGCGGCGGCCCACCGATTCGAGCAAGTGCTCAAGACCTATCCGGACAAGCCTGTTGCCTCGGACGCGATGTACTTCCTCGCCAAGTCGTACCACGAGATGGGTGCCGATGATTGGGCAAGAGACCATCTCATTGTGCTGGCGAAGAAACACCCAGACAGTAAGTTCGCCGGCGATGGGAAACAGCTGCTCGCAAAAATCAGCGCGACTCAGCCCAAAACGCTGCTGGCACAGCAGTCGGAATCAGCGTCGCTCTCGGATGCCGGTTCAGGCATAGCACAAAATGGTCTAATCAGCTTCTTCGCCCAGCCCCCTGCCGGTTCCCCTCCACCGTCATCTGTGATGGGAACAGTGGGTGTCCCGTCTTCACCTGATTCGCTTGGTGGTGCCCCCACAGCCCATTCACTGAAGTCAGGGTTTACCGCCTGCCGCCTTGGCGCCTGGTGCTGAGATAGCTACCAGCACCAAACCGTCGGCAAGAAATCGTTGAGGTAGTCTGTACGTGAATGCTGCCAGCTGAACGCTGACTGCCGAAGGCAAGCTAGCTACTGCCCCAGATACCAGCCGATCCCGTATCGTTCCAATAAACTGGTGATCATCGTCAACGAATTTGCGTAGATCATCACACCGACGACGATCAACATCACTCCGCTCACGGTCGACACACCCCACAAGTAGGCCCGTACTTCTTTAAAATAGGCCAAAAATCGATCGACGCCCAATGCCGTCAGAAACAACGGCAGCCCCAAGCCCAATGAGTAGAAAGCCAATAACACCACCCCACTGAACAAGGAATCGGTCGTACTTGCATACAATAGAATCGACCCCAAAACAGGCCCGACGCAGGGAGTCCATCCAGCCGCGAATGCCACACCGATCAAGAACGATCCCAAGTATCCAGCCGGTCGATTGCGGAACTGGAACCGATGCTCCATCTTGAGGAATGTGAGATTAAGGATCCCGAGCAGATACAGTCCGAACAGAATGATCACCACGCCACCGATGCGCCGAATAAGATCTTGATGGCTAATCAGAATCTGCCCGAGAAAACTCGCGGAGGCGCCGAATGCGATGAACACCGATGAAAACCCGCCGATGAAGAGCAGGGAATTGACGATGATCGCCTTCTTGAACTTTTCACGTTCAGAGGCATCCGTGAGTTGTTCAACCGAGAGTCCGGTGATATAGGAAATGTAGCTTGGCACCAGCGGCAGAACACATGGGGACACGAACGAAAGAAGCCCGGCGGAAAAGGCCGCAATCAGCGAAATCTGTGGGATGGATTGCGTCATGGCATGCTTACTCTATTCATAACGGTTTGTGCCCCTTCGGCTCGACCAGGCTCGTCTCAGTGGGGCCTGTCGGTCATTGCAGTAGACGTGTTCATCAAGCCCGTAGGCTAGGACTTCAGCAGCGCATGAATCAAGTCACGCGCCTCCGGTGAGTCCCAATCGCGAGCACCAAATATCTTTTGTCGCACGACGCCCTGCCGATCGACCATGAAGGTGACCGGGATCGTTCGGGCGCCATAGGCCAGACCAACCCGATACTCCGAGTCATGGAGAATCGGGAACGTAAAGCCCATCTGCTTCTGGAACGGGCGCGTCACCATTGCACCCTCGGAGTCCGTCGACACGGCCAAAATCTCGAACTCTCTTCTCGGCAACGTGCGATAGAGTTGCTCCATGGCCGGCATCTCGACCCGGCAAGGTCCACACCACGTCGCCCAAAAATTCAGCAGCACAACCTTCCCTCTGAGCTGCGAGAGACTCACGGCATTCCCGGCAAGGTCGCGCAAGATGAAATTTGGCGCCTCATCACCGACTTGGACGACTCCTCGTCCGACAACTGACGGTTTCACTAACTGCGGAGGTTGGGCATCAACCACTGATGACGCGATCAGCCCGCCGACAGCGAGTAGCACGGAGAGAATCGTGATCTTTCGGACATACTGCATTTTCAAAACTCAGAA
Organism: Nitrospira sp. UBA5698; assembly: GCA_002420115.1. GTDB lineage: Bacteria > Nitrospirota > Nitrospiria > Nitrospirales > Nitrospiraceae > Nitrospira_D. The sequence continues at coordinate 12,955 of DIHK01000073.1, forward strand.
CGCAATTCTAAGAGGTTCCCCTCGGAAGAGCCGCAGCAATACCGTCTTCACAACTACATCGGCATCCGCAAACACGCCGTTCCCTCAATCCTTAAGTTATGTTACAAGTCCCCAAAATCCTGAGTCAAGTAAACGAGGCCTCACTATTATCCCCCGATCAACCACATGAAATGATGGACAAAGCCCACCCATCTCCTTTAGAATCGGTTTTGCTTATTCGTGGCTTGTCACTCGCCACTATTTTCTCACATTCCAGATTCCTTAGACAGACCAACGCTGGATTTCTATAACCTCAACCCACGAGGGGCCTATGCGAGACAATTTCCTTTTTACCTCAGAATCAGTAACAGAAGGACATCCGGATAAAATCGCCGACCAAATCTCAGACGGCATCCTGGATGCCATTATTGCTCAGGACAAGTACTCTCGCGTCGCCTGCGAGACGATCCTCACCACAGGCATTGCACTGGTGGCCGGGGAAATCTCGACGAAGGCCTACGTTGAAATCCCGGACATTATCCGTGAAGTCATTAAAGAGGTCGGCTACTGCGATGCCTCCTGGGGATTCGACTACCACACCTGTTCCGTTCTCACCGCGATTCACCAACAATCTGGTGACATCGCGATGGGCGTGGACTCCGGCGGAGCCGGTGATCAAGGGTTGATGTTCGGATATGCCTCCAACGAAACCGCTGAACTCATGCCGATGCCGATCGTCTTGGCTCATCGTTTGACCAAGCGGCTCGCCGAAGTACGCAAGAAAAACATTCTCAAATGGGTGCGGCCGGATGGGAAATCTCAAGTCACGGTCGAGTACAAAAACGGGAGGCCCGTACGGATCGATACGATCGTCGTCTCCACACAACACAGCCCTGATGTGACCAGCAAGCAAATTGAACGCGATATCATGGAAAAAGTCATCAAGCCGGTGATACCGAAGGGCCTGTATGACCCAACCAGTGTAAAGCATCACATCAACCCAACTGGCCGATTCGTAGTCGGCGGTCCCATGGGCGACACCGGTCTCACCGGGCGAAAGATCATCGTCGACACATACGGCGGTCATGGCAGCCATGGCGGTGGAGCGTTCTCTGGGAAGGATCCAACAAAAGTCGACCGGTCTGCCTCCTACATGGCACGCTACATCGCGAAGAACCTTGTCGCCGCCGGATTGGCCGACAAGTGCGAAGTGCAACTGGCCTATGCCATCGGCGTCGCCGATCCTGTCTCTGTGCTGGTCGATACCAAGGGCACGGAAAAGGTGTCGGTTGATAAGCTCGACAAACTCGTGCGCAAGCACTTCCCCATGACACCACGTGGCATCATTGATCATCTCAAGCTTCGACGACCCATTTTCAAAAAGACGGCGGCCTATGGACACTTCGGCCGCAACGAGCCCGAGTTTACTTGGGAGAAAACCGACAAGGCCAAAGCCCTACACAAGGACGCTGGACTATAAGCTTCGTGAGCCTTACCACAGCAGCGCAAGGGGGACGGGTAGGTTGCCCGTCCCCCTTCTCATGACAGCAATTGACGCCCCACCGAATCACGACCGACAACTTTCAGAAGGAGGATCTCCGTGGATTACGATGTGAAAGATATCAAGCTGGCAGACCAAGGCAAACTGAAGATCGAATGGGCCGAAGCCACGATGCCCGTCTTACGGCTGATTCGTAAGCGGTTCAAGAAACAGCAGCCATTGAAGGGCGTTCGAGTGACCGCCTGCTTACACGTCACCACGGAAACGGCGAACCTAGCCATCACGCTGAAAGCTGGTGGGGCTGATGTCCGCCTCTGTGCGTCAAATCCATTGAGCACACAAGACGATGTGGCTGCAGCCTTGGTTCAGCATGAAGGGATCCCGACCTTTGCCATCAAGGGTGAAGACAATCCCACCTACTATCGTCACATTGAGTCGGCGATCGCCCATCGTCCACACGTCACCATGGACGACGGTGCCGATGTGGTCTCACACCTCCATTCCAAGCGGAAAGAACTCTTGAAGAATGTCATCGGTGGAACAGAAGAGACCACCACTGGTGTCATTCGCTTGCGGAGCATGGCAGACAAGAAAGTGCTCAAATTCCCTGTGATCTCTGTCAACGATGCCGATACCAAGCACATGTTCGACAATCGCTACGGCACGGGCCAATCCACCATGGACGGCATCATCCGAGCGACCAACCGCTTGGTCTGCGGCTCCGTCGTAGTCGTGGTCGGCTATGGCTGGTGCGGACGCGGCATCGCCATGCGCGCCAAGGGCATGGGGGCCGATGTCATCGTGACCGAGATTGATCCATTGAAAGGTCTGGAAGCCGTCATGGATGGCTTCCGTGTCATGCCGATGGAACTGGCCGCGCCGGTCGGCGACTTTTTCGTCACCGTGACGGGCAACATCCATGTCATCCGGGGTGAGCATTTCGCCGCGATGAAAGACGGAGCCATCGTCTGCAACAGCGGACACTTCAATGTTGAGCTTGATATCCCAGCCCTTGAGAAAATGGCCGGTAAGCGCCGGGTGGTTCGCACCGGCGTCGAAGAATTCACCATCAAGAAAAACGGGCATCGTGTCAGCCTGCTCGGCGAGGGCCGACTCGTCAACCTGGCCACCGCTGAGGGTCATCCTTCCAGCGTGATGGATATGAGCTTTGCCAACCAAGCGCTCGGTGCGGAGTACATTGTTAAAAATTACAAACAGCTCGAAAAGAAGGTCTATCCGGTTCCTGAAGTGATCGATAAGGAAATTGCCAAGCTTAAGTTGGCAGGCATGGGCGTGGCCATCGACACCCTGACGGCGGAACAGCGGAAGTATCTCGCTTCCTGGGAAATGGGGACATAGAGAGCATAGTGCGGCGCGGGCACTCTCGGTGCTCGCTCACCGCGCATACAAGATCGATTAGATTTCTGATAGTTGGCGATGCTCGGTGAATGCGCGCAGTGCGAGAGCACCCGCACCGCACCAGCAAGAAGAGAAAGAAGGGAAAGGCCACCTCAGTTGAGGTGGCCTTTTTCATTCAGCCATGAGCGTCCCTCCTCGATACTCTCTCAAAGAGATCCTGGTGAAGGAATGAGAGAGGTCTCCCCAATTTCATGAGTCAACCGAAAGCAATTGCAATCTCATCCTGGAGTGGTAGAGTGGGGGGCGAGGAGGACTGTATGACGTCCCGCGCGTTCCAATCGCTGTCGCTTGCAGATTTTGGAATCGCTCCTGAACAGGGTTTCCTCCCCGCTGATCCTTGTGAGTCACTGCCGGACTGTCCGACGCTCAACTACCTCAGTCATGAACTCCCCAAGTTGTTAAGCGCCCGACAAGTCCGGCGATTTATCAATGAAGAGCCATCGTTTCTGCCATCCATCCCATCGAGTTGGGGCGAGGATGACTATCGTACCGTAATGCGTATCCTCTCCTTTGCCGGCCACGCCTATGTGTGGGAAACACCAGGGCAACCGGCGGCCAAGCTCCCTCCTCAACTCGCACGCCCCTGGCACGAGATAGGCCAGAAGCTCGGTCGCCCCCCGGTCCTCTCCTACGCTTCCTATGTGCTGGATAACTGGCGCCGTCTCGATAACACGAAGCCGATTCAGCTCGACAACATCGTACTGCTGCAGAACTTTCTCGGTGGGCTGGATGAGGAGTGGTTCGTCGTAGTCCATATCCAGATCGAGCAGCAAGCAGGCCCTGGCCTCGATGGCCTGATACAGGCGATCAACGGAGCTGCAAACGGGAAGGACGATGAAGTTCTGCTGGGGTTACATGCCCTGGCATCCGCACAAACCGCCATGCGAGACACGCTGCTGCGCATGAAGGAGCGCTGCGATCCCTATGTCTATTACACCCGCGTGAGACCCTACATCCATGGCTGGAAGAATAGCCCGTCATTACCAAACGGGCTCATCTATGACAATGTGGAAGCCTATGCCCAACAACCGCAGCAGTTCCGTGGTGAGACTGGAGCCCAGAGTTCGATCGTGCCATGTCTGGATGCAGGCCTAGGCATTCACCATGCCCCTGATCCTTTGACAGTCTACCTACAAGAGATGCGGGAGTACATGCCACCCCGCCACCGCGCTTTGATTCAAGCTCTGGAGAGTCAAACTGATCGCAACGGGCGCGCCCTCCTGTCGGGCTATGTCCATGAGCGCAAGCAGAGCCATCCCAAACTCTGGGCCGCCTACTGTGCTTGCGTCGACCTGCTGGCACAGTTCCGGGAAATCCACATCGGCTACGCCGACAGCTACATCAATCGACAGAATCAAACGAGCACGACCAACCCCACGGCGGTAGGCACCGGCGGCACACCGTTCATGACTTACCTCCAAAAGCATCTGGACGAGACAAGACTAGCCATCGCATCCTAAGCGGGTAGATACTTGTTAAATGCGATGGTTGTGCCTGTTACCCGGGACAGGCGAGAGATTCAGACGTTGGAGTAATGGCCCTTGGCCCTCGAAAGGAGAACACTGAAGGTTGTTCAAAAAATGCCTGAGTTACGTGCTGAGCCATGAGAAGAAGCCCTCGGTCAAGCTCATCGATAAGGAGTTTAGCGTCGTTCTCCCTCCACTCATCAATACGATGACTCCCTCCTTCAAACTCCCAGGTTCGATGACGAATACAGCCCTGATCATCGGTGCGAAGAAGTGTCGTTTCAACGTAAACAAACAGCCGAAAAGAGTCTTCGGGGTCCGACCCGCGAAACTCGATTAGTGGGATTCGTACCTTGAGGAGAGTCTGTACTCCCCTGTCACGGAGTGCCCAGTATCGTGCCCCTTTCGCGCTGTTGTTAGATTCACTGTGTAGGTTCGCTGGATCAACCGGCAACTCTGAAAGCTGTTCGAAATGGTAGGCCTGGTGTGTCTGAGCCATTTCCCAGACGTGATCCCGCAGCCGTTCGGGAAGGCCAAACGCATCGATCGATTGTTGAACCGCTTGAATAACGGCTTCTTCTGGCAAATCTATCAACGGAGGATTCGAATATGTTTTTCTGTCAATGGCACCCACAACTCCACCGACGATACCCCCGCCAGTCATGAGCACTCCTTTGAACAATGCCGTGAACAATACCGACGCAATCGACTCGTTAAAGCATAACCTACTACGAGGGGTACGACATACAGGGCGAGGATTAATGGGGGAGCGATAATCCACCCATTTGGCTCCATCGATGGCCCCCTGTCCGGCATCACTCAGGCGGTCCTGCATGGCTTGTAGTCCATCGTCGATAATGGACGGGTCTCGAGAATACTGAGTCTCCAGCCTCGACACTTCCGCCGCGATGCCAATCGTTCCCAGTGCCTGTCGCTCCGTCTCCGTAAGAGGTAACAAGAAGGTCACACTCTGGCTTGCGCAGGACATGAGCATGAGTTGCGAACCAAGTACAAGAAGACTCCTGCCAAACCTAGTCATGCGGTGTACCATTGAAATAGCATCAATGCGTGGGATTCTACCATCTGCTCGGAATGCCGTCTGTATGGACCGAAACACGTAGCCGACGGGTCAGTTAGGAAACCTAGGACTTTGGAGGAGGTTGGATCAGTTGGTAGCAGAAGTCGGAGAGGTTTAATGCAATGGTCAGCCGTTCTTCTGGAGTCTGACGCCTCGCTCGCTCTATCTTGTCGTCAGCAAGCCGCTGACTCAGCTTGCTTGGTCGCCGTCCAGTTGATTGAGAAGCAGCCGGTTGCTGAGGCTTCATACTGCACAAGTATACATGCGTCCTCAGAAACCTGAAAGAATGAGCTGGCAACTGCTACAGTCTCAAGATCAGGACGCTCTAAGGGCCGATGCTTGGCAGTGGCTCAGGATCCTCTCCCAGGCCATCAACCAGACTAAATATCCAAGGGTAGTTTGGTCGTGAATGCTAGCGGGAGGTCGGTAGCACAGCAATGATCCTCAGCGGACCACCAGTCCCACCCTTGATCTTCATCGGCAGAGCGATGACATCAAAACCACGATCAGGCAGATCATCCAGATTGGCCAGATTTTCAAACACCGACACATTGTGCGACAACAGCGCAACATGCGTCTCGAAAGCCGTCGATTGGCCGTAGTCGATTGACGCAGTGTCGATGCCGACCGCCGTCACGTGCCGTTCGCGAACTAGCCAGGCAGCAGCTTCTGGATGTAACCCTGGGAAATGCAGCGCCTGCACTCCCTCCTGCCCCCTCATGTCTGTTCCTAAATAGTCCTTCCGACTCGGCCAGAACCGGGCATAGCCCGTATCCAGTAGGACGATGGCCCTCTCTGGAATTTGGCCAGATCGTGACTCCCACCGCATAAGATCATGAGCGGTAATTTGGCAATCCCTGTCATCCCCACATAGTCGTGTGAGGTCGATTCGAACACCAGCTCCCACTAAACGCTCGACTGGAATCTGGTCCAGCGTCTGCTTGCCTTCGGAAAAGTGAATCGGCGCATCGATATGGGTGCCGCCGTGTTCCGGCATTTCGATCCGGTTAGACGAGTAATAATATCCTCGCTCCGTGTGCTCCGCATGCTGAACAACAAGTTTGAAATCCTGTTCAGTCGGCCAGACGATCGTATTTCCGCCAAACGAATGCGTCAGGTCAACAATCCGCGATTGTTCCCAGGCAATCCGACCGACCTGGCGATCACCAACACACCCCGCGCTTATAATGAAGCTCAGCGCTGTGATCAGCGTACTCACTCTATAGCTACGGCTTTTCCCCATGGTGTCTTCTTCGCGAGATG
>DIHK01000073.1:19964-46159 GCA_002420115.1 Nitrospira sp. UBA5698
GAAGAGGGCGGGACACAACTTGCCGCAGCTCGCGACCGTTGCTCTTCAAGAGCAACGGCGAAGCGCGTATTGTTTGAGTCGCTTGAGACGAGTTTACGAGCTTCGAGCGAGCAAGGCTTAGTTGGGTGCCCTCGAAGGTTTCGGCGGAGAAGGTTTCAGCAGTCGGCCTACTTCCCAAATGCCTTTTTCAGCAGTGGTTCGATCTCGCCCTTCGCAGCCATGGGATCAAGGACGTCGGTATCTCCATAGAACGTCCCGTCGATAAACACTTTAGGAAGCGTCGGCCAGTTGGTCATCTTCGTCAGCGCTTCGCGCTTGGCCGGCTGCGACAGAACGTCTATCAGTTCGTACGGATACCCATACTTGTCAAAAAACTGCATGGTCTCCCGGGTAAATCCGCACATCGGCATGGTCTTCGTCCCCTTGCCGTAAATCAGGATTTTATGGGCATTTACTTCCTTCTGAATTTCATCTTCTATCTGGTCGGCCATCGTCTCCTCCTAGGCTTCGTCGGTCGTTCGTGCCGTCAGTTCCAACGCATGGATCCGCCCATCCTTCATCGGCGCATCCAACGCTTGATAAATCATGCGATGCCGGTCCAAGAGATTCTTCCCCTGAAACCCGTCCGACACGATCACCACCTTGAGGTGATTCATCGTTCCCGTACGGTCTGTCACGGTCACCACGGCATCCGGCAAGGATTTTCGAATATAGTCGGTCAGCACATCTGGGGTAATCACCGGCCTCCACTCCTCTGTTTTTCAATACCCTAGCCCAAATCGGCCGTGAAAGGCAATGAGCCCTTTGCCTGGTGGTTTTCAATAGGCTGGTGGTGCATAGCAGCCAACCACATCCAGTACCTCACCATGCTGAAGAAGCAAGACATTGAAATACCTCGACTTCAGTCTTCTCACAACTTGGCATCGACCTTGCGGTTATGCGGTGTAGGGACAAAAAGCAATCGCCGCCATTCACCAAGGAGGTTGTCATGAGTGAATTCAAGTCCGGATTCTTTGTTGGAGGTGAGAGCTGCAATGGGCGCGTACTGGTCGTCGACGATGAACCTGACATTCGTAAGGTCGTCCGCATGACGCTGCACAAAGCCGGCTACGATGTCCTTGAAGCTGAGAACGGCGAGAAGGCCATTGAAACCATCAACTACGGTGAAAATCGGCTGCTCCTTGATGTCATCATCTGCGACATCCGCATGCCGAAAGTGAACGGTATCGAAGCCATTGCCTACTTCCGGCAGAACTATCCTCGCGTCCCGTTGATCGTCCTAACCGGATTCCCGGACACCGACATGGCCACGTCGTTACTCCGGCAGGGTGTCGTGGACTATCTCGTGAAGCCTGTGGAAGGCGAGAAACTGAAGGCTTCGGTTGCACGTGCCATGGAGCAGCGTGAATTGGCGCATCTCTGAGGGTACGGGCCACAGTATGGGGAGCTAGTATGACAACCATTTCGCCGACCATGTCCCATCGACAAACCGAGCATCAGGACAGCAACCCGGTTCCCGCACCGCCTCCGATGAGAGTGGCCATCATCGGAGCGGGCCGTGGAGGGGTGGCCCTGCTCGATGCACTCCACCAGATCCGTACGATTCAGATCGTCGGCATCGTCGATCTGAATCCCTCGGCTCCCGGGCTCAAGCGAGCCCAAGAGCTCAAGGTGCCGGTCTATCACGAGGTAGCCGACCTGATCACGCACCAAGAGCTCAATCTCGTGATGGACGTCACCGGTGACCCAGCGATGGAGTCGGCGCTTCGGAAAACAGTGCCGACAGGGACCGACGTGGTCAATGGCCAAACCTCGCGGCTGCTCTGGTTGCTCGTGCAACATGAGTCGACATTGCAGACCGAGTTACTCCATGCGGAGAAACTCGCAGGAATCGGCTCATTCGCTGCCGGCATTGCGCATGACATGAATAATCCCCTCCAGCTCATTCTCGGTCTGGCAGAAAATCTGACCGACGAAACAGACCTGGAGGCCGTACATCTGCAGGCCCACGACATTATTGAAGCCGTGAAGCGCACGACAGCCATTTGTCGCGATCTGACGTCCTACTCTCGCCGCGCATCCTTACGGCAAGACTGTCTGATGAGCATCAACGGCAAGCTGGACGAGGCCCTGAAGATCGCCCGGTATGCTGTGGCGCTTCAAGATATAGACATTCGGAAGCTCTACCAACCAGACGTCGTGGTGAAGGGGAACCCGGATGAGCTCCTCCATGTGTTCGTCAATCTCATTACCAACGCAGTCCAGGCCATGGAACACCATGGCACCTTGACGCTGGAAACCACCGCAACGGCCGATGCAACACAGGTTCGCGTCACGGATACCGGCAGCGGCATTTCCCCCGAGCTTCTTGGTCGAATCTTTGACCCCTTCTTCACCACGAAGCCGCCCGGAAAGGGAACCGGACTGGGTTTGTACAATATCAAGAATGTCATCCATCACATGAATGGCACCATCGGAGTCGAAAGCCAAGTCGGACGAGGATCAACATTTACCCTCATATTTCCCAACGAGACCGTCGCCGGTGAGAGGAGCGCTCAATCGTGACGGAGGTAACAACATCATCGCCGCCTGGCACCAGATGGGGGCTGAAGACCAAAGTCATTCTCTCCATGCTGCTCGTCGGAGTCATCCCACTCATCGTCGGCTTGGGGATGGCATTCTGGCAGGGGTCTCAAGAAATCCGGGAAGTCAGCGGGGAAAGCTTTAAGGCACTTGCAACTGAAGCCGCGCGCAAACTCGATCTGCTCCTCGCCGAAGAAATCGCGCACACCGCACGCATCGCGAATGACCCGACGATTATTCGAGCGTTGGAGCAACGGCGTGATGCGCAGAGCGACCCCAAGAACCCGACCACGGCACTCGCGGACTTCGAGCGACGTTGGATGGCACGAGACGCCGCCGCCATCAAGTCCCTCACGGACAATCCCCTCAGTACCTTGCTCCACGAATACTTTACCGGCGTCCATAGTGCGCCGGGCCAATTGCTTCCGCACGTGGTTCGTTCCTCGACGAAGATGCTGTTCCTGACCGATGCACAGGGCACACTCGTCGGAACGATGACCGACCATCCGGCGTTCCGCCACCAGAAGACCCCCTGGTGGCAGGGTGCCTTCAATAAAGCGGTGGGCAAGCTCTATGTCGAAGACGTCCGGTTTGACGACCAGGTGAATGCCTATGTCTTCTCTATCTCACTCCCCGTCATGGATAGTCTCCGGTATGAAGTCGTCGGCGTGCTGCACCGTGTGATCGACGCCAAAGAGTTCTTTTCTCCCGCGACCCATGTCACTCGATTTGGAAAGACCGGCCACGTCATGCTGATTGATACGCATGGTATCGTCGTCAGCTGCCCCATTCTTCCCACCGGCGTCCCGTTGTCCGATCCGAAGTTGATTCCGCTCGTCACACCGCAACATCCCGGTTGGGTGCAGGCCTCGAGCGATGGTCACGGCGGCCAGTCCACATCCGTCATCGGCTTTGCCCCTCTTCCCGAAACCAGCCGGGCGACCAACGGCTCGAGTGCCGATGGATCGTGGCACACCTTCGTCTGGCAATCGTCCGATGAACTCTTTGCACCGATTCAGCATCTGTTCACCTGGGTGACGGTGTTCGGAATCGTCGCCGTTGTGTTGCTGGCCTCGTTGGGCTACGTCGCCGCCGGCCGCATCGTGACGCCCGTACGGCAACTGCAACAGGCTGCGCAGTCCATCGGACGCGGTGAATTGCGGACACCGATTCAGATCCACACTGGCGACGAACTGGAGGACTTAGCCGACGAATTCAACCGCATGAACCAGCAGTTAAAGGCTGCCTTCGCAGGGCTGACTGACCAGGTCAAGTTGAAAACCAAGGAAGTCCAGGTTCTCCAACAGTCGACGGATCAGATCTTGGATGCCGTTCCTACGCCGATTCTCTTAATCGACGCCCACGAAACTGTGCGCTATATCAATCAGGCAGCTCGCGAATCCTTCAAGATCCAGGGACCGATGTCTGGAACATCGCTGTTCACAATTCTTCCCCTCGACCCAGTCGTTCAGAAGAAGCTTCAAGCAGAGTTCCGAACGACCGGCAGTACGCCTATCGTCACAAGCGATATCGAGCGCGAAACGTCACCGAGGGATCCACTTGCGCCGAGTACGGATCATGATTCCGATCACCATCGCGCTGAGCTCCATGTCGGATCACGCATCTATCACTATCAATGGTTCCGACTGCCCACCAAACCAGGGGAAGAAGATCGTATAGGGCTGGTGCTTCGAGACACCACGGACGAAAGCCAACTCCACGATCAGCTGGTCCAAGCTGAAAAAACGGGAAGCCTCGGGGTGCTCACTGCTGGAATCGGCCACGAACTCAACAATCCCTTGTTCGGTATCATCGGGTTGGGAGAAGCGATTCAGGAGGAACAGGATTTGGAGCAGATCAAGTCTTGCGCCCAGGACATTGTGGCCCATGGCCGGCGCATGGCAACAATCGTTCGAGATTTTACCGGCGTGACAAACCGTGAGGCCTTCGATACGCAAGTGCCGGTGTATTTGGAGCAGATCTTGGACCAAGTGCTGGCCACGGCACAGACCACCGTTGAGATGAAAAACATCGTGTTCCACAAAACCTATGCAGGTCAGACGCCAGTGCTGGTCTTTCCGGACCAACTTCGGCAAGCGTTGGTGAATCTCGTGACCAATGCAGCCCAGGCCATGAAAGGAACCGGCACACTCACGCTGACAACGGCCGTGTCGGACCATACGGCGACTGCGACGATCGCCGATTCCGGCCCCGGCATTTCTAAACAACACCTGTCAAAGGTGTTCGACCCGTTTTTTACGACCAAGGGACAGGGGGAAGGGTCTGGCCTCGGGCTCACGGTGGCAAGGCGGATTATCCGAAAGTTCGGGGGCGATCTCCGCATCGAAAGCATCGAAGGTCAAGGAACGACCTGCGTGGTCACCCTCCCCCTCAGTTCTCCACTCTCTCAGGAAGGAGGCCCATGGACAACATCCGCGTCACGGTCCGAGCCGCAGCCGTCGCACTCTTCGTAGGAGGACTCTGGGGCGGGGCTTCTCTTCATGCCGCCAAGGAGAACCCAGCCGTCGGCAGCATCTCTCCGGAGCGGGTCGCCGACTACGTACATGCCATCCTGGAGGCTGACCGGACGATCTATACGACGCACATCGTCAACCGTATGCAGGAGAAAGGCATCGTCGCTGCAACGGAACATTGGGAACAGGACAACGCGCTCCCTCTCCCGGCCCAGTTTCTCCAGCAGTCCGGACGGCTAGTCGCCGAGAGCGGACGAGGCATCCGCTACAGACTGATTGGATTCTCTCCGATCTATCAGCGGAATGCCCCTGCGACCGAGTTCGAGCGAAAAGCGCTGGAGGTGCTCAGACGACAGCCTGACCGGCCGGTGACCGGCGTCGTTTCGAGCGGCAAGAAGCAGTATTTCCAGGCCATTTATGCAGACCGCGCCGTCTCGTCTGCCTGTGTCACTTGCCACAACAGTCACCCCTTGAGCCCAAAGCAGGATTTTAGGTTGAACGATGTGATGGGCGGAATTGCCATTACCATTCCGCTGGAGTAGCGGCGGCGTCACCGGTCAATAGTCATCAGTCATCGGCAGACAGTACGGTATGCGTTCCGAACCCAATGACGATTGACCAGGGATCAGTGATGTTCGCGGGCAGGCAGAAACCCTACGGAATGGCGTCGGCCTTTCCCGCGGAAGTTGCGGCCGTGTGATATTCCTCGCGATAGATCTGGACAGCCGTCATCAACAAGCTGACCATAATCGGGCCAATGAAAATGCCCAAGATACCGTACAGAGCCAAACCTCCAAGGACGCTCAGCACAAGCAGCAAGACCGGAATCTCAACATCCTGACCGATCAACCAGGGTCGAAGAAATTGATCGACCATTGACACGACACCGATGCCCCAGGCCAGCATGATGAGGGCTTTCCCCGTCGTCCCCATCCAGAACAGGTACAGCGCCACCGGCCCCCAGACTAATCCGGTCCCTCCGAATGGGATCGGTGCCAGCACGACCGTGAGGGCGGTCAGCCCGATCGGGAACGGCACATCGAGTGCGAGATAGGCCATCCCTGCCAGGAGTCCCTGAACGATGGCCGTCACCAACATTCCCTTGACCACTGCACGGATGGTTTGATCCAACCGAACCAGAATTTTTGACTTATGTGATTCCTCCATTGGAATCAGGTCGTAGAGCACGGAAAGCCACTGCCGGCCATCCTTGAAGAGAAAGAACAGAATCAGCAGCATCATGAAGAAATTCGTCACGAGTGCGAACGTATTCTTCAGCAAGCCTCCCATCCCGCCGACCAGAAATTGGCTGAGTTCCTTCACCCCGGTCATCACGGACTGCTCTAACGAAATCGCAGGGGTACCGGTACCGGATATCGCGGACTTCAGCCATCCACCGATGAACGGAATCGCCGCGACCTGCTCCGGCAACCGTTGCAGTCCACCGGCTGAGATCCATGACCGAATGGCATCTTCGGCTCCGCTCGCTTCCCGGACCAGCATCACCCCCATCGCCACCAACGGCACGACCACAATACCCAATGCACCGACGGTCAACAGCGAGGCGGATAGCGCGTCCTTTCCGGCAAACAGGTGCGTCAATCGTTGATGAAGAGGAAACGTCCAATGGGCCAAGAGGCAGGCCCACAAGGCGGAAAAGACAAATGGCTTGAACATCAACCCGATCTGATAGAGCAGGAGGACCAGCAGAGAAAAGAACACCACGGAAAAGATCTGTTGTCGAGTCATGGATGACGCCGCAATTTCATGAAGAGGTCAAGAGTAAATAGCAGATCTGAACCTGTCTGTCACGGGAAGGCTCAGCAGGCTGGCAGGGACTCGACAACCAACGCAGTGAGGAGAAAGAATGGAGACAGTGGTTTGCTATAGGTCGACTTCTCGCCCGATTAAGGCCACGGGCTTGTTGCGATGGGCATTCATGTCGCGAACGTTACCCGGCAACCGCTGAGCGTCTTCAGGCCACCCGGTGACACCCATATCACTCACCCCCTGAAACTTGGCACCCTCCTCCATCAACAGCGTGGGGCAATGGACTTCACCGATGAGGATGGCGGTTTTGAGGAGTTGCACCTTCCCCGTCGCAGTCACCGTCGCTTTGATCTTTCCACTGCTGACAAGGGAATCGGCATGGATCGAGCCTTTCACCACGCCGTCTTCACCGACAATGACCTCTCCTTTCGTGTGCACGTCGCCTTCCAATCGCCCATCAATACGTACCGTGCCGTCGACCCTGATTTCACCCTTCAGCTCAACACCCTTTGCCAACAGCGTAATATTGCCGTCGTCGCCATACCCAGTCTTCTTCATGGAACCTCCCCCGTACAGGCCAATCGCCTCTATAAGAGTACCTGAGGACCTTGGATAGACCTAACGGTTTGTGGAATCCAGCGGGTTAGTTTCACCCGCAATCAGGGGGAGACCCCGAACGTCTCTTTCAACTGTTCCAGAAATCCGCCTCCATGCACCTCACAGTAGACGGTCGGCTCCGTCCCCACGATGAAGAACTCCGTACGATGCTCCGGACATTGTGCCGTAGCAAGCTGACCGGTTCGCGGATCGATCCGACGCTCGACGATCCCGGAAGGCAGGTCAAAGTCACTGTGCTGTCGTGGGATCAGCCGTACCGCCAATTCACTCCAAATCGGGAGGGCCGCTTGCGCCCCGGTCAGTTTAATTGGACGCTCGTCGTCGAACCCTACCCAGACCCCGATCGCAAGATCGGGTGTATAGCCGACAAACCAGGCATCCCGATACCCATCCGTCGTTCCGGTTTTACCTGCCACCGGCCCCTGCACCCCCATCGCTCTGGCCTTGGCGGCAGTCCCATGATCCACCACGCCTTTCAACAGCGAGGTGACCAGAAAGGCTCCTTGGGGGCTGGCGGCCTGTCGCCGATCGACCGCCGGGCTCCAGATCGTTTCCCCACCGTCCCGCACGAGGTTTGAGAGCGCCACGGGATGGACGACGACACCTCCATTGGCAAGCCCGGTATAGGCAGCCGTAATCTGGAGCAGTGACACCGCGGAACTCCCTAAGGCCAAGGACAAATTGTCCGCCAGCGGTGTCGCAATCCCGAACGCCTGGAGCAAGCTTGTCAGCGACGCCATGCCGGTCCGGTGTGCCGTCCGAACGGCAGGGACGTTCAGCGACTGTTCAAGTGCCGTTCGAACGGAGACCTGTCCTCGGTACTGTCGATCGTAATTCTGTGGCGACCAAGAGCCCGTGCCTGATTCCAACGTCAACGGTTCATCCGCCAACAGAGTCGCGGCCGTCAGCCCGGCCTCCCCTTGATCGCGTGCCGCTTCAAAACCGGCCAGATAGACAAACGGTTTGAACAGAGACCCGGCGGATCGACGGGCCTGCACCGCGCGATTAAATTGGCTTGTGCGATAGTCCCGCCCGCCGACCATCGCCAGCACATGGCCATGCTTGACATCCAACACGACGACGGCGCCTTGAAGCGGCGAATCTCCATCAGCCAGCGAGGGATAGGTCTTTTCGAGTTTAGCCAGTCCATGCTGCAAGGCCTGCGCGGCCAGTTGCTGCGCTCGAGGATCCAGCGTCGAGTAGACCCGGGCGCCCTCAGGAATCTCCTGCCTGATCCCTTCTTCGATTTCGCGAAGGAGATGATCGACGAAGTACGGCGCATCAGTAAGCACATCCTGAGCCAGCACGACCTTCACCGGCCGATTCAGCGAACGCTTCAATGCGTCCTCCGTCAACAGTCCCTCGTCGCGGAGTCGGCGCAAGACCACATTTCTCCGCTTGGTAGCATTCTCGATGTTCTTGACCGGCGAATAGACGTTCGGCCCTTTCACCAACCCCACGATCAAAGCCACCTCTTCGATCGACAGACTTTCCACGGTCTTGCCGAAATATCGATGCGCCGCCTCCCCGACGCCGTAAATGGAGACCGGCCCCGCTTGGCCGAGGTAAATCTCATTGACGTAACTTTCGAGGATGTCCTCCTTCCGATACTTGCACTCAAGCGCCACCGCAGCCACGACTTCTCGAATCTTTCGCCCGAACGTGCGCTGCGGAGAGTAAAAGAGGTTCTTCGCGAGCTGCTGGGTCAGGGTACTGCCTCCTTGCACAACGGCACCGTGCGTCAGGTTGGTCCAGAGCGCACGGCCAATCGAAATGGGATCAACTCCGATATGGGAAAAAAACCGACGGTCTTCGATCGCTAAGAGCGTGCGAATCAGCGTGGGTGGGACGCGGCTCAAGGGAATCCACTCACGAACCTGCCTGCTTCCCCCACGCATGCCGCTGATCAATGCCGGTTCGAGGGAGACCAGTGCCGCTGGTTGCCCATCGGAGGCCGAGAGCACCTCGGATACAATGCCCTCCGTCAACGTCAATTTCACAACGCGAGCCGGTAACCGGCTTTCCTCTTGGGCATGGAGAAAAATATCGATGGCGTCATTGGTCACGGCATATTCACCGGCCGCCCGTGGACGGCCATTGACTCGCCGGTATTCCAACCGCTGGAGTCGGTCGAACAAACCGGCATCCTGAGGATGCAATCCAGGCGTGAGAAAAAACGGTGCGCCGTAGATCAGAAGTGGAGGATGTTCGTCGCTTTTCGGCAGCGCCAGACTGCCGGAAAGGAAGAAGCCATAGCCGGCCAAAACCGCCAGGCTGATTCCCAACAAGCAGATGCCCGCCACAAAGAGACGCTTGGTCAATCGAAACAGTCGAGAGGCAAACCGATTTGGCATAGCCACTCAGTGTACCCTGCGGATGGGACAAGAGGAATAGGGGGACTCAAATGATAAGACGGGAAGCCTAACAGACCAGGTCAGCCCGTACACACTAATATTCGGCAGAATGCGTTACGCCCGGGGTAAGACACTGCACATACGTCGATCGATTGCCTGATCCTGGAGTGGAGCCCCACAGCTTAACAGCCGTGGTCCCTCTTGGGTCTTTGACGGAACCCGCCGAAGCGCGTCCTCCTTCGCCAAGGCTTCGGAGGACACCCACTGCGCATTCCTCCACAGCGTTACAGCTGTGGCTTCCTGCGTAGGTGGGTGAACTAAACAGGGACCTCTACGGGGCTGACCGGCAGATCCAATATGAATGTAGCCCCCCGTCCTGGTCCATCACTGTGGGCTTGAAGCGTCCCTCCGAGATTCTTGGCAGCAAGCGCCGCACTGTGGAGCCCAATGCCGTGCCCATCAGATCTGGTGGTAAAGCGCTGAGTGAAGAGACGCGGAAGATGATCACTTGCGATCCCCATTCCGGTATCGATGACTTCAAACCGGACAAAGCCTGGGCGATCCGTTGCTGCGCTAACCTGCAGCGTCAATCGGTGGGGCTTGTCCGGTAGCGCTTCCATCGCATTGTGGGCGTTGCTCACCAGGTTGACCAATATCTGTAAGACTTGGTGTCGATCACAAACCCCTTCAAGATCCTTGTCATACCGCTCTACAATCTCATACCCTCGGCGATCAAGGGCCGGACGGTGGATGGCGAGGGCTTGTTCCATCAACTCACGAAAGCATACGGGTTCACACATCATTCGCTCGGGTCTGGCCAAGTGGACTTGCCGGTCGACCACCTGGCGGATATGGTCGACATTGCGGCTCAATCCGGTGAGTTCTGATTCGACCAGGGCATGGTTCTGCGTCACCGATTCGGCCAACATCGTCAGATAGGAAGGAATCTGCTTCCCCTGCACATCCTCAGACAAGTAATGGACAAGCTCATGCCGATGTTGTTGTAACAGTGAGGCAATCACGGCAATGTCGTCGACCGGAACTCGCTTCAGCGCACGCATGGCGACATCGACGGAAATATTGAGGCTATTGAGCACATTCCCTACATTGTGCAACACCGTTGACGCCACATCAGCCATCCCGACCGACCGGGAACGTTCAAGCAGTTTGCGATTCAACTCCTCCCGTTCTATTTGAATCCGCTTCCGCTGTGCGACCTCCTGCGTGAGTGCATCATTCGCCTGTGCCAACTGCTCATTTTGAGCGACCACTTTGGATTGCGATAGCTCGAGCTTGGTAATGGCATCCCGTAGCTGTGCCTTGGCGTGATCCACATCGGTGACGTCGTGACAGGACACAAGGATGCCCCTCACGGCGTCCCCTTCCTCGAGAATCGGCATACTGGTCACAGACAACGTATGCTGTGCACCGACCGGAGTACGAAACCCGAGCCGGACGCCCTGCTGGAGTGTCTTGCACTCGATGGCTCGTTCCCATGGATACTCCAACGCAGTGGAAGGTGGACCATTCGGATCCGGCTCCCAGTAAAACTGAGAGAGAGAACGGCCCAGGATGGAGGCGAGCGGTTGATGGGCTAATCGGCAGAACGCCTCATTAGCCAAAACGATGGACCCTGACCGATCCACCAGAGCCACGCTGTCGGTGAGGCTATCAAGAGCGCCTTTCACCCGGGGAGGAATGACCTCTGATGGATCCACATGACGGAGTATCCGCGTCATGACGGCAAGTGCACCAAAGAATGTCAGCACGGCAACCACGGCCACAAAACGAGGCCACGCGCCAGTCAACCACCTCTCTTCAGGAGAGAGAGGGGTCGGCTTGAATGAGATCTGTAACATGGCCCAGGGTGAAGAGGCCTTGTGAATGGGAACCTGCATGTGAGTCATGGTGGACTGCCGCACAGGCGGTTCAATCCAATATCGCTCGTGATCACCGACGACCACCAGCCGTTCACCACCAATCACCTGAATAGCCATGGACTGAATAGCTGAGTCACGAGCTACCAACGCCCTCAGAGCTCCCTCAAGAGCCGACTGTTGGCCTGAAGCGGCGAGGATCGCGTACTCGATGGCGAGAGATTCTGACAGGGTCTTTCGCGCGGCAAAAACGTAGGTTCTTTTGTCAGAGTCTAGGTCGACCAAGGTTGCTCCGATTACCAGGGCACCGATCGTCACCCCGACCAAACAGAGACTGATCACGAGACTTGGGAAAAACCGATTCATAGCCTTCTTGTCGCCGGTTGCTCAAGCCGTCCGCTTGAGGGTAGGTGCCTTGTCAAGCACCTGGTTCAACCCCTTGAACTCTGCCGCTTCTTGTTGCTGCGCCCTGGTAGCTTCGTCACGCCGGTGTTTGCGCTCATTGCGGGTAAGTTTCACCACGGGGAGTGGGTCGAAGTGTTGCCAGGCTGGCATGGTGGCCAGCATGCTTGCCAAGATCGCCCCACTGCGCAGTGCCCATGCCACAAAGCCGACAGACAAGGTCGTGCCGGTCACCGCCGCAACGCGGGCCATGAGCTCATGGCGCTCCTGCGACTGGCTCACAGCCTGTTCGAGCGAGACGGCCATCTCATCAAGCTTGACCATCAGCAGGTCACTCACCGATGGTGTGGTATCCGGAGGCTCCGGCTCCAGTGTGGGAGCCGGAGCCACGGGTAAGACACTGTACAGCGGGTGCCCCTGGTCATCGTTGACGAGGAAGAGCGGCCGGTCCTTTGCATCTTCCTCAGTCTTACGCGGCTCCTCAGGCACCCGCTCTACAGGACGGTCTGACGGCGGTACGAGGGTCAGCGGTACCACGTTCACGGGTGGCCCCACCATCGGCGGCACCGTGGGCCCGGGTGGAACTGTGGTTGGATCTGAGGCAGTCGCCGGTTCATCCGCTGGAGGTGCCCCTGGTCCGGAAGTCGGCCCACCGGAGGAAGGCGGAGGAATGGTCGTCAACAGAATCGGCGGAACAACCGGAGGCGGGGCCACACTTTCCACTACATCTGTTACGGTCACCTGGATCGTCTGGGTGGTACTGGCCCCTTGGCTATCGACGACTTGCACTTGTACCACATACACGTTGTCGCCGTTCGCATCGGTCGCCACTTCAAAATCCGGGGGTGCCGTAAAGCTCAAGTCTCCGGTCGTTGTATTGATGGTAAATAGAGCCTGATCGACGCCCCCACTGATGCTGTAGGAGAGGGCCTGCGTTGGAAGATCTACATCCGCTCCGGTCACGATAGTCACGGCACTCACGTTTTCCGCAACATTCAAGGACGCGATGGCACCACCTCCGTCACTGGAGATCGTCGGCGTATCATTGACCGGGGTGATCGTCAACGTCACGGTGGTTGGGCCAAGAGAGCCCCCAGCCCCATCGTTCACAGTGAAGGTAAAACTGTCGCTCGTGGTTTCGGACCCATCATGGATGTAGATCAGCCGATTCGCGGCAATGTCATCCTGGGTAAAGGTCGCGGCCAAGATGCCCGGAGCAGTAGTCAATTCCAATCGCCCGTAAAGAGGCCCGGCGCTAATGGAACAACTCAATTGCGCCGCAGCTTGCTCGATGTCCGTCACCGCCAACTCGCTACTGCTGATCGTATCGGTGCCCCCTTCGGCGACGGTGCTGCCGGTGTTAGCGACGAGAAGTGGCGCGTCATTGACCGGCGTCACGGTGACACTGATTACTTGGGTCGCGGTATTGCCCGCATCGTCGGTAATCGTCACGGTGAAGCTGTCAGTCCCATTGAAATCCGCATTGGGGGTATAGCTCCACAAGCCCGTGGCCGGATCGATGCTCGCCGTCCCGTTCGTGGCATTGACACTCACGGTGAACACTGTCCCGTCGCTCAACCCCTCCGCATCCGTTGCCGTCAAGGTTCCCGTCAGCGTCGTATCCTCATTGCCGCTCCCGCTGGTCCCGCCCGTCACCACCGTGGGATCGTTCACCGCCGTCACGGTCATAGTCACCGTCGCGGTCTCGGTCACGCCGCCGCTCGTGATCGTGTAGGTAAAGCTGTCGGTCCCATTGAAGTTCGCATTCGGCGTATAGGTCACGGTCCCGTTGGCCAGGTACGTCACCGTCCCGTTCGCCCCCTGCGTCACCCCCGTCAGCACCGGCGTCCCTTCAAAACTGTCCGCCGTGGCCCCGTTGGTCCCCGTCAGCACGTTGGCACTGATCGCCGTATCCTCCGTCGTGGTCAAACTGTCGGTGGTAATATCCACGACCGGCGTCACCGTCACGCTGATCACTTGCGTCGTGGTATTGCCCGCATCGTCGGTAATGGTCACGGTGAAGCTGTCACTGCCGTTGTAATCCGCATTGGGCGTGTAGCTCCACAGGCCCGTCGCCGGATCGATGCTCGCCGTCCCGTTCGTCGCATTGGCACTCACGGTGAACACGGTCCCGTCGCTCAACCCCTCCGCATCCGTCGCGGCCAGCGTGTTCGTGATGATGGTGTCTTCGTTGCCGCTGCCGCTTGTACCCCCCGTCACCACCGTCGGATCGTTCACTGCCGTGACGGTAATCTGTTTCGACGCGGTGAGCGACGTGCCTCCATCGCCATCCGTCAGTACTGCCTCAATCGTACGGGTTGCAGTGGACGGCGCATCTCCGGCCACCCAGAACCGGATATTCGCCATAACCTCGCCGACGATAGCGGCATCCGCATTGGCATTGAAAGTCACGACAAACGGCACGGAGCCTATCCCACCGGCCTGCGTCCCGACTAATGTCCCGCCGTAGTACACATTCGTCCCGCTCACACCAATTTGGCCCGCGCCCATCCCGGTATTCAGCAGCTCGACCCGATCGTCCACGCTGGGGTTGGCACTGATCGTAATGGTCAGCGTCCCGGTATCAAAGTTCGTCGAATCAAGATCACTCACGTTCGGCAGGGCATCGATCATCACCGCCAGTGCGCCTTCGGTGAAACTCTTGTCTCCTTCTCCGAACGTCAGCACCGGCGGATCATTGGCACCCTGGACATAGACCAACTTGGTCTGGGGTGTCGCCGTCCCACCATCTCCATCAGTCAGGCCAATCGTGAGGGTGCGGGTGGCAGTGGACGGGTTGTCACTGACATTGTTGAACTGGATGCTCCGATAGACTTCTTGAACAGCGGAAGGCGTTGCACTGGTATTGAACGTGATCACCAAGGGATCGGACCCGCTGGTCCCCCCACTGACGGTCCCGATGACAGTCCCTCCATAGGTGACGTCACTGCCGGAAACCCCCACCTGGCCAGGGCCAGTACCCCAGTTCCCCACGCTCAATCGGTCATCGGCGGTGCCGTTGGCAGAGATGGAGACGGTCATCACGCCGCCATCGAAGTTTGTCGAATCCACATCGGTGATCGTGCCCGTCGCATCGATGACTTGTGGCAGGCCACCTTCGACGAACGTCACATCCGGCGCAATCGGCGTAATCACCGGCGCATCGTTCACCCCGCTGACCGTGACCGTCGTGTCGTAGTTCGCACTGGTCCCACCATCGCCGTCGGTGAGCACATACCGCACAGTCCGCGCCCCAGTCGTCGGCGCCGCTGTATCCGTATTCTCATAGGTGATGTTCTGAACCAGCGCCGTTACCGCCGTGGGAGTGGCATTACTGTTCAGGGTGATAACGAGATTGCTCCCGCTGCTGCCCCCGGTGAAGGTGCCGATCGGGGTGCCGCCGTACATGATCGTGCTGCCACTTACCCCAATCTGGCCCGCACCGGTGCCTTGATTCCTGATACTCAGCACGTCCTCGGTACTGTCGCCACCAGACGGGATGGAGACGGTCAAGGTTCCGGTGTCGAGATTGGTTGAGTCCACATCGGCCACGACCGCGTTAGCCCCTTGCTCAATCACGACCGCTCCGTCGCCTTCGCTATAGCTCAGGCTATCGCCGCTCAGGGTTGTGATCGTCGGGGCATCGTTCACCGCGTTGACCGTAATTAGGATAAATTGGCTGATTGTATTGGTCCCACCATTCGCGGTCCCACCCGAGTCATAGACATTAAACTGAAACGCCGTGACCCCGCTGGCGTTCGCCGTTGGCTTAAACTGCATGCCTTGGATCTCAGCCAGCGTATACGCGGACAACGTTACCAGCGTGGTGCCATCGGCCAAGTAGACATTGCCAATGGTGCCCGACGGCAGGGCCGTCACCGCGTAGGTGAGAGTCTGTCCGCTCTCATCCGCGCCGCCACCGGGACTGTAGGTCACACTGCCCAAGCCGAGAGATACGAGACCCGCGTCTTCCGCCACGGTGAGGTTGCTAACAGTGCCGGCAGTGCGAATCGGCGCATCATTGACGGCGGTCACATCGAAGATCAAGGCGTTCGGCGCCGCATCGTAGGCATTGGTACTGTCACGCACGGAGAACGTGAGACTGGCATAGCCCGTCCCGTTCGCATTGCCGGCGGGAGTAAACACCAGGTTGCCGGCCGTAATGTCCGCCACCGTGATAACTTGACCGGCCGTGACCGCTACACCGGACAGGGTCATGGTTCCGGCGGTCGGCAACGTATCGATCCGTACTGCACTCAGGCTGTCTCCCGCATCCACGTCACTGAACCCGAAGTTGGCGGTGGTGAGGATGTGTGACGAGTCTTCGTTGATCGTCACGGTGGCATCGGCCCCGGTTGGAGCTTCATTCGCGTTGGTCAGGTTGATCGTAAACGTTTCGTCATAGGTGAGCCCACCCCCATCAGTCACCCGCACGGTGATGGTATGGCTCGTCGCGCTCTCGTAATCCAGCAGGCTGCCGTCTGCCACGGTAATGACGCCCGTGCTGCTATCGATCGTAAACCGCCCGCCTGCACTATCGGTGAAGCTGTAGGTCTTCGTATCCCCACTGTCCGGATCCGTCCCGCTCACCGTGCCCACCACCGTGCCATTCGCCGCGTTCTCCGCTACGGTATTGGCCGAGAGGCTCAGATCCGTCGGGGTTTCATTGACATTCGTCAGATTGATCGTGAAGGTCTCGTCGTAGGTGAGCCCACCGCTGTCCGTCACCCGCACGGTGATAGTGTGGCTGGTCGCCGTATCGTAATCGAGCAGCGTGCCATTGGCCACGGTGATCTCACCCGTCGCGGAATTGACGGCAAATCGCCCACCGGCGGAGTCGGTAAGGCTATAACTGAACGTCTCGCCGGCATCTGAATCTTCCGTGGTTACAAAACCAACGTGGCTGCCGTTGGCACTGTTCTCCTCGATCGCCAGTTGCGCACTCACGGCGCCTGTGGTGAATCCCGTCCCGCTTGCATGCGCGATACTCAGGTTGTTCCCGCTGACAAGCTCAACGACCTGATTGGAACCATCCAAGCCGTCCATCTGCCAGTTGGCAAGTAGACCGACAGTGGCGGCTTCGGCCGGAGTCACATCCAGCTGTTGCTGGTAATACTGTGCAATCTCACCGGCAGTCCTGACATCGTTCCATATCCTGACATCATAGAAGGTGCCTGAGAAGTACTGTGTAGAATCATAGCCGCCATTTTGGGCATCTTGCTCTTGCCCGAAGACAAACTGCCCATTAGTCGTATCCAGCGCGGTCCCTACACTCAATCCAGTACCCGATTCGATGAGGCCCCCGTCGATGTAGACGGACCAATTGCCGGCGGTGCTATCCCATGTCACGGACAGTGTATGAACGGCTCCATCCACTAGGGCGGCCCGATAATCGATGGCACTCGCGAGAACAATAGAGCCCGAACCAAAATCCAGCTCAAGATTGTTTGATGGATCATCAAGCTGGATGCTGAGCTCATCGCCGGTAGGATTGTTGAAAGACACTAATACAGTCTCAAGCGGCAGATTATTGGCAGCAAACCTTATTTCCACGGTCGTTGCCGTCAGCGACTGTGACAACCCCGTATCTGAAATCAAATAGGCATCGTTTCCACCATCTGTATTGAGTTCGATACCGGTAGACAGATCCGTCGGCGCATCGTTCACCGCCGTCACGCTCACATCGATCATGTCAGTGGCACTCGAGAAAGCCGTCGTACCCCCATTACTCGCGGTTGTGACTTTGGTGCCCGCCGTCCCGCTGGTCTGATCCCAAGCGCGGACGGTCAGCGCCGCGCTGCTCGTCCCGTTGTAGTCGGCACTCGGGGAAAAATACAGCCGCGTGCTCCCGTTGTCCGCCAGCAGGAGCGCCGAGGTGTTGCTCACCGTTCCCACTGCCGTCCACGTTGTCCCCCCATTCGTCGTGTAGTACCAAGTCCCGTTCGTCTCGTTGCTCCCCGTGATCGCCAGCCCCTTCACCGCCCCACTGTCTACGTCGGTGATCCCGCCCGTAAATGCACTCACGAGACTGCCCACCGCCCCAGATGGGGCCCCCGCATCCTCCGCCACCGTCAGGCTCAACGCCGTGTCCGCCAGCACCGGCACATCGTTCACCGCAGAGACCGTGACCGTCGTATCGTAGTTGAGGCTCGTTCCGCCATCGCCATCGGTGAGGGCAAACCGCACGGTGCGTGCCCCCGTCGTCGGCGCGTCCGTATCCGTATTGTTATAGGTAATGTTCAGGACCAAGGCGTCTACTGCAGCAACGGTCGCGTTACTATTGAACGTCACCACCAATGGCGCCCCACTGGTCCCACCAGTGAACGTCCCGATGGTTACCCCCTGATAGGAGACATTGCTCCCACTCACCCCAATCTGCCCACCAGCGGTTCCTTGATGCCGGATACTCAGCACATCCTCCGCACTGTCTCCACCGGACGGAATCGAGACGGTCAACGACCCTGTATCAAAATTGGACGAATCGACATCCTGAACCCAGGAGTCGAACCCGTTCTCGATGATGACAGCCCCGGCCCCCTCTGCATAATTCTGGCTATCCCCGGCGAGGTACGAAATGGTCGGCGCATCGTTGACGGCGCTGACCGTTACATCCACGGTATCGGTCGCACTCGAGAAGGCCGTCGTGCCTCCGTTGCCGGCCGTCGTGACCTTCGTCCCCGCCGTCCCGCTCGTCTGATCCCACGCCCGAATCGTCAACGCCGCGCTGCTCGTCCCGTTATAGTTCGCGCTCGGCGCAAAGTAGAGCCGCGTGTTCGCATTGTCCGCTAGGAGCAAGGCCGACGTATTGCTCACGCTCCCCACCGCCGTCCACGTCGTCCCCCCGTTGGTCGTGTAGTACCAGGTGCCGTTTGTCTCGTCTGTCCCCGTGATCGCGATGCCCTTTGATGCACCGCTGTCTACATCGGTGATCCCGCCCGTAAACGCACTAATGGTGGACCCCACCGCCCCGCTCGGCACCCCCGCGTCCTCCGCCACCGTCATCGACAGGGCCGTGTCCGCCAACACCGGCGCATCGTTGACGGCGGTGACATCGACCGTGACGGTATTGGGGACCGCATCATAGGCCGTGTTGCTGTCACGGACCGAGAAGGTGAAACTGGCATAGCCGGTCCCATTCGCGTTGCCCCCCGGCGTGAAGACCAGATTGCCCGCTGTGATATCGGCCGTGGTGATGACCTGACCCGCCGTTACGGCCACGCCCGAGAGAGAGAGAGTCCCCGCGCTGGGTAATGTGTCAATCCTGACAGCTGAGAGACTGTCCCCTGCATCCACATCACTGAATCCAAAGTTCGCCGTCGTGAACGTATGCGTCGTGTCTTCATTGATCGTCGCCGTCGCGTCAGCCCCAGTGGGAGCTTCATTCACATTGGTGACATTGATCGTGAAGGTCTCGTCGTAGGTCAGGCCCCCGCTGTCCGTCACCCGCACCGTCACGCTGTGGCTGGTCGCCCCCTCGTAGTTCAGCAGGCTGCCGTCTGCCACGGTGATTACGCCCGTGCTGCTGTTGATCGCAAACCGGCCGCCCGCACTGTCCGTGAAACTGTAGGTCTTGGTATCTCCCGCATCGGGGTCCGTGCCGCTCACGATGCCGACGGTCGTGCCGTTGGCGGCATTTTCCTCGATGAGGAACTGCAATTCCGGAGTACTGGCTGTAAACCCGCTCCCGGAGGCATGCTGAACGGTCAGGTCGTTGCCGCTAACGGCATCCGTAGTCACGCCGCCCGTCGAGAGATCGTTGAATCGCCAGTTGGCGATCATGCCGGCTTCGTTCGACGCTAAGGTCATGTCGTAATTGCTCGCGACCTCACCCGCAGTACGCACGTCGCTAAACACGCGCACATCGTAGTAGGTTCCAGCGAAGTGCTGCGCTGAGTTAAATCCGCCACCGATGGAATCCTGATCTTGTCCAAAAACCAATGTTCCGCCGGATTCGATCGTGTGGCCGGTCACAAATCCGGTTCCCGATCCCGCCGACACGCCGTCCAGATAGAATACCCAGTCACCGGCCGTTGATGACCACGACACGCTGATTGTATGCGGCTGACTATCGAACAGATCCCCACTGGTGATCGTAGATGAGACCGTGCTGCCGTGCCCGGAGTAGTCATTAACCTTCAACTGCAGCGTACCGGAACCGTTGAACCACAACATGACCTCATTCTCGGCCCCGGCCGACGCATACGATAGCAATGGCGAATCCGTGAGCGTCGAATCTAGTGCGACTCGCAATTCAAGCGTGAACTCCGTCAGCCCACCGAGAATCGCCCCACCATCATCTGCAACCAGATACGCGTCGTTGCCACCATCGGTGTTTAGGACCAGTCCACCGGTATTTGTCGCAGTGGCTGCTAAATCCGTTGGGGTTTCA
The DNA here is from genome assembly GCA_002420115.1 of Nitrospira sp. UBA5698. GTDB lineage: Bacteria > Nitrospirota > Nitrospiria > Nitrospirales > Nitrospiraceae > Nitrospira_D. Next base: position 40,432 of record DIHK01000073.1, read on the forward strand.
TTCACGTTGGTCAGGTTGATTGTAAACGTTTCGTCATAGGTGAGCCCACCCGCATCGGTCACCCGCACCGTCACGGTATGGCTGGTGGCACTCTCATAGTTCAGCAAGCTGCCGTCTGCCACGGTGATTTGCCCCGTGCTGCTATTGATCGCAAACCGGCCGCCCGCACTATCGGTAAAGCTATATGCCTTGCTGTCCCCACTGTCCGGATCCGTTCCGCTCACCGTCCCCACCGTCGTCCCGTTCGCCGCGTTCTCTGCGACCTGGTTACTCGACAGCGCCAGGTCCGTCGGCGTATCGTTCACCGCCGTCACGGTCACATTCACGGTATCGGTCGCACTTGAGAAGGCGGTGGTCCCGCCATTACTCGCTGTGCTGACCTTCGTCCCCGCCGTCCCGCTCGTCTGATCCCACGCTCGCATCGTCAAGGCCGCGCTGCTCGTGCCGTTGTAATTGGCGTTGGGCGCAAAGTAGAGGCGAGTGCTCGCGTTATCCGCGAGGAGGAGAGCGGACGTGTTGCTGACGGATCCCACGGCCGTCCACGTCGTGCCCCCGTTGGTCGTGTAGTACCAGGTGCCATTGGTTTCGTCGGTCCCGGTGATGGCGATGCCCTTGACAGCTCCACTATCCACATCTGTAATCCCGCCCGTAAACGCACTAATGGTGGACCCCACCGCCCCGCTCGGCACCCCCGCGTCCTCCGCCACCGTCATCGACAGGGCCGTGTCCGCCAACACCGGCGCATCGTTGACGCCACTGACGGTCACGGTCATGTCGTAGTTGGCGCTGGTGCCACCGTCGCCATCGGTTAAGGAAAACCGAATGGTCAACGCCCCCGCGATGGGTGCATCAACATTGATGTCTTCATAGGTAATATTTTTGACGAGCGCCGTCACTGCAGTTGGCGTCGCATTGTTGTTGAACGTGACGACGAGATTATTCCCCCCTGCTCCCCCAGTATAAGTGCCGATCACCACCCCACCATAGGTGACGTTGCTCGCACTGACGCCGATCTGTCCGGCTCCAGTGCCCTGATTGCGAATACTGAGTACGTCTTCTGTCGGCACATTGCCTGATGGAATGCTTATGGTTAACGTACCCGTATCGAAGTTGGCGCTATCAGAATCAGCGACCAACGCGTTTGCTCCCTGATCGATCACCACCGCCCCGTCACCCTCGCTATAGCTCAAACTATCGCCGCTGAGGTTACTAATGGTTGGAGCTACGTTCGCAGCCCCGACATTGATCGTGACCGTGTCCGCATGCCTCGTCGTGCCATCCGACACCACCACGACAAATTGCAGCGTGGTGGCGGAGCTTGGAGCGGTAAACGTGGGTGACGCAGCCGTCGAGCTGCTGAGGGTGACCTTTGTTCCCTCGATCTGTGTCCACTGATAGGTGAGGGTGTTACCGTCCTGGTCCGAACTGCCCGCAGCAGTCAATGTGACGGTTGAACTGGTCGAGACAGATTGGTCCGGTCCTGCCTCTGCCACAGGGCCATGGTTGCCGACCGTTGCAGCCGTGATCACGGTCTCGACATTGGTATGGTTGATCGTGAAAACGTTGCCACCACCTCGGTCAACCGTAATCACTCCTCCACTGTTGGTAATGGTGGCCGTCGAAAACTCGCTGAGGTCAATAATATCCGTTGCGCCGCCGCCATTGACCGTATAGACATCCCCGGATTGCGCCCCGGTAAAGCGAAACACATCGGCCCCCGATCCTCCAATCATCTGATCGCTGCCACCGCCACCGATGATCGTGTTCTGCCCAACCGCACTCCCCCCATCTAAATAGTCATTCCCCGTCCCACCGAGAATCACGTCATCATCACTGCCTCCGGAAATGGTGTCATTTCCGGTCCCGCCGACCAAGATGTCGTTGCCACTGCCACTCGTGAGGGTGTCATCCCCTCCAGCTCCATACATGATATCGGCGCCGCCGGCCGAAGAGACGGGAGCATTGTTTGCCTCATCACCGACATACCAATCGTTTCCGACTGGTCCGCCGATGACGGTGCCGGTCGCAGCATCCCGCCACGTTCCTGTTTCGACCGTCACCGTCGTGTCGTAGTTGCCACTGGTTCCGCCGTCACCGTCGGTCACCACAAACCGTACGGTGCGTGCCCCGTTTGTTGGCGCACTGGTGTCGGTATTCTGATAGGTGATGTTTTTCACCAACGCCGTCACCGCGGTCGGGGTCGCATTGCTGTTTAACGCGATCACCAGGGCGTTGCCACTGCTGCCCCCTGTGAACGTACCGATAGTAGTTCCCCCATAGCTGATCGTGTTGCCACTCACACCGATCTGCCCGGCGCCGGTCCCCTGGTTGCGAATGCTCAATACGTCTTCCGCACTGTCGCTCCCGGCGGTGAAGCTGACGGTCACGGTGCCGGTGTCGAAGTTGGTACTGTCCGCATCGGTGATTGTCGCGTTGCCGCCTTGCTCAATCACCACCGCCCCGTCACCTCCGCTATAGCTCAGGCTGTCGCCACTCAGACCTGTGATCGTCGGTGCGGCATTTACCGAAGCGTTGATCGAGACTGCTCCAATTTCCCATTGATTGGATGCCGAGACGGTACTGCTCATCGTGACTGTTGCTGCACCGGCTTCGGTCGTGGACACCCCACGATGGCCTGTATTGGTCAGATTCCATACATCGGATTGGCTAGACCCCGTTGTGTATCCGCTGGGGTTGTTATCCCAGTTCGTGATATCCAACACTAAGCTTCCCGTGGTACTGGACACGTTCACACTGGCGGTTGTTCCGGTTCCAGTGGCACCGACATAAGTGCCTGTGGGTGTAGTCTGGTCGACCCCGTTGTACGTCACCGCGCCACCCTTGATGTCTGTGGTCGCCCCAAGGCTCACGACGATGTTTCCCGTCCCGACAGTCGGATTAATCAGGCGCCAGATTTCCACTGCGTGATTGCCGGTGGTCCGGCCGACCTGTGTCAGCGCGACGCCTCCATATGTGACGCTGTTCACACCCGCACCAAGCCCATCGATCGCGAGCGTGACGAAGAGTGCGCGGTTGGATCCGCTTGCGACCGTGTGCGACCAGGTCAGGCTGGTAGCCCCTGTAGCTTGGGAGGATGTCGCCGTGCCGTTGGCACTGATCGCCAGGACATCAACCCAGTCGCTCAGTGCACTATCCGTGAATTCCTGGGTTTCAATTTGTGCGGTGGCATACTCCAGCTGCCAATCTCCCCCGACTAACGCATGCCCGGTTGCATCCGCGCTGGCGGCCACATCGGCACCGGTGACTTCAGCCAACCGATTCACAAAGGTTTGACCCTCAGCCGTGGCCGCGACATTACACCCCCAGAGCATGATATCGGCGGAAGTGGTCAATGCCTGCCCCCATGAGGCGATGATGTCCGCTTGCCACTGGAGGGAGAACTGATTGATCCAGGTGCTTCCGACCTGGATCCCGCCTTCAATGCCGTGGGAGAGGATATGAACAGCATCGACCGTTCCAGGCTCGTATCGGGACAGTGCCGCGGTGATCGCCTGGAGACCGTCCATCTGTGAGTCGAGCACGATGACGTCAACGTGGGCTGATTGTGCTTGAATACGGCTGACGAGCACCTCGTAATCGGCCACGTTGCCGTCTACGAAGACGACTTCCGTACGATCGTCCGATCCTGCTGTGGTCGGAGCGAGTGGCAGACTCTCGTCATCAGATCCTGTGGAGTAGGTGCCAGCTGCCACATCCAGCTCATCCAGTTGACTGGGCAATATAGTGGCATCCTGACCAACCTGCCCCTCGGCGAAATCGCCTCCAGTGATGAGCGATTGATAATCCGGCACAGTGGGATCAACGAACGCGATTTCGGTCGTGGTCTCGCCAGGACTATAGGAGGTGATGGCTTGGAGCAGGTCTTGCGACTCCGTCTCTGCCGCGGTGGGCTCGCCGCCGCCTTCTGCAGAGACCGCCGACTCAGCCTGCTCTTGAGCAACCTGTTCTTGATTCACCTCAGCAGCCGTCGTGGCCGCTGCGGCATCGAACATGAGACGAGATTCAAGTGAGAGGAGAGTCCCTTTGGACCGAGCAGGGCCGCCCCCCTTCGGAGCAGGTTCCGCCTGACTTGGCTTCTTCTTGTCTTGCGGCATGGTCGGTTTTTTTCGCCAAAACATGGCGCAGCTCGCCCTTTCCTCCGATAGGGGTTCACCTCTTCATCGGCATATTGCCGTAAGGCCTGGATATCCAAATATAAAATTGGCACGGCACACACCAGTGAGGAGGTTTGGAACGGAGAAGAATGGACACAAACCATCACGAACCGTCTGAACAGAACTCTAGCCCGTATAATTCATGACGGTTAGTCACCCTCGCGTCTCACTCAGGATTCCGAGCGAAGTCGAGGGGCAGCATCGCCTGGGGGAGTGGGGCAAGTTCCAGGTTTCAGGTTCCACGTTTCCGGACAACCTGAAACATGCGACTTGAAACGTAAAACGTCACACCCTTGGCCGAAGCATTTCAGGCACTTGCAAGCGACTCTTGCCCATCTCGCGCACCAGCCGGCATAGCCATGACGGGTCGTCACGAAATCCCAAAGTCACTTAGCGAAAGGAGCATGTGGAGGATCAAAAGCCTAAGGCATATGTGACACGGTACGTCGACGTTGTGAGGAGCGGGCCTGCCCGCCGTAAGCTCGTCGTAGCAGCGAATCTCCAATTGCAGTAGAAGCGCTCATGAATACTGCTGGTTAGGACGAGCCGGATTTAGGTGAGACGTTGCGATGGTTCCCGAACTCCTGTGGAACCGAATCCTCCTCATTTTCGTTCAAGTCGTCAGATTTTGTATCGGACGGAGGCTCTTGAGGAAACCCTCGTATTCGTCTACTCATGACCGTCATCTTGCCTTTCATCCCAGTACGTCCGTGCAGCATCATCATACCTGCTAACCCAGCAGCCATTGGCCTGTCCAGCCCGCTGGATTCGTCAGAGGTCGTCTTCATCTCCCCTGCATGCTGCACCGTAGGGTTGTGCGATTCCAGACGAACAACGTCCTGACTTCCCGTTGCGTCGAGATTCACTGCGATCCCTTCTCTCTTGTCGGAAGGGGTAGGTAGACTCTGCATCCCTCCTACAATAGCTGCCTCTTTAATATCCGCTGTATGAGCAAGGAGTGGAAGATCGTTTGCCGGATTCATGGTGGCGTCCACTCTGAGTGACGACTCAGGTCTCACTTCAAACGGCATCCCCAAGCCATCCAGCGGTTGAACTTCCAGCTCACTGATTGTGTTCGCTCTCCCCACTGCCGGAGCCACCGGCTTAGCAGCTCCTAGGACCGCTATCACCGTATTCGACTCCAGAGAACCATCCACGTTAGGCGTCTCGTTCACATTGGTCAGGTTGATCGTAAACGTCTCGTCATACGTGAGCCCTCCCACATCGGTCACCCGCACCGTCACGCTGTGGCTCGTCGAACCCTCATAATCCAGCAAGCTACTGTTCGCCACGGTGAGCTCGCCCGTGACGCTGTTGATCGCAAACCGCCCACCTGCACTATCGGTCAGGCTGTAGGTCTTCGTGTCGCCACTGTCCGGATCCGTCCCACTCACCGTCCCCACCACCGTGCCATTCGCTGCGTTCTCCGCCACGGTGTTGGCTGACAAGGCCAGATCCGTCGGCGCATCGTTGACGGCACTGACCGTCACCGTCGTGTCATAGTTCGGACTGGTACCCCCGTCCCCATCCGTCAGCACGAACCGCACGGTGCG
>DIHK01000015.1:0-27699 GCA_002420115.1 Nitrospira sp. UBA5698
ACTCATGCCCAATTCGGCGGCCAAGTCATCCATGCTCACGGAGCGGAACCCGTGGGCAAGAAATTGTCGCCGCGCCACGGCGACTACTCTTCGAGTAGCAGCTTGATCGACCGATGGTTCTTGCGGTTTAGACTTTCGAGTTGGCATGGGCCCGAATAGGATCTATAGAAACTAATTGCGTATTATCAGTTTCCATGCAGGCCTGTCAAATCATTCTCCCGTATGGTTGATGCCGTTGAATTCAGGGCTCTACTCAGGACGAATGATGCCGAATTTCTGCATCTTGGATTGGAGCGTGGTGCGCTTGACGCCTAGTCGAGCGGCAGCGCCAGAAGCCCCTCCAACGACCCACTTCGCTTCTTGCAAGGCGCGCAAGATGTGGTCGCGTTCGGCTTCCTCAAGGGCCGTCATGGAAGAGTCCATCGAGTCGCTCGTGGTCTGCAGCTCACTGATTGGGACTTGCAGATCGGTTCCTTGCGTAAGGATGACCGACCGTTCCACCAGGTTTTCCAACTCACGGACATTACCTGGCCAGGCGTAGCGGGACAGGACCTCAAGCGTCTTGGCTGGTACGGACTGGATGTTCTTCTTCATACGCTGAGCATAGTGCTGGGTAAAATATCGGACGAGGGTGGGAATGTCTTCCCGTCGATCACGCAGGGGAGGGACAGTCACTGGGAAAACGTTCAAGCGGTAGTACAAATCACTCCGAAACTGCTTTGCTTCTACCAAGGCCCTAAGATCCCGGTTCGTCGCCGCAATTAGCCGCACGTTCACCCTGATCGTCTTGGTACTCCCCAACCGCTCAAATTCCTGCTCCTGCAACACGCGAAGCAATTTCGATTGCAGCTCCAGCGGGATTTCCCCCACTTCATCGAGAAAGATCGTGCCTTTATCGGCCAGCTCAAATCGTCCGGCTTTCTGCATGATGGCGCCGGTAAAAGCCCCTCGCTCATGTCCGAACAGCTCGCTCTCCAGAAGCCCAGTAGGAATCGCCGCACAATTCAGCTTCACGAACGTCCGTTCGTTACGTCCACTGAGTCGATGGATGGCCCTGGCAATGAGCTCCTTCCCGGTGCCGGTTTCCCCTTGAATCAAGACCGTCGAATCGGTTGGCGCCACAACCTCTACTTGTTTCAGCACCTGCTTTAAGGCATCACTGTCGCCGATGATGTCCTCAAAGCCGTGCTCGAGGCGAAGTTCCTCTTCAAGGTACAGTTTTTCCTTCGCTAGTTTGTCCTTGAGTTGAGCGATCTCTTGAAACGCCAGCGCATTCTCCACGGCGACGGCGACCGGATTTGCCACTTGTTGAAGGAACTCCAGGTCTGCTTCGCTATAAGCCTCTTTCTCCAAACTCACAAATCCCATCGCCCCCAACCGACGTGCCCCCGTGGTCAGCGGCACGAAGCAGAATGAGCGGGACTCATCTTCCTGCATACAACGGAGAACCTTGGGCCATCGCGTTTCAGCGGAGACATCCGGGACCAGCACAGACTGTTGGGTCTGCCAGACCAATCCAGCCGGCGTCTCATCAAGAGACTCCTCATGCCCGCCGACCAGATCGGCCGGCACATTGGCCTGAACGGTGTGCAACCGCATCATGTTCTTGATGGGATCATACAAGGAGAGCCCGACGAAATTGACTCGCACCACGCGAGGTAGGCGCTGGGCAATCTCCCGAAAGAGTTCGTCGAGATCTCGATGCGCTGAAATAGCCTGCGCGACTTCCAGCAGGGCTTGATACCGTTCTGCTAACGTTTCACAAGGAGAGATGGGCGATCGGTCCATAGATAGAGCAGTATGAACCATCGCCCTTGGACTGCTCAAGAGGTCGGGGAAACGAATGACTGCCCCCTTCTGCCTCGGCGCTTGCCTCTCTTATTTCGCAAGCGAATGACGTTTCACGCTTGGGGCGACGCGTAAACAACGCCGGTGGGCGTTTTCAACAGCCGGCTACAACTTCTGATGCGTACCGTCGCAATAAGGCGGCGTTTTCGTGTGCTTACACTGACACAACGCCACTTCCTTGGTCTCATCGATGGTAAATTCCAGAGGCTCGAACCCAGTGCCTTCATGGGCTCCATCGCAAAACGGCTGGTCCCTCGATCGTCCACAGGTACACCAGTAATAGGTCCCTGCCTCCAAGGTCAGTACGTCGGGCTCCTTTGCTGCAATGCGTGGTTGTCCCATGAGTGCACCTCCCTCTAAATGGTTGAGGCTGACTTGCGCGGCTGAGTATATCGTTTCAGGACTAACTTCGCACGTCCTCTTTCACGGTTTTCTTCGAGCACTCCCTCCTCTGGGACACATTGCGCAGCATTGTTCCCACGGTTTGTGGTATTTACCTTGCTCCAAATCGATCCTGACTCATGTCATTTATGAAGCGCCTGTGCGTGTCAGAGGGGTGGCTGTGCAACCCAATCCCGTCTTCTTTGTAGATCTTGCTATCGTATTCCTAGCCGCCGTCGCAGGCGGCACTCTCGCCCGGATGGCCGGGCAACCGCTCATCCTCGGCTACGTCCTCGGCGGGATCGCGATTGGTCCCTTTACGCCAGGACCAACCATCTCAGAACCTCACGCCTTCGAGTTGTTTGCAGATATCGGGGTGATTCTCTTGATGTTCTCAATCGGGCTCGAATTTTCCATCAAGGACCTCGCGCGGGTGAGATGGGTGGCCCTAGCAGGCGGACTGCTTGGCATTCTGCTGTCGATCGGATTGGCCGTCGCGATGGGATCCCTGATCGGGTGGCCGATCATGCAAAGCATCGTGATCGGAGCCGTCACGTCCATCGCGAGCACCATGGTCCTTGTCCGTCTCCTTGTCGACCGTGGAGAACTTCGTTCAGTGCATGGACGGATCATGATCGGCATCGTCCTGGTCGAGGATGTCGCCGTCGTGGCGATGACCGTGCTGATGCCGGCTCTCGGCGAATTTGACTCTGGACGGCTGCTGCTAATCGGTCAGGCCTTGGTAAAGGCCGTGCTCATTTTAGTGCCGCTTGGCTACCTGGGCGCCAAGGTGATTCCTTACATCTTGACGCACGTTGCCAGGACCCAGAACCAAGAACTGTTCCTTCTCGTCACACTCGCCATCAGCCTGGGAACTGCTGCGGTCACACAGGCGGTCGGATTGTCCCTCGCGTTGGGCGCCTTTCTGGCCGGCCTTATCATCAGCGCGTCGGAGTATGCGCACGAAACGTTGGCCCGACTGCTTTCGCTCCGTGATGCGTTCGTGGCACTCTTCTTTGTCACGATCGGCATTCTGATCGACCCACGAATCATCGTTGAGAACCTTGCGCTCCTTGCCGCGATGATCGGTTTGATTGTGGCCGGGAAGTTCTTGATCCGTGCCGGCATCGTGCGGCTGTCCGGATATTCCTGGGTGACGGCCATTCTCGTGGGGATCGGGCTCACACAAGTCGGTGAATTCTCGTTTGTCCTCATCCAGACAGCCCGGTCGGCAGGTCATATCGGCAGCGAACTGTACAACGCGACGCTGGCCGCCTCGCTCATCACGATTCTGATCAATGCGGCACTCGTTCGGTATGTGCCTGGGTGGATCGGTCGGAAACGGTTGGTCCGCGCTCAACTCGATACGTCACCCTGGCCCCCGGAAGGCGAATTGCTCCATCAGCATGTCGTAGTCTGTGGATTTGGACGAGTCGGGAACTCGCTCGGAAAAGCGTTGGAAGCCTTTAATCTTCCGTATGTGGTCATCGACCGAAACCCGGACACCATTCGTCGACTTCAGGGTCGGGGTACGCCCTGCCTCTATGGTGACGCCTCGCACCGCGAACTGCTGGTGAAAGCCGGAACGGCAGACGCATCTCTGATTATTGTCGCGTTGCCTGAGATTGACTCCGCGGCACTCGCCGTCGGTCGCATGCGTGATCTCAGTCCCAAAGTTCCAATTTTGGCCCGCGTGCACGGATCAGCAGAAGCGGAACGACTCAGTGCCCTTGGGGTAACGGAGGTGATACAACCTGACGTCGAGACCTCAGCAACACTCATCCGACATTCGTTGAGCTGGTTCGGGATACCGAAGGACCGAATTCTTGACTATGTGGAGCAATACCGGCGGTCCATGGAGACGAAACGTCAATCGAGTTAATCAATCAGAACGTTGATGCATTACTCCACTTCGATCGTGACTACCGCTTCGGTGCCCAGCGAGTCATGATTGTGACTTGCCGCCACAAGTTTGATCTCGTGGGTCCCACGGGTAAGCCCTTTGACCACACCGGCAAACACTCGTTGATACTCACCGTCCACATAACAATGGATGTGCGTGGCATCCATACCCTTTGACAGTTTGTATCGCACCTTGACGGAATCCCCTTTTATCACCGAGCCCTGAGTCGGACTTATAATTGTGAGACGACTGCTATCGTCAGCGGCCGTCCAACCGATCGTGCCAAACCCTAATAAGAGCAGTCCGACCATCAGGGGCACCACTACGGCAATGCGAATCATTTTTCACCTCAGAGACTGATGATTAATCATACTCCCCGCAGAACCGGGCACAAGCCCGAGTTCACCGGCCAGCTATAGGCGTGCACCGCGCTGCTGAAACTATAACTTCAACGCCTTGATCGGTGAGACAACCGCCGCGGGGTTGTTCTTCCATATCGACTCATCCGCGTCAACGTAAAGCTCCACCTCATTCCCATCGGGATCCTTCAGATAGAGACTCTGGCTGACTGTGTGGTCACTCATACCATCTATCGCGACTCCCGCCTGCTCCAACTCGTGCTTGGCCTGACCCAGCTCATCCAGGCTGTCACCGACTTTAATTCCAATATGGTAGAGCCCACGGCGACGGCCAGGAGGAGGCCCCGGAGCATCACCGACCTGAATCAACAAGAGTTCATGATGGGTCCGTCCGCATGTCAGCGCAGCGGCAGCTCCGTTAAAGATTCGCCCCACTTCTTTGAACCCCAAGAGGTCTCGATAGAAGCCGAGCGATCGCTGAAGATCCTTCACATAGAAGACCACATGGCCAAGATAATGCGCTTTCATCTGACTCACCCCTTATAAGGAAGCGACTGTATCAGTAAGGCTCTAACGCCGGCATGCGCCAGCACAACATCAGGGCTTCGCTGCAAAGCATCGTAGTATTGTCGAGCAAACCCCTCGCCCTCTTCGGCCGGCAGCAACAGTCTCTGCGCAGACGCGAGTAGCTCTGGGATTTCATCACGAGATGACGCTTCATCTGATTCGCTGAGTTCATCGAGCCTGGCAATCAATTGAGAGAGCGGGCGCAACCAGGCGAACCAGGCATCGTTCAACGCGAGTTGCAGAAACGCACCATTGGAGGGAATTCGTCCGTGCACGCGCTCATAGGCGACTCGCTCATCATCGAGAAGGGCTTTGTGTAGACGAAGCAGTCCTGTAAACAGATTATCCAGAGAGGCGTCCCGGTTTCTTCGTACCTGCATCATGTCACTCATACCCCTTTTAATCGCTTATGACTGTTTCCCCGTATCATAATAGAATCGTTCGTGAACGATCTTACCGTTGCGCCACTTGGCCACCGAAACTTGCTCGAGATGAACCGGCTGGCCATTCGTAGCAATGAAGTCCATGGCGGATTCATAGAAGGTCACGTTGTCGCCGATACCCGAAGCCGTGACCGTAAATCCTTTCCACTCTTTCACGCCGCTCAAGAACTGTTTTTCCCGCTCAATGTTCGCCGCGAGCCCTTTGGTTGGAGGATTGGCATTATCCTGCATCACGGTGTCGTTGTCGTAAAACTCGCTCATGGCATCGATGATTTTCCCTTGCCGGATGTAATCGAAGAGATTATTCAACCGCTGTTGTAGATCAGTCGTACTCATAATCGTTTCTCCTGTTGTGGGCTACGAGTAAAAGCTATTCCAGCCTTTTGCACTTCTTGATACGGCAACAGCCAGACCAGCGACTCATCGGACAGATCGCCGACTTGAATACGGTTGCCCCAGGGGTCGCGAAAGTCGCAGCGGAAGTCCGGGTGGAGCCTCAATTTGTATTTTCTCGTCAACTTCCGTCGAACCTCTTTGATCTGCTGAGCATCGCGGACCATCAGCCCAAAGTGTTTGGTGCGATCCGGCTGCAAGGTCTCGACTTCAAAAATCGCCAGAAATTGATGCTCGCCCAGCTTGCACCAGACCGCGCCTTCCCCGCCGCGCAGCATCTTCAGGCCGAACACATCTTGATAGAACTTCGCCGCCTTCCTCGCATCTGTCACTTCGATCACGACGTGGTTACAGCCATAGACTTGAACAGCCATTACGCACCTGCCTTTCCGACCACCGAGCCGACTTCGATCTCCATGAAAGCAGCTAAGAACTCCTCAGGAGGTTGTGCTCCGGAGAGCACAGAGGTTCCGTTGATCACGAAATAGGGAACCGCTCGAATCCCCAAACGACGACCTGCGGCTTCTTCCGCCTGTACCTCGTTGCCCCCCTCATCGCCAGCCAGAAATGCCTCGATTGCTGTTCGATCAAGCCCTACATCAGCTGCAGCTTGAGCGAGTGTCTCGACGTTTCCAATATCGCTACCCTCGACAAAATAGCGTCGAAAGAGCATCTCGACCATCTCATCCTGCTTACCCTAATGCCCTGCCATCCAGATGAGGCGATGTGCGGCAAAGGTATTGGGCGTACGCGCAATCCGATCAAATGCGAATGGGATGCGTTCTGCAGTTCCTGCTGCCGCAACGTGGTCATAGATCGATTGAGCTGCCTCAGGGCCACCGAACTTCGCTTCAAGGTACCGGCGTCGCTCCATCCCCTGTTCCGGCATCGTGGGATTCAGCTGAAATGGCCGCCAGCATACTTTTGCCTTCACCTTATCCACTACTTGCTGCAACGCCCGCTCAAGCCGTCGTTTCCCCACATAGCACCATGGGCAGATCACATCCGAGTAGACGTCGATGCAGAGTGCTGTGGCTTGATCACTCATTCTTATCCACCCCTATCTGCATGTCCTCCCCAACGAGATACGCTTCACCTTTCACGAGTGACGCGTTCATGACAGATGCCCCATCTTGCCCGCCTTGTAATCCTCAACCGCCTGGACAAGTTCAAGTTTGGTATTCATGACAAACGGACCATAGCGCGCGATCGGCTCCCCGATCGGTTGACCGCTCAAGATCAAAAGTCGGCTGTCTTCACGGGCTTCGATGACCACCGACGCCCCGTGCCGCTTGCACACAATCAACTCCGCCTCTCCGGCATCGCTCGAGCCGTTTGCCGACACCAGGCCCTGCAGCACGAAAAGAGCCGTGTTATGCCCATCCGAGAACGGAAGCTCCGCACGTCCGCCGGCTCTCAAGGTCAGATCATAGAGCTCGATAGGCGTCACCGTACGGGCCGGCCCCTTATGCCCCTGGAATATGCCGGCAATCACACGGAGATGACCTGCTCCGCCGACTAGCTCAACCTTTGGAATCTGGGCATTCAGAATGGTCTGGTAGCCCGGCGCCGACATTTTTCTGGACCGCGGTAAATTCACCCAGAGTTGGATCGCCTGAAAGGTCCCACCTTTCTTTGCCCAATCGGCCTCATGCAGCTCTTCATGCACGACGCCGGAGGCGGCCGTCATCCATTGGACATCACCCGGCCCGATTACCCCCGCATTGCCGGCAGAATCGCGATGGGCCACGGCCCCCTGGTACATGATCGTCACCGTTTCAAACCCTCGATGCGGGTGCTCACCGACACCGCGAGGATGCTCGGTCGGCTCAAACGCCTGTGGCCCCGCATAGTCCAACAAGAGAAACGGATCGACAGCCTGGTCCAGCTCGTTGCTTGGGAAGAGATTACGTACAGGAAATCCATCTCCGACCATATGAGCTGATCCTGGGCGATAGACTCCGAGCACCTCTTTAGGAACCAACGTACTAGCTGTCATGATGCCCTCCTTGCTCCTCGTCACCCATGCATGTTTTTTCCGCACGTACCGAGTCGGCGCCACAACCGTATTCGTCACTCGTCGTACGTGAAGCGTGAATCGCCACAATCTGGAACGAGATACGCTTCACGTACGACGCTTCACGAAATACACAGTCCAGACAATCTCGTCACGCGTGATCATGAATGCCCATGGCTACACCATCCCCCGCAGTGCTTCAGACAACGTGACGGTGCCCCGCATCAGCTTATTTGGAAATTCATACCCAATCTCGCCCTTCGAGAAGGCCGTGTACATTTCTTCAAATAATTTCGCCGCCTCATCAGAAAACCCAAACGACTTGAACGTCGGCACCACAGCGGTCAGAGGTGCCTGTTGCGCCGTGACCGGCTTGCCCAACAGCTGACCCAGCACGACGGCCACATCAGTGGGGCTATATTCTTCTGGACCAGCCAGCTCCACAACTTGTTTCCCTCGTCCACCGGCGATGAGTTGCTCCGCTGCAATTCGACCGATATCTTTTGTCGAAATCATCGGAATCTTGGCTTGAGGAGCAATGAACGTCGGTAAGCCCCCCTGGGCCTTTGCCGCTCCGATGACCGGCGCCCAATTCTCCATAAAGTAGGGAGGGCGCAGAATGGTGAGATGCTTCGTGACGCCTTCGAGTTTTCCTTCACCGTAATGCACCGCCCTGATGGGGCCTGTCCCACTCGCCAACTGCCCACCAACGGAAGAGAGATACACGACATGGCCAACCTCACTTTTCTTGACCGCCTCGGCTGCTCGATCCATGCGGAATTGTTGATCCGACAACCAGGCCGCCGCCCCATAGTTCGGAGGCACCATAAGATAGACGCCCGTCGCACCAGCAAAGGCCTGTGCAAGAGCCGAGACATCGTCCAGCGATGCCACAGCAACATCAGCACCTTTGGTCTTCCACGCGACGCCCTTGTCAGCCGAGCGGACGACAATCCACACTGCCTGCTTCTTATTGAGCAATGTTTCCACCACCGCGGATCCCGTATTGCCTGTTGCCCCTACGACCACAAACATGATGCCCCTCCCTTGTTTCCTGAACCTCACAATGACCAACATTTAGAGCTGCATGATGGTACCGGTGTCAGAGCTTGTAAACCACTTCACGTCACTATCACCTCTCTACCCATTCGCAACTTGCATTCCAGCTGGCTCACTCCAGCACGACACTCTCTATCTTGTTGGAATGTGTAGAGATTCGTGGGCTTGATGTCACCGGGAAGGAGACGAGTCCTCTCTGTCTGGTGTCGGCCGAACGGCACGGTGCCGAATGGTCGGCGCTGATATCTCGATCCTCTGCTACGCTTGACGAGGAGGAAGTCATGACAGTAATTCGTATGCTGACCTGTCTATCAATCCTTGCGACGATGCCATGGATGTCTTTCCTATACCCTGCAAAGGCATCAGACGATCTCCCCCGATCATCTCGTGTTGGACCATTGGGAACTCCCCGCTTCTCATACGAACAGGTTTCCATCAGCACGCTGCTAGCATACCCGGATCGCTACCAGATGAGAGATGTCAGGCTCACCGGTACCATCACGGCGATGCAGACGGAAATCGTGACGAATCGGATGATCTGTGGAGCGGCTCACGAACGAACAGTGCTGACCGTTGAAGACAACAGCGGGCAGATTGAGGTAATCGATCAAGGAGCCTGTGGGAAAAATTTGAGCGCCCTGAAAGCGCCGATGGTCAAGGTCGGAGAACAGATTGATCTGCTCGTGCAGATTATGGTGACGAAGAATCCGGAGTCCCGAGAAGCAGTAGTGGAACCGACGGTGCGGTATCTGGACCGCACCAGGTACTAGTAGAAATCTGTGGCTGCCCTTGATCAGCTTGGAAACTTATTCGAGGCGAATACAACAGCCATAGAGGGAGTTGAGCGTTCCGCAACTTGCCTTAGAAAATCCATACTGCCGTTTCTCCGCGTCTGCGAGGACTCCTACCTCGTGCGTCGTTCCGAGCTAGGAGACAGGTTTACTTCGGACGATCCTGTGCACAACGGAACCCGAACTTCGTGTTCCGTTCCGTCGGCGTTCCTCCGGCCCGAACCGCCGGTCGACTCGTGTACAACACGCCATTCCAGCCTCCTCCACGGGTCGTCCGGTATTCTCCACTCGACGGGCCGGTTGGGTTCCGTTCCGGACTCTTGCGGTAGTACAGACCGTCATACCAGTCCGCCGTCCATTCGGCTACATTGCCCGTCATATCGAACAGGCCAAACGGATTGGCCTCATACGACCCCACTGGCGCGGTGGTGACAGCGCCATCGTTGTACTCAGCCATGATGACCGGTAGAAGGGTCCGGGCGCTTTCGTCTGCGACGTTGGCGACTTGGCGTGTCCCGGGCGAAAAATTCCCCCACCAATAGGTCGTCTGCGTGCCAGCCCGGGTGGCATATTCAAACTCGGCCTCCGTCGGCAACCGCTTGCTCGCCCATCGGCAATAGGCCTGCGCGTCATGCCACGACACGTTGACGACAGGATGTTCGGCTCGGCCGCTCGCAAATACCTCCGGCCCCGCTTCTGGTTGCCGCCAGGTGGCCCCTTTAGTCTGTTGCCACCCTTGTTGGCCATTGATCCAGACAAAGGCCGTGCCTACCTTCTCAGCCGTGGTCTGATGGTTGGTGGCCTGCACAAACTGTTCGAACTGCCGGTTCGTGACTTCGTAAGGATCCAGAGCGAACGGATCGAGCGTTATTCGATGAAGGGGCTGCGCAGACAAGACCAAGCCTTTGCAGGACGTGGCCTCCTTCTTAAATTCTGTTTTGCAGTCCTGGATGGCCCGGTCTGTCTCGTCGGCACTGATTCCCATCCAGAAAGTGCCGCCCGGCACCAGCACCATGGCAGACTTGTCTGGATCGAGGCGTGCTTGCTGGCGCGGTGGAGGCTGCTTCGAGGGCGGAACGTGCGCCTCGTTGTTCGGCGTCGCTGGCGCCGTGGCCCCTACACCAGAACCCGCTTCGTGGCCACCGGAACGCGTCTCATCCGCCGTAACAACTGCTTTACTCTGCTCCTCCACCTGAATCCGGTTCCGTAACTCCATCAGAGCCATGAAGAGCTTCAGGTCCACCAAGAGAGAGCCCGCCAGAATCACGGCATAGAAGATGATCAGGCGACGGCGGATTCGTGCAACTGCAGCGGGATCATCCGCGCTGAGTGCGTCCGTACCCCCGGCCTCCTTGGTAATTAACAGCCGTTTGGCCTCTCGTTCCGAGTGGAACAGCATGTACGCGCAGAACACCGCAGTGAGGAACATGAACGCCATCCACGCTTCAATCTGCCACATGAGATCTTCAGGAGACTCTAATGCCATGTGCGTGCCGCCGCCTTATGCTGGGAACAAATCCATGGCCACTTGAGACTGGCCTATTGAGAGTTCTGTCCTATGGGGACTGTAGGGTTGAGTCTCAATACGGACAAGTAAATCTGAAGAACTGAGCACGATTGTTCTGAAGAACCACCGTATCGATTAGTGAAAGAAGAATGGGATCGGTGCAAAGATGACAATGCACACGAAGCACGCCGGCCATCCGAGTGAGTTGCTGCCGCGACCCAGGGTGACACCGGAGAGAGGAACGGTGTCAGGAGCCTATGACCGTTAGGGGCAATGCCCGTGCATTGGTGCTTCGGTTGGTCCCGTGCCGCAGTCTAGTTTGTTCAGCGTGCTGCTGACTCCTGTTGGCCGACCTACCAACCACACCAGAGTGGCTTCTGGCTCAAGCCACACTGCCATGAGGTACTGCTCTATGCGGTTTCCGAGATCACCTGACACATGGGACCATACGGCTTTAACCCAGAATCTGCCGTAAGTAACCGCAGATGTTCGACCTGGGCTTGCGCTAACAAAATGCGGTCGAAGGGGTCACGGTGATGAAGTGGCAACCGCTCCAGAGCTAGCGTGTGAGATACGGAAACAGGCAATTCCTGGAAACCACTCTCGGCAATCTTGGCGGCAAGGTCAGCGGGATCTGCAATGAGCTTCTTTAATTGAATCTTAATAACCATCTCCCAGAGTGACGCGGCACTGACATAGACGACCGGCGTGGTTTCAATCTGGCGATAGATGTCTTTCGAGAGTCGTGGGGACTGCACCACAAACCACAAGTAGATGTGAGTATCCAACAGGAGATTCACGCCCCACGCTCGAACGCAGCCAGCGTATCTGGTGGTAAAGGTGCATCAAAATCCTCCTGAATCGTGACACACCCTTTTAGGAGACCTGGACGACGGACAGGAATAGGCACGTCGAGCGGTCCAAGCTGCGCCACAGGCGTCCCATCCTTGCAAATCGTAATCCGCTGACCTTTCGCCACGGCCGCCAGTAGTTTGGAGAAATGTGTCTTCGCCTCATGAATATTGACGGTCTTCGTCGTGGCTTTCATAGCTTCTCCATGCGGACTAACATTAGTCTACTTCCAACTCCTGTATCAGTCAACTCACCGCTACAAGTCAACCCACTTAAGAAGTGTCTGTTCCCTCCCACTGGTAGAGACCTCTCGCCAGACCAATATGGCAGAACCTACCCGCTAGGCCCGAGACATGCCATACTCATCAGAGCCCCACTAAGATATAGGAAGCTGCTTGGCAGGAATATGAGTGCGGATGCTGTAATGAGGTGAGGATCTCAACGGTTTGTGTGCCTACTCCCAGCCGCTGACTTCGTACCCTTTGTCCTTCAAACACTTCGTCACAGCCTCAGCATAGGGCGGATCCGGTTCCAGCGGTTTGAATGTTCCGCCGAGGAGTCCAACGATGAAGCCTAACCCGCTACCAGCGGCGGCTCCGATCGCTATTCCGGGCAAGCCTCCGACTACGCCAGCCGATGCGCCAACCGCTCCCCCCAAGGTGAGTCCAAGTACCGCCCCTGTTGCAGCATTGGTACTTTGGTTAGTCCCATGCTGCAGTCCGGACTGTTCAGCTCGCTGCCGACAGGAGGCAATCTCCTGCTGAGCCACCTGCCTGCCGTACATATGGAGTTGCTTATTGGATCGTAAGGTCGGCTGCGGTCCGGTGCAGGCCGAAACTGCGAGGAGCAGCAGCATGGCAATCAGCCGCTGTGGTGAACGATTGGCCACGACAGTCCCTCCGAAGGGTCAGCTTCCCTTTCATCACTTCTCATCCTTCCGAGGAAATGTCGAGATTATTTCAATTGTACACAGTTCTCTCATCATCCCATCCCTGCAGACCAGATACGTGGACACTCAACTGCGTGCATTGTCCGAACACTTCTTTTACCACTCATTCTTGGCTGGACATTGAGGTTGTTTCCATTGCGCGCATTCATTCCTCTCCTTACTCTTTCACCCCATCCCTATGGCCACTTACGGGAGGAGTTCCTCCTGCGCGCATGCATCGAGCACCGCCCTTAGTCTCAATTCCAATGACATCTCGTGTGCGCGATGCGCGAGCCCATGAACTTCTCCTGTAGGTGGCCTCTCCCCCCCTCACTGCCATCCGGTCACGTCATACCCCTTCTCTTGCAAGCAGCGATTGACGAAGCCGGTGTACGCCTGGCTGGGCTGTGAAGGACCGGCAAAAGCATGAAAGAGGCCGGTTAAGAGCCCCCAAACCGCTCCGCTGGCTGCCCCGACCATTGAGCCGAGACCGGCCGACGCACCTGAAATCACCGCGCCTAAGGCTCCACTCGCCGCGCCCGCGCCGGCACCAACGGCCGTATTCGTCGCCACACGCCCTGCCTTGCCACTGCCTTCCTCCGCTCCGGCGGATTCCGCCAACTGTTTGCAGGTCTCGATGTCCTGTTCTGCCACCTCTTTTCCCACTGATTCCAAATGCGCGTTTGGATACAGCACCGGACGTGCACCGGAACAAGCCGAAAGCGTCAGCGCGACGAAGACAGCACTCAGCGTCATCCCCTTCATTGTTTCACCGTTCCTTTCGAGCCCTGTGGCAGCAAGCGAGCCACCAATACCTCGGCGGTGACTCCCCGGACACACAATCGCTTACGTCGAGTCTCCGCTCCTCCTTGAATCTGAATCTGTGTTCGAGCAAGGGAACACCGGTCGGCAATAAAGCGGATCAGCTCTTCATTGGCGGCACCCTGAATCGGGCGAGCGGCGACACGGATCTTGATTGCATCTCCGTGTACTCCGACACATTCCGTTCGTGCCGCGTTGGGCTGAACATGCACGGTCAGGAGCACGCCGCGCTCACTGTCTCGTAGCGGGCAGGAGGTCCCCATGAGATGACGGATTCAGAAGATGGCTTTGACGAGTTCGAGAATCGCCCGCTGCATATCCGCATCATCGGTAATCGGACGGGCAATGGCCACATCACACGCTCTCGCTGCTGGAACGCCCTGCTTGATCAAAGTGCCGGCATAGATTAAGAGTCTGGTGCTGACGCCTTCTTCCAAACCGTGATTTCTGAGATTGCGGACTTTTTGGCCGAGCTTGACCAAATTGGCCGCAATCCTCGGTTCCACTTCCGCTTCACGCTGGATCACTCGCGATTCGATGTCCGGAGCGGGGTAATCAAATTCGATCGCCATGAACCGCTGCTTCGTGCTTTGCTTCAGGTCTTTGAGCACACTTTGATACCCAGGGTTGTAGGAGATCACCAGCATAAACTCGTCGGCAGCCTCCACAATCTGCCCCTTCTTCTCGATCGGGAGCACGCGACGATCATCACTGAGAGGATGGATGATGACGGTCGTATCCTTCCTGGCTTCGACCACCTCATCGAGATACACGATGGCTCCGTGTTTCACTCCGACCGTCAACGGCCCGTCCATCCAGACCGTCTCCTGTCCCTTGAGGAGATACCGGCCAACTAAGTCTGAGGCCGTCAGATCTTCATGACAGGCAACCGTGATCAGCGGTCGACCGAGCGTATAGGCCATGTACTGTACAAACCGGGTCTTCCCGCAGCCGGTCGGTCCCTTGAGCATCACCGGCAGTTTTCGCTCAGCGGCGATGGTGAACAGCCCAACCTCCCCAGAGACCTCGGCATAAAACGGCTCCTCTGGGACCCGATACTGCGCTATATCGATTTCGCGTGCTTGTTGCATGACTCCACTACCCTTGGTACGGATGACGACCTGACATCAGCCAATTACAGCCGGTCAATGACGCATCACGATAAACGGAACAAAGTGCCAAGATCAAGTGAGGAGAGGTGCGGCCGCTATGCGGCCTTCTTGCCGTCGAGCACGTCTCGGACTTTCTGAGTGAGGACATTCGGCGTAAACGGTTTATGGAGAAAGGCGGTCTCCCGCTTGACTCCTCCCTGATCGAACACCGGATGGTCGGGGTACCCGGACATATACAAAACTTTAAGCTCAGGCCGCACCACCGTCAACTTCTCCGCCACCTCAGGCCCGCTCATCTGTGGCATCGCCACGTCGGTCAAGAGCAGATGGATCGGCCCCAAATGTTTGGCACCCGTCAGAAGTGCTTCAATCCCGTGACGCGCGACCAGCACCTCATAGCCACTGAGACGGAGGGTCTCCTGCACAAGGCCGCGAACCGATGGATCATCCTCGACCACCAAAATTGTCTCTCGTCCGGTCGCTCGACTGATCGATCCGCCTGCGGCCGGAGCCGTCTGAACGGCCTCGTTCACTTTTGGGAAAAAGATTTTGCAGACGGTTCCCTGCCCCATCTTGCTCTCGATCGCGATCGTCCCTCCGCTTTGCTTGACGATCCCATACACCGTCGACAACCCAAGCCCTGTCCCCTTCCCCTTTTCCTTCGTGGTAAAAAACGGCTCAAATAGATGCGTTTGCGTTTCCTCGCTCATGCCATGACCGGTATCCCTCACCTCAAGAAGCACGTAAGGACCCGGTTCAAGCATCACCGCATGACGTCGACTGCCTTTGCCGATGGTCACGTTCTTCGTCTGGATGGTCAGCTTCCCTCCCGTCGGCATGGCATCCCGGGCATTTACGGCCAGATTCATGATCACCTGCTCGATTTGTCCGGGATCCGCCTTGATGGCCCAGAGCTTCTGATCGAGATCTGCAGAGAGCTCCACGACGTCCTCACCCAGGAGCCGTCGCAACATTCCATCCATATTCATGACCAGCGCATTCAAATCCAGGACTTTGGCGGCCACAAATTGGCGCCGACTGAACGCCAAGAGCTGACTGGTCAGGCCTGCCGCCCGATCTGCGGCCTTTTTCACCTCGTCCATCTCCCGTCGTGCAGGGTCCCCAGGTGCCAAGCGACCAAGAATTAATTCGCTATAGCCGCGAATGACCGTCAAGAGGTTATTAAAATCATGGGCCACACCGCCAGCGAGCCGCCCAACGGCTTCCATTTTCTGAGCTTGCCGGAGTTGCGCCTCAGCCTGACGTAAGGCCTCCTCGGCTCTCGTCCGCTCTCCGAATTGCCCAATCTTCAACCCGACATCGGCGATCATACTGATCAACTCGTCGTCCGACTCGCGAACCTGATGGCTGAAAAATTCGATCACCCCTTCGATGTCCCCACCGATACGGATCGGAAAACCAAAGGCGCTTCGAACCTCCGTCTTGGCGGCCAGATCGGCTCGAATAAAGGCAGGCTCCTTCGTCACATCTCGGATCCAGACAGGACTTCCGCTCTCCAGGATTTTCCCCGGTAATCCCACACCCGGCCTAAAGACTTGAGACTGCATCTCGGTGATGAACGCATCGGCTGCACCTGTCTCGGCCTGCCACGAATTGAGGCAGCGCAACGTACCCGACTGTTTTTCCAATCTCCAAAAGACTCCGAGATCCCATTCCAGACTCTCACCGACCGCCTGGATGATTCTAGGGACCGCTTGCTCGAGCGTAATCGACTCCGAGAGCACCCGCGTCACCGCATATTGAGAAGCCAACCGTCGTTCAGCTTGACGACGATCCGTGATATCGCGCACGAACGCACTAAAGATGTAGGTTTCCCCGATCCGCGCCGGCGAGACAGCGAGCTCCACGGGAAACTCATGGCCATCACGATGCCGTGCGGCAATCTCGATCCGCCGATTCAGCACCGGACCGACGCCGGTCTTCAAATACTCTCGGATCCCGCTCGCATGGGCATCTCGGTCCCGTTCAGGAATGATGGTCTCTGACAGCAGCCTCCCCATCGCCTCTTCCCTCGCCCATCCGAAGATGGCGGTCGCCTGGGCATTCCACTCCGTCACAGTGCCCGCCGCATCGATCGTAATCACCCCATCGAGGGCGGTGTCGACAATCGCCCGATTCCGTTCCTGACTCTGCAGTAACGCCGCTTCCGCAGCACGCGCCCATGCGCTTTCCTGTTGAGCTTGCCGATATTCTTTCCGCAATCGACTGGTTGACCAGAGCAACAAGAGCAAGAGGGGAAGCCACACGGCAGCCACGATGCTCCGTTCGACACGGGCGAGCATGAATGTCCCCACCCCTAGCGTCGCCAAGGTGAGGAGCACCATCACAAAGGTCATCCACTCATACCGGCGAGCCGTCGAGGCCGTTCGCTCTTCTGATTGAGTCATGTGGCCGTCCTTGTTGCAATCCAGGTCGTCAACACTGCGGTCGGGTGATAGGCCAACTTCGCGGCACGTAGCCCTGGAAGCCCGGAATCATCCATCGCATTGATCCAAACCGCCCCTTGTGCCTCCGCTATGCGACAAGTTTCTCGAAAAACCCACTGGGCAAGACCGGGAACGGAACGATCCGCAACCTCCAGGAGCACACACCATGTCGCAGGAGTCAGCCAATAGCCGAAGGTATAGGCGACGACCTTGTTGTTCACCCTCATGACCCTACCGGATACCCCTATCTGATCATGTTCCCGAAACACCAGCTGGTGGGCAAGCTCTGCGTCCTCCAGCAGCAATTGTCCCAGGCGATCCTGATGGTCTTGGCACTTTTGTTCCGCCCATCGCCGATAGAGCAGCGCACAGTCTGCCTGATCCGATGCGCGATAGGGCTCACTCGTGATCACATGCTCCCTTGCCGCACGATTACAGAGCGCCCTGTGAGACTTGTACGGATCTCCGGCTAAGGCTGCCAGCGCGGCAGCAGAGTACAGATAGTCTCCGTCTTTCGGACGGAATTGAATCTCGTCAGTGGTCATCACCGTCTTTTGTACATCCATCACGGATTCGATGCGACTCACCGGTGAGGGACCGTTCCACTGCCGCATCAGCGTAAAGGCCAGCTGCATCGCTTGATCCAATGAACCTGGGCCAAGCGGTGGAAGAGGCATGAACCACCCATCCGGCGATTTGGCAAACAGGAACCAGGTGTCGTCTACTTCCATCCACCAATAGGAAAGGACCGACGTCCACATGTAGTGAAAGGGGAAGGCAAATGCCGCCGGGGTGTCCGGGTGGAGGACATGAGCACGTTCCAATGCAGCGGCAAATGCCGACGCATCTGACGCCGTGAGCGGACGAAGTCGCAGGTCGGCTCGCTGCTGAGCCAACCGAGCCGTCAGATGTGGAAGTCTGTTGAGCACAATCACGTCGTCCTGGAACGGCCCGATCAGCCGCGGATGGGCAGCAAGTTGTTCAATCATCGCGTCGCTCCGCAACACCGCTTCAACCTGTTGAGCATAGGTCTGAATCGAACGGGAAGGCTCATCTCGCATGAACGGGCATTTGGTATCCCAACCAAGGAGCACTTCCTGCCCGGATTGGTCCCACATCAATGCCAAGGGATACAGCTGACAGTCCAACGGCCGGTGCTCGTAAATTCCGCACCGACCCGACGGTGCATCAAACGCCGGACAGAGATACCCTTCACCACTCGGGCTTTTCACAAGATTGATCTGCGAGCCGGACTTGTTAGGGAAGTAGGAATGCGGTACGCCCTGTGCCACGGCTTCAGTGATTTCGCGCCTCGTAAAGTAGGGACGAAGAAAACTGTCGGCTTCCGGAAAACGGCAACAGACGTCGCAGCGGGAACAGGTCGCCCCCGGCACAAATTGCGGCAGAGCCTTCGTCATTCGTTTGGAATCCGCTGTATGAAGGACCACTGAGCACACATCATACGATGCGCATCACATGGTGGCAAGAACGTTCACATCCGACCGGTACGCCACTCCGGTTTGACCATATCCATAGGCAGCGAAAAGCCGGCCACTTGTCGACCTGTGTTGTGCATGTTAGCATCTGGCCCGTTGGAGCAGGGAAGATCTACCCTGCTCGATTGATGCGAAGGTCAACCAGTAGGACTCGTTCTCTTGGGACCGACTGCCTCCCCCTGCACCGAGCTCGCAACTGACGCCGCGCGTGATCGCTGCGTCACCATTCGAACACGTCTATCTCACGCCAACCTCTTCGGCTCTCCATCGGCTGATCCCAGTTCTCATCAGGCCCCCACACCACAGGCAACCACGACCTGGCGGGTGAGCCCATGCCCCTTCTATGTGTCTCAGGATGAACTGCAATTCTTCACGGCATTAGGGCCACAGCTGCTTTCATTCTATCGCGCCCTGAACCGGCTCTATAACGAGAGCATCAAAGGGAGACAGCCGGCCTGGGTGGCGGCCTATCTCGATTTAGGAAAACCAGACGCCCTCGTGCAGTACAGCCGGATGAAACGTTTTCGCGACGAGCTACCCGCCGTCATCCGTCCTGATGTCATTCCTACGGAAGACGGCATGGTGATCACCGAACTGGATTCCGTTCCGGGTGGGATCGGACTCACCGCTTGCCTTTCGCAGACCTACAGTGATCTTGAAAACAACCATGCCGGCCTTGTCGGAGGACGGGACGGAATGGTCCGTGGCTTTGCCCGCATGTTGCAAACCATTCGGCGGCAGCGCGAGGGCTGCATCGCGATCCTCGTTTCAGAGGAATCCAAGGACTATCGCCCGGAGATGTCTTGGCTGGCCGCTCAACTTCGGAACGAAGGCATCGCGGCCTGGTGCATTGAGCCTCGCGAGGTGATCTTCACGGAAGAAGGCCTTCGGTTGCGTATCGACCACAAAGAGCAGCCCATTGCTGTCGTCTATCGGTTTTATGAGCTCTTTGACCTGTTGAATATTCCCAAGGCCGAGCTCGTCCAATACGCCGGGAAAAAAGATCGTGTCTCCATCACTCCTCCCTACAAACCGGCGCTTGAGGAGAAATCCGCCTTTGCGCTCCTCCATCATCCCATCTTGAGGCCGTTCTGGGAACAATCACTGGGCTCCGACTGTTTGCGGCATCTGCAAGCGGTCATGCCCAAAACCTGGCTGCTCGACCCGACTCCGCTTCCGGCCATCGCCACGATTCCAGCGCTGTCTATGGGAGGTCACGCGGTGGCAGAATGGACGGCTCTCGAAATGGCCACCCAAAAGGAACGCCATTTTGTCATCAAGCCGTCCGGATTTTCTGAACTCGCGTGGGGAAGCCGAGGTGTCTCGATCGGGCATGATCTGTCTCAGGCCGAATGGAGCCAGGCCCTTCGCAACGCACTCGCCGCCTTCCCGACGACACCCTACATCCTGCAAGAATTCCATAAGGGACGACTGTTCGACATGGATTTCATGGACGACGCCTCCCAAGCCATCGTCCGCATGTCGGGCCGCGCGCGCCTATCTCCCTATTATTTCGTGTCAGACGGCACGGTCGAGCTCGCCGGTATTCTGGCCACCGTCTGTCCGTCCGACAAGAAAATTCTCCACGGAATGAAGGACGCCATTATGGTTCCCTGCGCCGTGCGTCCCGAGTGATGAACACCTCCCCTTCTGTCATAAATTTGGCGTTTCACTTTCTCCCTGTTCCTGATAGCCTAATGCGAGCATGACGATGACCCTTTTTCATGTCGACTGGTGCCCAGACTGCCTTGTGGTATTACGCAAGCTGGCCGACCTGGGGTTGACCTATGACCCCGTCATCGTGCCGGATAGCAGACGGATGCGCACGCAGGTGTACGACGTCTCCGGTCAATATTATGTGCCCGTCCTGAAGGACGGCGATCTCGTCCTGACGGAAACCGCCGACATTTTGGCCTATCTGGATGAGCGTGCCAAAGCGGGCAACGTGGGCGCTCCAGCCTCCACCCAGTTCCACTCGCAAGCCCGTACGACACCAGAGGAACCAAGCCCAGACGACGAGCATCCTTCTTGCCGGATCACCTGATCACCCAAGGACCTTTCATGGAAGACTGGCAACAGATCTTAGCCAAAAGCATCGTCAAACCAAGAGACCTCGCTGAACGGTTTGGCGTCGACGAGAAAGAAATAGAAGCGATCGTAGGCCCCTATCCGATGCGGATCACTCCGACTGTGCTCGGGACGATCAAGGAAAAGGGTGACGCGATCTGGAAGCAGGTTGTCCCCGAAATCGAGGAGTTGGCCGACATCGACGCAGAGGACGATCCACTCGAAGAAGATCTCATGAGCCCGGTGCCCCATCTAGTCCACCGATATCCAGATCGGGTACTGCTCATGGTCACCAATCAATGTCCGATCTATTGCCGGTTCTGCACCAGAAAGCGACTGGTGGGCAAACCTGGCTTCCTCAAAAAGGGCGAGTTAGACCGAGCTATCCAGTATCTTCGCGAGCACCAGGAAGTGCGTGATGTGATTCTTTCAGGAGGCGACCCTCTACTGCTACCGGACCATCTCCTCGAACGCATCTTCAAGGCCCTGAGAACCATTCCGCATCTGGAGCTGATCCGCATTGGATCACGGGTCCCTGGGACGTTGCCGCAACGCATCACGCCGAAGCTCTGTGAGCTGGTGAAAAAATACCACCCAATCTACATGAACTTGCATTTTAACCACCCGGACGAACTCACTCCCGAAGTCAAAGTCGCGTGCGGCATGCTCGCGGATGCCGGGGTCCCACTCGGCGCGCAGACCGTCCTACTCAAAGGGGTGAATGACGATCCGGAAATCATGAAACGGCTCGTCCATCAGCTCCTCCTTGCACGGGTCAAGCCCTATTACCTCTATCAAGCAGACCTCACCAAGGGAACGAACCATTTCCGGACAACGGTCGAAACAGGTCTGAGGATCATCAAGGCACTCCAGGGCCATACCAGCGGCATGGCCGTTCCTCATTTTGTGATTGATGCACCGGGTGGAGGGGGCAAGATCCCCTTGCTTCCAGATAATTACCTGGTCCAACTGGATGAGGATGGCGCCGTGCTTCGCAACTACGAGAATAAAACCTTCCATTACCCCCAACCAAAGACAGACGGTCGACGGGAACTCCCGATGGTCGGTGTGGGTTCTCCTGTCGATGAGGCGGAAGAAGCCTATGCAGCTTGCGGCGACAGCTACCCCGATCGCGACGGCTACGCCATGTGGGGAAACAGCTGCGGGGGAGATGCGGACGAGCTGTGACGACTCATCCACCCCGATCCGGGATTTTCCCCTATCAGGACATCCGGCGGTTGATCGCCGGTGGCGCCATCAGTGCCGCCCCCGCGATTGAGGACCGGCAGATCCAACCGGCCAGTCTCGACCTCCGTCTTGGCCGCAAAGCCTACCGATTGATCAGCAGTTTCTTGCCGGAACTCTCGGCGATCTCCTCCCGCCTGAATGTCATGGACTTCTATCAGTCGGACCTCGTGATGTACGAAATGGATCTCCGCGACGGTGCCATTCTTGAAAAAGGCCACGTGTATCTGGTCCCCCTGCTGGAAGAATTGGCGCTCCCCACAACGATCCGCGCACGGGCGAATCCGAAAAGCACAACCGGTCGCCTCGATGTGTTCACCCGCGTGGTGACGGATCTCACGTCGGGATTCGATGAAATCCGAGCCGGCTATCGGGGGCAACTCTTCCTCGAGGTGGTTCCTCGCTCGTTTGCCATCAAAGTCCGCACCGGACAGTCGCTGAACCAAGTCCGGTTTGTACGCGGCGAGGCCACGGTTTCAGACCGATCGCTTCATGCCCTCCATCGCGCGACGCCCCTGCTCTATCACAACGTGGCGCCCACCAAACGCATAGGCAGTCAAGACGTTCGCGCTGAACGGGGTCTGTTCCTTCGCATTGATCTCACCGGAGGAGATCAGCGAGAATCCCGCGTAATCGGGTACCGCGCAAAAAAGAACAGTCATGTCATTGACCTCGAGAAAGTCGGACATTATGCTGCAGCTGACTTCTGGGAGCCGCTCTACCGCCATCGCCACGACAGCTTGCTATTGGAGCCTGAAGAGTTTTATATCCTTGTGTCCAAAGAGCGCATCCGGGTGCCGCCAGGCTATGCTGCGGAAATGGTAGCCTACGAAGCGGCCTGCGGTGAGCTGCGAACCCACTATGCCGGGTTTTTCGACCCGGGCTTCGGTTATGGCTCAAAGGGCGAGATCAAAGGCACCCAGGTCGTCCTGGAGGTTCGTCCGCACGACGTACCGTTTCTGATCCACGATGGGCAAACGTTTTTTAAGGTGCTGTACGAAACCATGATGGCCAACCCGACACAACTGTATGGATCGGGCTTAGGCTCATCGTACCAGCGACAGGCCCTCACACTCAGCAAACATTTCAAGATCTGACTATGGCTCCATCCGATCTACCCTCTCATCATGACGAACCCACGCGTCCGTCGCCGCCTTCCGAACCGGAGGACCCACGGGGAAGTGCTGACCACCAAATCCACGTCATCGGGCTAATGGTCGGCACGGCCTTGATGTTTATCGGATTTCTCAATGTGTTTCTTTCCATCAGCGGCGGGTTTGAGATCAATATCGTGCCGTTTCTGATCTATTTTGGCGGCCTCGCAGTCTGGGCTAATGCTGCGGTCGAAACGCCGGCCATTCGGTATAGTGTCATGGCAACGGCCGTCCTGTTGGCCTTGGGACTCTTTCAATATGGTGAGGTCCTGTTTTGGCACAAACAAGTGCTGTTTTGGACCACCATCATCATCGTCATGTATTTCATGTTCGTCGAGCCCAAGAAGCCGACCAGCTGAGCGTAATGAATTCTGTTAGATGACGCTCTCCGTCATCATTCCAACTCTGAATGAAGAACAGGCCCTTGGGGAGACTCTGGCCGATCTCCCTTCCTCTCACACGCTTGAAATCATTATTGTTGATGGAGGGAGCACCGATCGCACGCTCGCGATTGCGAATACCTTTTGCGCTCACACGCCCATGGCTCAACTCGTGCGAGCACCGACCGGACGAGCGCGTCAAATGAACGAGGGAGCGAAAGCCAGCCGTGGAGACATTCTACTTTTCCTGCATGCCGACACACAGGTAGTGGAGGGAGCTCCTCGGATCATTGAATCGGCGCTGGCAAATCCTGCCGTCGTGGGAGGACGATTCGATGTCCGATTCGCCACGCGTTCCGGTTGGGGAAGTATCATTGGGGCACTCATGAACTGGCGTTCCCGCACGAGCGGCATCGCCACAGGAGATCAGGCGATCTTTGTCCGCCGCCACATTTTTGAACGACTTGGGGGCTTTGCGGACATCCCGCTGATGGAAGACATTGAATTCAGCCGACGACTCAAACGAGCCGGGTCGACTGTGGCACTTCGCCAAACGGTCACCACCTCTTTTCGACGATGGGAGCAGCAGGGCCCCCTGAGAACCATCCTCTTGATGTGGACGTTGCGATTCCTCTATTGGGCCGGCGTCAACCCCTCACGGTTGAACCGATGGTATAAAGTGGTTCGGTAGATCGTGAAGTGTACGGCGTAAGGGGGTAGGCGATATGAACAATAGAACGACAAAACTCCCGGAAGGCAAACAATCCGCCAATCCAAAATCGCTTCACGCTTCACGTCTCACGTCTCACGCTGCCCTCGTGATTTTCGCCAAAGCGCCCATACCTGGCCAAGTGAAGACACGACTCTGCCCGCCTCTGACGCCGGACGAAGCCGCCACGCTCCACGGAAGTTTTGTCCTCGATACGCTGGAACGAACAAAGCTCGCCACGACAACGCTCAAATTGCCGTGTGATCGTTACCTGGCCTGCACACCCTCTTCTACACATGTGTTTTTCAAAATCATGGAAGAGCGGCATGGTGTGAAGGTGATCGATCAAGTCGGCGAGGACCTCGGCGCACGCATGCACCAGGCCTTCGAGACGATATTCGCACGGGGCTACCGGCAGGTCCTGATCATCGGGACTGATGTTCCGACCGTTCCGCTCGACCATCTTAAGCAGGCTCTGACTATGCTGGAGCAGCATGATCTTGTACTCGGTCCCGCCCAGGATGGCGGCTATTATCTGATTGGCCTCAAACGGCCTCACCCAACACTCTTTCGTGATATTCCATGGTCGACCGATCAGGTACTGAAACTCACACAAGACAAAGCAGCGACAATGGGACTGAAGGCAGCTTTGCTTGAGCTCTGGCGTGATGTGGATACGATTGCTGATCTGCAGGCTCTCATTGATGCCAATATCGCCGACGGCAAGAAACCAAAGAACGAACGGACTTTTTCAAATCGTACTGCTGGAGTCTTGGAAACACTCGCCAAGCGGATTCGTTCAAGAGCATAATGAGACCCATCGAACTCTAGAGGATGTATGGATGAACCGGTTGCACTCATTACGGGAGGAGCAAAGGGCATTGGCCGGGGAATCGCGCTTGATTTAGCTGCGCGACATTGGAGGATCGCCCTTTGTTATCGAACTAGCGAAGCCGAGGCCAACGCAACGGCAGAAGACATCATGGCGCGAGGAGGACGATCACTGGCTATCCGCTGTGACGTCTCCGATCCAGTAGCAGCCAAAAACCTAGTTGCCCGGGTCGAACAAGAATGGGGACGAATCGATGTGCTCATCAATGGAGCAGGCCCTTACCATCGCATCAACCTGTTCGATGAAACCGTTGAAGGCTGGAGTGAGATGTTCGACGGGAACCTCCATCCCATTTTCTACCTGGCACAGGCTGTGGCCCCAGGGATGAAGACCCGCAAATCCGGGCGGATCATCAACTTCAGCATGGCCAATGCCGACCAAATGGAAGCCCAGCCTGACGTGACCGGCCATTACATTGCCAAGGCAGGCGTCCTGATCCTGACGCGCACGTTGGCGAAGTTGCTGGCACCCCACGGCGTCACCGTCAACGCGATTTCACCCGGCTTCATCGACTCAGGAAGTGCTCCCCCTCAAGAACTGGCCGCCATGACCAAACGTATTCCCGCCGGATACATTGGGACAGTGGATGACACTGTCGCAGCGGTCCGCTATTTACTCAGCGATGAAGCGCGCTATGTGAACGGTGCCAATATTCAAATCAGCGGAGGATGGGGCATCTAAAACAAGAGGAGGCATGCATGCGATCAGCGCAGGAACGAGAGAGTCATCGGCGATTCGTCCAAGCCCTTCAGCATGAGCATGTCACCTGTGTGCAGCCCGGCTGCGGGGGAGCGATGGACGTGGCTGACCACTCTCCGCATAGCGCCCGTATCAAATCCTACGAAGCCACCTGTGAACGCTGTCACACCGTTGAGAAGATCGCCGGCAAGGAGGAACATCAACCATCTTGGGATGTCGCCTCAATCACCTTAATGGCGGAAACGCACCTCCTACATGACCAACCCACCTGTCCATACGACGACACCCCGATCACTTTTATCTCCTTGCCGAACCCACGACGCAAGGCTCGGTATCGCCTCCAGTGCTACTACTGCGGACGACACACGGAAATGAACTGGCCGCCACGGGAAGCTAAGAGCTAATTCGACGAGTGCATCGCACCGGCTGTGCCTTGATTTCAGTATGCGCTGATGGACTTCCGAATAAACTCACCCAGCCGCCGGAAATAGACTCCGCCCCCGACAAGGTAGGTATCATTATGCCCCGCACCTTGAATCACGTGCCACTCCTTCGGCGGTAGGGCTGCATCAAACACCTGCCGCCCTAGCTCAATAGGAATGATGTCGTCTTTATCTCCATGGATGATCAACTTGGGAAGGGAGAGCTGAGGGATACGGTCGATCAACCGATGTTCAGCGCCAAGCAACCAATGAACCGGCAACCCGCCATAATGAACCCTGGCCACCGCTTCGATGGAGGGGAAGGCCGATTCGAGAATCAGCGCTGAAGCCGGTCGTTGTGTAGCCAGGTCCCCTGCCACGGTCGTTCCCAGAGACCGGCCAAACAAGACAATCCGTTCTGGACGAATGTGTCTCGTGCGTGTGAGATAGTCATAGGCCCCGTACGCATCTGCATAGAGTCCGCCCTCGCTTGGTCGGACCGCCTGGCTCCTTCCATATCCGCGATAATCGAACAGGAATACGGACAGCCCCAGCTGGAACAACAGCTTCAGATTCTCAAGGCGGTGACTGATGTTTCCTGCATTACCATGGCACCAGAGCATGACGGGACGATCCGCCGCTGCTTCAACATACCAGCCAAACAAGCGCACTCCATCAGCAGCGTGACACCAGACTTCTTCCAGCGGCAATCCGCTGAGCCGTGCCCAGTCTCGGTCTTGCCAGGGTTCAGGATAGTAGACGAAGAATTGATCGAGGAGGCTCACAGACGAAGGATACCGGAACCGACGCAGAGAAGGAAACACCAGATCCACCCCAGCCGACGACCTCCAACGCATGAACAAAATCAAGGTTTGCTTGTCTCATCTTCTAAACCGCGCTATAGCTCATTCGTCAACGGCCTTCCACCTTCCGCGCGACATGGAGGATGAGATGCTCAAATCCGGTTCCAGCCTACTCTGTGGACTGTTTGTGCTGCTGACCCTATACGTACTGCTGACCCTCTCTGGGTGTTCCGTTATGATGGCGATGGTTGGGGGTAAGGAACCGGGCTTTGAGCATATGAAGGTCGGAGCAAGCAAAGGGGAGATCGATGTTGATTTTAACCAGCCAAGGACGAAGACACCCCACCCCACGCTCGAGTCAGACGCCTTCTCTCAATTCCACCTCAAGCGAATCAAGTACTAG
>DIHK01000015.1:27941-48464 GCA_002420115.1 Nitrospira sp. UBA5698
CTAGTTCCCCAGCAGGACTCTCTCACACTCAAAAATAGGCCTGGACGCTGAAGAGGACATCATTATCCCGATCACGATGATTGTATTCCAGCCTGACCGACCAATTCTGGGCCAGCGTGAACCGCGATCCGACGTACCACCGAAAATCGTCTGACTTGTCACCTAACGGAAATTTTAGATATGACCCCGTTGCCATAATTTTCCAGCGCTCGGTCATATCAGTCAGTATCCCGACTGTTCCACCTCCACCGATTCGATGCATCTCATCGTACGCCTTACTGACGCTTGCCTCTGTTTCGACAAAGGCGAACAACACTTCCCGGTTGAGCAACCGCAACTCTTTCGCCCCACCGATCCCGCCGTTGAAGAACCCGTTGCTGCAAAGCTGGCACTCATTGTGTCGGATCGTGTTCATCCCGACGTTGAGTTTCCACGAGGGAGCGTGAAAGACGGAATCGATCGGTGAGAGTGACAGCAGATTCAGCAACGTGGCCCGTTCTACTCTGGTCTGATCCGCTCGATTGTAATGCCGCACCGTGACCGAAGCCATTTCGATCTGCGCATCGGGGGTATACCCAACTTCAGGGTCGAGCAAGTCGTGATAGCCACCGCGAAAGGTCGCTTCTTCAAAGGTATCGTTATTACGCCAACCTCCTCCGATCCCAACTCGGTGTATTCTATGCCCGAGTTCAGGCTGCTTCGCAAACGGACGCACCGGGAACTCCCCGGATGGAATGCGGAGTTGGCTCCGTGTGGTCAACACTGCCCTATTACGCTCCTTCCACTCGAGCTTTGGAGAATCGGTGGTCTCAGTCCGGTACCGCAGATAGTCCGATGCGAGATCCAGTAAAAAAGCTTGCTTGGTTGGTTCCAACTGAACGAACGCTGATGAGGTCAATACCCCAACATCCTGCGTCATCCGATGTGCGAGATCACGCTCTGCTGTCGGCAAGGCTTCTCGCTTGCGCCTGATCACCGTACTGCGGGAAGGACGATAGGTGATATCGGATACCAAGCCCGGTTTTGACATGACCAATCGAATCGTATCGGCCGGGACCGTCCACCCAATAAACTCATCGGTCAAGTGCAAGGTAGGATCGGCGTAGTCCAAAAGCGCAAGAATATGGTATGAGCAATTCTCCTTAAAAAAGAAATAGTCGAAGTAGGCATTCCCCAGTTCCCAAGCATGCATTAAAAAGCGCCGCAACTGTTTCCCCGTGAGGTTCAGGCGATATTCCCAAATATCGCGGTTTTCGATGTCTCGATACTGCTGGACTTTCAGATAGTAGGGAATCGTCGAGAAATACCCTTTATAGCTTCCGAAGATGCCGCGTATTGGGTAGGCAAGGCCGGCATTGGGCGGCACCTCCGCTGCGTAATTGATGGTGTACGCAAGAATTCTTGTCTGCTCTGTCTGCCCCTTCTGATCAACGCGGAACAAGGTATGGCCGAACATGGAGGCGGGGTTGTTCAAAAAAGCTGCGGGAAAAATCAGAGAGATCGATTGAACCTCAAAATCTTCATACCAGCGATCAAACCGCTCACAGGCAATGGGTGGGAGTCGAGTCGGATCAAATTGCAACTGTTCCTTGAGCCAGTGGTATCGCGCAATGAACGCGCATTGCGCAGGCTGCTTTGAGCGACCAACGAGATCGATGGAGAAGAATTGCGCAAGAGTCGCGGCAAGCTCAGCAGCAGGATCCGCCTTGCCTTTGGGCGATAAGAAAAATCCAGGATCGTCCTGTTCGCTCTCATAGCCCCCAAAGAGGTTCTTCCGATAGTGCAATAACAGGTGCCATTCACGCTGCTCCGCAAGTTTGGCTTGTTCAGCCTGGTCAATGAGCTGCTGCTGATAGAAGTTCCGATCTGATGGTTGTGCATCCGATAAAACCGGAGCGAGCAGGCAGGCAAGAAAGGCAATGAGGGGGAGCAGCACGGCGTAAAAGAAACAAGAAGGGCCCTGACTAATATGCCAGGGCCCTCTGCAATAACTTAGCGTACTGACGCTTGCGCGAGGATCGGATGGCCCGCGACCGCATCGTTGAGGGACTTCACCAATGCGACCGGAGAAGCCTCCCCAGCTTGAACCAAGGACGTATACCGTTCTTGAGTCATGGCAAAGAACTCTCCGTGCCGCTCTGCGGGGATGCCCATCAGCGTCGCAAGCGAAGCCAAATGTTCACCCTGCCCTTGCGCCATTTCAGCCGTGAGGGCATCAAAGTTCAACGACGCAAACATGGTCGTCTTATGCTCACCCATGATCTTGCCATCGTTCGTACATCCGGAGGTCCCAGAGCTGATACCGAATGTCTGGCTGCCGAATGTCCCGTTGGTGGTAGCCATCATCACCTGAGGAGCAATTTCCTTTTGACCTTTGTAATCCCCCCAAGCCAATTTTCCTAACCCACAGCCTGGACCAGTGTCTGGATTTGCTGCTATTGCCAGACCGGCCTGACTGCAAAACAGGATCGCACCAGCCAATAAGAGTACTTTCTTCGACATAAGTCCTCCTCCGTTTAGAGAAATTGGTTATGTTAGGGATACTGTCTCAGAAAACACTGTTGGGAGTATAGCTGAACGAATAACCAATGTTGACAAAAAAACACCACTCTTCAAACATGCTCAACCCGTAGTAATTGACAAAACGATTATAGACAAATCCCAAGTGAGTGCAACAACTTTTCTGAGGGTGTAGGGACAACATCTTCCTTCCAAGAATCCTGTGACGCATTGACAAGACGATGAGGAGGATTTGAAACACGAGGGAGACGGACGACAAACTGATCGTGCCGTTGCGATATGTTTAGGGCGCTGGCGTGGAAGCCGATGACGCGGCGGCAGGTTCGAGAGAGAACCCTATCGCAGCAGGGTCCTGTTCCCATGCTCCCGGTGCGATCAGACCAATAAGCGGAAGCAGAAACACCGCTCCACCGATCACGTCCACAATTCCTAAGGAACTCAGCTTTCTGGAGGTCTGCCGAAATTGGCTCTTGTATCCTGTTTTTTCCACTTCAATCAATAAATCCCCTTTTCGAGAAACCTGCTGTTGGAGCGGTGTGACACCAACTTGCTGACCATTGATCCGAACGGTCGCGCCCACCGGATCCGAACTGACCGAGAAATTCTGCGAGGATCCACCGAAAAGTGAACAGCCGGACAAGTAGACCGCACAGGTTACAGCTCCAAGTACACGGGCATGCGTTTGCGCAAATCTGATGCTGAATAGCATGGACACCCTCACGTTTGTTTCCCTACTCATATCATGTCAGAGAAGTACGCGCAAATCCCCCATCGCACATCCGTGAAAATGAAGAGATTCGCTGCTCTTTCAACAGATGGCGGGATATCACCCGGATCAACTTTCAGATTGACGGATACCACCTATATGACTATACTCTCGCTGATTGCTTACGACACCTAAGCAGTCTTGCGGTCTAACTTCTATTAAGGAGGATCTATGAAGCGCGCATCCAGTTTATCCCTTGCGGTGATTGCCCTCGTCGGCCTCAGCCTGAGCGGCTGTCAGATCGTTGCCTCCCCAATGCTGGGCGGCATCTACAATGAAACCAAATACGGCGATGTTGCGACCGACGAAGCAGGAGCCAGCAAAGAGGGTAAGGCCTGCGGCCAGTCGATCCTTGGGTGGGTCGCCACCGGTGATGCGAGCGTCGCGGCTGCTAAGGCTGCCGGAGGGATTACAAAAGTCGCTTCCGTGGACCACTCTGCCAAGAATATCTTGGGCATCCTCGGTGAATGGTGCACGATCGTTCGCGGTAACTAGTCGATCCGCGGTACCTGATTGAAGAAAGGGCCTTCGGGATGATTTCCGGAAGGCCCTTTCATTTTCCCGCCTTCATGCTCTTGTTGAACCATGGGAATTGATTCCCTGGTACGATCCATTACGCTAGTAAGCTTCCTGTCTTGGTGCCCAAGCCTTACCGACGTCGCATTCCCTGCCGAATTCGGAGATATTGAACTGAGTGGATACGCCCTAGGTATGTTGCCCGGGAATCAGGATCTATTCAATCAAGGAACCATCGTTTCCACTTCAATTCATCACGGTTTGGGAACGGGGTTCAAGATTGGAGTCTTTCCATCCGCTCTGAATCGAATAGTCGGCCTCGAGATGGACTCCAACATTCATGGCACGGCTCTGTCGTTTCCCAACATCGCGAATGGACGTCATCATGAAACTGGACGTTCGGACATGTTCATGATCAATACGACGTTCAACGTGATCCTCCGTTATCCAGGCGAAAGGATTCGCCCGTACATCGGCGGCGGTATCGGCTGGTCCCACGCTACACTCCTCAATCCAAACATCGCAGGACGAGACGATAAAGATTTTGACTCAGCCCGCGCCTTCACGCATCAGTTTCTTGGTGGAGCACAAGTCATGCTCGCCCCCCACCTCCATTTCTTCAATGCCCAGCAGAATATCGCGATCTTTTTGTTCGGCGAGTACCGGTATCTATCGTCAAACTATCACTGGGAGGGATTAGCCGTCGATTTTCGCACCCACTATGGATTACTTGGGGTTGGACTACGTTTTTAGCAGGATGCTGAAAAAGCCTGCCAGCGGCGTTCCCTGCCTTCGCCGAAGCGCTTCGCGCAGGCAGGTCGCATCGCTTAGCGTCTCAACGTACCGAAACGTACGTCTCGCCACTTCGCTCACTACGGTCTTGCCGGACAGCCTTTTTGAGCATTCTGAAATTGCCTTGGCGCGAGTATAGCCCAGACAATTCCAGTCACATTCTGGGCATCAATCGGGTTCTCCCACAGCTTGTTAGTTCTTCTGAATTGCCTGATGCCGGTCCAAACCAGCATCAGGCTGATTCCGAGGAGGCATTACCTTCCTACTTCAGCAACCATTGCGAAACGATCGCCAGCGATTGTTCTCAGCTGCTCCGGGCTCAATTGCTTCACAACCTGGCATTCACCGTTCAGCAAGCGAACCGTCCCATCGGCAGCATATTCCGCTTCGGAGAGTAGAGTCCCCTGCTCATCAACCAGGCGATAG
The DNA here is from genome assembly GCA_002420115.1 of Nitrospira sp. UBA5698. Taxonomy (GTDB): domain Bacteria; phylum Nitrospirota; class Nitrospiria; order Nitrospirales; family Nitrospiraceae; genus Nitrospira_D. The sequence continues at coordinate 32,962 of DIHK01000015.1, forward strand.
CCTGTCTCACTGGCAACAATCGCGGCACGGCGCTCGACAACACCGTGACGCTCATACGTCACCGTGGCACCATCCTCCAAGGGAGTCCATCGAACGGTGGTTTCACCTAATGCCGCAACCTTGGTGCCCTCGCTACCCAGATCGGACTCCTTGATGGGGCTATCACCGGTCCAAAAATGCATCGAATTGAAGATGAAGGTATCCAATAATGCCGAGAACATGTAGGCTGGAACAATCAACATGCCGAAGAAGACAATCTCTTTCATCCATTTGTCATTGACTTGACCGCTACCTTTGACATTGCTGTTCCAGCGATAGACATTTTTCGTAAGATTGAACGGGCCATAGCAAGCCGTACTCATTGTCATCACGCTCAGCAATACCATCGCCGCAATAATTCGCTGACCCAATCTGCTCATCACCGTCTCCTTTCGCTAAAATAATCCGGTTGTCTCGCTTGTCGTGCAAACCTTCAACTAACACAGTCCAAGATTGCGACACAATATCGTCTCATCAGGAATCAGCAATCATGTCATCCGATCATTCAAACGAACGTGTCTCGCCGACAGCCGTGCACCAATTGTGATCATCCCCAGCATCCTGGGTAACGTAAATCGCTTGGGCCCGGCCGATCCCGGATTGAACAACAATGTACCGCCAAGCCACTCGTTCTTCGGTTGATGGGTATGGCCAAAGATACAGATGTCCGGTTGCATGCGCTCGAGAAACGCTTGTCCTTCCGTCGTGAGTGTGCCGTTCGCGTACAGAATGTGCCGGACGGCAATCCGAAGCCCTACAAGCTCGATCATCGCCTCGGACTGAAAACCGCTCTCCTCATATCCATCAATATTGCCGGAAACCACCGTCACGGGAGCGATGGTCTTCAGTTGATCGATGACTGCGGGCTTGCCGATATCACCGGCATGCACGATATGATCGACGTGCTGGAAATGGCGAAGAATTGCCGGATCGAATAGGCCGTGCGTGTCGGCGATGACTCCGATGCAAATTGGACGTGGCCGGCTCACGGAGCGGAGCCGGATGACGCGCCCAAGACTTCTCGGACCTTGGGCCACTCGAACGAGAACGGCTCAGCCTTCTGCTTCGGCATCTCCGCAAGTCGCGCTTTGAGATGATCCGCTCTGGCACTGCTCATCGGATGGGTGGACAACCATTCGACTCGCCCCTCATCCTTCTCGGCCAGTCGCTGAAAGAATGTGATCATGCCCTCCGGGTTAATCTTGGCACGATACAGCAGGTCAAGTCCGGTAGTATCCGCTTCAGTCTCTTGCGCGCGGCCGAACTTCAAGGTCATCAATTCCACCCCGAGCTGTTTCATGACCCCGCCCAAGCCCGGTGGATTGCCCAGCACGATCGAGACAACGGCGACAAAACCCAATTGTTTGATGATCCGTTCAAGTCCATGCCGCTGGAGCACATGGTTCAGCTCATGAGCAAGCACGCCCGCCACCTCTTCCGGACTTTCCGCCTTTTTCATCAGGCCCGTGAACACGACGACATACCCACCAGGTAGCGCAAACGCATTCACCACATCGCTCTTCACGACGGTCACTTCAAAGCGGTAGGGATTGCTGGGCACATGACTGGCTAAGCGCTGTGTCATCTCCTTGACCGCAGCCAGAGCGAGCCCTTCTTTGGTCACATCCTGTCCAGCAAGAAACTCACGGTAGGCTGATTCTCCCAACTTCTGCTCCCACTCGACCGGAATGCGATTGACGGCGAGTTCAACCAATGCATCACTCCCGAACCACAATCCCAGTACCACTACAAGAGCGGTTCCGCTGACAAGCCCCCATACGACTCGATGCCGTTGTCGGGCTCGACGAACTTGTTCTGCTGCTTGTTCAAGCGGACGACTCATATGATTCGGTGCCATCTGTCGGAAGGCCCGAATCACGTCAGGATTCTTCAGATACAGCGTCTTTTGTCCCGTTGATCCTGGCCAATGCAACACCAGCTGATCATGATTAAGTCCACCGGCCGAGACGGATAATTCTGAAAAGCGCACAGATTCCGAACGGCTTTCCGCTCCATCCTGATCTGGCGCATACGTGACTGTGAGTCCGTGGGCTTCAATCTGCACAAGGCAAGGCATACCGCTGGCGGGGAATTCGTCGCCGAAACAAAGTGCGTTGGGAGGTATCGTCATTGGTCAATAGTCACTGGTGAAGCGCAATCGTGCCCTCGTGTGTCAGTCTCTCAATCTTTCCGGTGGCCAATGACAAATGACCATTGACTCGTCATTACTCCGATACGGGGATGAACTGTCTGACCCACGCACCAAATCCACCGGGATTCCGACTCTGAATAAAGACGACCCCTGGCCCGCGGAATCGACAGACAAAACCTTCACCGGAGGTGAAGCTGGCGACCCATCCAGACGTGGCCTTTTCAATGTTGTAGGAGGTGGTTGCCGACCAGGCCACCAGATGGCTGTTGTCCACGATATATTCCTGCCCCGGTCTCAATTCGATCTTGTGAATGGCCCCGAAGCTATTCAGGACAAGCATTCCTTTCCCGCTGATTTTCAGGATAAAGAACCCCTCTCCTCCCAGCAAGCCACGACTGAGACTCTGCATTTGGCTGTCGATCGTAATGCTGTCCGCACCGGCGAGGAATCCGTCTTTTTGGACCATGTACTCGTTCACTCCGTCGAGATCCAGAATGACAATTTCCCCCGGGACGGTCGGAGCCAACAACGCCTCGCCTGGGCCTCGGCTGGCCCGCAGCGTCTGGAAGAAGAACTTCTCACCCGTCAGAAACTTCCGCGATAGCGCACCCAAGAATCCTCCCTCCATTTTACTCTCGATGTCGATCGTCGGGGAGCAGGCAACCATCGCACCCGATTCCGCCTTCAGATGCTCCCCCTCGGATAATTCAATTCGCACCATCGGAAACGCACCAGGATATAGAATTTCACTTTTCATTCTGTCTCTCCTCCATTTCTTCTTCCTTTAATCTTTAGGCAGAGCAGGTCGATGTCTCATTGCGCGCATGCACCGAGCACCTCCCGCTGCTCAACTATCCAAATCACTCCGGCGTGCGCGGTGAGCAAGCAGAAGACACGACCTGCTTGGCCCATCCTCACCCCGCTATCCACCCATAAACCAGACGGCTTGGTTCAGGCCCCTCCTCAAGATAGCTCATGCGGAGCCGGCCAAGGGCGTCACGTGGCACCTCTTGTCTGGTTGCCTCCACATTAATTCCAAACACCTTCGCCGCATTCAGACCAAAAATTCGTTCTTTGACCAGTCTCGTCAACGGTTGATAATGGCGTTCCTGGATCAAGGCCTCTGGGATTTGGAATCGCTGAAAGGCCTCGATTTGCCATTGAGGTGTTCCATACCAGATCGAATCCGTGCCCCACAAGACATGATCAACGCCGAACGCACGAATGATCCGTCCCAGCAAATGCGCACAGATCAACGGATAGGTGGTCACTAATTGGGCAAACGTCGACCCCAGTTCCATATAGATGTTGGAGAGACCTGGCTCAGTTTCCTTCATCCGGCAGAATTCGGTGGTCCACGGGATTTCTCCGGTTTTCGCAAAAACCTGTTCGATCGACGCGACGCCTCGGAACCCAGAGTGATACACCAAAAAATCGAGATCCGGGAAGTCTTTGGCTGCCTTAATCAAATCTCGTGGGTGGTTATAATCAGGCACAGGCCCCAACGGGAGTCCCTTGTGGACACAGATTCGCTTGACTTGAAGCTTTCTCGCTTGCTCCAACATAGGATACGCAATCCGTTCATCATCCATCCGCCAGCCTCGATCAAATCCCTTCGGACAAGACCCGGTATAACACTTCCAGGCATCGACCTTGAGCGTTTCAGTCTGCATGGCCATAAACTCCAAATCCACTGCACCCAGCTGCGGCGTCACCAGACCATGAGCCAACATCCGCTGGGAGCCGGCTAAGCGATTGATCTCGTCTCGGATATGGGCCATCTCTTTCGGCGGGACCACGGCCTCTTGTGGGTAGGGACCGGGCGGCGTACTGATCAAACCGATCGCGGTTTCACTGTCAAAGAAGACTTCCTTGACGAAATTCCTCCAGGACAAATCATCAATGGTACCCCGATCGCCGGCCAATCGTGGGTTGAGCCCGGATTCACGAATGGACCTTCTCAACGCCAGCAACGCTTGCTTGGACACAGCGCCTTTGCGATTCGCTTCCGCATCGGCAGGGTCATAGCCCGATCCAACATAGTGGGTTTGCACGTCGAAGATAAAATATGGGGCACCTCGTTGCTCGGCGAACGCGGCAGTTTCAAAGACCTCGATTTCTCCAATATTGAAAAATTTTCCAAACACAGTGTTCATGGCTAGCAGCGCTGCAGCCACCCCGGCCGTTCCATTCAAGAACTCTCGCCTGGTGACTCCGTTGCGAGTCGCCGCTCGTTCCATCAGGTCTGCCGCCACTCGCTCGACGCGGTTCTGCTGCCTCGTCTGAGAAATGGGGAGGAACTCCTCATTCGAGACGATCTGCGTGGGAATCCGAGTCGGGCAGATCATGCCCCTCTTCACGACGTGATCACCATAACTGAGATTCGTACATGCTTCATGGCCGTCCTCTCCTAGGTGCGGTGTGCTGATTGTGTGAAATACTCGACGTACTGTCAAGCGAGCAGCGGCGAGGCCACATGGCCTACGTAAAGTGGGAAGCGCCCAAGGGCCGTGAAGCGTCGCACGTGAAACGTGAAGCGTCCGAATTCTTAAACGAGATACGCTTCACGAACGACGAGGGACGGATATTGTTGCGGCAACATGTCGGCAGTGGTAGGAGCAGCGTTCCTGAAGACGGTGCGCGTTGCACCGGGGTAAGCTTTATTTCGGTTTTGACGAAGAGGCCGAGGACTTGCCCTGATTGGCGGAGGCATACGTTGCAGGAATCTCTACAACCACGTCTACTTGCGGATCGGCATCCTGATCTTTCCCATCGTGACCGACACTGTACAGCAAGCCCTTTTTCTGGTTCACCAACATCGGGAGGCCCGTATAGGGATCATAGAAATTTTGCCCCGCTTTGGCGATCTTGTTAGGAAGGTCGCCCTCTGAGGATCCGCGTCGCAACCACGCCTGTAAGCTTGCAAGCCTCAGATGCGCGTCTGTATCCACCACCAGTCCGTTGTACACATCCCACGCGGGCAGCGGGTCAACACCGACTACATTCTCGATCGGGTTGGTGAGATAGTCCATCACGCCAGTCGCAGGAAAACGCATATAGTCTTTCCACTTCGGAAGAGAATCATAATGCTTTTCTCCCGTCGCTTGGTACGACGCCTCGTAGTACTTGGCATAATCATTGAGCCGCCGCTGTTTCGGTAAGGGCAATGCCGACACCACCATCGCAGATATGGCCTGACCTTCAGCTCTCGCTGCTTTGACCTGACTTTCATAGGTCTTTCCCGCCGAAACCAGTTCGCTTTGCATCGGCCACCGTAGCGACAGCTCCGCCTGATCGAGCGGTCGCACAACTTTGGTGATGCGCCCTAGATGCTTTGTCTCGAAATCCGAACGGACGAGCAGCCCCGATGCGAGGGCAATGTCGTCGTTGATCGCTTGCAATGCCAACATTTTGACAGGAAGCGTCCGTGCCTGGCTTAGCACGACCCGCCACGTTTCCATGTCGGTTTCAAGTCGATCGACGGCGACCTCCGTCCCTTGTGCAAATCCATCTGCGACATGCAATTGGTGGGCGAACACCATCGCCCCGCAGGGTGGACCGACAGGCTGACCGTAGCCCCAATCCTCGAAGGGAAGCTTTTGCCACTGACGATATCGTTCAAGTGTCACCTGATGTCGGCTGCCCCATCCTTGGATGGTCTCCTGATGCGATTTGAATTGGCCGATCGGATCGGATCCTCGGACCCATCCACGAATAGTGCCGGCGGATGCGCTCGACCGGTCACTTCCTTCTGGTCCGGGAGTTCCAAAGCAACCCAATGCGGTGGTGCGATCCCCGCTGACAGATTGTCTCTCAGCCTCAGCATGGAGAGGATCCTGCCCCACTGGCGCATCGATCCCCATCAGCAGTGTGTACGCATTCTTTGAGGCGCCAAAGATGGTCTGTTGTGGCGTCGTCGTAAAACTCTGAAAAGTGGGTGATGGCGGTTCGTCCATGAGCATCCAGGTCAGTGCCAGTGCTCCAAGGCCAAGTGCAACGCACACCCCGATCAGCACCGTAAGTCCTACGACGGTTCTCACAATGGCCTGAGTGGTCGAGAAGCCAGTGCGCAGGAATCCAAAGATCGCTGCCCCTGCTCCGCTCAGAATTGCAGCAGACTGTAGGTTTTTTGCTGGTTCATCAACACGCGCTCTCGTCTCCGATCCCCTCCTGACCCTTGAAGATTCGACGAACGCCTCATCGTTCGCATAAGGCGCCGACAGCGGCTGACGGACTTCCTGCCGCTCGAGAATCCCGGGTTCTGTTGATGTCACGCGGGTGACAACAGGCTCCCGATCCGCTCGCGCCACGACGTCCGTCTCAATCTGCTGTTGTTGAGGAGGCATCGGTTCAGGACTCAGAGATTCTGCTTGAACGTTCACTACCTCTGGTGGCTGATCTTCGTGAAGGACCACCCTTGATGCTTCCTGAGTCCCAGGCAGGCTCGCACCATCGTCTACGATGGACTTTGGTTCAATGGGAGCAGGCTCAACAAGTCGAATGGGCTCGATTTTCTCGTGGAAGACCTTGTTGAGTGGTTGCGAATCATGCGCCTGAAATTCCGCTTTGGGACCTTGCTCGACTTCTTCAGGAACTGCACCGGAATGGGGCTGTTCTCGCTTGATGGCAAACTCGGTCGGCTGATCACCATCTTCGTGCTGACCCACGACCAAGCCTAGATTTGGATCCTGGAGACAGACTTGATCCGCAGATTCCTGTGACGCAGAAGATACCGCTTCATCGGCTTGTGATGATGGCACGATAGAGAACAACGGCGCTGAGTCCGTGACCTGCTCTGTGCTTTGGTCCGTTGTGGACGACGCACCGGTCTCCCCCGCAGAGTCCTGCCGCTCCTCCGAGTGCACTATTGCGACATCCTGTGCAAACGAAAATGGAGCCGGCTCTGGATCAGGTTCATGAGGCGATGGTGAGGACGGCAGTTGATTTTCAGAAACTTGTGGAGAGTTGTCTTGGCCCTGAGGCTGATCCAAGGGTCGTTCGAGAGGCTCCGCCGCAATCGGAGGATTCATTTCGACGGAAGAAATCGACAGCACCGACTCCTGCACCTGATCCCATGGCATGGGTGCAACGGGTGATCTTGGTGTTTCTCCATCTACTTTCCGATTTTCGCTCTCCTGTTTCGGAGCTTCTACGGTAGAAGCCTCGACCAGCTCGCTTTGAGGAGATGGGACAGGAGAAGCATCTGCAAGCGTCCCTTCCAGGCGAGTCGGCACCGGGGACTGTGACGCATCCTTTGCAGAAGATTGCTCTCCGAACTTCCAGGCCGTATCAAAGACGGATTTCCATGAAAACCCTGGTTGTTTCCAGGGCTGAGCTGCCTCATCCGCCTGGACTGATGCTGGAGCGATTGGCGATTCGGTAGAGCTAGCGCTCTCCTCTGCTTGCGGCCGCTCGACTTCCTCAGTCGTAAGAGAGGGGTCCTCCTTGTTTTCTACCAGTATCGGCTCTGCAAATGATGGCTCTATCCTGGCAGATGGAATGGGCTCTTTGTCAGCCTGAGACTGGGGTGGCAGACTGGGCCCCGCGATATCCGTGGAGAAACTGCCCGACGGCTCGACTGTCTGTTCCAAGTCCACTCTCATCGCTGCGGATGCGGGACGACCCTCTACTACCGCTGGTGCCTCCGCAGCTTCAGGTGAGACCGGCTCCGATACTTGGAGGGAGGCGGAACCGGCATCCACCGCATCTCGATGAGCTTCCGACGGCGCCACAGGCAGCTCCGCCCTGGAATCTAGAGGCCCAGGAGCAGGAAGTGACTCCTCTGCCATCTCCTGCGCTGCGAACTGATGGGTCTCCTGTGCGGCTGAAACCTCGCCAACCTCTTGGATAGAATCTTCTGCCGGTCGACCAATTTGAGCCTCGGTGCCAACAGGTTCTCCCTGGGTAGCAGGAAGCTCCTCCGAGCGGACGAGACTGTGTTCAGACGACTGAACTTGTTCCGGAGCATCAGCACTGTGTTCTGATTGTGCCGCCGATGGTGCAATGTCAGATAATTGCGCCGTCTCACCCGATGACTCCGCCACGCCATGCGAAACTTGGACTTCCCATGGCATCGCTGCATCTGTTCTAGAAGAATCGCCCTGTTCCCGTGAGTCCTCGGCAAATACGCCTTGATGGAGTTCGGTGTCGGTCCCGACGGCACTCGGTTGACGTGGTACTAATTGGCCGGTTTCCGCATCAAAATAGGAAGCCAAACGGAACGCAACAGGGCTCGCCGGGGCCAGTTCCCGTATTTTTGAATAGAGTTGCCCCGCATGATCCGGGTGCTCGGAATCCGGATCTTCGATTAAGATATCGACGGCCTTTCCGTACTCTTCAACGGCCTCAAGAACATTTCCCTTTTCTTGATAGATCGTCCCAAGCTTTTCAAGGTAGGGCACACAGCGCGGACCGGCGGCGAGGTATTCACGGAGTAATGATTCAGCGAGCCAGTAGTCTTGGCGCTGAAACGCTTCGGCAAGCAGGGCGTCGAAGGCTTCTCTTGCCGGAATGAGGCTTCCCAGCCGAAGATGGAGGGTCGCAAAAAGCCGTCGCGCCTCCATGTTCACCGGATCGAGAGCCAGGAGCTCCTTGAGCGCAGCAGATGACCGGCCGTACTTGCCCGCATTCATTTGAGTGATCGCCTCTTCCAGCAGCGCGCTCTTCCTGCTGTAGCCGACCACCCCACGCTTCGGCGTACGGATCGTCTCTGTCTTATCTGATTTTATTGAGGGTTTCTTATTCCAGCGCACGGATTAACCTTAGCAGATCTTCAGTACTCAAGAGCCTAACAGAGGCTCTTCTGAAGCCTTGAGCCTGGGCCCCTCCTCGCACAAAAAACCGAACCCATGATGCTCAGAGGTCAGGGGCCGTCGACATTCAATAAGCAGGCTTGTAACCTCTTGATATTAAATAATCTGGACTGTTTTCTTGCTTTTGCATTGGGTATGTGCCCCCTCTAACACCAACGCGTCCAACACTGGTTTCCAGTACGAACCATAGACATCCGCGCTCCGCCTGTGTCAGTCGCCTCACAAGACTCGCTCCTTACCCAGTTCCTGCACCCATCCGTTTCAATTGATTATCGGCTTTTTCATGAAATTCATTAGCTTAGGGAGTAAAAACAAGACGCTACCGACCCGCTCCGTCTCGGTGGAGCATATGGGTCCTGGATGTGTCCCGCACACCTCTCTGAGAACTGATCAGTATCAGGCCATTGGGATTGAATTGCCGCAAAATGTAATCCTGGTTGTGTCCTTCGATCCGCCTATGGTACGGTCAAACTCAATTACCAAGTTTTATGAGAACCACGGAATTCCTAGCTCCATCGTGCAATTTCATTCAAGCCTGACATTGGTATTGCCTACAGCCAGACTGGTGAGAACCTACTTGGTAGGGACACTCATCTGCTGCTTGGCACTCGTTCCGCCCAACACGTTTGCCCAAGGAACCGCATCGCAACCGGCCAAGGTCTCTCTCGATTTCAACGAAATTGATATCCCTGTCTTCGCTAGGTTCATCGGGGAGCTCACCGGCAAAAACTTCGTGCTGGACGAAACCATCAAGAAGCAAGGCGGGAAGATATCCGCGTTTTCTCCCACCAAAGTGTCACCGGACCAGGCGTTCAGCATGTTTGTGGCGGCACTCGAAGCGGCCCGTATCGCAGTCGTGAAGAAGGACGGAAATCTCTATCAAATTGTGCCGATGGGTGATCTCCCGCCTGAGCGTGGGGTCTTTGTCTACAAGCTCAAACACGCGAACGCCACGGATCTTGCCGCGGTGCTTACAAACCTGGTGGCTCGCTCACAAACCGTCGCTCAAATCACACCAGGAGTCCGCCCCCCGATCAGGCCACTGACTGAATTTGAAGCTCCTGTCCAGGTGTTCGCAGACAAGGCCACGAACTCCATCATCGTCAGCTCAACTAAAAATGCATGGACGCACATCAATGCCGTGATTCGGGACTTAGACATCCGGCGTAAACAGGTCTTTGTTGAAGCGGTGATCTTGGAGGTTCAAGTTGACCGCTTGCGGCAAATCGGGACCGACCCTACTCAGGTTTTGGGAGCGGGTAAGTCAGGATTTCTGCAGGGAATTGGGGGGTTCAACCGAGCGCCAGAGGAACTTGCCTCCGTCGCTCAAGCCATCAGTGGTGTAGCGGCAGGTGGGGCAACCGGCGGCGCGGTGACAGTGCTGAACACCGTGAATGTTCGGGCATTTATGAACCTCCTGATGAACCTCACCGATACAAACATCCTTTCCACTCCTCAGGTGCTGGCCGCCGATAACCAAAAGGCCAAGATCGTCGTCGGTGAAAATCGGCCGTTTCCGACCGGGCAGGCTCAAGGTATTACCGGAGGCACGTTGGTGACGATCGAGCGCAAGGACGTTGGTGTCACATTAGAGTTGACACCCCAAGTACTGGAAGATGATTTGATTCGCCTCGAAATCAAGCAAGAGATTACCGCCATCGCGGAAAACGTGGCCCAGACCATCGGATCAGGCTCAGCCAGCATTCCTGTCGGACCCACCACCACCAAACGATCGATGGAAACCACGACGATTGCTCAGGATCAACAGACGCTCGTGGTGGGAGGATTAGTTCGGGACAATATCACGCTCAGTGAAAGAAAGATTCCGCTCTTGGGAGATATCCCCTGGCTAGGATGGCTGTTCAAATCCCAGAATCGTCAGATGGAGAAATTGAATCTCCTTGTGTTTCTGACTCCGCATTTGGTTCGAGACGAGGCCGATATGGCCGAACTGAATGCCAGAAAAGCACGAGATGTCAATACCTTACAGCGTGAAAATCGAATTGAAGAACCGACCAGGCTCAAGCAGGATGTACTTGAGCGCCTTGAGCCCCCTTCGGTCGTGCCCCAAATCTCCCCTACTGATAAACTCATCAGACCTTAACCATCTGATTTCTAATCGGTTCTGCTGCTACAACGCCCGTAGCTTGTCCTAAGTTTGCCCCATCCCACTACCATTAGGCCCCAAGGCCCCTCCTCAGAGGAATAGCACCTTGTTCATGGCCTAACTATGCTGCATCCGACAGGCTGATAGGACAGGAAGGAGGCTGCCCCAATGAGTAATACGATTGTGAACTGGCGAATTCATCATCGGCTTTCCGTCGCCTATCCCGTTATCTTTGGAGGAGCCCCATTTGTCGGAGAGGGAACTATCTCAAACATCTCCCAGACCGGCTGTTCAGTGAACTGTGCCCGGACCGTCTTAATGGGTAGCTATATTAAGCTCAGCGTCCTTTTACCTGATCCCACATCGTCTCTGTTCATCGAGCTCGGGAAGGTCCGATGGGTGAAGGATCAGACATTCGGTGTGGAGTTCATCCGTGTGCCGACACTCACTCGCCACCGACTCGACCGAGTCGTATCACACGAACTGGCCTTAGAGGCAAACCTCCTGTCAGTACCAGCCTAAGCTCCAATAACAACATACCCGCCCACACCTTGACTGCAGATCACTTGAGACTGGACCTTGCCCGATAGATGCGGATGAGAGAGGAAGGAGAAACACCTGGAACTCAAACCATTTTCAACAACAGCCCCCCACCGCTGGCGATAGGGGGCTGTCTAAATCTTGCGGGAACCTACGGCTTGATGTCAAAGTGAATCGACAAGCCCGCATGCACAAAGATCGTGCTAATCGTGGACTCAAATTGATTTAGGATGAGACCAGTACCTTGAAAGGGTAGAGACTGCCCGAACCGATCCGTGTTCAGGTCGTCGTGGAAGGCTCGAACATACTTCGCCTCCACAAACGCGGCCACATACTTGAACAAATGGGCCTTGATTCCTCCCACGCCCATAAAGGCAATAGACGTATCCCGCTGATCAGTGAGAGGATTCGCAAACTCAGCTCCCCTGGCACCACCTGGCCTCATCGAGAGCTGATGCGCGCCCACACCGATTCCGACGTAGGGATGCCACCGCCCGTTGGGATAGGCCTCGGAAATCGCCATCGGCCGTCGAATCAGAAAATTTGATCCAACGTAGATGCCCTGGATTTCAGTTGTGGTGCCCTCAAACGCTCCGTCTGGAAGAGTTACCCCATTAAAATTTTCCCGACAACAGGCCACGTCTGGATACCAAATAAACCCAGTGATCTCAACGCCAAGATCGAATCCCATCAACTTGTTTCTGGTTGGAAACCAGATTCCGGCGTTGCCACCGATTGATTGTTTATTCTGATAGTCGACATCTCTGTCTACCCTCGGCGTACTCCCGTCCCTAAAGGTCGCGTCTTGACTGAACGGAATGGCAATACCTGCCATAAACGATAGATAGGGCTCAATCGTACCAGACGACATGTTCGGGAGACCGGAGGATAACGCGTAGGGATCAGCGACCCGTGCAGTGTATGGATCCTCGGCCCGAGCCACCTGAGCCGCAACAACGGCACAGAGGAGGAAAATCATCGCCGAAATTCTGGTTTTCATTCATCACCCTCCCAAATAAAGAACATAGTCTCTTCGACGACTTCTGGTTGTAGAACCAGGACATTGCTCAGAATAGAACTGTCGACCGTGCTCGCCTTTCCCTTATGTGTGCACGGGCGCTTCCTATGCATCGTGCGCCTTGAGAACCTCAGCGCACATCAGAGCTTGCGAGGCTCCCATCACTCGAACGGCAAACGACGACACCCTGCAATGCTTGCAAATCCTTCGTCACTGGCCACGGACAGCAGGCTACTGGAACTTATTTTTGATATGGCTGATTCATGACTCGATTCCGAAAAGGAGCTGACGGATTGTGAGGTTAAAACAGCCGACCTCATAGCAACCACGAGGGATGCTCCTTTCGTATACATTCTGCAGCCGGCGCCAACAGTACCAATCCCTCGTTCATTTTTTAAAATAGATAAAACTGATCAGCAGTATCGATAAAACCAATAATTCAAAATGTGGCCAAAGAAATGCCGAAACGGTTCCACTCAGACCTTGGCAACAGGCACACCGCTTCCCCTTTGCTGTCCCTCTTACACGTTATGGCAGCAGACCAAAGATGGTCTTTCCTGCTGGGTTTCAGGAGAGGAAGGATTTACAGATAGGGAGAGCCAGAACGTACCATCAGGCGCCGGAAGATGATGCCGACCGAGAGAACGGCCTGAGACGACACCTAGCGCCCCAGGGCCTTCTTGACTGCCTCCCCGATCTCTGCCGGATTCTTCACGACCTTGACGCCAGCTGCTTCCAGGGTCTTCATTTTTTCAGATGCCGTCCCCTTGCCGCCGGAGATAATCGCACCGGCATGGCCCATGCGACGGCCAGGAGGCGCCGTAATCCCGGCGATAAAGCTAATAACTGGTTTCTTCACATTCTTCTTGATGAATTCAGCAGCTTTTTCTTCCGCGTCGCCGCCGATTTCGCCGATCATAACAATGGCCTGAGTCTCCGGATCTTTTTCAAACAGCGGCAGGACATCCACGAACCCTGTACCGTTCACGGGGTCACCACCGATTCCGACGCACGTAGTTTCTCCTAAACCCAATGTCGAGAGCTGGTGTACCGCTTCATAGGTCAAGGTCCCGCTGCGCGACACCACGCCGACAACACCCTTTTTGTGAATAAAGCCCGGCATAATTCCGATCTTGGCCTCGTCAACCGTAATCACCCCTGGGCAGTTCGGACCAATAAGTCTCACATCCCGACCGCGCAGAGCCCGTTTCACTTTCACCATGTCATTCACCGGGATCCCCTCCGTGATACAGATCACGAGTTTGATTCCCGCATCAGCTGCTTCCAAAATGGCATCGGCACAGAAGGGCGGAGGCACAAATATGAGCGACGTATCCGCTTCTGTCTTTTTGACCGCGTCGGCTACCGTATTGAATACGGGAATGCCTTCGACTTCCTGCCCGGCCTTGCCCGGCGTCACCCCGGCGACTACCTTCGTCCCGTAGGCCTTACATTGAGTCGCGTGGAACGAACCTTCCTTCCCCGTAATCCCCTGCACCACTACTCGTGTATTCTTATTGACGAGAATGCTCACGGTTTCCTCTTTTCTTATCTTCCCTTTTAAGAAGGTGTGCCGGGTCGGTCTTCATACTGCGCGCATCCACCGAGCGCCGACCAATGTCTGATAATCTAATTTACTTCTTGTGTGCGCGGTGGGCGAGCACTGAAGACTGGCCCGGCGCACCTTTTCCCTCACGCTGCTTTTCCTGTCAGTTTCACAATTTTTTGGGCGGCTTCCCACAGATCGTTGGCGACCTCGAGCTTCAACCCGGAATCTGCCAACAGCTTACGGCCTTCTTCGGCATTGGTCCCTTGCAGTCGAACCACGAGAGGCACATTGATCTTCACTTCCTTGGCCGCTTCGATGACACCGTGGGCAATACGTTCACAGCGAACGATTCCACCAAAAATGTTGATGAAGATGCCCTTCACGTTCGGATCTTTCAGCAGAATCCGGAATCCGGCGGCAACCGTCTCTTTCGTCGCACCTCCGCCCACGTCCAAGAAGTTCGCCGGTTCGCTGCCCGCTAACTTGATGACGTCCATCGTGGCCATCGCCAAACCAGCCCCGTTCACCATGCAACCGATGTTGCCGTCCAGTTTCACATAGTTCAGATTATTCGCGGTCGCTTCGATTTCCAGCGGCTCTTCCTCGTTCAAATCACGCATCTTCTGCACATCTTCATGCTTGAAGAGGCCGTTGTCGTCGAACGAGACTTTGCCGTCCAGCGCCACCACGGTCTTTTCTTTCGTGATAATGAGGGGATTAATTTCGACCAGGGCACAGTTCTTCTCCATGAACAGGCGGTACAGATTCCCCAGCATCTTGATGAACGGATTCATTGCCGTCGGCTCGATATTCTGAAGCCCGAGCGCAAAGGCGATGTTCCTCCCGTTGTATCCCTGAAATCCCACGGCGGGATCAATCGGTTCCTTGATGATCTTTTCCGGAGTCTTGGCGGCCACTTCCTCAATTTCCATCCCGCCTTCTGTGCTGGCGATGAACGTGGGCCAGCCCGTCTCGCGATCGACAAGAATGGACAGATAGAGTTCCTTGGCGATGTTTGCCCCCTCTTCCATCAACAGACGGTGAACCTGACGCCCCTTTGGTCCGGTCTGGTGGGTTACCAATGTCTTACCGATCAGTTCCCTTGCAAATCCGGCCACGGCCGCCTTATCTTTGGTAATTTTGACTCCTCCGGCCTTACCACGGCCACCGGCATGGATTTGTGCTTTCACCACGAACACGGGCGTATTCAGCTCGCTCGCCCAGGCAGTCGCTGCTTCAGGAGAAGTAATTTCCTTTCCCTTCGGCACCGGCACACCAAATTGTGC
>DIHK01000015.1:48813-56701 GCA_002420115.1 Nitrospira sp. UBA5698
TACGCCGGCAGGATCATCGGTGAGATGACGCCACTGGCATTTCCGTGCTTCTTGGCTTCGGCGCGGAACTTCCGCACATGATTAATCGTCAGCGTACCTTGTTTCACCGACGTGGCACGAGCAGCAGCAGTCAACCCGGACCGTTTCCCGAACACCATGAGGTCCAATAACGAATTCCCCATGAGACGGTTCCGCCCATGCAGTCCGCCGGAGGCCTCTCCAGCCACAAAGAGATTCTTCACATTGGTTTCAGAATTCGTGTCGATTTTCACCCCGCCGTTCTGATAGTGCAGCGTCGGATAGATCAAGACCGGATCCTTGCTGATATCGATCCCGAACCGTTCGAACTGCAGCATCATTGCTGGAAAATGTTTCTCAACCGTCCCCGGTCCATGCTCGGCATCCAAGAGCGGCGTATCCAACCACACCCCGACACGACCCGACATGGTGCGAATCCCACGACCTTCCTCGCACTCCCGAATGATTGAGGAGGAGACGACGTCGCGGGTATCAAGCTCATTCACAAACCGCTCGCCCTTGGCATTCACGAGATGGCCGCCTTCGGAGCGAATCCCTTCCGTTACCAGTTGCCCGATCAGTTGCTCAGGATAGACCGCCCCTGATGGATGATATTGGAACGTATCGATATGGGCTAATCTAGCACCCATGCGATAAGACAGGCAGAGTCCGTCGCCGGTGGCGCCATAGTGATTGCTGGTTGGAAAGCCTTGAAAATGGAGGCGGCCGATACCGCCGGTCGCTAGGATGACCGACTTCGCAGCCACCACGATGTGTCGCTGATTGTCGAGATCCTTGAAGATGGCGCCGGTGCACTGCCCCTCGTCGTCGCTGAGCAATTCGATGGCCGCAGCAAATTCCAGCAACTGAATCTTTTGATTGATGACCTCATCCTTGAGGACCCTCATAATTTCGAGGCCGGTGTAGTCCGAGCAGGTCAAGAGACGTGGCTTAGAACTGCCGCCGCCCTTCTTCACATGAAGATTGCCGTCGGCTTGACGATCGAACAACACGCCCAACTCCAGCAGCCACTTCGCAATCGATGGCCCATCCTCGACCATGGTCTTCAGAAGGGCATGGTCGTTCTCCATGTGCCCGCCCTTGAGCGTATCGATGAAATGTGTGACCGGCGAATCTTCCGGCGCAACTGAAATCTGCATCCCGCCCTGCGCCATCACGCTGTTGGAATCGCCGAGGCGAAGCTTCGTCGCCAGAATCGTCTTGGCACCGGCTCCGTGCGCATGCAGTGCTGCGGCACAACCCGCCCCTCCACCACCGATGACCAGGACATCACAGGTATAGTGCGGCGTGAGATCAGCATTGTCCTGGATAGAGCTATCGCCCTCCAACAAGGTCGCAAGCTCGACGACGGTTTTGTCGCCCTCATTGGGACCGAATTTGATTGGCCGGTAGGCGCTGGCCCGGAAATCTGGATGGTACTTATGAATCAGCTGATCGCGGTCTGCAGGAGAAAACTTGGGGATGGTCTGCTTGCGCCGGGCATCCCGCGTCTTGTGTACGATCTGTTGGAGCGCATGAATATCCATTCTGTGGTCCAGTCACTGGTCAATGGTTATCAGTCATTGGAAGCGTAGGACATCTCTTAGCCAGTGACCAATGTCCTTTGACTAATGACATCTCGTGATCTTCACTTCACCGTCGCACAGTGTGCCGCCAGTTCTTTCTCATTCATCTTCAGAATCTTGGCCCATTCATCCGTATAGATACCGTCCTGAATCTCTTTGATCCTGGTATCGAGCCCGACCGGCTTCTCGCTAAAATGCGCGCCCTGCGCGCGGCTCACATACAACGCCACGAGATTCGGCGCAATGTCGGCAATGCACACCGGTGTGCACATCCCGCACATCACGCAATCCATGAACATTTCGGACACGCTCTTAAAGTCTCCGAACACGGCCTTCCAGACCCCTTCTCGCACATCAATCTTCTGCGGGCAGGCTTCCGTGCAGGCATTGCAATTCCGACAGAGCGGCGCTTCTGGATAGAGATTGAACAGGTCTTGTTTAGGATCTTGGAGCTTCTGAATCTCGTAGGTGGCTTTTCTGGCGGGAAACGGCGGCATCATCGTAAACGACATCCCGTCTTGTACCGCCATCTGACAAGCCAGGCAGGTTCGGACCTTGGGATCGTCCTTCGTACGATAGTACGTTGCACAGGCGCCGCAGAATCCACCAAGGCAGCCGACGCCGCGGACGACGTCCATACCCGCGTACCACATCGCCTTCACAACCGTGATCCCTTCCGGCACATCAACTTTCTTGCCGGCGATCTCGATGGTCACCATCCGAGGCTTCATCACCTCAGGTTGGTCGATCACATTGATATCTTCTTGAGCCATAGGTTCCTATGTAACACGCGAGGCGTAAGGAGCGATAGCCCCTCACGCCTCACCATGAGCCGAATTTAGGCGATCGCGTCAATGATGGCGTTCAAGGTTACGCTTGGTCTCATCGCCTTCGCAGCCTTAGCATCGTCGGGGTGATAGTAACCGCCGACATCCTGCGGCTTCCCTTGCGCGGCCAGCAATTCGCCGTCGATCTTCTTTTCATTGTCGCCCAAATCCTTTGCAATCTTCGTGAATCGATCGGCGATCCGCTTATCCGCTGTCTGCGCAGCCAAAGCCTGTGCCCAATAGAGCGCCAGATAGAAGTGGCTGCCACGGTTGTCGATCTCACCGACTTTGCGAGCCGGCGATTTGTTGCTCTCCAAGAACTTTGCATTGGCCTGATCCAGCGTGTCCGCGAGAATCTTAGCAATCGGATTGTTTCCCACTTTTGCGAGATGCTCCAATGAAGCCGCTAGGGCGAGGAACTCACCGAGTGAATCCCAGCGTAAATAGCCTTCCTGTTGGAACTGCTGCACGTGCTTTGGCGCTGATCCACCTGCACCGGTCTCAAACAAGCCGCCACCGTTCAGCAACGGAACGATCGAGAGCATCTTTGCACTCGTACCGATTTCAAGAATTGGGAACAGGTCGGTTAGATAGTCGCGCAACACGTTACCGGTGACGGAAATCGTATCCTTGCCTTCCTTCATCCGCTGGATTGAGAAGCGGCAGGCGTCCGCGGGCGACATGATCTTGATCTCAAGCCCCGCCGTATCATGCTTTGGCAGATAGGCGTTCACCTTCTTGATTAGCTCGGCATCGTGCGCACGATCCTTGTCCAACCAGAACACGGCTGGGGCACCGGTCGCCCTGGCCCGAGTCACGGCCAGCTTGACCCAGTCCTGAATCGGGGCATCCTTCACCTGACAAGCGCGCCAGATGTCCCCCGCTTCTACCTTATGTTCATGCAACGTGCTGCCGGCCGCATCCACGATACGGATGGTCCCGTTACCCGGGGCCTTAAACGTCTTGTCGTGCGAACCATACTCTTCCGCCGCCTGAGCCATAAGACCGACATTGGGCACGGTACCCATGGTCTTCGGGTCGAACGCACCGTTCTTTTTACAGAACTCGACGACCTCGTGATAAATCGGCGCATAGCTCGAATCGGGGATGACACACTTGGCGTCCGCCGCCTTGCCGTCCGGACCCCACATCTTACCGCTATCGCGAATGACCGGCGGCATCGACGCATCGATGATAATGTCGCTCGGAACATGGAGATTGGTGATGCCCTTGTCGCTGTTCACCATGGCCATCGGCGGCCGTTTTTGATAGACGGCTTGAATGTCCGCTTCGATCGCCTTCCGTTGTTCGTCCGGCAAGGACTTGATCTTGGTATAGACATCACCGAGACCGTTGTCCGGATCCACACCCAGCTTCTTAAACGTCTCGCCGTGCTTCTCGAAGACATCCTTGTAATAGACCGTCACGCCATGGCCGAAGATCTTCGGATCTGAGATCTTCATCATGGTGGCCTTCATGTGCAGCGAGAACAGCACGCCCTTACTCTTGGCATCCTCGATCTGCTCTTCCAAGAACGTACGCAGGGCCTTCACGCTCATGAAGGTCGCATCCAGCACTTCACCGGCTTGCAACGCGACTTTCTCCTTTAAGACGGTAGCCTTGCCATCTGCGCCCACAAACTCGATCTTCGCCGTGGTCGCTGCCGGGATCGTCATCGACTTTTCGTTCGAACGGAAGTCACCACTCTTCATATGGGACACGTGGGTCTTCGAATCAGGGCTCCAGGCACCCATCTTATGCGGATGTTTTCGGGTATGGGCTTTCACGGACAACGGGGCTCGGCGATCCGAGTTCCCTTCGCGCAATACCGGATTGACCGCACTGCCCTTGACTTTGTCGTAGCGGGCCTTGATGTCCTTTTCCTTGTCATCCTTTGGATTCTCTGGATAATCCGGGAGCTTGTAGCCTTGGCCTTGCAGCTCCTTGATCGTCTCCTGCAACTGAGGAAGCGACGCGCTAATATTTGGCAACTTGATGATATTGGCCTCAGGCGTTTTCGCCATCTCGCCAAGCTCCGACAAGGCATCGGGTTGCTTTTGAGCCGGAGTGAGATACTCTGGGAACACCGCGATCACACGACCCGCGAGAGAAATATCGCGCAGTTCCACGGTGACACCCGCTGCCTTTGTGAAGGCATTGATAATCGGCAAGAAGGAATAGGTCGCCAACATCGGCGCCTCATCCGTCTTTGTATAGATGATTCTGTCTGCTTTGCTTGCCATAACGCTCCCTCTTGGTGTGACTGTTTAGTTCAACGCATTGAGCGCCGAACCCGCCTTGAACCACGCGATCTGCTGCGCCGTGATGCTGTGGTTCGCCTGGATGGTGAGCGCGTTGCCATCCGCTTTATGAATCGTTACCTGCACCGGCTTGCCAGGAGCCAGACTGTTCAGCCCCGTCACACTGATGCGGTCCTGCTGCTCGATCTTCTCGTAGTCCTTCGGATCAGCGAAGGTCAACGCCAAGATCCCTTGTTTTTTCAAATTGGTCTCATGAATGCGCGCGAAACTCTTCGTGATAACCGCGCGCACGTTCAAGAAGCGAGGCGACATCGCCGCATGCTCTCGGCTGCTGCCCTCGCCGTAGTTTTCGTCGCCGACCACGACTGACCCGATGCCCTGTGCCTTGTAGGCGCGGGCAATCTGCGCAATCGTCAAGTTCGACTCACCGGTCAACACGTTCGTGCCCTTGCCCGGCTCGGACGAAAATGCGCTGTTGGCGCCGAGGAACATGTTGTCACTGATCTTGTCCAAATGCCCGCGGAACTTGAGCCAGGGACCGGCCGGCGAAATATGGTCGGTCGTGGTCTTGCCCTTGGTCTTGATTAAGAGCGGCAGCTTCTCGAAATCTTTGCCGTCCCACTTTGGAAATGGCTGCAAGACCTGTAACCGTTCGCTCGTCGGTGGAAGATCAACGGTGAGTCCTTCGCCATTGTCAGCCGGTGCCACGTAACCCTCTTCACCCTTCGCAAACCCCTTGGCCGGCAACTCCTCACCAACTGGTGCTTGGAGCTTAAATTCTTTGCCGTCAGCTCCCTTCACCGTCTGATTGACTGGATCGAAACCAAGATCGCCGGTGATCGCATAGGCCGTCACGACTTCTGGGCTTGCGAGGAACGAAAGGGTTTCGCTGATCCCATCGTTCCGTCCCGGGAAGTTCCGGTTGAAGGAGCTGACGATCGAGTCAGCCTTGCCCTTCACCCCGTCCGCACGCTTCCACTGGCCGATGCAGGGGCCGCAGGAATTGGACAGCACGGTTCCGCCGAGTTTCTCGAAGGTCTCCAAGAACCCATCACGCTTCATGGTGTGGTAGATGCGCTCTGATCCAGGAGAGATCAAGAACGAGGCCTTCGCCTTCAAACCAGCCTTCAAGGCCTGCTGTGCCACGTGAGCCGAACGGCTGATATCTTCGTACGAGGAATTGGTACAGCTCCCAATCAAAGCTGCCTTCAGTTCAACGGGATAACCCTTTTCTTGCGCTTCGGCTTTCAGCTTGGAAATCGGCCTGGCAAGGTCCGGCGTGTGAGGTCCCACCACATGGGGCTCCAACTTGGAGAGATCGATTTCAACAATCTGATCGTAATACTTTTCCGGAGCCTGCATGAGCTCTGGATCAGCCGTCAACAAGGCCTTGTTTGCCTGGGCCAACTTTGCCAGATCTGCCCGATCCGTAATGGTCATATAGTCGACCATCTTCTGATCGAATGGGAAGACCGATGTGGTCGCACCCAGTTCCGCGCCCATGTTGCAAATCGTACCTTTGCCGGTGGCACTGATGGTTTCAGCGCCAGGTCCAAAGTATTCAACGATCTTATTGGTTCCACCCTTCACCGTCAGTAGGCCACAGAGATAAAGAATCACATCCTTTGCAGACGCCCATCCGCTCAACTTGCCCGTCAGCTTCACCCCGATCAATTTCGGATGGAGCACTTCCCACGGCAAACCGGCCATCACTTCGCCGGCATCCGCCCCGCCGACACCGATCGCTAAGCCACCCAACCCACCGCCGTTCGGGGTGTGTGAATCGGTCCCGATGATCAAGCAGCCAGGAAACGCATAATTTTCCAGCACGACTTGGTGAATGATCCCAGCGCCCGGCTTCCAGAATCCGATACCGTATTTTTTCGCCGCAGAAGCCAGGAAGTTATAGACTTCCCGGTTCTCGTCCAAGGCGCGCGTCAGGTCCTTCTCGGATCCCATTTCCGCACGAATCAGATGGTCGCAATGGATCGTGCTCGGCACCGCAGCTTTCTTTTTGTTCGCCTGCATGAACTGCAGCACGGCCATCTGGGCCGTGGCATCTTGCATCGCCACGCGATCGGGACGCAGCGCCAGCATGGCTTTGCCCCGCTCCCAATTCTGGGTATCGAAGTTGTCGGCGTGTGAAACGAGAATTTTATCAGCCAGTGTCAGCGGTCGGCCGAATTGCTTTCTGGCCTTCTCGAAGACCGCCGGCATCTTGGCATATAGATTTTTCGCGAGATCCATGGACATGACTTATCTCCTTACAGGGCTGCCAGCGATCTGCTTTCAGCTCTCAGTAGCTGAAGGCTGACGGCTGTAAACTGATGGCTTCTACTTCAGTGGCGGCACTTCCCGACGCTTGGGCGCCGCATAGTTCACCAGATAGTCGAACAGTCGGATCAGGCGACTGTCCTGCCGCTTCTGATCGACCCAGTGGCCGATCAATCCGATCGTGCGCGACAAGATAAAGAAGCCGTTCAAACTGTCGACAGGGAAGCCCATGTCGACTAGAACCGCTGCCATCGTGCCGTCCACGTTTAAAATCAAGTTATCCTTCTTGACTGCCGTGACCTGCTCCACCGCCAAGGCGAAGTCGAGGCACGGCGTTTTGATATCCAAGCTCTTCACATAACCCACAAGTTCCTTGACCCGCTTGTCCGGATTGCGCAGGCTCTTCACTCGGTGACCGATTCCCGGCACTGGCCCTACGTTCTTCTTCATGTAGGCCAGAAACTCATCGACATTCATTTTATTGTCAACGGCATACTTGAACCAACGCCCGGCGTCCGTCACTGCGCCGCCGAAGCGCGGACCGATCATGATGAGCCCGGCCGCGACTGCTTGAGACAGACCGATTCCGGCGCAGGCTGCGAGGATCGTCGCGTACGCACCGCTGACGCAAGGCCCGTGATCCGCCGAAAGCATCATGATGCGCTTGATGATTTCCGCTTCCTGCTTNNTTCTTCTTCATGTAGGCCAGAAACTCATCGACATTCATTTTATTGTCAACGGCATACTTGAACCAACGACCGGCGTCCGTCACCGCGCCGCCGAAGCGGGGGCCAATCATAATCAAACCAGCAGCTACGGCTTGCGACAAACCGATACCGGCACAAGCAGCCAGAATCGTGGCATAGGCACCGCTGACGCAAGGCCCGTGATCCGCCGAAAGCATCATGATGCGCTTGATGAT
>DIHK01000015.1:56818-72174 GCA_002420115.1 Nitrospira sp. UBA5698
AGCTCTGAGGCTGGATACCCGACATAGCAGGGCTCATCGCCACGGTCGTCGCTGATCGTAGTTCGGATCAACGGAGCCACCATCACTTCGTCTGCCTTCATCGCCTCTTCGACCGACTTCGGCAACCTGGGCAGCACCGCCGGCTCCACCGGCTCCTTCACCTGACCGGACTTGAGCAGCTCTTGATAGGTTTCCTTGATGGCTGGCCCCAAGGCTCCAAAGGTCGGCGGGACGATGGCCCCTGATTTTTTGAGCGCGTCCGACTTGGATCGTGCTGACCCCTCACCTTTCATCCCCTCCTTTGCACCGGCATGACCGAACTTCATGCCCTTCGGCAAGCTCTCCTGGCAGAAGCCCGAAACCACGCCGATCAACTTGACACGTCGCTTCTTGGCTCCATACCACTCAGCGGCCCGCTCTTCGAGGTCTCCACCCATCTCTCCGACGATGACGACTGCTTTGGTCTGCGGATCGTTTTCAAACATTTCAAGGTAGCTTACATAGTCGGTGCCGGGGTAGGCATCGCCACCGATACCAATGGCCGTCGTGATGCCATCGGCAAATTGTGAGCAGATCCAGATAATTTCGTTCGAGAGGCCGCCTGACTTTGTAATCACGCCGAAGGAACCTTCTCGATACAATTTCGAGAGCACGAGGTTGTCAAACGCGCCACCAATGACGCCCAACCGACAAGCCCCTGCCGAGATGATCCCGATCGAGGATGGCCCGTTGAACACCTTACCGAGCTTGCGCGCATGCGCCCCAAGCAGTTTGGCGTCCTTTTCCGGAACACCCTCGGTGATCATGGAGACGACCTTGATGTTCGGATCATCCAACGCTTCCATGCCACCCTTCATGGCGCGATCGGCACCAATGTAGACAAGGCTGGTATTGATGGCGGGATGATTCTTCGTCGCTTCGGCGATCGTCTTATAGATAGGGATCGCAATCAACCCGCTGCCGTACGGCACTTCATTGGTCTTGCCGGCATCGGGCGGATAGACGAACGCCTCGACCGTGAGGGGGCGCTTAATCAGGTAACAGAACTCCGCCATGCGGCGGGCTGCATTGACACCGGCGGCTCCACCCTGAATCACCACGCGGGTGTCTTTATTGGCCAGAATACTCATCGAAAGTCCTCCAACAGTGAAGCCTCCAGCGGTCAGCATTCAGCCGACAGCTGATGGCTAATAGCTGATAGCTCGTTACTTCTGTAACGCTTTGTCGACGATGTCCGTCAGCGGAGTGTTGCGGTCGAAGACGTTGATGTCGAAGCCCTCGTCCTTCAGTGCGCGCATCGCATCGAGACCTTCCTTCTCACGCGGCCCGCCGCGACGCACCCAGATCTTCACGCCCTTCAACTTGCCGTCGCCCTTCGCTTTGCGGAATCCGTTAATGATGCCGCCGAAGGTCTTCTTGACGTCGGTAAAATTCGCAATCGCACCACCAACAATGATGTTCTTGATACCGGGCAGCGAACAGACTTTTTCCGTCAACACCTCCACAGCCCAATCAGGTGGATCACCGGAATACTCCGCATAGTTCGCCAACTTGCCTCCGCGCGCCACAACCGCGTCAGAATAGTAAACGCTTGCGCCACCACCGGCCGGCAGCATGGCTGTGTCCCCGCCAGGGATCTCGATAAACTTCACTGAGCCCTTGATCTTGCTGTCGACCGCCATGACTTCCACTTCATCCTTGCTATAGGAACGGCCAAATTCCGCCGCAAAAGCAAAGTTCCAATCCGGATGCCTGAACTTGGCATCACCATCCAGCAACGTCACTGCATCCAGCGCTACTAATTCACCGTCGCTTTCGCGGGTGACAACCGGATTCACTTCGAGATACTGCGCATCTTCGCTATCGAAGCAGGTGAACATCTTGCCGGCAAAGTCGGCCATCTTTTTCGCAAGTGGACCAGCAAATCCGGCATCTTTAGAAAGCTTTTCAAGTTGTGCGGCCGAGGGGGACTGCCCGACTTCCAAGCAGAGGCGTTTCACCCGGTCCCAGTTCGACTCAACCTCGATCCCACCGCAATTGGCGACAAGAATCTCACTACCTTCGCGGGTCGACTTCACCGCACAATAGTATTCCTCTTTATGTGGAACCATCTCCGACACAATGACCTGCGACACGGTGATGCTGCCGACCTGACGACCGATCATTTCCTTGGTCGCAGCAATTGCGCCGTTCAGATCCAAACCAACTTTGACCAGACCGAGCTTAAAGCGTGAGCCGAGCGCCTCGTGCGCCTTTGCCACTAACTTCGAGGTCTTCATCCAATCATTGGCTTGTCCGAGCTTAGTCAGTTCGTCAACAGACGTGACGACGACATAGTTGGGGACGTGAATCCCCCACTTCTTCATCAGCCCCATGCCGGGGCCTTCCAACACCTTAGCCATGCGAATTCTCCTTCGTAGTAACTCAGGCAAATAGGGGAGCGGGATTTTAGCTGAAACTACCAGGATGACTCAAGACGCCAGAGGAACTAATCGTGGGGGGGATCAAAAGACCTAGCGAAGACCTTTCGCAAGATATCATCCTAACCATCGGCAATATAATAAGTTTTGTCGGCTATGGTTGTCGTTTCAATCGCATGGCCTGACAACGGGGACAAAAATATGAGCTCCGTTCGCCCCGAAGGCGTTGAATCACTCCACCACAGTGATTTGGGCAGGGTTGTCCCTCTTTCCCATAGACGAGATGCCGCCTCTTGTATTGCCCCTCGCTCCCGTCAGGAGCGAAAAAGTCTCGCACACTCGAGCCCCCGTGCCTAATGGCCTCATCCAGGACCTCCCGTATGATCGTGTAGAGCGTTGCGATTTTGCGCACCGACAGCTGATGAACCTGTCGATTCGGGTGGAGACCAACCCGAAAGAGAATCTCATTTGCATAGATGTTCCCGATACCGGCAATGACTTGTTGATGCATCAAGATGGCTTTGATCCGTCCTCGGCGCTCCTGTAAAAGTCCCACAAATTCCTGCTGAGACGCAGCCAATGGGTCCAGCCCGAACCGGCGAGCGCAATAGCCATCCAGTCCAGCTTTATCCAACAGCGAGAGGCGTCCGAATCTGCGGGGATTCCAATACCGTAGCTCCTGTTCGTGACCTCCTTTGAACGATAGTCTCACATGAACATGCTGCGGATGTTTTGTCGGTGTCGATTGAAATAGGAGAAGTCCGGTCATCCCCAACTCGGCCACGACATAGCGACACCCCCGACTGTTCACAAATCCCAAGGCGACACTTTTGCCGAACCGTTCAACGGACTGGAGGGCCGCACCGCAATACCACGACGCGGTGTCATACCCCTCTCGAACAATATCCGCTCGTCCGATCCACACATCAGTCACTTGTGCACCGAGTAGACGTGTGCGAATTTGTCGAGCAACGACTTCAGCTTCGGGAAGTTCAGGCATTCCGTAACCGTGTTCTGAGTAGAGAATGTGCGGCATTAAGCCACGAGAGGGAGGGAAAGGCAAGATTGTGCGATGAAAGCGAGACCGCCTTAGGACTCAGCGTGGCGAGACGACTTGGAACGACGGAGTTGACGAACCTGCTCGATGGCGACCTGTAGATTCGGCAGCGGCATGGCCCCTGGATGCCGAATCATGACGAGTTTCAGCACTTCGTCGTAGGATTTCCCTTCCACACAACAGAGGTACGCCATGACGACCGAAACCGATCGACCCATGCCGGCCCGGCAACAGACCAGTTTTCGTTCGGTCGGTGCCCGCGACTCAAGCCATTGCACCGCTTCCATCAACTTTGCAGGATCGGCCTTCGCAAACTCTCGAAAGGGAATGTGGTGGTAATCCATCCAGGGGGCAGGGGTGACGACCAACTCTTCGGCCACCAGCAACAGAGTCCCGACGACCGCCGGTGGTTGCTGCGCATCGTCAAGGTTCCCGACCAACAACTGGTCCGTAATCATGTGCATGGCATTGTGAGTATAACGTGCCCCAGAGAAGCGTCAAGCATTCTCCCCGCTACTGCGACACCAGTTGCGATTCCTTTTCCTCGCCCGTTATACTCTCTGTATGGTCACACTCACTCAGCAAGAAGTGGAACGCCGTCTGAACACAGTCCCCTGCGCGATCTGCAAGCAATCGAGCTTTGCCATCGATGAACGGTTCATGGGGACTGACGGCGACTGGCGGGGCATCTGTAAGAAGTGTTTTTACACGTTCCCTGTCTATACCGACATGGAATTCTATCTCCGCACACAGCCTGACATCCCGTTTCGCCTAAAGGAGATTTCATGCACCGCGTGCAATCATCGGGGTGTGAACCTCGACCTTCGAGCGACCGTGTCCGTACGGGACGCTTACTACTTTGTCACCTGTCAGGGGTGTCAGCGCCAATTTGTTGAGCGATCTTCCTTAGAGGCCTTTGAATAAATCTGCTCCTACTCCCAGCACTAGTGTATACTGAGACTATGAGTGACACGCCAAAACAACCCGACCCTTCGCCGGACGAAAAGCCCAAGGTGAGAAAAGAAATCCCCGTATTCGCCATTCAGGACGATGATGCCATCATGGCTGAGGAAATGGCGGACCTCTTCGAAGAGGACAAGGTATCCCACCAGCACGGCAGCTCGGAGCCGGAAGCGGATTAGCAGCTTCCGAAAAACTCCCTCCAGCTTCGTTCTTGCACACACAAACCCTAAACGTACCCTGCCTTGTACCCCTCGGCTTTTCGCTTGCTGGGGCCTTGCTGAAATGCTTTTTGAACACCCTATTACTAAGGAAGAGGGTTCAACCATCTGAATCGGTCAAACCTTGCCAAACGGCTCGCCTGGCATTCTGCCGCCGAACCATGCTTCTCTCCCGTTCGGCGTCGGCATTCCGGCCCCAGTGTCGCCACGCCCTCTTTTAGGTCCAGCGTGTTTAGTCTTTTTGCTCTTCTGGCTATGATTCAATGCAGAGGGCGATGCATTCGAATATCGCAGCTCGCTAGGCAGCACTTAGTGGGGCAATGCGACTGATTCGGTGCTTGGCTTGTTTGGCTGCCTCCCACAGATCAACTGCTCGCTGGGCATTCAGCCAAAACTCCGGGCTGTTGCCAAACAGACGAGAGAGCCGCAGCGCCATTTCTGGACTGACTGCCCGCCGTTCCCGTAGCACTTCGTTCACCGTCTGACGAGATACTCCTAGCGCTTTGGCAAACCCTGATACGGTCAGTTTATAGTCAGGCAGGAAATCTTCTCGTAGCATCTCTCCTGGATGAGTCGGCCGAACTTTTCTTAACCCCTTATTGAGAATACCCATACCAGACCTCGCCTCAATGATAGTCGGTTAGTTCAACATCGTATGCATCGCCGTCTACGAATCGAAAACAGATTCTCCACTTCATATTGACGGAGATTGAGTACTGCCCCTCTCGATCATTCTTCAGTTTATGCAATCGGTTGCTCGGAGGAACCTTCAAATCATCCAGACATGAAGCCGAATCGAGATATTGCAACCTTCTCAATCCCACGCCCCAAATCTCGGATGGAAATCGCTTCGCCCTACCTGTCTCATACAGCTCTGCGGTGTGCCGATCCGCAAACGTTTTAATCACGAATAGGAGTGTAAACTGCTACGTGACACATGGTCAATCATCTCCTCACTACGTGTAGCATATTGCCAAGGATGGCTCTGGAACAACCAAACACATTACTCCCTTGAACAGCAGTCAGACCGGGCGAGTGAGTTGCACCGCTGCATCCCGCTCAATACGCCCCAACGACGACACCTTACCCCCTCGTTCTTTGTGAACGATTGCTTCAATCTGCACAATCGCCCCGCGATGCCATTGATCGAAAGCTTCGTTGGCTTGAGATGCCAGGCGATCCTGCCTACCTATTTCTTGTCGCCCTTGTTCATTGCAGAGCCATGCTCGTTTTTCGCCCTTCATGACTCGCAATTCACTCACGACTCGATACACATTGGGTTGCCGATCGACGATTGTCTTGCCATCTTTGCGTAACAACAGATACGAGAATTTCAGCGCATCCTTGATAAATCCCACTTCGGCATCAATCTGTTGAATGACGGCCGGGGGTTCCCACGCTCGCTCTTCGTGACACCAGTCATCTGGCTTCACCAGAGCTGGGCATGCGTTTTCATGGAGGCAGGGGCTGTAAATGGTGCAGCGCTTCTCTTGGAGCAGTTTGTCACGCACCTGCAGCAAGGCCCGCGAAGTTTCGCGTAGAGCCGGCTCAACGATCATCATCGTTCCATGCGCGGCGAGGAGCGACAACGCCTCGAGCACCATGCCAGCACGCATCTCGATTGAGCCTTTTGCATCTATATGAATCTCGTTCAAACAGTTGGCGAGCATGATAAGATCAAATGGTGCCCGCTGTTTAACCTGTTCCAACCAGACTCGCCGCTCAAGATTTCCTTCATAGGTCTGCAAACTCGCTGCCCCAACAGTAGGCGCCTGGCAGTATCGATCCCACAACTGTCGGGCTTGTCTAAGAGCTGCTTTCGAACCATCGACAGCAGTCACGGCCAGGGCATACGGCAACTCCTGCTGTTGCCACCAGTCGAGAACTGCCAACGGCCCGGTACCAGGACCTGAACCAAGGTCCAACACTGAGAAACGCTCGTCCACTTCAGGCGTGGGCATCTCATTGAGCAACCGTTGTATCTTGGCAAGATTGACCGGCAGGAAATACTGCAGATATGCCGTACCTAAGTGGCTACTATCGAGATACGATCCACTGAGGCGATCTCGTTCTTTAGTAAAGATTCTCGACAGCTCGCTTACGGCCTGGGCCAGGTGCTTAGTCGAAACACTCTCTTCTTCCACGGAGGTGAGGATGGCATCAAGAATCCTGCCTGACACTGGAACGTTGAGGCGTTGCATAGCTGTAGTGTATGCTCAGGGCATTACGGAGGACAACCATGACCGATGACATTTTGAGGGCCTATAAAGACGTCGAATCGGCGGTAGAACGCTATATCCGACTCCTGCACGACCATGTCACCATGCTCCAAAACATAGAGCCACCCGGCTCCGACAAAGTCGTTCGGCTGACGGCCGGGTCCAAAGCCATGACGGATAGTGCAGGGATCTACCTATCCTACGCCAAATATGTGGCTTACGGGATGCCGGCCAGTGAGGAGATGGTGGAGGATGAGATTCAAGGCTAGCTGTCAGCAACTAGCTTTCAGCTGACAGCTGTTGGCTAACGGCACAGAAAAACAAGAGCCCGTCCGGTATCTAGCCGGACGGGCTCTTGTTTTTTGTCTCTTGCTATTTTAAATGCTGCGCATGAAATGGGCGACCTCGTCCTGATTGACGGCGCCACCCATAATCTGCGACATCGCAACGTTGGTCGATTTCTTACCGCTTACCCCGGACTCGACCTCGTCTACGATCAACTCAACTGGCATCGATTGACCACCGTATACGCGCGGGCCGCCGATGATCTTCGCGCTGGAAAAGCCATAAATAGCAGTCGCTACTTCCTTCGCCAGCCACCCGACGTAATTAAACTCCGGAACCACAATCAGCTTAGCCTTCGCGCATAACTGACGGAGTTCCTTCGTCGGAAATGGACGGAGGGAGCGGATTTTAATCAATCCGACCTTCATGCCCTTTTCCTTGCAGAGCCGCACAGCCTCGCGCGACTGTGCCGCTGCGCTGCCGGAGGCAATGATGATTACTTCCGCATCATCGACGTTTTCCGCGGTTAGTAAACCGCCCATGTACTTATTGATGTACTTGCGGGACCGTTCGACAGCCGCCCACACTTCCTGCTGCCAGACTGCATGGATGTTATAGGCCATGAAGTTCGACTTCTGAACCGGGGCGTCACGGGA
Organism: Nitrospira sp. UBA5698; assembly: GCA_002420115.1. GTDB lineage: Bacteria > Nitrospirota > Nitrospiria > Nitrospirales > Nitrospiraceae > Nitrospira_D. Next base: position 64,637 of record DIHK01000015.1, read on the forward strand.
CAGACGAGCCGGAGGATTCTCGGCATCAAGTACCGGCACCGCACCACGCCAGGCTTCACGCGGCGGCAACTTGATCCCACGATCTTGCATCCGCACGTAGCCACGGGCATGCGTCACAAAGAATCCGTCGCAGCAGACCCCAACCGGCAGAGTCACGTCGTTCTTTTCACTGATCGTGAAGCCGGCCATCGTGAAATCGAACATGTCCTGTTGATTTTCGGCATGGAACACAATCATGCCGCAGTTCAGCAGGTAAGCGACTTCGATATTGTCCGGCTGAATGGCAAGTGGCGCATTGACGACGCGACACGTAAACATTGCAACCACCGGAAGACGGTGGCCAGGCCAAGACGCAATACCTTCCAGTCCACGCAACGTACCAGGCCCAGCTGTGGCCGTATAGCATCGAACGCCTGCACGAGACCCACCGGCGATGGCTGCCATCACACCGACTTCTTCTTCCCCACGATAGTACTCTTTCACATAGCCTTCACCGTAGAGCACTCCGACAAGCTGCATCGTTTCACTTTGCGGTGTGATCGGATAGGCAATGGCTAAGTCCACGTTGGATCGACGGATCGCTTCCTTGGCAGCTTCGCTGCCCGTGATGAACTCCTTCGTCCGTGGCGCCTCATGAAACATGTATTCAGGAGTCACAACCTTCTGGCGTTTTGCCTCGCCATGCGGATCTTGCTTCTTTGCGCTCGCTGGAGCGGCCACGCTGGTGATCGGGTCGCCTTGGGGATTCGTTTTCACTTCAGTCTCGCTCATAATCGCACCTCTTTATATGGACGGTGAGCTATTCGCTCAGCCTACCCTTCTCGCTTCATCTGTTCTGCAGAATGGCCGAACATCGCAGCGCTGCCCGCTCCACCAGGAGTCGGAGCAAACGCCATCGGGTTAGTATGAGTCTTACCACCATGGACCTTTGACTGGGTACCGGTAAAACGGACGTTTTCTCCATTCTCCGGCAGCTTGATGCCCAGTTCTTCCCGGACACGCTTGAAAATCTGCGCGACCCGCTTGATTTTCAGGGTATCGGAGTCCCGGATCGTGAGCATGGCATCCTCATGGCCTTGCTCCGCGCAAATCGCCATCGTACAGCAATTGGTTCCCGCCCGGATCATCTTGAGGGTGAGATTAGCATAATGGCAATGCACACCGATGAAGATACAGGCTTCGATCTTGTTGCCCCAGATTGTCAAATTCGGATGATTCGGATTGATCACTTCCTCAGGATCGATCTTCGGATACTTCGGACGATAGTCCGGCATCGGGATAATCATCACTTCCGGAATCTGCGCGGCAATTTCCAATGTCGCTTTTGCTTTTTCTACTGCATGGTCGTTCCAGGCCCACAAGAGCAAGGGACCCGGGAAAATCGTTGCATTCGGGCTCGTCAACATCTTTCGAGCCATCTCCTCAATAACAACTTCCTCATTTGGCTCAAGAAGGCCGTAGTACAACCCCTGCCCAGGATCAGGCAGGTCAACACCTAACTGGGCCGCAGACGGCGGGTGGAACCCAGCCGGACCCGGCACGATGATCCGCTCTCTCGTATCTTGTGTGATGGCCACGCCTGATTCCCTTTCCTTACCCGACGACAGGGCTTGCTAACACTGCCGTGGTGCTTTTCTCTCCGTACGTAATATTGTCCGTCAATGCCGCTTTTGGTAGTTGGTCGATCATAATCATCTTGATGGCATTATTCTTTGCCATGGTGTCGCAGACCCACACGCATTGCGCACATCCTTTACAACGGTCGACTGCGACATAGGCGGATCCGTACTTGAATCCTTGATCTTTACCCATCTCGTCGCTGTAAAGAATCGTGTTGGCTTCCGGACAGTACTGTGTGCAGAGCTTGCAACTCTTTGCGGCACAAATTTCGACACTGATATCGGCTACGAGGTACATGGAAACTCCTTTATAACCGGTTACGCGGTGGCTGCAGCGACAGGCTCTTCCACCCGCTTGACATCAGCCGCAGCCCAACCATGATCAACAGCGTAGTTCCACCCGGCCCGCATGACGGCAACGTTCTTTTCGATCAGTTCTTGCTTCTTTTTGAACTTCCGCTCAACGACGCTGTCAAGAGCGGCCGTACCACCAGAGACCACGAAGCCCTTCCCAAGGAACCGATCCTTCACGGCTTGATCCAGCCCTGCCATGCTCGTCAACCCCGTAATGGCACCGATACAGCCCATCAACGCCATGTTGGTAGCCAGATCCATGCCTGCGACTTCAAGAGAGATCTTCGTCGCAGGGAAGTAATACAGCTTCGCACGCCGCTCTTTCAGCTCAGCCGCCTGATCTCGATGGAGATTCATCGGCCCATCGTTGTTGATCAGTGCAATCCCATCTTCCTTCAAGCCGAAGTAGAACGGCATCGTGTAAGACTTGCCGTGCGTAATGACTTGAGGATGGAAAATGATAATGATGTGCGGGAAGGTGATTTCGCCGATCTCATAGATCGGTTCATCCGACACGCGAACATAGCTTTCAACCGGCGCCATTCGCTTTTCCGATCCATAGAACGGCACGATCGTGCTTTCACCGCCGGCATTGATGACGGCAGTACTCAGTATGTGCGACCCAGTCACGACGCCCTGTCCGCCCACACCTGCCATTCGAATATTGAAGCGCTTTGCCATCGTGGACTCTCCTTCGTTCGCTTAGGCCTTGTTAGGAATCGCAGCAGCCGGCTTGGCAAGAAACTCCTTGTAACCATAGCGCTCAGTGAGGTACTGCTTCGCTTCTTCGCTGACATACTCCGTAAACTGATACCGGTCATTTTCAACCGTCTTCGCATCTTCCATGACCTTATCGGTCGGAATGGCGTACTCAATGTTGCAGGATGTGTAGGCTTGAATATAGGTGGACCCGACTTCGCGTGCGATCAGCACGGCTTTTTTGATGACGCTTTCCACACGACGCGGATTATTCGGCACCACGGTCGCCACATAGGCACAACCCGCGACCTTCGCCATCTGCAGCATATCCATCTTCTCGAACTTCTTCCCGAGAGGAGCCATCTTCAACACCGCACCGCGGTTGGTCATCCCGCTTTCTTGACCGCCGGTATTTCCGTACACTTCATTGTCCAACATGATGGTCGTAAATCGTTCCTTGCGGAACCATGAATGCAGCACCTGCTGGAAGCCGATGTCCGCCGTTCCACCGTCCCCGGCCATCACGACCACATCTTTCGGCTTATCACCGAAACGAAGCCGAAGGCCACGTGAGAGGCCGCTCGCCACTCCATTCTGGTCTCCGTAGTTGCCATAGACAAAGGGGATGGCAGCCTGTGAAATAGCCAGACGACCGCAACCGGCCGTCCCGACGGTAATCGTATCTTCTGGATTTGGGAACGCCACCATGGCCAAGCGAATGAAGAGCGTCATCGCACAACCGGCGCACATAGGGTGCTCTTCAAGCACTTCCTTGAAACTTCCAACCTGTGAAACCGAGACTTTCTTGCCAAACGGTCCGTGCTCGACCAAATCTCGATATTCTTTCGGCATAAACTTTTCGAATCCGTTGGAGAACTTGACGTAATCAAGGCTCATTAGGCACCTCCCTTATATCGTTGGCAACGGCATGCCGCTGCTCATATTTTCGTCACTCTGCCGAATCATGACTCACGAAAGAAAACTTGGGGACTTGAGGGTTTGAACGATTCAGTACACTTTAAACCAAACCACCAGCATCCTAGCAAAGCCGAAAAAAGACTGTCAATGTTTGTACGGCCTTTTCTCTGCGCAGATTAGGTTGCCCCACCGACTAACAGGCTGTCGAAATCTCTTGAAGATAGTATAACGTCACGAAAATCAACGCAACTTCAAAGAGGACCCACGGTTTCCAAAAGAAGGCCTAGATTCGACGGTCAGACATAGGCCCTTTGCCCCAAGCCATGGAGCTGGTTGCTGAGGAGACTGCTTGGCTTATGCATGGCAATTCATGTTTAGAGATTGCCGATCCACAACAATCTGTTTACACTGCGATGTATGTCGCTGCGAGTACTGATCCCCGGCGAAGACGAGGCCGGGACCCATGTCGGTGGAGTGCATAAGCGCCCCCTAATTCCTGATAACACACTCAAGGCCGAGTGCCCAAAATTCATGGCACATGGCCCCTGTGGAGGAGTCCGGAAAGGTGGACTGTGTGAGGTATACCCGGACATGAAATGTCCATGGGTCTCCCTGTATCTCGAATTAGAGAAGATCGGTCAGACTGATTGGATGAAACAAGTGTAGTGAGGCGTGAAACGTGAAACGTGAAGCGGTCGGAAGACAACCCAAAGTGACAAGACTGGGCTATAACGAGCGGCATGCGAAGAGTGGGATCAATGCGCCGCTGCCGGAGATCGAAACCTTTCCGAACCAGTATAAGGGCTATGAGATCACGATCGAGATTCCCGAGTACACCGCAATTTGCCCCAAGACGAATTTGCCGGATTTTGGCACCATCACGCTGCACTACATGCCCGACAAAGCCTGTCTCGAACTCAAAGCGCTCAAAATGTATATCCACGCCTACCGGAATCTCGGCATCTTTTACGAGAACTCCGTCAACCGCATCCTTCATGATGTCGTCAAGGCCTGTCGGCCTGTGTGGGCAACGGTGACCGGTACTTTCACCGCACGAGGCGGGCTTTCAAGCAAGATTGAGGCTCGCTACCCTCCGCAAAAGCTGTAAGCTCCTGGTGTAGCATCCCACAGGTTCCTTAACCTTCCGTTCGCCCTACGTTCTTCGACGGAGTTAAGGGCGAACAGTCAATGTCACCGAATCAGTGAAGCACTCGCCGTCTCAAACAAATCAAATTGATCGACGAATCGCCTTCCCCCTACATTCATCCGCATATTCCCCGTAGAGCGAGAGCGAGCCTTGGCGAAACATACGTGGTGTAATTCACTACTCACCTAAAGGAGCAATATCTCGAACAACTCGATTTTTCGAGGAAAGTGTGATGAGATTTTCTTGAGGATTCAACCCATTCACACAAAATATCGAGGGGCGGACAGCACTGTCTCAGGCAACGCAATTGCACACCACATTTCCATCGAGCGACCGGCGTTCTCACCCGCACAATGAAATCGGTCTTCCCCTATCGTCTCTGAAGTATCTGGCATGAATCAGCCAACGGAACATACCCAGACGGAGCAGGCATTACGGGAAAGTGAAACCAAGTACCGTGAACTGTTCGAATCGTCGCGTGATGCCATCATGCTGCTGTTTCCGCCGGAATGGAAATTCACCACATGCAATCCTGCAACCGTCGCCCTGTTCGGAGCCAAGAGCATCGAACACTTCACCACACTCGGCCCATGGGATGTATCGCCTCTTCTTCAGCCGGACGGCGAACGCTCAGCCGATAAAGCCCCGAAAGTGATTCGACAAGCCATGGAGAACGGATCGCATTTTTTTGAATGGACCCATCGCCGCATTAACGGACAGAGCTTCGCTGCAACCGTTTTGTTGACTCGAATTACGTTGAAGGGACAAACGGGTTTACAGGCTACCGTACGAGACATCAGCGAACAGAAACGCACGGAACAAACGCTTCGTGACTTGTCTGAATTTCAGAAGGCGATCCTGGACAATGCCGGGCACGCCATCATCTCGGCGACGCCGGATGGAATCATCCGTGTGTTCAATCCTGCTGCTGAACAGCTCTTAGGTTACTCGGCTGGAGAATTGGTTGGGAAACAGACACCGGCGATTTTCCACGACCCCCAGGAAGTGATGACACGTGCCCAGGCGTTTTCGGCAGAGCTTGGCATTGACTTAGAACCAGGCTTTGACGTCTTCGTCGAAAAGTGTCGTCGAGGACTTCCCAATGCCCATGAGTGGACCTACATCAGAAAGGATGGGAATCGACTCACCGTCCTCCTGACTATCACAGCTTTACGCAATCCCGAAGGGGCGATCACGAGTTTTCTTGGTGTCGCAACGGACATTACGACGATCAAGTCTGTTCAACGAGAATTGACCCTCGCGAAAGATGCCGCTGAAGCGGCCAGCGTCGCAAAGTCTCAATTCTTGGCCAACATGAGTCATGAAATCCGCACTCCGATGAACGGAATCCTCGGTATGACTGAACTGCTCCTCGCGACGCCCCTCACCGAGAAACAGCGGCATATGGCCCATACCGTGCAACAATCTGCCGCCTCGTTGCTCACGATCATCAATGGCATTCTGGATTACTCTAAGATTGAGGTCGGGAAGCTCCAACTCGAGCACACCGATATGAACCTCTCCCACCTCCTTGATGATGTCATCACGTTACTTTCCGAAGTTGCTCGTCAAAAGGGGCTCTCCCTGTCCGTGCAGATATCATCGAGTATTCCCTCTACACTTCGGGGAGATCCGACACGATTGCGACAAGTCCTACTGAATCTCATTGGGAACGCCATTAAATTTACCGCCAACGGATCGATCACCGTCAGTGCGGACTGTCTCAAGCGTGACGCTGAGCAGATCCTACTTCGTGTGACAGTTCGTGATACAGGCATCGGCATTCCACCCGAATCGCAGTCCCGCATTTTCGATGCATTTGCCCAAGCCGACGAATCGACGACCCGCAAGTTTGGAGGAACTGGTCTCGGTCTCGCGATCGTCAAACAGCTTGTTCGCTTGATGGGAGGAACCGTTGATCTCGAAAGCACACCGGGTCTCGGCTCAACGTTTGGGCTTACCGTTCCACTGGAGGTTCGTCCGGACAACGAGACGGCATCGGTCATAGCACAGCCGCAACATCATCCAACGACTCTCCACGGGAAAATCTTGCTCGCCGAAGACAACGTGGTTAATCGTGAAATCGCCATGGCGATGCTGGAATTATTGGGATGTGCGGTAGACATTGCCGAAGACGGGCAAGAAGCGCTCACCGCAGTCGCTGCTCACTCCTACGACCTGGTCCTCATGGATTGCCAGATGCCGAACCTTGATGGTTTGAAGGCTTCTCAGTTGATTCGTGAACAGGAGAGCCAGCACTCACCTCGTCGCCGTCTCCCGATCGTCGCGCTCACAGCCAATGCGATGGAAGGCGATCGAGAACAGTGTCTGGCAGCCGGGATGGACGGGTACCTCACCAAACCCTTCACCGTCGATCAACTGCACCGCGCATTGGCACCCTGGTTGGAAAAAGCAGCCTGAAACGAATGGGTAGAGATCGAAGCACTATAATTTCACGTTGATTCGGCTTCATGGCTGACACTGACCGGGATTGCGCAACGAAGTGCTTGCACCATCAAACGCGGCGCGGTACCCTCAAAACCACTCATGGCGACCTATGCGATCGGAGACGTGCAGGGATGTTACGAACCTTTGCAACGTCTCATCCAGCATATTCGATTCGACCCTTCCAGAGATCGCCTCTGGTTCGTCGGCGATCTAGTCAATCGTGGCCCTGACTCGCTGAGCGTCCTTCGCTATATCATGAAGCTTGGAAATCGGGCCGTCGCCGTCTTGGGCAATCACGATCTCTTCCTCCTTGCCGTGGCGGAACAGATCGCGACGGTTCGTCCGGAAGACAC
>DIHK01000015.1:72473-80795 GCA_002420115.1 Nitrospira sp. UBA5698
CGGCTCTTGTATCGTGAAGGGCCGTTTACCATGGTCCATGCCGGCTTACTCCCGCAATGGTCCATCGACGAGGCGGAGATGCTGGCCCGTGAGGTCGAGGTGAATCTACAAGGTCCTTCCTACCGTGACACCCTTCGTGCGTTGTATCCCAGTAAACATCTCCAATGGTCTTCGAACCTGTCCGGCCAGACCAGGCTCGCCACCATCATCAAGGTGCTCACCAGGCTCCGTGCTTGTTCGCCCGATGGCCAAATGGAATCTTCGTATAACGGCTCCCCTGGGCGAATCCCTTCCGGATACTTCCCTTGGTTTAAGATCAAGGACCGGAAGCATCGTGACACAACGATTATCTGCGGCCACTGGGCGGCGCTAGGGCTTCACTGCGAAGACCAGCTTCTCTCGATCGATAGCGGTTGCGTGTGGGGAAGAGAGCTGACGGCAGTACGCCTGGAGGACCGGAAACTTTTTCAGGTTCCATGCAACGGGATGACCGGCCGAGACTGAAACCGCTTAGTGATAGCTTTCCGAGTCGCTGGGAAATCTCCCCTGCTCGACTTCTTCTTTGTACCGACTCAGGGCTTGGAGGGCATCGGTCTTGAGGTGCGCATAGGTCTTCACGAATTTCGGGACGAAGGTATCGAAGAGACCGAGGAGATCGTAGAGTACGAGGACTTGGCCATCGCAGTGCGGCCCTGCCCCAATTCCAATGGTGGAGATCGTCAACGCCTGGGTGACCCTTCTGGCGAGCTCTGCTGGGACCGCCTCCAACACAAGCGCAAAGACTCCAGCGGCTTCAAGCGCTCTTGCATCGTCCAACAATTTGGCGGCTTGATCCTCCACCTTCCCCTGGACTTTATACCCACCGAGCGCATGAACGGACTGCGGTGTCATGCCCAGATGGCCCACGACGGGAATCCCCAGACTGGTCATCGCTTTCACCCGATCAGCCATGACGGCACCGCCTTCGAGCTTAACCGCAGCAGCGCCGGCCTGGATCAAGCGACCTGCGTTGCGCACCGCATCTTCGGTGCTGACCTGATACGACATAAACGGCATATCACTGATGACCAGAGCACGTGGGGCCGCACCCGCCACCAGCTTGGTGTGGTAGAGCATGTCTTCCATTGTCACAGAGAGGGTATTGGCCTTCCCCTGGACAACCACACCAAGAGAATCTCCGACCAAAATGACCCGGATACCCGCTTGCTCGACGATACCGGCAAACAATGCATCGTAGGCCGTGACGACGACGAGCTTCTTACGTTCTCGTTTATGCTGCTGAACGTCAAGGATTGTCATCAGCCCAATTCTGCCTTGGTGATGATCTCAGCCAATCGATGCGTGGCCTTGATCGCCATGAGATGAACTCCGTCACAATGGGGGCGTACTGCCTTGATTGACCGCACGGCAATGTCAACGCCGACATCCTCAGCTCGATCTCCGGCAGCCTTCAGTTCATCGATCATCTCCTTCGGCACCGCCATCCCGGGGATATTGGCGTTCATGAATTCGGCCATCTTGTGGTTCCGTAACACGAGGATCCCCGCCAATACCTTCACGTTAAACGGTCGCACCTGTTTCATGAAGCTGGCAAAGACATCAGGATTATAGACCGCTTGGGTCTGGAAGAATTGGGCGCCGGCTTTCACTTTCACCTCAAATTTCGCCAACACCGGCCCGATGAGATCGGCCTCCGGTGTCACGGCCGCCCCGATCGTGAAGGCCGTGGACCCGTCGAGCTTGTTACCCATCATGTCCTTACCGTTGTTCAAGCCCTGCACCAGCTGCATGACTTGGACCGAGTCCAGATCGTAGACCGGCTTGGCTTCTTTGTGGTCCCCCACCGTCGGATAGTCGCCAGTGAGACATAAAATGTTTCTGATCCCAAGCATGTGGGCGCCCATCAGATCCGATTGCATCGCAATCCGATTACGGTCACGACAGGTTAGTTGCATGACAGGATCATGTCCAAGCTCATAGAGCAGGCGGCAGACCGGGAGCGATCCTGCCCGAACTACTGCGGCGGTGTTGTCGGTGATATTCACGCCGTGGACACGCCCCACCAGCTGTTTGGCATTCTCCAGCACCGCGGAGATATTCGTCCCCTTGGGGGGGTTATATTCGACGGTTACGGCGAATGTTCCGCGATTCAGGACATCGATCAAGCGCTGTGGCTCTCGGCTCATTCCTGGCCTCTCATTTCATTCCTGCTGCCCGTTTCGCGGACTCGACCGTATTCTCCAACAACATGGCAATCGTCATGGGACCCACACCGCCAGGTACGGGACTGATCCAGCCCGCCTTCTGCTTCACCGGCTCAAAATCCACATCGCCGCACAACTTCCCCTCCGGTGTCTTGTTCGTTCCCACATCGATCACGACTGCCCCTTCGCGTACCATGTCCGCCGTGACGAACTTTGCTTTCCCGATCGCAACGAGCAACAAGTCGGCTTCACGGCAGACCGAGGGAAGATCCTTGGTTTTTGAATGGCAAATTGTGACGGTCGCGTTCCGCTGCAGCAACATCAGCGCCAGCGGCTTCCCCACAATGTTACTTCGTCCAACGACGACAGCCCGTTTACCCTCGATGGTTACCCCGGCAGATTCAATCATCTTAATCACGCCCTTGGGTGTACAGGCTTCAAACACGGGGTGCCCCTCCACCAGTCGGCCGAAGTTGTAGGGATGAAACCCGTCTGCATCCTTCAACGGAGACACAGCTTCGAGAATCACCTTGCTGTCGATATGCTTAGGCAAGGGCAATTGAACCAGGATGCCATGAATCTTGGGATCCGTATTCTTTTTTTCGATAAGCGCCAGCAAGTCGGCCTGACTGGTACTGGCTGGGAGTTTATGGTCGTCAACATAGATGCCGGCCATTTCGCACGCCTTTTGTTTGTTCTTCACGTAGACCTGTGAGGCGGGGTCATCGCCGACCAGGATGGTCGCCAGGCCAGGTGTTATCCCATTTTTTGCCAATAATTCTGCCGATTCTTGTGCCAGCCGATCACGGACCTGTTGCGCCAATGCTTTGCCATCAATCAATTGTGCGGCCACGATCTTCCTCCCTCTCGCAAGTAAGTCAGTAAATTTTCTGGCAACTTAGCAGGGGAATTTTATGCAAGTCAACGCTAGACGATGACGCGTGAGCAGGCAGGGACAATTTTCAAATGACGATACTCCCGCATCGTCGTTTCTTGACAGTCTCGTTACCCCTTGGATACGATGACCACAAGACTAATCCTGGGATACCCTTCTGTTGCCTCTATCTTCCTATCAGCAACCCTTTTTCTTTGCAGCACTGATTCTTGGTCTTTCCTTACCCTGCGAGGCAGCGCAAATTACCGGGCTGGAGACGCCCAATAGCTTTATCGGCGATGCCTCAGGGAAAGAATATTTCATCTCCAACGTCAATGGAGAGCCTGAGGCTCGTGATAATAACGGGTTCATCACGAAACTGAATACCGAGGGGAAGATTATCAACCTCAAGTTCATCCAAGGCGGGGTGTCAGAGATCTCGCTGCACGCGCCCAAGGGAATGGCCTTAGTTGGGGCCATGCTCTACGTCGCCGATCTTGATCAACTGAAGGGCTTCGACAAGACAACCGGAAAATTGCTGATCACAGTCTCCTTCTCTCCTCCGTCACGGTCGCAGGTCTCCTTGACCGATGTTGCAGCTTCACAAACCGGTCTCCTCTACGTATCTGATCAGAGCGCCAATTCCATCTATCGCATCAATCCATCGGATCAGTATCGGGTTGACCTCTTGATCCACGACGAACGACTGGCAGGCCCTGCAGGGCTCGCCGTCCACCCCACGACTAACCACCTCATTGCCGTGAGCTGGGACAAAGGGAAAATCCTGGAGATCACTCCTGACGGACAATTAACCGAACTGGAGGCGAATGGATTTTTCACCAGCCGTTTCCAGAACCTCAGCGGAGTCGATTTTGATCAGTGGGGGAACATGTATGTCTCTGACCTTACAAAAGGGAAGATTTGGCGAATGACCAGAGACCATCGTTTCCAGGTCATCGCCGAGTATCTCCTCGCTCCAGCCGACATCGGTATCGACCGCACGAATAATCTTATTTTGGTTCCCTACTACTATGTTCATGCGGCCGAAATGAACGGGCTTGAAACTCCGTCATCAGCGAAATCCAAAGGCGAGAAGCGCACCCTCGCCGACTATGGGTTCATTCCTCCTCCCCCCAAAACAACCCCGGAAGGGCCAAAGAAATGACTGTCTGTGCGTATTGTCATGACCGCAAGGGGAAACGCCCATGTCCCGCGCTAGGAGGATCCATCTGCAGCCTCTGCTGCGGCGAACATCGAATCACTCGCATCTCCTGCCCAGCGGATTGCGTGTATCTCGACACTGGAAGCGATTACCAACAGAAGCGGCTGAGTGAGCAATTCTTGCCAGTTCGCCGAGACTTCTATCGAGAGTTAGACGAGTCGGGGGGACAGAAGGCCGTTGCCCTCTTTAATCTGATTGAAGTCATTACGTTTAGTTATTTTGAAGGTCGCCGGGACGGCCAGGATGCCGAGGTAATCACGGCCCTTCAAGCCCTCCGGCGCACACTCAGCCCGCTCCATATACCGGCCGCTCCTATGCCGGTATTTGCCGAACATCTCCGCAAGGAGTATGAGAGCTTCAAAAAACAGAACCCTGCGCAGATCGCAGATCTAACGGATGCTCCTGCCGTCCTGGACAAAATCGATAAGTTCGTGTCGACGTTTTCAGGAAAGGATTTTCAGTCCAGCCGGTTTCTGGGAGGACTGATCGGCTATGTGAAGACACACCATCCGGAAATCGCCGATCATCTCAAGAGGAAGCACGAACCAGGACACATCTTTCTTCCCGGACAATCCTTACTGCCTTCACCGCCGCCTTCAGAAGGACACACCCACGGTCCTGATTGCCGGCACCATCACTAAGAGGCTGTCGGTAAAGTCCGCCAGCGGCGTTCTCCGCCCTGCCGAAGCGGGGTCAAAAGCTCAAGGTTCGTCAGAGAGTACGATTCGCCTCTTCGCTTACGGCGGCCTTGGTCGGTGTACAGCGCGTCTTGGCACAATGGGGCGAGTGGGTACAAACAACCGCCTTTCGGAACAGCCTCGGGGTATACTCCTGGTATCGTTGTCAGCACGCTGACGGTCGCGTTCGCGACCGTCTACCTGACTTGGCCTTGGCTCGCTCGTGAACGCACCGGACCAACAAACTCCTCCTTCATCACCTTGCCCTCAGGGGAAGACCTCGAGGCATAATGGACACAATCCTATTCCACGATAGTCACGGTCATTTCTATACGATCCCGTGGATTATCACGCTCGTCACGTGGCAAATTCACGATTTTATCAGCTACGCCAATGCCTTTCGTCACTTCTCCAAACACCGAGTACTTGCGATCCAGAAATCGAGAATCCTCTACCACGATGAAAAATTGAGACCCCGCAGAATCCGGATCTGCTGCCCGAGCCATCGAGAGGATGCCGCGCTTGTGTGGGATGTCACTGAACTCAGCCTTCACCGTATGACCAGGACCACCCTGCCCGTAGGTGTCCTTTTTGAGCGAATCCTTCGTATTCGGATCTCCGCCCTGGATCATGAACCCAGGAATCACACGATGGAAAATTGTTCCGTTGTAGAAACCCGCCTTGGCCAACTTGACGAAGTTCTCGACGTGCTTGGGCGCCACATCCGGATAGAATTTGATTTCGATATCACCGAATTTTGTTTTGATGACGGCCCGCGCACTCTTCGGAGCGTCCGTCTTTGAATTGGGCGTGTTGTCGGCTGCGGGAAGCAACCCAATTCCTGAGACCAGCAACATCAACCCGATCAGCCCCCCTGCCAGTATCCGCCATCCTGATTGCTTGAACATCACCGACCTCCCCTATTTCTTCTGATCACAGTAATCCAATATCGTAGCACCTCCCCGGCTCCAACGGGATGCTACCTCAATGCTCCATCTGCTCCAGCGCTTGCTGCGCTGCCTCCTGTTCCGCTTCTTTCTTGCTGTTTCCTCGGCCAACCCCAACCACTCTCTGATTCACTTGCACTTCCACCTCAAAGAGCTTCTGATGATCCGGTCCGGTTTCCCCCACTACCAGGTACTGCGGCAACATCTCATACCGCTTTTGACACCATTCCTGAAAGCGCGTTTTGTAGTCGTCACCTCCGGGTTGTTCATGAGCGACATCAAGTTGGTGCAGCTCCTCGGCTAGAATATCGACCGTAAAATCACGGCTGACCCCAAAACCTCCGTCCAGATAAACCGCAGCAATGACGGCTTCCAGCGCGTCAGCCAATAGTGACGCCTTATCCCTTCCTTTAGATCGTTCCTCCCCTCGACCAAGCCTCAGATAGCGCCCAAGATCCAGCCGCCGTGCGGCATTCGCCAACGGCGTCTCGCTCACCAGCTTTGCCTTGAGCTTGGAGAGAGCTCCTTCACTCAGTTCGGGATAGTGTCTGGCCAGATAATCACTGATAATCAGCGATAAAACGGCGTCTCCCAAAAACTCAAGGCGTTCGTTGTGTGTCCGCCCAGGCTCCCGACGCTCATTTACGTAGGACTTGTGCGTGAGCGCCTCTTCTAATAGGTTGTCATCCCTGAATCGATATTTCAAGAAAGCACGTGAGGAGTCAGCAGAAGAGGCAGGCATCATTGGGGCATGCGTGTTACGTGTCCAGTCGCTTAAAAATCAAACAAGCATTCACTCCACCGAATCCAAACGAGTTCGACAAGGCCATCTGAATCGCGACTGGCCGAGCCTTGTTGGGAATATAATCTAAGTCACAGGCTGGGTCGGGGGCATCCAGATTGATCGTGGGCGGGAGCATCCCATGAAACAAGGCCAGGATACTGAAGACCGCTTCGATTCCACCGGCCGCACCGAGTAAATGCCCCGTCATAGACTTGGTTGAGCTGACGGGAATGCGATAGGCCTGCTCACCGAATACTTGCTTGATTGCTCTGGTCTCAATTGCATCGGCCATCGTTGATGTCCCATGCGCATTGATATAGCCGATCTGCTCACGGGAGATTCCCGCATCTTTCAGTGCGAGTTCCATACACCGAACAGCTCCTTCGCCTTCTTCCGGTGGAGCCGTAATGTGGTACGCATCGCTGTTCATCCCGTACCCGATGATCTCCCCATATATTCTAACCCCACGCCGGATGGCGTGTTCGCGCTCCTCGATCACAATGACCCCTGCCCCTTCGCCCAACACGAATCCATCACGATCCTTGTCGAACGGACGGCTCGCTTTGGTGGGTTCATCATTCCTGAACGACAAGGCCTTAGCGGCTGCGAATCCCGCGACACCCAGCGGAGTGACCGCCGCTTCGGCGCCACCGGCCACCATGACATCGGCCTCCCCTCGTTGAATCAGGCGGTACGCATCCCCGATGCAATGATTGCCCGTGGCGCAAGCCGTCACGGCACAGGAATTGGGCCCTTTGGCTCCGATCCGAATCGCCACTTGCCCAGAAGCGAGATTAATAATGGTCATCGGGATAAAAAATGGCGAGACGCGGCCCGGCCCTTTGGCTCTGAGCACATCATGATAATGTTCGATCGACCCGAGACCGCCGATTCCGGAACCGATATACACCCCGACCCGTGTGGCTTCTTCCGGCGCAACCTTTAATCCGGCATCGTCCACGGCCAACTGCGCCGCACCAACGGCGTAGTGGATGAACGTATCCATTTTTTTGATCTCTTTTTTTTCGATGAACCGGGCCGGATCGAAGTCCTTCACTTCGCCTGCAATTTGAGCGTCATAGCCGGCCGGGTCAAATCTTGTGATCCTCCCGATACCGGACTCACCGGCACAAATGGCATTCCACGTCTTCTCGACTCCGGTACCCAACGGAGTCACCAGCCCAAGACCGGTGACAACGACGCGCCGAGTCGGCCGATCTGATTCGCCTGCGCCCATGTTCAAGACTTTTCTTTAATGTAGTCCAACGCTTTCCCGACTGTCAGAATCTTCTCGGCATCCTCATCAGGGATTTCGATCGAAAATTCTTCTTCGAGTGCCATCACCAGCTCGACCGTATCGAGCGAATCTGCTCCCAGGTCTTCAACGAAAGAGGCCTCCGGTGTGACCTCGTCTTCTTCCACGCCCAGCTGTTCGGCAATAATTTTCTTGACTCGTTCTTCTACAGTGGCCATCGATCTGACTACCTCCTTCCCCGGTATACTCTCACTTGCACCGCCACACGGGGATCCGTGACGGCCATTCACCCAAGAGACTTGCTGTCTTTATACCATCAACATACCGCCGTTTACGTGCAAAACATGACCCGTGATGTA
>DIHK01000047.1:0-79697 GCA_002420115.1 Nitrospira sp. UBA5698
GAGCTGATGGGCTGGATATGAACAGGGACCCTATGTGATCGGGCCAATTGGATAAGATCCGTGAATTGTTTATCGGTTCGAACAACCAGGAGCCGTTGGAGCGGCCTGCCTCCGGCTTTCAGTGCTTCCCGAACGGCATGCAGACCATAAAGAATTTCTTGAGCGTCAGCGCTTCCATCGGCTGGTGCCATCGGGCTTGTCCTCGATCGTAATTCCCAGAGATCTGAGTTCTTCTCTGATTGCATCGGCCCGTTGGAAATCTTTGCACTTTTTGGCATCAATGCGTTCCGCCAGTTTGGCTTCGATCTGCGCATTTGTCATCGCAGCTTCTATTGTTACGGTTGGAGCGAAGGTTGTAAGGACCAGGTGAGCAGGCTGTGGTTCAATGCGGACATTGAAGTCCCACCTATCCAACTGAAACAATCCTAAGTTGTTGCCAAGTGCTCGAAACTCCTCTCTTACTCTCCGTTGGTCTTCAGCGGAGAGGCCAGGACCAAGCAATTTATTTACCTCGCTCCGCAACCCTTGGAACGCTGCAAGTGCGGCTGATGTATTAAGGTCATCATCCATCGCTTGACCAAATGACTTTCTGGTCCGCTCCACCGCAGCCTGAAGCGCGTCACGATCTCCTCCACTAGATCTGCTCGGTTCATTAAGCCGATTAAATAGGTCGTAAAACCCGTTCAACGCCTGCTTCGCTTCTTTCAAGGCCTGGTCAGAAAAATCGACGGGACTATGGTAGTGCGTCGATAACAGAAAATATCGAAGAATTTCGCCCGTGACCTCCTCGGACCATGCTGACTTCTCAAAAATTTCCCGAATCGTGAAGAAGTTTCCCAGGGACTTCGACATCTTCTCTTGGTTGATCTGAACAAAGCCGTTGTGCACCCAATAGCGGGCAAACTCTTTTCCCGTCGCACCGCACGACTGCGCGATTTCATTCTCGTGGTGCGGGAAAATGAGATCCATCCCTCCGCCATGGATATCGAAAGTTTCACCCAGATGCTGCATCGACATCGCGGAACATTCAATATGCCACCCGGGCCGACCGAGTCCCCAAGGACTCTCCCATGCCGGCTCACCTGGCTTACTACTCTTCCATAAGGCAAAATCCATGGGATGACGCTTCCGCTCATCCACGTCTACCCGCGCACCAGCTTGTAAGTCCTCGAGTCGGCGTTTCGATAACCGTCCGTACTCCTGATATTTTGCGACCTCGAAATACACATCGCCTTCCACGGCATACGCCAAGCCTTTGGCAACTAATCGCTCCGTGAGCTGAATGATATCGGCAATATGCTCCGTAGCCTTTGGCTCTTCTGTCGCGACACGGACTCCCAATTTACCCATGTCTTCGTGATAGGCCTGGATGTATTTTGTCGTAACCGCATCACAAGACACACGATGTTCGTTGGCTCGCTTGATGATTTTGTCGTCGACATCCGTGAAATTCTTCACAAAGGTCACGTTATAGCCGCAAGATTCCAGGTACCGACGGAGTACGTCGAACACCAATGCGCTGCGCGCATGACCGATGTGACAATAGTCATAGACCGTCACACCACAGACGTACATCCGAACTTTGTTCGGTTCGATTGGCTCGAATACTTCTTGCCGACCGGTCAGAGTATTGAAGAGCTTGAGCATGAAATTTATGCCCCAGGATTTGTTCGTCGTCTTGGCCAGTGAGACCAGAGGAAATAGCCTATGGCTGCAGCAAGGACGAGTCCGATAGCGATGTCAAATTGATGAAAGTAATCACGCAGATGTTCCCACTGTTCACCCATCCGAAGCCCGATGTACGCCAAGAGATAACACCAAGGCAAGGCCCCGACAAAGGTGAAGATGACGAATCGTGGAAAGTTCATCTTCGCGATACCGGCCGGAAGCGAAATGAACGTGCGCACCACGGGAAGCATTCGGCCGAAAAAGACAGCCGCCTCTCCATATTTGGCAAACCAGCGATCAGCGACATCGAGATCATGGTGAGAGATCAGGAAATAGGGACCATAGCGTTCGGCAAAGGGGCGTCCTCCCCAGACTCCCGCGTAGTAGGCCACGATGGAGCCCAGCACATTGCCGACCGCACCAGCCAGAGTGACACCCCACATCGTAAACTCTCCGGTCATAACGAGGTACCCGGAGAATGGCATAATGATTTCGCTCGGGAGAGGGATACAGGCACTCTCAACCGCCATCGTGAAGAGAATCCCCCCGTAGCCAAACCTCGAGATGCAGGCGATGGTGAATCGACTCAATTCACCGATGATGGACTCGATCAAACCTCCAATCATTTCCCCACCTGCTTCGTTGAACGACGGTTTGACTTCGAGACCGGGACATGGCGGCCTCGCGCCGCAACCACCTGTTCCCACGCTCTGAATTGCTCTACCACTTCGTGGTGAGTGCTATCCAAACGGATTGGCGTGATGGACACATATCCTTCCTCAACTGCTTCGTGATCCGCATCCTGACTGCGACTCCATGAAATACGCTTGCCGGCAATCCAATAGTATGTGCGCCCGTGCGGGTCCAGTTTTTCAATGATCGGATTATGAAAGCGTCGTCGGCTCAGACAGGTAATCCGTACTCCTCGAATCTTGGCCGAAGCTCGATCTGGGATATTGACGTTCAAGAGGGTTTCCTCAGGAAGACCTTGCTCCAGCACAAGCCTGGCAACACGAGCGGCATACGTCGCCCCGATGTTGAAGCGAAACGCCCCCTGCCCTTCCTGTGAGACCGCTAGTGACGGTACACCAAGAATGGTACCTTCCATCGCCGCAGAGACCGTGCCCGAGTACATGACATCGTCTCCAAGATTGACGCCTCTGTTGATGCCGGACACCACGATGGCCGGAGGTTTCGGCATTACCTTGAGAAGAGCCAGATTCACACAATCAACGGGAGTCCCGTTGACGGTGTAGGTCCTGGGTGCGACGCGGTGAACACGCAATGGTTTGTGTAACGTCACGGCGTGAGCAACGGCGGTGCGCTCTCGATCCGGAGCCACAACCCACACTTCTCCGATGGCCGCCAAGGCTTGTGCCAAGGCCGTGATCCCTGGAGACTGGATGCCGTCGTCGTTGGTCACTAGGATACGCATGAGAGGATTACAATAAAAAAGCTGCCTGAGGCAGCTTCGACGGAACGAAGAGATCCGTGTTCTTCCCTCATCTCTTCAAGACTCTGGAAACTGGTCGGGGCGGCGGGATTTGAACCCACGACCACTCGCACCCCAAGCGAGTGCGCTACCGGGCTGCGCTACGCCCCGACATGTTCTCGACTCTTGAGTCGGTGATTGTCGCAGATTCTCTCGTGATTGTCTTCGGTGAAATGCACCGTCTCTTTTGATTTATGATGAATGCGAATCGATGATCTTCAGAATGACTTGGAGATCGCCTCTCAGCTTTTTGGCAATCTCTCTCGGCCTCAGCCGACGGGTAGCAGCCCTTCCACGACGGACCCAATACCGCTTCACACCTTCCAGCGTATGCCCTTCTTCATACAGCATCCGCTTAATTTGCAAGACGGTTTCGATATCGCGTTGGACATACAGTCGCTGATTACCTCGACTCTTCTTGGGTTTTAAAAATGCGAATTGAGATTCCCAGAAACGGAGTACGTACGAGGGAAGCCTTGTCAGCCGGCTCACCTCGCCAATTTTATAGAAAACCTTGCTGCCCAGCCTGGGCTCAGTTCCCATGACCGGCCTCACGGTGCGGTCGACAATGTGGGTGAAGTCGCCTTACGAATTGACGTACTTCTTGAATACCTGGCTTGGGCGAAATGTAACGACTCGCCGGGGGGTAATCCCAATCTCTTCTCCGGTCCGTGGGTTGCGTCCCTTCCGGGCGCCTTTGCTCCGCACAACAAAATTGCCAAACCCTGCGATCTTAACCGATTCTCCCTTCTGCAGTACCGACTTGAGAAGATTCAACACGAACTCGACGATATCAGCCGCTTCATTTTTCGAGATGCCGACCTGCTTAAAAATTTCCTCAGCGATATCCGCCTTTCTCATGCCATCCCCCCTACATAGCGACCACCCACCGCACTCTCTGCTAGAGCACATCCACTCTATTGCGGTAAGTTTGTCTTAAGTTACGTGAGGTTATGACACCTGTCAAGAATAAATTTGGCGAATGCTTACGAAAATACTCTAGTTTTTGGACAGCAGTTTATATTCGATACTATCGACAAGAGCTTGCCATGTCGCTTCAATGATATTGTCAGAGACCCCCACTGTTCCCCATTTGTCTTTGTGGTCGCCCGACTCGATGAGGACCCGCACTTTTGATTCGGTCCCCCGGTTCGCGGCCAACACCCGGACCTTATAGTCGAGCAGTTTCACCTCTCGAAGCTGCGGATAAAACTTTTCCAAGGCTTTGCGCAACGCATGATCCAGTGCATTGACCGGCCCAGCGCCGATCGCCGCAGTGTGCTCGACCACGTCCCCAACCTGAACCATCACCGTCGCTTCGGAAAGCAGCGATCCATCTTCCTGCTTTTTCTCAACGATCACCCGAAACCCGAGCAATCGAAATGACGACGTGTGACTCCCCATCGCTTTTCGCATCAACAATTCAAATGAGCCCTCGGCCCCTTCGAACTGATAGCCCTGGCTTTCTCGTTCTTTCAAGGTATGGACCAGCTCATCAACTTTGACATGGTTCTTTGAAAGCATGATCCCATAGGCTTCAATTTTGTCGAGGAGGCCGCTGCGTCCTCCGTAGTCGGAGATCAACATCCGCTGCCGATTGCCGACGCGAGCCGGATCGATATGCTCATAGGTAGCCGCGTTCTTCAGAACTGCGTGAATATGCACCCCGCCTTTATGGGCAAACGCGGAATCTCCGACATACGGTTGATGCTTATTGGGCATGAGATTGGCAATTTCCGTCACAAACCCGGACACATCCTTGAGATGGTTCAAGGTATTGGGCAAGGCTTGGCGTTTCATTTTCAGCGCGAGATTCGGAATAATGGAACAGAGGTTGGCGTTTCCACAGCGTTCCCCGATACCATTGATGGTCCCCTGTACCTGCTGAATGCCCATCTCGATCGCCACCAGGGAGTTCGCCACGGCCATTTCACAATCGTTATGGGCATGGATGCCGAGCGGCACCCCACACTCACGTTGCACCACGCCGCAGATCTCACGGATTTCCCACGGCATCGCGCCCCCGTTGGTATCACAGAGAATCACTCGCTCCGCACCCGACTCTACCGCTTTCCTGATCGTGCTCAACGCATAGTCCGGGTTGGTCTTATAGCCGTCGAAAAAATGCTCCGCATCGTAGAATACGCGGCGTCCTTTCCCGCGGAGATAGGCGATGGAGTCGCCGATCAACTCAAGATTCTTGTGGAGGGAGATACCGAGCGCATCGGTGACATGGAGCGACCAGGTCTTTCCGAAGAGCGTGATGATCTTCGTGTCAGCGCCGAGTAATGCGTGAAGATTCGGATCCTTCCGAACTGTGTTGCTCGCTTTCCTCGTCGACCCGAATGCGATCACGTCCGCATGCTTCAGGGGAATCGTCTTGATCATCCGGAAGAACTCAATATCTTTCGGATTCGCGCCGGGCCATCCGCCCTCAATGAAATGCACGCCGAGACTGTCCAGCTTCTGCGCGATCAGCACCTTGTCTTCGGCAGAGAAACTGACATCTTCCGCCTGCGCGCCGTCACGCAAGGTGGTGTCATAGATTTCTAATTTCTCCACCTGTTCAGTAGATGGTCTGTTCATAGAAACTGGATCCCGTTCGTGGGCAGCACGGGAAGTACGCGATTGTTTGATAGTTCTAGCCATGGGCAGAAAGGGTATCAGGAGAGGGGCTCCCCTGTCGAGACGTCAACTCCGCCTGAGCAGCAGAGTCAAATCCTCCCCTCTGTCGTACCTTGAATCTCTGAGCGTTGAGAAAATGCCCCTGATGGACCTTGCCGGCAGCTGTTAGGGGAATGAAGAAATGGACTTATGGTGAGGCGAGGAGACGACACTCCGCCATGGATCAAACGCATTGGGCGAGTGTTTGTCTTATTAGCGGGTGGTCTCAGGACTGAACTTGATCCAGCCCGAACGCCGAATGGAGGGAGCGCATGGCCAGTTCGAGGTACTTTTCATCGATCACACAGGAGATTTTGATCTCCGACGTGCTGATCATCATGATATTGACCCCCTCGCGCGACAACACGTTGAACATCTTGGCTGCCACACCGGAGTGCGACCGCATGCCGACGCCGATAAGGGAGACTTTCGCAATGGCTTCCGTGACGGAAACCGACTTGGCCTCAATGTCCTTCGCGACTCCCTGAATGAGCGGCACGGCTTTCTTCAGATCCGCTCGCGGAACGGTAAAGGAGAGATCTGTGAGGGCTGCCTGACTGATGTTCTGAATGATCATGTCGACATTGATGTTCGCTTCCGCCACAGGCCCAAAGATCCTGGCGGCAATACCGGGCTTGTCCGGCACCCCAATGATGGTGATCTTTGCCTGGTTCCGGTCTCCCGTGACTCCGGCAACCGCAGCCGCTTCCATATCCGTATCTTCCTTCGTCACGAGCGTTCCCTTTCCTTCTTTGAAGCTGGAATTCACTTCGACCGGCACATTGAACTTGGCCGCGAATTCCACCGATCTGGTCTGCAGCACTTTGGCACCAAGACTGGCCATTTCGAGCATCTCTTCATAGGAAATTTTATCGATGCGTTTGGCTGCCGGAACGATGTTGGGGTCAGCCGTATAGACCCCGTCGACATCGGTAAAGATAATGCAGCGATCAGCTTTGAGGGCCGCCGCCACCGCAACGGCGGACAGATCGGACCCACCTCGGCCCAGCGTCGTCACATCCGACCGTTCATTGATCCCTTGAAAACCCGCGACCACCGGCACGACCCCTTGATCCAGTGCTTCGCGGAGCCGCCCGGACGTCACCCGCGCGATCCGAGCTTTGGTATGGGCACTGTCGGTCACGATGCCCACCTGCCGTCCCGTAAAGGAGCGGGCATTAATGCCCCGGCCGCGTAATTCCATCGCTAACAAGGCAATGGTCACTCGCTCTCCGGTTGAGAGCAGCATGTCCATCTCCCGATCATCGGGACTCGGGGTCACTTCATGGGCGAGTTTGATGAGTCGGTCTGTTTCCCCGCTCATCGCGGACAGCACGACGACGACATGATTGCCGTCCCGGTGGGTTTTCTCGACACGATCGGCCACCCGTTGGATGCGATCGATCGTACCCACCGATGTGCCGCCGTATTTCTGAACGATCAGGGCCACAATGGTCAGCTTTTGGAGAAGAATTTATTGACGAATTTCGTGGCGTCACGAGCGGGCATATCAGCGGCCTGAGCATCGACCTCGGTGAAACGACGACTGGCTGATTCAGCCTTCTTAGTTCCCTCACCGAACGCATAGAATGGCTGGCCGTTCGCCCCTCGTCCATGTTCACACACGACCAGGAACCGATAGGGCCCCTGTTTGGCCAGTCCCTCGACAAGCGGACCAACCAAGTGCTGATCCACCTCTTCGATCGCATGTACTTTGGCCTTGATATCGGCGCCATGGATGATCTCGTCCGTCAACCTGGCATGGACATACACAAAATCCTTCTTGGCGAATTCGGCGAGTGCTACGGAGGCTCTGGTGCGAAGATCGCCGTCGGCAAGACGTTCTGGATCAACCGCCTCAAGACCGGCGCAGATCCCGACACCGCGATAGACATCGCTGGTTGCCACGACAGCCCCGGTGATGTCGTATTTTTCCGTCAGGTTCGGCCACATGACCGCTCGTCCTTCACCCCACAGCCACACACAATTCGCCGGTTTCTTCCCTTCCGCCATACGCTCATCGTTGACCGGATGATCGCGCATAATCACATGCGCCGCCTCCATCAGCTTTCGGAGAATATCTGCGCCGTCGCCCGTCGGCAAGGCATCGGCAATGGATTGCCCAAGGACGGACTGAGGATCGTTGCAGAGAGCTCGTGGCTTGCCATTAACCCACACCATGAGATGGCGATGCCCCGCGCCAGGAAAGAACTGAATGGTTTCTGAACCGAGCTGCTCGTTGATCGCCTCGAGTAACTCACGAGCCTCTTCTGTCTCGATTAAGCCGGCTGTCGCATCATCCATGATGACGTGAGGCCCCAATTTCTTGATCTCTGCGCCCTTCCCGCCTTCCGGACGCAGTGTGACCATCGTACAGCGATAGACCACGTCGTGTTCCGTGACTGCAACACCCAGGCTGGCCGCTTCCAGTGGACCAGGCCCTTGATAATATTTCTTCGGGTCATAGCCGAGGATCGCCGCACCGAGTAATCCACCTCCGTGACGAATCCCCTCGCGTGGGATCACCAGCTGACCCAGTTCCCCGATTTGAGCGAGCTGATCGAGATGAGGAGTGGCTGCCGCTTGCAGTGGTGTTCGACCATTGAGTTCTGCTTGTGGATGGTCTGCCATCCCACCAGCATGCACGATCACATATTTCATCGAATCTACACGCCTTTCACACGTTCAATAATCGAGCGACATCATCGCGCGTCGCCTTGACAGTGAGTGGTTGTTTGGACACGGAGATGGCTGTATCGGCATCTTTCAGTCCATGTCCCGTCAGAGTACAGACCACCGTGTCACCTTCTCGTAGAGTCTTGTTACGATGGAGCTTGGCCACGCCTGCCACCGACGCAGCCGAGGCCGGCTCGCAAAAGACCCCTTCCGTGGCGGCCACCAGCGTATACGCTTGAAGAATTTCGTCGTCTGTCACCATATCGATCGCGCCGGATGACTCCTCCACCGCTTTCAAGGCCGACGACCAACTCGCAGGGTTGCCGATCCGAATGGCAGTCGCCACGGTCTGTGGTTGTTCAACGACCTTCCCCAATACGATGGGGGCCGCACCTGCTGCTTGAAACCCCATCATGCGAGGCAGTCGTGTGATTTGACTGGCAGCACGATACTCCGTGTAGCCCTTCCAATAGGCTGTGATATTTCCTGCATTCCCCACGGGCAAGACGTGAATGGCAGGAGCGTCGCCGAGCTGATCGCAGACTTCAAAGGCTGCGGTTTTCTGCCCTTCAATCCTGAATGGGTTCACGGAATTCACGAGCTCGATGCGAAGCGACACCGACAAGTCTTTGACGAGGGTGAGGGCCTGATCAAAGTTTCCTTCGATTTGGATGACCGTAGCCTGATGCATCATCGCTTGGGACAACTTGCCCATCGCGATCTTGCCGGCTGGAATCAATACGTACACCGACAATCCGGCTCGAGCGCCATAGGCCGCGGCGGAAGCTGACGTATTGCCTGTGGAGGCACACATGACAGCCCGCGCACCACTCTCCACTGCTTTTGAGATGGCAAAGGTCATCCCCCGATCCTTGAATGATCCGGTGGGATTGACTCCTTCGAACTTGAGATAGAGTTCGATTCCCGGCGCAATCGCCTTGGCCAGTCGCACAGCACGAATCAACGGGGTATTTCCCTCGCCCAAGCTGATGACGGGAGTGCTCTCTGTCACAGGGAGGAATTTACGGTATTCCTCTATGACCCCTCGCCAACGATTCATCGGTTATTCGTCTCGACCTTCCACACGGATCAGTCTCGTCGGTTCAGCCACGAAGGGCTGCCGGTTGATTTCTCGAAGCGCGGTTTGCACGTCACGTTCTTTGGCCATATGGGTCTTAATGACGACCGGAACAGTCTGTCCCTCTCGTCGCCCTTGTTGAACCATCGAGGAAATGCTGATCCCGCAACGCCCGAGTTCACCCGCGATCTGTGCCAAGACCCCAGGCCGGTCCACCACGGTAAACCGAAGATAATAGAGCGAACAGATCTCTTCCATGGCCCGAAGCCGTAACGGTCGCCGATGGTCTTGTTGAAATGAGGCAACGGGCACCCGACCGATCGCGCCTTTGAGAATATTGCGTCCAATGGCGATCACATCGCTGACCACTGCGCTTCCGGTCGGCATGGACCCGGCCCCACGCCCATAGAGCACAACATCGCCGACGGCATCCCCGACGAGTTGGATGGCATTGTAGACATCTTCAACTTGTGCAATGGGAGAAGTGGACGGAAGCATCGTGGGATGTACCCGCGCTTCGATTTCTCCGTTCACACACTTCGCGATGCCCAACAACTTGATCGTGTACCCAAACTGTTTGGCATATGCGATATCGGTCGGCGTGATGTTCGTGATCCCTTCTGTATAAATGTCCTTGAAGTTGACGGGCGTCCCGTAGGCAAGATTCACAAGAATGGCCAGTTTGTGCGCGGAATCGACCCCCGCGACATCAAACGTGGGATCCGCCTCCGCATAACCTGCCTGCTGGGCATCTGTGAGTACAGCCTGAAAGTCGTGCCCCTCTTGGGTCATTCTCGACAGGATATAGTTGGATGTCCCATTGATGATTCCGTAAATGGACTCGATCGTATTGCCGGCCAGCCCTTCCGTCAACGCTCGAAGCACAGGGATGCCACCACCCACACTGGCCTCGAACCCCAGCTCCACTCCCTTCCGGGTGGCGGCAGCGAAGATTTCTTCGCCGTGCAAGGCCAAGAGCGCCTTGTTCGCCGTGACGACATGCTTCCCGGCGGCAATGGCCTCCAGCATAATTCGCTTCGCCGCATCATACCCGCCGATCAGTTCGATCACGATATCGATATCAGGATCCGCCAGGACTTGCTTTGCATCGGTCGTGAGAACCCCTGGAGCCACTGTCACCCCACGGTCTTTGGTAATGTCCAGATCTGCCACCCGAACCAATTCGATCGGCACGCCGACTCGGCGGCGGATGAGATCGGCATTCTTGAGAAGTGTCTTGGCGACCCCGGTGCCGACTGTCCCGAACCCGATGATCCCCACTCCGATCCGAGACTTCATTCCTCGCTCCCCTCAAGCTTGAGGGCTTTACGAATCCCCCGCACGGCTTGGCGAGTGCGATGCTCGTTCTCAACCAGGCCAAATCGCACGTATTCATCGCCCCCTTCACCGAACCCGATCCCCGGTGAAACTGCGACCTTCGCCTCCTTGAGCAGGAGTTTCGAAAATTCCAGCGAGCCCATCTGGCGATAAGGCAAGGGAATATGCGCCCAGACGAACATCGTGGCCAACGGTTTCGCGACAGGCCACCCGATTCGGTTCAGCCCGCCCACCAGAACGTCGCGACGTTTCTGATATCGATGCACGGTTTCCTTGACACAATCCTGTGGGCCGTTCAGTGCGATCACGCTTGCAATCTGAAGAGGCTGGAAAATACCATAGTCGAGATAGCTCTTGATCTTTGCCAAGGCGCCGACGACCTCTCGATTACCGACACAGAAGCCGACACGCCAGCCCGGCATATTATACGCCTTCGACAGGGTATAAAACTCAACGCCGCAGTCCTTTGCGCCTGGAACCTGGAGAAAACTCGGAGCCTTATAACCGTCAAAGACCAGATCGGCATAGGCCAGGTCATGGATGACGATGACGTTGTGTTCCTTGGCAAACGCCACGATCTTTTTGAAAAATCCAAGATCAGCCACGGCCGTCGTAGGATTGTGCGGGAAATTGATGACCAGGATTTTAGGCCGCGGAAAGGTTTGCCGATAGACACGCGTGAGGTCTTCAAAAAAATCGCTGTCTTGGCGAAGTTCGATTCCCCGAACCTCTCCCCCGGCAATGATGAAACTATACATGTGGATTGGATAGGTCGGAGTTGGAGTCAGCACCACATCACCGGGACCAATCATGGCCAGAGCCAGGTGGGCCAAGCCTTCCTTTGATCCGATGGTCACGATCGCTTCGGTCTCCGGATCGAGTTCGACATTATAGTTGCGCTTGTACCACCCGCAAATGGCGTGCCGAAGCTTGGTGATCCCTCGCGATGCGGAGTAGCGATGATTCTTCCCTTTACGCGCGGCCTCGATCATCTTCTCGACGATATGCGGGGGGGTGGGCTGATCAGGATTCCCCATGCCAAAGTCGATGATGTCTTCACCCCGTTGCCGTGCTTCCAGTTTCAGCGCTTGAACCTGTGCGAAGACATACGGAGGCAATCGCTTGATTCGATAAAACCCGTCGCCCAACCCCATGAAGTTCCTTTGACTATTCGTACGAGAGAATGCTCACCCGACTACGCTGTGGCAAACAAGCATAGCAGCTTGAGAAGCGCCTATTTTAATGGAGCATTTTAGCCCAGTCAATTTCCAATGTTTTGAAAGGCTTCCTGTCATGAGACGGGGATCCGACACGGAAGATTTCCCGTCCTGACTGTTCTTGCCCCCTCTCCCTCCTTTCTGCTACTAATAGCATTGGGGTTGTCTCGCTCGTCCGTCTCTTGTCTTTATTTTACCCAGTAGCATATCGGTGAAGGAGGGTGAATGGCTCGGCTCGGCGTGAATATCGACCATGTGGCGACCTTGCGACAGGCTCGCGGGGGGACCGATCCCGATCCGTTGGCGGCTGCCGTTCTCGTTGAACTGGCAGGGGCGGATGGTTTAGTCGTTCATCTTCGAGAAGACCGGCGTCATATCCAGGATCGAGATCTTCATCTCCTTCGTGAAATCTCGCGGACAAAGCTTGACCTTGAGATGGCAGCTGACGTCGACATGGCAAAGATTGCCCTCAACATCAAACCGGATCTGGTGACGCTGGTACCAGAGAAACGGCAGGAGCTGACCACGGAAGGGGGCCTCGACATCGTGGGCGAGCGAGAACGTATTCAACACATCGTGAACGTACTTCGTAATGGAGGCATCCCGGTGTGCGTCTTCATTGACCCTGATCTGAACCAGATCAAGGCCGCCCATAAAATTGCGGTGGATTTTGTCGAGCTACACACCGGCCGTTATGCCAATGCCACGCGCTCGAAAGAAGCCGATACGGAATTTGAAGCCATTAGCCTTGCTGCCAAACTTGCCTACAAACTCGGAATCGGGGTGAACGCAGGACATGGGCTGAACTACCGTAATATCAAACGGCTGACGCATATTCCTGAAATCGTAGAATACAATATCGGGCACAGCATTATCGCCCGTGCGGTCCTCGTGGGTCTCGTGCAAGCCGTTAAAGAAATGAAAACGCTGCTTGATTAGGGGAAGGTCGTCTCCTGCCAGCTTCCGTCGATCTGGCGACCGATAGCTTTTCATGATCAAAGTCATTACCGCTGCACAAATGCAGGAGCTTGAGCGCCGAACCATGGGAGAAGGTCGTATCCCTTCGACCACGCTGATGGAGCGAGCAGGCTCAGGCGTGGCCGCCTGCATCGAGCAGTGGGTCGGTACCGTCAGCGGAAAGACGATTACCGTGGTCTGTGGGAAAGGGAATAATGGTGGCGACGGGTTCGTTGCGGCTCGTCTCCTTCGGAGACGCCGTGCCAATGTCCGTGTCCTGACCATGGCCTCCTTATCCGAATTAAGCCGCGACGCCGCGGTGATGTACAGACAGTTTGTGAAAGTCGCCGGCAAATCTTCCGTCATTCCTTACAGATCCAAGGATACTGCGCGTGCGCTTTTGCAGGAAAGCCACCTGCTTGTGGATGCTCTGCTTGGGACGGGACTGTCTTCGGCTGTCACGGGTCGGTACGGCGAGGTCATCGAGAGCATGAATGAGGTAAACCGCCCCGTTGTGGCAATTGATGTACCCTCTGGCCTTCACGCAGATACGGGAACCGCGTTTGGTCAGGCCGTACGTGCCTCGCTCACAGTGACGTTTGGGTTGCCCAAAACAGGGCTGTACCAGAATCAAGGGATTGACCTATCTGGGAACATCAACCTGGTCGATATTGGGATACCACCGTCTTATGTCGACGCTATACAGAGTCACGTCACCGTGATCACACCTCAGTGGGTTCAGGGGTGTCTCCCACGGCGTGAACGATCCGGTCACAAGGGAACCTACGGACACGCCGGAATCATCGCAGGGTCCGTCGGAAAAACCGGAGCGGCAGCGCTGGCTGCACAAGCGGCACTGCGGATAGGAGCCGGCCTCGTCACCGTCGCAACTCCTTCCAGTGTCAACGACATACTGGAAGCCAAACTCCTGGAAGTCATGACCTTGCCGATGCCGGAGACGAAGGCCAGGACACTGTCCCGTGCTGCGCTGGATCGGCTTCTCGCCTTCATGGCAACCAGAGACGCTGTGGCGATAGGACCAGGTTTATCAACTCATCA
Source organism: Nitrospira sp. UBA5698 (assembly GCA_002420115.1). Taxonomy (GTDB): domain Bacteria; phylum Nitrospirota; class Nitrospiria; order Nitrospirales; family Nitrospiraceae; genus Nitrospira_D. The sequence continues at coordinate 14,150 of DIHK01000047.1, forward strand.
TGAGACCGTTGAACTCGTCCAGGCGTTGACCGCACGGCTTGACCGACCGGCAGTGCTTGATGCTGACGCCCTGAATGCTTTGACGGGACGTACGGCGATCCTCGCTTCATGCAAGACGCCGCCGATCATCACTCCCCATCCTGGGGAAATGGCGCGGTTGGAGGCTGAAGCGACTTCTCAGACCGTCAATCGTGATCGGATTGGCACGGCAACTCGTTTTGCGCGAGAGCGTGGGTTATTCGTTATCTTGAAGGGAGCACGAACGATTATCGCACGGCCGGACGGAGCCGTTGCGATCTGCCCGACTGGTAATCCCGGTATGGCCACCGCCGGGACGGGTGATGTCCTGACAGGAATGGTCGTTGGTCTGTTGGCACAAGGCCTGCCCTCATGGGAAGCTGCCTGCATGGCAACCTACCTGCACGGTACGGCAGGTGATCTGGCTGCAGCGATGAAGGGGGAAGTCGGAATGATCGCGGGGGACTTGCTTGAACACATTCCCACTGCGCTGAACAAGATTTTTGCCCCCCCCGCGAACCCGATCCCACCGGGCACCTAACGGTTTGATCGAACGGCATCTCTATGGCCCGACCAGCTCGCCCCCGTCGTCTTGTCCTGAATTCTCGACGTGAGACGGAGTCAATAGGAACGGCTATCGGACGGGTCCTTTGCGAAGGAGACGTGTTGGCATTGATCGGTGACCTGGGAGCTGGTAAGACTGCCTTAGTCCACGGAATCGTCTCCGGCCTTGAGGCTCCCCCCAGCTCGGTGACCAGTCCGACATTCATGCTGATGCACCGATACCACGGACGACTCCCGTTGACTCATATGGATCTGTATCGATTAAGAAGCCCTGAAGAGGCGGAGGCCATAGGCCTCGCTGAGGTCTTCGCCGACGACGGGGTGACAGCCGTTGAGTGGGCTGATCGACTCCCAAGCCTACTCCCGTCCGACCGACTCGAAATCCGGTTGGCCCACAGAACATTCACCACTCGATCCGTTCAGTTCATGCCGCAGGGGAAACGGTCCCGTGCCCTGTTGGCACGCATCATGACGGTCTTACCTTCCGTCAAGCAGCGCGGCCAATCACAACACTCCGGATTGAGTGGAAAGAGAAAGGCTTCTCCTCGATGACGCGACTGATTCTCGTCGGCATTCTCTTGCTCCTATCACTGGCATTTGTTCTCCAAAACCAAGAACAGGAAGTCACCCTGCGGTACTTCTTCGGCTTACTTGAGGCTTCCACACCCATTTATAAACCCGTTATGGCCGGATTCGTCGTGGGGCTCCTGGTTTCCGCCATCCTGCTTTGCCCTCCGTGGGTCCGCAGCCGTATTCAACTACGCCGAAAGACGAAGGCGCTGCAACAAGCGGAGGTGGACCTCGAGCGGCTCCGACAATCGCTCGAGAAGGTCTCCGGACGGACCCCCGCTTCTGCAGACCTGGAACCCGCGAGACATTTCGCTGATGAGTGAGACCACGCTCAGTCCTCTCATGCGCCAGTTCCGAGACATCAAGCAGGGATACCCTGATGCGATTTTATTTTTTCGTGTCGGAGATTTTTATGAGATGTTTTACGAAGACGCCGTAGAGGCGTCTCGACTTCTCTCCATTGCCTTGACGTCCCGAGACAAGAATAGTCCTCATCCAATCCCATTGTGCGGCGTCCCGTATCATTCGGCGACCGGCTACATCGCAAAATTACTCGGTGCCGGACGATTGGTCGCCTTATGTGAGCAAGTGGAGGACCCCAAGTCCGCCAAGGGCCTTGTGAAGCGCGAGGTCGTCCGACTGTATACGCCCGGTACGTTGGTGGACACCGAGTTCCTGATCCCGGGAGAGCTCAACTGTCTGGCCGCCATCGCCGTTCTTCCCGATGCTGACTTTGGTGAACGGATCGGGCTTGCCAGCCTCGAGGTATCGACCGGGGAGTTCTGGTTGATGGAGTTTCGAGGGTCACAGGCGGTGAGCCATGCTCTGAATGAACTGTCTCGACTGGATCCCCGGGAGCTGATCTTCCCGACGGGCCTTGATAGCCGGAGCGTGCAATGGATCCGACAGATCGCGGGGCCGCGCTTGTGTGAACGTCCGGCCGCTCCATTTGAACCACAACGTGCCACACAAATATTGACGAGCCATTTCCACTGCAACTCGCTGGAGAGTCTGGGATGTCATGGTCTCCCAGCGGCCATCGGCGCAGCCGGCGCGGTACTGGACTATTTCCGTGAGACGCAGCCGACCGTCCCACTGGATCACATCCGCCGATTATCCATTCGTGGGAACAACGAGACCATGCATCTCGATGGGACGACCATTCGAAACCTGGAACTCCTGAAACCTTTGTCTGCCAAGGAGCAGACGGATGCAACCGGCCCCTTAACGCTGTTGACCGTGTTGGACCACACGGTCACCGCAATGGGATGTCGGCTTTTGCGTCAGTGGTTGGTGATGCCTTTGTTGCGTTGTGAGCTCATCGAAGCGCGTCTTGATGCGGTCGAGGAACTTAAAGACAGCTTGTTTGTACGAACCTCCTTGCGCAGGGCATTGCGGGATGTCCAGGACATTGCACGCTTGGGCACGCGTATCACACTGGGCTTAGCAAATCCACGCGAATTGCTGGCGCTCAAGCAGTCTCTTTCGGCACTCCCTGAAATCTCCTCCCAACTGGCATTACTTCGCAGCCAACTGCTGGTTGAATCTTTTGAGACATGGGATCAGGCTGAGGATCTGTACGATCTGATAGAACGAGCGATCCGCCCTGATGCCCCCCTCTCCTTACGTGACGGGAATATCATCCAAGAAGGCTATGCCCCTGAGATCGATGAACTTCGAAAAGCCAGCAAGGAAGGGAAGGAATGGATTGCCGCGCTGGAAGGTCGTGAGCGCGAGCGCACCGGAATAGAGTCGTTGAAGGTTCGTTACAATCAGGTGTTCGGCTATTACATTGAAATCACCAAAGCCAACCTGGCCCGGGTTCCGCCGGACTACATTCGGAAGCAAACACTCGTCAATGCAGAGCGGTTTACAACGGCCGAGCTACAAGAACTCGAGGAGCAAGTGATCGGTGCCGATGTAAAACTCCTCGCCTCCGAACAAGAAGCCTTCACGGCGCTTCGCTCCCGGCTGGCAACAGAGACCCATCGGTTGGATAGAATGGCGACAGTGTTGGCTCTGGTTGATGTCCTAGCCAGTTTGGCTGAAGCATCGGCCCTCTATCGCTATGCAAAGCCGACCGTGACGGATGGCGGTGGCATAACGATTAGAGAAGGCCGACATCCCGTCGTCGAACGACTCTGTCACGATTCGGTGTTTGTACCGAACGACACGACTCTTGATCTTGGAACCGAGCGGCTACTCATCATGACAGGCCCCAATATGGCGGGAAAGAGCACCTACCTTCGGCAGGTCGCTTTGATCGTGTTAATGGCTCAGGTAGGAAGCTTTGTCCCCGCAACAGAGGCTCACATCGGTTTGGCTGATCGTATTTTCACCAGAGTCGGTGCATCTGACAATCTGGCCGGAGGGCAAAGTACCTTCATGGTCGAAATGGTGGAGACCGCGAATATTCTCCGGAATGCCACACAACGGAGCCTGCTCTTACTGGATGAAATCGGTCGCGGGACCAGCACCTACGATGGTCTCAGCCTTGCGTGGGCCATTGCGGAGTATATCCATGACTGTACCAAGCTGGGTGCCCGCACACTTTTTGCCACACACTATCACGAGATGACTCAACTGGAGTCTCAACGTATCGGGATTAGGAACTATCGTGTGGCGGTCCAGGAATGCGATGGCGACATCGTCTTTCTGAGAAAGATCATCGCCGGGAAGGCGGATCGCAGTTATGGCATTCACGTGGCTAAATTGGCAGGCCTTCCGCAGGAGGTGGTTGGCCGAGCCCAAGCAGTCTTGTCACAACTTGAGCGACCTGAGGCGTCCCCTACCGTCTCCGCATCGGATCCGCCACGACAATCTGCGCAGACTCTTCCGCAGCCTCACCCGCTGATAGAAGAAGTGAAACAGATCGATCTGTTTTCCATCACGCCGCTCGATGCGCTCAATCGACTCGCCGAGCTGCAACGGATGGCGAGAACGGATCCGAACGAAAAATCAGGAAATCAATAAATCCGCCGCCTCCACACCCTGATTCTAGAGTGACCCTAAGAGATGCAGGCCGTAATGGGCTTTACCAGAGACTGTTGATCCTCTTTTACCCTTCCACTGCCCGTTTCCACCTACTGCGGCACTCTAACTCGCTACAGGACCTCTGCAGAAAACTCTCACAGTAATTTGAGCTATTATATTGTGCTGGGGACCACAAGCAGGGAGCCTATCTCTGAAATGAGAAGGGCGGCACTCCCGGAAGGAATGCCGCCCTCAGCTATCCGATAACAAGTTATCAGTTCGCGTGGTTATACGGGGCTGTGGAATGAATCAATCCTCCGACTGCTTTCCCACCCGGAAGCATCACATCGTATTGCATTCCTACATTGCTCCCATCCGGTGTCACCGGGGAACTACTAAGGGCGCCCATGGCTTTCGCGCAGCCTGAATCAAATTCGTTTTTCCCAGTGCACTCCTTGAGGCGAAGCGCGGAAATGCTCAGCGGCTTGCCCATTGTGCCGGATACTTCAGGAATCCTCTTCACGGCAGAAATCACACGATGGTTCTGCTCTGTTTCTGTCGCGACAAACTCAATCAAATCCGTCGTGCTGCCGGGAGGAACTTCCTTTGCGGCAGCCGGTCCTGCATGGAGGCGACCCATTTTCTGCAGCTCTTGCCAAGCTGATTTTTCGGCATAAAACTTCAGTGTCTTACCCGGGTGAACTTTCTGCCAATACAAGCCACTCTCTGCATTACCACCGAACACGGCCACGTTGATCCAGACCGCTTCATCGTACGGGTCTAGGACAATTACTCGCCCCTGGATCGTGGTGGGCTTGCTCATATCGCCCCATTCGAATCGCTCTTGAAATGACTCAATGGCCGAGGCGCTCGACGCCAGACCCGCTACGAGGGCAACGGCTGCCAGGATGGCTCCACCTTGCTTCTGAACCTTCATCATCGCGTCCTCCTTCACAACAACGTGCTGGACTAAGAGTGGCTAGTCTTTCAGTACTTTAAAGCCGGTGATGGTTCGGCCGTCGAGGGTGACCTCCATGGCGACCAATTCTTGCGAGGCCTTGATGATCTTATCCATCAGGGCCTTATCCTTCACGGCAAGCCGAACGGTCGTGGCTGCATGGTACCAGCCGGAATAGGCCGAGTTTTTCTCGGTTCCCCCGACAAATCCCCATGCACAACAGGTAAAGAGAGGGTCCGGCGGTTTCACATCAAGCATGGTTGAGGATCGACCACCCGCGTCTCCGGATCCTTGCTCGCCGGAATTCCAGTACTGAATCCCGAATAACAGCTCTCCATCGGGGTTATCCGCCCACTGAGACCAGACACGACCTTGCAGAGTCTTGACTGCAGCAGCCTTTAGTGGCTTCCCCCCAACGACGGCATCCGCAAGACCAAGGTGCTCAATGGCCCCAGCAGCGAATGAAAATTCGGCCGCTAGCAAGCCGAAACTGCTACATATGACGGCGGCAGCTAGAATGACAGCCCTTTTCATACCTCGTCCCTCCTTCATCAGATTGATTGCCATTAACCGTTATAATTTGTTGATCACATTCAATAAATCATTGTTGGTGTCGCAACTGACTTCCTAGCGACCCACTCGCACCTTCGATCACTTCCGAATCAAATCATGACTCACAAACGAGCATAATTGAGCTGGAACGGTACTGAAACTGAGCTGTCCTGTCAAGGGCATGTTTCCCCACATGCAGCGTCGGATTTGAAAGTACTACGAAGAGCTATTGGAAAACAATAGCTTGCATGGTTTTATGCTCTGGCATTTCCTCGCGATGAGGTCATCGACAGAGGGAACCGTTTCCTTAATCCCTCGATCTGCCGGGATGAAAGCGGTCCCAAACCTGTCATGGCCATATTCTCAGTCGTAAACAGGCTACGTGTCACTCGGCTGACCTGTTGTTCCGTCACAGCATCAATGTCTGAGATCATTTCCTCCAAGGAGGTGTGAGTGCCGGCGATGAGTTCATCCTTTGCAAGTTTGTTCATACGGCTATGCGAACTCTCCAGGCTCAACATCAGACCGCCTTTCATCTGTTCCTTGGTCCGTTTGAGTTCTTCACTGGTCATTCCACGTCCGGCCATTTTCTGAATCTCTCGATGAATCAGGTCCAGAACACGCGCAACCTCTCCGGCTCTGGTTCCGGCATACACGGTGACGGTACCGGTATCAGAATAACCCGATAAAAATGAATAAATCGAATACGATAACCCACGCTTCTCTCTGATCTCTTGGAAGAGTCTCGAACTGACACTCCCTCCTAAGACGCTGTTGATTGCATAAATCACGTATCGGTCCTTATGACCGGCCGCGATCCCTTGAAGTCCCACGCAGAGATGGACCTGCTCCAAGGATTTGTGCTTCAGGGTCACACCGCCATGCAGTTCAGCCGGCCAACGGGTTCCCGAATCGGTGGCTTTCGACACCTGATAGCGTCCAAAGAGCCGAGTCATCATTTTCTCGAGCTTTGGTTGATCGAAGTTCCCGGCAACAGCAACGACGATGCCTTCGGGGCGATAATGCCGATCCATGTACTCGAGAAGATCCTGACGACGAATGTGAAGGATCGTGGATGCCTTCCCAAGGATCGGACGACTCAACGGATGTGTGCCCATTACCAACTTGGCGTGTAACTCTTGAATGAGATCTTCGGGATCATCTTGCACCATGCGAATTTCTTCGAGCACGACCTGTTTCTCTTTTTCAATTTCCTTCTGGTGGAGGCGAGAATGCAAGAAGAGGTCCGAGAGCAGGTCCAAGGCCTGAGGGAGATGCTGATCAAGAACTTTGACGTAGAAGGTCGTCGTCTCCCGCGTGGTAAACGCATTCATTTCACCGCCGAGTGCGTCAATTTCACGGGAGATGTCCGTCGCGGACCGTGAGGCCGTTCCCTTGAACAGCATATGCTCGATAAAGTGAGAATAGCCGGCTTCTTCGGGACGCTCGTCCCGAGAGCCGGCATTCACCCAGAGACCTATGGTGACGGACTTGACGGTCGGGATTTGCTCCGTAACCAAGCGAATCCCGTTGTCGAGGATGACCTTGCGGTACAAGTGTTAACCACCCGCTGGATCTGGTGCACCGCTGGTGGTCGGTGCCGGCATCGTTTCTTTTCGACTAAGACGGATTTTCCCCTGCTTATCGATTTCAAGCACTTTGACCAGAATTTGGTCCCCTTCGACCACTTCATCTGAAACCGACTTCACACGATGATGGGCGAGTTGAGAGATATGCACGAGTCCATCCGTGCCCGGCAAGACTTCGACGAAGGCGCCGAAGTCCATGATCTTTCTCACCGTCCCGGAATACACCTTCCCGACTTCAACTTCCTCGGTCAGACGGTTGATGATGTCCTTGGCTTTCTGCAGCGATTCTCCGTCCGATGATGCGATCGTGACAATGCCGCTGTCTTCAACACTGATCTTGACGCCACAATCGGCTTGAATCCCACGAATCGTCTTCCCCCCCTGCCCGATGATATCCCGTATTTTGTCCTGTTTGACCTTCATCGTGTGGATACGAGGTGCGAAGGGCGAGAGGTCCGTGCGTGGTCCCTGGAGCGCGTTCGACATACGGCTCAGAATGTGGAGGCGCCCCGATCGAGCTTGTTCCAACGCCTGCTGCATTAAGGCAGTGGTAATCCCGCCGATCTTGATGTCCATTTGTAACGCCGTCACCCCGTTCTTCGTCCCGCACACTTTGAAATCCATATCACCCAAGTGATCTTCAAGACCGAGAATGTCGGACAAGATGATGACATCGTTTCCTTCCTTAATGAGCCCCATCGCAATTCCGGCGACCGGTTCCTTGATCGGAACACCTGCGTCCATCATTGCCAATGTTCCCCCACAAACCGTGGCCATCGAGGAAGACCCATTGGATTCGAGAATCTCGGACACAATGCGCAGGGTGTACGGGAACACATCCTTCGTGGGGATGACAGGCTTCAACGCCCGTTCCGCCAATGCACCGTGGCCGACCTCACGTCTGCCGGGTGAGCGAAGCGGTCTCGCTTCTCCGACACTGAAAGGAGGAAAATTGTAATGCAACATGAATGTACGGGTATACTCGCCTTCCAACGCATCAATCCGCTGCTCATCGTCCGTCGTTCCGAGCGTCACAACGGCCAAGCTTTGGGTTTCTCCGCGAGTAAAGATGGCTGAACCATGTGCGCGCGGCAAGGCGCCGACTTCACAGGTGATCGGCCGGATATCGGATGGCCCGCGCCCGTCCGCCCGTGACTGCTTCTCCAAAATCATTTTCCGGACTTCCGTGTATTCCAGCTGATGAAAGACTATTTTGACATGCCGCTCGCGTGACGCGTCTTCCGGTTTCTGGAGCTTCTGAATGGTCTCTGCCAGGATCTGATCCAATCGCTCCTGCCGTGCACTCTTGTTGGAAATCATGATGGCATCACGAATCGGCTGAGCCACCAGCGACTTAATCTCCGCCTGCAGCGCGGCATCGATCGACTCCTGTACGACCTCTCGCTTGACGCGCCCGACCTTCTTCGCTAATTCATCGATCTTCCGAACAATCTTTTTGATTTCATTGTGCGCCAATTCCAGTGCCTGCAGCATGGTTTGTTCCGAAAGCTCATTGGCACCCGCCTCCACCATCATGACCGCATCGGCCGTCCCGGCCACCACAAGATGGAGGTCGCTTTGTTCCATCGCTTCGAGATCGGGATTGACGACGAGCTGCCCGTTAATACAGCCGATCTTGACTCCGGCGACGGGTCCGTTGAATGGAATATTGGACACGGCCAGGGCAGCCGAGGCAGCGGTAATGCCGATGACGTCGGACGAACCCGTCTTGTCTGCGGAGAGAACCGAGGTAATGACCTGGGTTTCGAAATAGAACCCTTCGGGGAAGAGCGGACGGAGAGGACGATCGATCAATCGGCTGGTCAAGACCTCTTTCTCTGCCGGTCGACCTTCGCGTTTAAAATAGCCTCCTGGAATCTTGCCGGCCGCATAGGCTTTTTCTTGGTAGTCGACCGTCAACGGAAGGAAGTCGATCCCGGGCTTTGCCGTTTGCGCCGAAACAGCGGTGGCCAGAACGACCGTATCACCGTATGAGGCCCAAATCGAACCATCGGCTTGTTTCGCGACGCGACCGGTTTCAAGCCGAAGCGTACGACCGGCAACTTCTACCTCTACAACATGTATCATCTATGGTCTCCTCTGGTTAGGTCCACAGATGCCCACTGAGATGCGCTCTGGTCGACGCGCCTCGCCGCTCAGCCGAGCACGCGAATGGGCAATGCGTCTGCGATCCATTGCCGGACGATTTCCCCGGACAGTGGAGGAACAGGGCGCATGTCGGTGTTCATCTGTGGGACATGCGAGTCATGCGTTGGCGCCGGTCCACGCCGTTCTTGGAACGACCGGTTACTTGCGTATACCGAGACGATCGATAATGGCCCGGTAACGAGCCTCATCCACTCCGCGAAGATAGTCCAATAGCCGACGACGCCGTCCGACCAATTGCAACAACCCACGCCGCGAGTGATGATCCTTCTTGTGGGTCTTGAAATGCTCGGTCAGATAGGTGATGCGATTCGTCAAGACCGCTATTTGGACTTCGGGAGAGCCGGAGTCTTTTTCGTGCTGCTGATATTGCTGAATCAGTGTTGCCTTTGCTTCCTTCAATAACGCCATAACTACTCCTTCTCCATTAATGACTCGAGAGACTCAATACTTTACGTACCTTAATTGATCCCAGACCGGTCTGATCATGAATTCCGATTGCCAACAGTCGCCCAGCCTCATCCTTCAGGCGTACGTTGCCCGTCCCCAGGGAAGTGAGAGACTGCCCGTTTCCCACCGGGGACACGGGTGTCCCGTGCAAAACCCGTTCGGCCTGCTCGCCGTTGACCACCACCGCAGGAAGCTCGAAGAGGAGCTCGTCCAGCGAAAGAAAGTGCGGTGCGAGAGTTCTCTCCTTAAGGTGAGAGGCAACTTGCTCGACCGTTAATGCACGTTCGATCGACAGCGGCCCTACACGGCGCCGTTCCAGCGCCGACAGGTGTCCCCCGACACCTAAGGCCTGACCAATATCGGCACAGAGCGTGCGCACATACGTGCCTTTTGAACAGACAACGCGCAACGTGGCATTCTGGCCGTCAAAGGACATGAGTTCCAGCGCATGAATCACGATAGAACGTTCAGCCCGATCAATCGTCTTGCCGGCCCTGGCGGCCTTGTAGAGTCGTTGTCCGCCCACCTTCACCGCTGAATACATCGGCGGCAGTTGACGTTGGATGCCCCGGAATCCGGTGAGCACCGCCTGAAGATCGCCTTCCGTGATTCCACGTGGGTCACTCCTGGCCAACAGCCGACCGGTTACATCCTGCGTATCCGTCGTCTCTCCAAGCCGCAACTGAGCTCGGTACTCCTTATCCCAATCAACCAGGTATTCAGCAATTCTTGTGGCTCGCCCCACTAGAATCGGCAAAACGCCTGTGGCACTGGGATCTAATGTTCCGGCATGCCCGACTTTGCTTTCTTTCAGCAGGGCCCGAACCTTTGCAACGACATCGTGCGACGTCCATCCGGCTTCTTTGTGAACAACAAGAACGCCCTCTTGGGACACCCTCTGATCAAGCATCGTGGTGACACTGGTCATCGCGTCAAGACCCTGAAATACTGGATCCCTCAGTGGAGTCTTCCGGGAGTTGCCGTTCTCCGTCGGTACTGTGCAATCCCGCCAACAACTGGTCGATCCGATTACCCCGTATGCCGCTCACATCCTTCTTGAAGATCACGTCCGGGAGGTAACGGAGCGACAGACGCCGTCCTAACTCAGCCCGTACGAACCCACTCGCCTTTGATAGCCCTGTAAAGACTTCGCGCTCAGCCGCGTCCCGCTCCATAGTCGTGACGAAGACATAGGCAATACGCAAATCCCCCGTGAGTTCGACATCGGTCACCGTGACGCCATGCACCCGAGGATCTTTAATTTTTCGCATGAGAATATCGGCCACTTCCATGCGAATCTGATCGGCAACTCGATCAGCCCGTTTGTAGGTTGCCTTAGACATTGTAAAATGACGGTCCTCAGCAGCGACTACATGGACCGAATCTAGAGCAACTCCTGTTGCGAACGAACCACCTCGAGAACCGGCATGCTTTTGATCAGGTTCAGCGCCTGTTCTAAGACTTGGCTTACAAAACGCCCCTCACTTGCTACACACGCCATCGCGAGAACGGCCTTCTGCCAGAGATCCTGGCCATCGACTTCGGCCACAGAGAGGTTAAATTTGCTTCGGAGCCGTTCTTTGAGTCCATGCAAGACCTGCCGTTTATCCTTCAACGATTGGCTCTCCGCGATGAACAATTCGACCGTACAGAGCCCCACCACCATAATGACTGCCTACAAAATGGCTGGTACCCGAGCCAATCTCCGCGAGAGAGCCTTACAGCGCACTCTTCCCAAGCACAACCAGACAGCGCCGTCGTGATCTGGACCGACAGCTAGAGCTTCGTTGCAATTTTGTCGATCGTATACGCTTCGACAATGTCTCCCGCTTTGACATCATTGAAATTCTCGATGCTCAACCCACACTCGTACCCCTGCTGGACCTCGCGCACATCGTCTTTGAATCGTCTCAATGAGCCAAACTTGCCTTGATAAACCACCACATTGTCGCGAATCACGCGGACTCCGGCACTCGTTCGGGAGATGAGGCCGTCAACCACATAGGCACCCGCGACTGCGCCGACCTTGGGAATCATAAAGACCTGACGGACCTCGGCACGTCCCAGGACTCGCTCCTTGAGTGTCGGCTCAAGCAAGCCTTCCATGGCAGCCTTGATGTCGGCAATGGCGTCATAGATGATCGTATAGAGCCGGACATCGACTCCTTGCTGTTCCGCCAATGCCGTGGCCTTCGGTTCAGGCCTGATATTGAAACCGATGATGATCGCCCGCGACGCTGCCGCGAGCAGGACATCGGATTCCATGATTCCCCCGACCGCGTTATGAATGACCCGCAGCTTGACCGCGTCTGTCGATAACTTTTCAACCGCCCCAGCCAAGGCTTCTGACGATCCCTGCACATCGGCTTTGATGACGATCGCTAACTCCTTCACCGAACCTTCTTGGATTTTTGCAAAGAGGTCATCAAGCGAAACCTTCGCCGGGCTGGTCAACTCGGCTGCTCGACGCTTCTGAGCTCGCTCTTCAGCAATCTCCCTGGCTACCCGCTCATTCGAGACGACATGAAAGACATCTCCTGCCGACGGGACACCCGGTAAGCCGATGACTTCGACAGGAATAGACGGCCCTGCCTGCTGGACTTTTTCCCCGCGATCATTGATGAGCGCCCGCACCCGGCCACTGAACGTGCCCACGACATACGCATCGCCGCCCCGCAACGTCCCATTCTGCACCAGTACCGTAGCGACCGGCCCTCTCCCTCGTTCAATCTTAGCCTCAACGACCGTCCCTCTCGCTTGCCGATGCGGATCCGCCTTGAGCTCAAGCACTTCAGCCTGCAAAAGAATCATTTCCAAAAGGGTGTCCAGACCTGTTTTTTGCTTGGCCGACACCTCCACCATGATCGTATCGCCACCCCAAGCTTCAGAAATGAGCCCATGTTCCGAGAGTGCATTCTTGACCCGATCCGGATTGGCGGTGGGCTTATCGATCTTGTTCATGGCGACGATGAGTGGAACGCCGGCGGCTTTCGCATGATGGATGGCCTCGATGGTTTGAGGCATAACCCCATCGTCTGCGGCAACGACCAGAATGACCACATCCGTGACCTTAGCCCCACGGGCTCTCATGGCCGTGAAGGCCTCATGGCCAGGCGTATCCAAGAAGGTGACCTGCTTACCTCGCACCGAAACCGTATAGGCCCCGATATGTTGCGTGATGCCGCCCGCCTCGCCCTCCGCAACATTGGTTTGACGAATAGCGTCGAGCAGCGATGTTTTCCCGTGATCGACATGACCCATGATCGTCACGACGGGCGGCCGAGGTTCAGGTCGTTCTTCACCGCCGGTCTCCAGTACATCTTGCAACAAGTCGTCCCCTACTTTTTCAACGGCAATGTCGATCTTGACGCCGCTCTCTTCAGCCAACATTGCCGCTGCATCCAGATTCATAGGTTGATGAAAGGTCAGCATCTGACCCATCTCCATGAGCTTCCGCACAATGTCCGCCGGACGCTGACCGATCAACTCCGCAAATTCCTTCACCGTCGTTCTCGGAGTGATTTTGACGCTTTTTCGTCGAGGCTTCGTCACCTCAGAGGGAGCGCTATGGTGCAGATGCTTGGATCGGTCGTCACGACGCTGGACCGGAATGGCCCGAAGATCTTGCCAACGTGCAGCATCCTCCCTGAGCTTGACATCTTGCTGGTCGTCTTTGGGTCGACCTGTCTTCCGGGTTTTCTTGAGTTTGTCTTTTTGTCCTTCGGCTGCGATCGCCTCGAACGCCATACTCTTTTTTTGGCCAGGGACAGACTCAACCGTCGTGGCGACAACAGAAGGCGGGACGGTGGTCGCCTTGGGCTGAGCGTCCTCCGGCTTAGGAGCCACCACGGGAGGTACCACTGCAGCCGGAGGGGTGGTCGCCACTTCCTCTCGGACCTCATCCGTGCCTGGGCCGGGAACGACGAGTTCTTCAAGAATGGGGTGATCCGCGGTCGCCGACGGTTCAAGCTGAGCTGATCGCTCGCTTTCCAAGGTCGGTGGCGACGAGAAGACCTCTACAGGCTCCTCTTCCTTCTTACGCTTGATCAGAATACGCCGTTTATCTGGCTTGGCCGGCTCTTCAACGGGTTGACTCTTTCCCACCGAAGCCTTGCTCTGCCCCACAGCAGGAATAGATTTGGATGGAGAGCCACCGTCACTTCCTGCTCCCTGGCTTTTTGATTGCGGGGCAAGCTTTCCCAATACTTTCTCCACAATCTCATCATCGAGCGCATTGCTATGGGATGTCACCGACACACCCATTTTCTTGAGCTCCGGGATGAGCACGCGATTTTCGATGCCTAGTTTCTTTGCCAGTTCGTATACACGCATTGCCATCAGACGATTCCGTATCCTACTCCGATTCGTTCATTGCCTCTTCCGCCCTCGCCGCTTGACGTGCCTCTTCCTGGAGTCGCTGCGCCTCCGTCTCTTCCGCCAGCGCCGCTTTAATTTCCTTATCGCGCTCCACTTTTTCTTTTTCGTACTCCGTAGCGCTGATAATGTCGATCTTCCATCCCGTCAGACGCGCCGCCAACCGGACGTTTTGGCCGTTCTTGCCAATCGCCAAAGACAACTGCGAATCGGCAGCGACCACGAGCGCTGATTTCTTCTCCTCGTCGATACCGACTTTCTCGATCGTGGCAGGATTTAACGCTTCCGCAATAAATACCCGTGGATCCTGCGTCCAGGTAATGATGTCGATCTTTTCACCACGCAACTCACGGACGACCGCTTGCACACGGGACCCTTTAATACCGACACAAGCGCCCACCGGATCCACCGCTTTTTCCCGCGATGTCACGGCAATCTTCGTGCGATCCCCCGGCTCTCGAACAACCGACTTGATTTCGATAATTTTCTCCATAATCTCAGGCACTTCAATTTCAAAAAGCTTCGCAACGAACTGAGGATGGCTTCGAGACACGATCACTTGCACATCCTTCGGGGTTCGACGAACTTCCAAGAGCATGGCTTTCACCCGATCGCCACGCCGATACGTTTCACGTGGGATCTGCTCCTGTATCGGGAGAATCGCCTCCGTCTTCCCGAGATCCACGAGGTAATTGCGGCGTTCCATTCCTAGAATGATGCCGGTGACCAAATCCCCCTGCCGCGTGGAGTATTCCTTCTGAACCGCCTCCCATTCTGCTTCACGAACCTTCTGAAAAATGACTTGCTTGGCGGTTTGGGCGGCAATTCTCCCCAATTCATTCATTTCAATCAGGGAGCCGATCTCATCCCCGACTTCAGCTTCGCTGTCGTATTGACGTGCTTCACTCAACGAAATCTCGGCTTTGGGATTGCTGACCGTCTCGACGATCGTCTTTTTAGAGACCACGGAGATTTCTCCGGTTTTCGGATCGATCTCAACCTGAATGTTCTCAGCCTGACCAAAACGCTTTTTCGCGGCAGTCTGCAGAGCGGATTCGATGGCTCCGATCACGCGCGCCTTGTCGATTCCTTTTTGGCGGCCGATTTCGTCAATTACTGAAATCAGTTCTCGGTTCATACCTCACGCTCCTGCATCCGGTTTTCACCCACGGCGCCCTTACCCCGTATTTAAATTTTCACAACCAGTTTTGCTTCTGCAATGCTGTCACGACTGAGCTGAATCGCCTGAGGAGATCGATGCGTACCGATCTCCAGCACGACGAGAGCCTCGTCTACCTGCTTCAGCTCTCCAGTAATCCGCCACTGACCTTCGAGAGGCTGTCGAAGCTTGAGATTCACCTGTTTCCCAATCGCCCGTTGATAGTCCTGAGTCCTCTGGAACGGGCGATCCAAACCTGGAGATGAGATTTCAAGCGTATAGGCGTGAGGGAATGGATCGGCGACATCGAGTGCCGGCCCTAGAGCCTTATGTGCTTGCTCACAGTCGGTGATGGTAACGCCACCGGGTTTGTCGACCAACACCCGAACAACAGACCGCGGACCTCGCCCGACACAGACAACATCGATCAATTCAAGCCCGAGCGTCCATAAAATCGGCGAAATAACTTCATGCAATCGGTCAATAACCGGCTGCACACTACTCCCCGGCGTCCTCAACCTTCATGTCCCTTTGACACGTGATCAAACAAAAAAGTGGGCGTGCGCCCACTTACAGAGGCGGTACCATAGCACGCACCCCTAAGCAATGCAAGGGGACTAGCCCGTCAGTAGCGTCCACCGAGCTGCCAAAGCCTGAGTCACCGGACCTGGGCGACCGGTGCCAATGACTTTCCCGTCGATCTGAACGACTCCAAGCACTTCGAGCGTCGTCCCGGTGAGAAACACCTCGTCTGCGCGGTAGAGAGAGTCGATCGACATGAATCGTTCCTCGACGACGACCTCTTCTTCTCTTGCTAATTGCAGTACGACCGTCCTGGTCACTCCGGACAGAATACGCGGGCTTTCAGGAGCCGTCACGAGTACTCCCTCTTGAACAGCCATCACGTTGCTCACGGCACCCTCCATCACTAGGCCGTCTCGCACCAAAATGGCCTCAAAGACACCCGCCCGTCTCGCCTCTTCACGAGCCAGCACATTGGCCAGCAAATTCACGCTTTTGATATCACATCGGCCCCATCGTAGATCCTCGCACGTGCAGGCCGTTACGCCGGTGTGGCGCATTTCCAGACTGAGCGAGTGGAGCGCTCGAATCGTCATGACGACGGTCGGGCGACTCTCGGAAGGAAAGCCATGCTCGCGGGGAGCCACTCCTCGCGTCACCTGAATGTAGACCTTGGCATCCTGATACCCAGCCAGACTCAGTCCCTGGTGAATCCATTGCGTCCATTGTCTTCTGGTATAGGGCTGAGGAATGGAGAGTTGCGTTGCGCTTCGATCAAGTCGGTCAAGATGCGCACCCAATTTGAAGGGAGTGCCTCGATACGTTCGAATCACTTCATAGACTGCATCGCCGAATTGGAATCCGCGGTCATCGATGGAAACCGTCGCGTCCTGCCACGGAATGAACCGCCCATTGATAAAGGCAATGTCTGACATAGCTTTAATTCCCGGCGAGTGGCTGCGCCTCTATCGTGAAGAGCCGGCGATCTTCCGAGGTGAATTTCCACCCCATGCGTTTTTCGAACACGACGTGATAGACACCCGGCTGCACGGCCTTAAACTCAAAGATTCGCTGGCCGTTGTCGACGGCGTTATTACTGGCGATGCGGAGAAAGTCGTCGCCGAGGAGAGCGAGTCCCTTGGTGTCATAGGAGGCGACCCACTGTTCACCTCTCGTCCGATCTTCCCATAATTGAAGAATAAAGGGTTGATCAACCACGACTTTGCGGGAATCTCCGGCCTCACAGATCGACACAGGTTCGGCACCAACTCTATTCACACCAGTACCCTCTGCACGTTCTTCACGGCTACGCGCGTGCTCTTGGAGCTGCTCATGATTTCCTTCGCGGACCGATCATGATCTCGGCTCCCTCTACCCGCACCTCGTAACTGCCTACGCAATACCCACCCCCATCCGTACCTTGTCCGTTTCGGACATCGAACGCAAGGTCGTGCCACGGACAGGCAATGACGTAGCCCTTGAGCCGGCCTTCGATAAGAGGCCCCCCTTCGTGAGGGCAGCTATTGTGAATGGCATAAAACTTCCCGTCGATGTTGAACAGGGCGATCGGTCGATCATTGACTTTGACGATCTTCGACTGTCCTGGAGGTACGTCTTCAACTTGAGCGACTTTTTGAAACCCATCCATCATATGTATCCCCTTGGTGTGCCGCAAGGCCTATAGGCGAAGGGCATATTTGAGTTCGTCGTTTTTGGCCACGCCTGATTTTTTAATGAACCCAGATTCCGCCTGTATCACATAGCGAGCCGCTTCGGGCGGCGGCCCAAACAGCGGACATGGATCTTTGGCGCAGGGTTCCACCTGCTCAAGCAGATGCACAACGTGATGACTCTCATCGACCCACAACACGTCGATAGGAAATCGGTACTCCCGCGTCGTGACCCGATGAAGACCATTTTCTTCAAAGATGTACAACATGCCCCCGTTCGCCGGTAATGCCTCGCGAAAAGCCAGGCCGAAGAGAAGCTTCTCAGGAGTATCGGCCACCTCGGCCTCCAATTCGACGCCACTTGGAAAGGTCACCACAATCACACTTGATTCTTTGCGTTCAACGAGAAACACCGAGGCGCTCATCAACAGCAACGCCAGCAGGATCATCATGATGATCCGCTTCTTTTTCTGTTCTCGATCACTCGCTTGGTTGTGATTACCGGACATTTGGAGAAGAGTGCCGACGTTATTTTTTCACATGCTGGGCCCAACGACCCATGCGTAGAACTGCCCTAGGCCTTCTGGCTGGAACTCGTTCCGTTGACTTGGAAAAGAAGCACAGAATAGAATGCCTTCTCACGCCGCCAATCCTCAAATCGGGCACTACTATGGTGGTGGACGTGGGAACTTGTCAATATTGTTGAAGCCCTTGGGACTGAGAAGGAGGCTTGGGTCATGGCTCTACTGATTACGGACGAATGTATCTCTTGCGGGGCATGCCTACCGGAATGTCCCAACGAAGCAATTTTCGAAACGAGAAGCGATGCCGAGTCAAAAGGAAACCACGTCGGTGATGGACAAGGAGTCGGCGATAATATTTATGTCATCGCCCATGACCGATGCACTGAGTGTGTCGGCCATTTCGACGAACCTCAATGCGCGGCTGTATGTCCGGTCGATAATTGCTGCATCTCTGACCCTCTCTATCCGGAGACGACGGACGTCCTCCTGGAAAGAGCAAAGACATTGAACCCTGATAAAGGAATCGATCCCGCCAAAGTGTGGAGCGGCGTCAGAAACTAACTCAATCTCTATTTCTGTTGGTACAGGAAGGCCTTGGTTCTCTTCAGAGCCAAGGCCTTCTAATTTTTGTCGAACCCGGACGCTTCAAGATTCTCTTTTTAAACCGCCCAAAAAACACAACGGCCTCAAGGAAGATTTCCTTGAGGCCGTGAATCTGCGATGAGATGTTCTCTCTTCGTTGCCCGCGACTATTTCAGCATGAGCAACTTGCCGCCGACATGTCCCGGATGCAGGTGACACCGATACTCCAGTACGTTCCCTGCGGCATAAAACAAATCGCTGGTGGGAATACCGATGTACTGTGTTTCGCCTGGTTTGAGCACGATCTTGGTATGCAAGACAGTCGGTGCCGATTGATTCACCGCCGCAGTGAGCTGGAATCCATGTTCAGCCGTTGCCTTGTTCGTCACCTTTAAGAGAACAGGGGCACCCGGACGCGCCTTAAAATCGATAACGGTCACGGGAGGATACCAAACCTTCGTGTCACCAATTTCGAGTGCGAAGAACGAGGCATCAACGGTGAGCTCTTTAAACGGCTGCCCGACGACGGAGCCGGTTTCCAGATCGCCTGTTTCGACACCGCCCGCTTGAAGTGCATACAAATTCGATGTGCCGGCCAACACCATCCCCAGGCCGAGAAAGCCCACCAATAATGACTTGCCCATGACTACCCCCCTTGCGAGAAAAGAAGAGATGAATATAGAAGCTCGTGACTTAGTCTGTATGATGCCACACTCTGGAGGACATGCAGGCGTTTGGTACTGAACACCCTTCTTCCATGGTCGTTGAGCCGACTATCAACACTTGAGAAATTCCAAATGATACGGGGGTTCTTATAGCATAGGGGCGAAAACGGAAGCAACCAAGCTGAGAGACACTATCGGAAGGATAACTTGCCCTCCAAGGCACAAGATTGTGGCTGTGCCGTTCGCGCGTGCCATGGATATCGGCCGTCGTACCAGAATTGGCTCTGTTTCACAGAACGCCTCGATCGAAAGACCTCATTCTATTGCCAACCCACAGCCAGGCTCAGCGCGAGAGATCAAACGACCCCTCTTGCTTGCTTAAGTATTTCATCAAGTCGCCGATACAACAGCTAAGGAGCGACAGCATGCCCATTATTGTGGCGGTCAACGGGGTTGCGGAAGTCTATCCGGCCAAGCTCGTGACCCCACGATACAACCGTACGGAGGCTGCGGCAGATCGGGAGCATCATGGCCAACCGTCATCGACGTTGCATCACCCCGCCTTGGTTGCACAGACGGCCTACCGGCAACAGGGGCCCGATCGATCACATCCCACGCCGGCGGTCCTGGCCCGAGACTTGATGACGACACCGGTGCTCTCGCTTCCATCTGACAGTCGGTTACTTGAGGCATGGACGATCATGTCTCACAAAGGATTCCACCACCTCCCCATCACGTCATTACATGGCACGCTCGTAGGGATGCTCTCGTATCAAGATCTCCTCCGGCATGTGCCTGAATTGATCACATCGGAGGATACGCGACAAGCTTCTCACAAGCACGTTGCCGAGGTCATGACCTCACGAGTGATTTCGGCAACCCCTACAACAGAGATCCGTGAAATAGCCCGAGTCATGCTGGAGGAACGGATCCATGCGGTTCCGATTCTCGATCAGAACCGTCGTCTCGTCGGTATTCTTTCGACACAAGACCTGCTCCATGGCATCGCCACCCATGGTCCGCTCGAACTGTGGACCTGACCTCTCAGGCTTTCGTCTATCGTTCAAGATCTGCCCGCCAACACAGCTCGTCAATTCCTGTGATACCCAAGTTGCTGATTCCCTACCAGCCAGATCGGTGGGAGAGGGGATGGCTCGTCACGATCCGCTCACGTGTTTCCACACTGAAAATGTCGCTGCCTGGCCAAGCGGACGCTCAGCCACATCAACCACCGTCCAAATCACGGCCTTCTCAACCACAAACCGACGGCCCGATGAAGAAATCCGCACTCCGCGATAGCCGTCATAGAAGCCTTGGGCTCGCGCCTGCGCCAACATCCGCTCTCGTTCTGCCAGGTTATCGGCCTCAGCCGTGAGCCGCGAGGGAGTCATCGTGAATCGTTCCCAGGAGACTTCCCACAGGTCCAGTGCCACTTGATTGCCATAGTTCAAGACCGGATCAGGCTCGACACCATGCGACACCACGACAAAGGAGACTTCAAACAATCTCTGCGCCTGCGCCGCCGCATCTCCGGTCCGCTCGATCAACTTGTGTCCAATCCAGCGCTGATAGCTGTCCAGCAATAACTGACTCCACTCCACAATGCGCGGTTCGTTCCACGGTGCAGTCTTCATGAGCCTGGTGGTATCACGACATGCGGTGTAGGGCAAGCGGTAGAGACACCTTGTCAAGACCATGGGCCTTCTCTGTATAATGGGGCCTCACTTTAATACAGCAGGAGCACTGATGGCGGGCAAGACACTGTTCGACAAAATTTGGGAGTCGCATGTTGTTCGAGCGGAACCGGATGGGACCACCCTTCTGTACATCGACCGGCAACTCGTGCATGAAGTCACATCGCCGCAGGCCTTTGAGGGGTTGAAGCTTGCCGGTCGGCGCCCACGCCGTCCCGCCGCCACACTCGCGGTACCGGATCACAATGTCCCCACGACCGACAGGAAACTGCCGATTGCCGATCTCATCAGCGCAAAGCAGATTCAAACCCTTGAGGAAAACTGCCGTGACTTCGGCATTGCCTACTTCGGCATGGATGACGTCCGACAAGGCGTGGTTCACGTCATTGGCCCTGAACAAGGGTTCACGCTTCCGGGAACGACCATCGTATGCGGGGATTCTCATACATCCACTCATGGAGCCTTTGGTGCCTTGGCATTCGGCATCGGGACTAGCGAGGTCGAACATGTCCTCGCCACACAGTGCTTGGTGCAGAAACGGCCCAAAACGATGGAAGTCCGGGTTGAAGGGTCCCTTTCTGATCGTTGTTCGGCCAAGGACATTATTCTGGCGATTATCGGAAAGATTGGAACAGCTGGTGGCACCGGGTACGTCATCGAATACACAGGGTCGGCGATTCGCGCACTGAGCATGGAGGGGCGCATGACCCTCTGCAACATGTCGATCGAGGGCGGGGCCCGTGCTGGGCTGGTAGCCCCCGATGACAAGACGATCGCCTATGTAAAGGGACGCCCACTGAGTCCAACTGGAGACTTATTCGAACGGGCTGTTCAGGTATGGCAGTCGCTCAAGACCGATCCGGACGCCATCTACGATGCCGTCGTAACTCTGCGGGCAGAAGACATCGCACCTCAAGTCAGTTGGGGAACGAGCCCGGGAATGGTGTTAGGTGTGGACCAAAAGGTTCCGGACCCGCAAACGATCGTGGATGCTAAAACTAAGAGTGCAACGGAACGCGCATTGAGCTACATGGGGTTGTCTCCTAATACGCCGATCACCGAGATCAAGGTCGACAAGGTCTTCATTGGGTCCTGCACCAACTCACGCATTGAAGACTTACGGTTGGCAGCCAGCCTGGCCAAAGGTCGGAAGGTAGCGACATCCGTGCATGCCATGGTCGTCCCAGGGTCCGGACTCGTCAAACAACAGGCCGAAGCGGAGGGACTTGATCGCGTGTTTCGTGATGCGGGATTTGAATGGAGAGAGGCCGGGTGCAGCATGTGCCTGGCGATGAATGCCGATGTCCTGCAACCCGGAGAACGTTGTGCTTCCACAAGCAATCGCAACTTCGAGGGACGCCAAGGCGCGGGCGGAAGAACTCACTTGGTCTCCCCTGCCATGGCAGTGGCGGCGGCCATCGAAGGGCACTTCGTTGATATTCGACATTGGAGCTGAGGTCGTTTATGGAACCGTTTACCACTCTCAATGGTCTCGTGGCCCCATTGGATCAAATCAATGTGGACACCGACCAAATTATTCCGAAGCAATTTTTAAAGACGATTAAACGGACCGGGCTCCGCGAAGGTCTCTTTTTTGACTGGAGAAAGAAAAAGGATGGATCACCGGATCCTGACTTTTTCTTGAATCAGCCTCGCTATCACGCTGCCTCCATCTTATTGACGCGCGATAATTTTGGATGCGGCTCATCTCGAGAACATGCACCCTGGGCCCTGTTGGACCAAGGGTTCCGTTGCGTCATTGCTCCAAGTTTTGCCGACATTTTTTACAACAACTGCTTTCAAAACGGCATTCTTCCCGTGGTGCTGAACGCAGACGAAGTGCTGGCGCTCATGAAGCATGCCGTTGAGATCGAGGGATACCGGCTCACCGTCGATCTCGCCAACCAGACGGTGACAACGCCGGAGAAAACAGTCTATCGGTTTGAGATCGATCCCTTCCGTAAGGATTGTCTCTACCGAGGCCTTGATTCGATCGGTTTGACGCTCCAACACGAGCAGGCCATCTCAGCTTATGAGACTCGTCGAAAGACTGAGGCCCCCTGGCTCTTCGGCGACCTTCACGCGTAACGAGGGGGACATCTGGTGAAAGCAGTGAAAGTATTATTGACTATCCTCGTGTTTCTCGGTGCGGCCTATCTCATCGTCGTGTTCAACTGGACGTATTCCGATGGAAACCGAGCCGGGTACATCCAAAAATTTTCCTCGAAGGGATGGGTGTGTAAAACACATGAAGGAGAGCTGGCCATGACCACGGTGCCGGGTACAGCACCGGTCCTGTGGCAATTTACAATCTGGGACGACAAAGTCGCCGATCAATTGAACGAGATGATGGGAAAGCGCGTCATCTTACATTACAAGGAATATCGCTATATCCCCACCACCTGCTTCGGGGACACGACCTATTTTGTCGATAAGGTGGAAGTTCAAGAGTAGCCGAGCTTCACCGCTTACAGCCAATTCTTCAGACGGAACCCAATCAACATAATCGCGGCGACGACAGCCATAATGCCGAGGGCCATGGGATAGCCCCATACCCATTTCAACTCCGGCATGTGCTCAAAATTCATCCCATAGATGCCGGCGATGAAACTGAGCGGCATAAAGATCGTCGTGATCACCGTCAGTACCCGCATGACGGCATTGAGGCGATAGCTCACACTGGACAGATAGATGTCGAGACTGGCTGAAACCATTTCACGCAGGGTCTCAATCGTATCTACAATCTGGACCACATGGTCATAGACATCCCGGAAAAACAGCTTCGTCGGCTCATGCAGGAACGGGCATTCCGAGCGGGAGAGATTGTTGATCGCTTCCCGTAACGGCCACACCGCGCGACGAACGAAGAGCAACTGCCGTTTCAGTGCATGGATATTTTGGAGAGTCTCCGGTTTCGGATCGGCCATCACCCGTTCTTGAAGCGATTCAATGCGTTCACCAAGCATTTCGAGCACGGCAAAATACTGGTCGACCACGGCATCGATCAGCGCATAGATGAGATAGTCCGAGCCATTTTGCCGCAGGCGCCCCTTACCGCCTTTCAGGCGATCTCGAACAGCCCCGAACACATCCGTCCCGTTCTCCTGAAACGAGAGCACATAATTCCGCCCAAGAACAAAACTGACCTGCTCAACCAGAATATCTCCGCGATCAGAGGTCGTCAGCATCTTCATCACAAGAAATAAATAGCCCTCGTAGTCGTCCAGTTTGGGACGTTGATCGGTATTGGCGATGTCTTCCAATAAAAGCGGGTGGAGGCCAAAGCATTTGCCGAATCCTTCCAACACCTCAACCTTGTGGACGCCGCCGACATTGACCCAGGTCACCGTCTCATCCGCCGGCGGTTGAAGGGCCTCCATGTCCGTTACGACCTGCTCGTCACAGTGCGTACCCGCATAGTTGAAGCGAGTCACGGTCACAGAATCCGTGCGGGTCTCACCAATGTGAATGAGAGTCCCGGGGGAGAGACCGGTCTTCTTCGAACGCTTCTGGACCAACTTCATCGTAGCGAGCTTGTACGCAGATTCTTGCGGAAGGTCAAGCCGAGAACCGACACATTCCTTTTCATTCGGCAATAGGCCTGGTACTCTGGGCTCATGAAATTATCGCATGAGCTCAACCGACTTGAAGACGCGATGAGAGCCGCTGGGTCAGAAGCCTTGCGGTTGGCTAGGGATGGATTCAAGACGATCACAAAACCAGATCAGTCTCCGGTCACATCAGCAGACCTTGCGGTCAACGATATTCTTCACACACACCTGCGCTCCGCATTTCCTCAGGACGGATGGCTATCGGAAGAATCCCCGGATGATGCCGGGCGACTGCAGAAAGATCGAGTCTGGGTGGTCGATCCGATCGATGGGACCAAAGCCTTCATCAATAGAGTCCCGGAGTTTTGCATTTCCGTCGCCCTCATTGAGCAGGGTCTTCCCATCGTGGCCGCCATCTATAACCCTTCGACCAACGAACTCTTCAGTGCCATCCGAGGTGAAGGACTTCGGCTGAACCACGAATCGGTAGATTCGCAGCAGATGAACGCCAGACAACTGCCGATAATTGCGCTGGGTCCATGGGAACAGCAGATCGGTCGCTTTGCGGCACTAGATTCATCCGCTCAGCATCGTCCGATGCTCTCCATTGCCTGGTGCCTTGCTCTGATGGCATGCAGCCGCATCGATGCGGTAGCCACCTTTGAACCGGAAAATGAGTGGGACGTCGCGGCTGGAGTCCTGTTGATCGAGGAAGCCGGCGGAACGATTACTGATGGAAGCGGACAGGCCCTGACGTTCAACCGACCAACTCCACGCTACCGTGGAATCATCGCCACAAGCCCTTGCTGTCCTCCTTCACTCGGTCGAGAGTTGGCGAACCTCAAGTCTGCAACGCGCACATCGTGAAGCGCCTTAGCCCACGGTTTCAAGTTCCAGGTTTGATGTTTCAGGTCTTCCGACACCATGGAGTCGAAGCGTGAAACTTGGAACATGAAACTCGATACTCGGGATCGAGGAAACGAACGACTAGAGCCCGAGTCGCATTGCACTACCCCGAGTCGTTACATCCTCGCCTGTGTCAGTCTCCGACAAGCCTCCTCTAGATCCTGATCGGTCTTGGCGTAACTGAATCGGATAAAGTCAGCCCCAACCTTGCTCGTAAAAAAGGCTTCCCCCGGCACGCCGGCGACCCCGGTTTTGTCTAAGAGAGACATCGCTCGGGCTTTCCCCGTCTGACCCGATAGATGGGAGACATTCGCGAGGACATAATAGGCGCCCTGCGGGATGGATGGAGTGATTCCGGCTTGAGTGAGTGCACGGCAGAACTTTTCACGCTTTCCCTGATAGTCCTGCCGTAGCTGCGCATAGAAACTATCCGGCAGTTCACGGATCCCTCGCGCAACACCCATCTGCAACGGTGCAGGAGCACACACGTAAAGTAAATCGTTCATGGCCCCGATGGCTTGTGCCCACCGTCGGGATGCAACGCTGTACCCGATCCGCCACCCCGTCACACTGAACGTTTTGGAGTACCCGCCGATCGTGATCGTTCGCTCCGCCATCTCCGGCAACGAAGCCATACTGATATGACGGCGTCCGTCGTAGAGAAAGTATTCGTAGATCTCGTCCGTCAGGACAAAGAGGTCATGCCGGCAGGAAAATTCAGCCAGGGCCTCTAATTCGGACTGGCTGTAGACCTTACCAGAAGGGTTCCCTGGTGAATTGACGATGATGGCTTTTGTTCGTGGTGTCACGACCTCTTCCAGTTGGGCCAGGGAATAGGACCAGGTGGGAGGTTGCATCGAAACCGCGACCGGAATCGCTTCAACCGCCACAAGCGCATTGATATGGTATTGGTAGTACGGCTCAAACAAAATGACCTCGTCACCGGGATTCAGTAGAGCGGCACAGGCAGAATGGAAGGCTCCCGTCGCACCGGCACTGACGGTAATGTCGCTTTCGGGGCTAGCCTGTATTCGGTTATACCGTTCGAGCTTCTCGGCAATCGCTTGCCGGAGCTCCGGCAAGCCATCGAAACGTGTATAGACGTTGTAGCCATCACGAATCGCCCGCTCAGCCCCTTCGAGCACGATCGGAGGAACCGGCGTATCACAGACCCCCTGCGCCATATTGAGGCCCTTTGCATTAGCGCAGGCCTGAGTCATGGCTCGAATCTCCGATTGAGCCAAATCCGCCATTCGTCGACTGACTGCACGCATTAGGATGCTCCTTCTGTTCTACTCACCACCGAGGCCCTTTCCGACAGGGAAATGGACTTCCCTGGTGCATCTTTCCAGAATAATTGCCACCGTCGCAGCACGAGTCAGGAACGGGACGGCACCGGCCGGTACCGTCCCGTTCCCATTGCCGACATAGATCGGATCGTAGAGGTCACACTAAGCACAGCATGATGGATCCTCCGCTGACCTTAGAGTCCAGGCAATACAGGGCGAGATCGTGGTTTACCACTCCGGCTCGTACGACGGCTGTAGTGTGATCATCTCGGACAACATCCCTCTAGTTTACCGATTTTTCTTTCGCACAATCGCCGCATGAGGATCGCTCAAGTTCCGTGATCCATCGGCATTCAATACGGTCGTCTCCATCACCGCCGTAAGACTCCCTGACCGACGATTCGAAGACAAATCGATAATACCGAGTCCGGGACAACTCCCATCTGCGGCATGGCTGATGGTGAGAGGGAAGGGCCCGCGCAATGCCACATAGATACGTCCCCCAGTCTGACCAGTGCTGGGCGAGAGATCGCCTAAATCGGGAGTCGGATCATTCGTTCGCGTTGCCCCGACTGTCCTCCCACAGACCCCGCTCGCCGTGAGACTGTAGGTTCCTTCATATCGTTTGTTCAGATCATTCCATGGAGGAGAGAGCTTAAATACCTCCACGTTGTTTCGAATGCGATCCATTTGATGGAGATACCCAGCTGCGCCGGATTCAGGATTTCGCACAATGACCACTCCGTGTGCATCGCGATTAGTTCCAGCCGGCATGTGATTTCCAGCGATTTTCCCGTTGTCCTTATCCTGCCACACCGCGACAGGCTCCGGTGTATTCGGCGTATTGAACGCTGGAGCGACTGGGTAATCCAAGGCAAACCGATAGAGTGAAAATTCGGATACGTTTTGTCCGGACGTGCCAGTGTTGAGATGCATGAACCCATCACCTTCTGCTCCCCCACACCCAGCGGCACGTACCACCGAGAGATCATATTCTGCAACAATCGCCATGGGACTTGCCGTGATGTCCACCACAAACATGCCCCCTCCACCAAGGGTCACAAAGGCATGTCGGCCGGTACTGGTTGGAACCGGACAGATAGGAGCATTGGCGACACGAATTCCTGGGGCCTGCTTGGCCGCGCCTGTCGGCGTCGTCATGGGCTGTCCATCCGCAACAAGTCCGGTAACCTGGCATGAAATACTATCCGTTTCATCGGCATCCACCGCCACCGGCTGACCAAGAACCCGCCCCGGGCCTCCAACCAAATCCAGACTTGCTGCGCCATTGAAGGTAAACCGCTCGGGAACGCCTTCTTCATCGCGAACAACATCCACGCGTTCGAGGATACGACCATTCTGGTTCGCAACAATGATGTGCTGCCCATCCGGTGTCCAAAAACTCATATGGTTCTGACGTCCGGTCGAGGTGCCGGTGGTGCGGAAGAGACAGACTGGTTTCTTCGTCCGTCCGTCGACAATGCCGAGATGGCCGCTTGCCACAAAGTTCAGCGCCATATACACATGGTCAGGGCTGGGCAAGACTCCATGGATTCGTGCTACATGCGCCCCGGTCGTCGCAAGGGCGGTTGGAAACAGGTCAGCTGTGACGTCAAGAACGGTTGGACTGTTGATCGGCGGATTCTGTTCCAGATCGCTGCCTTCATAGATACGGATCTTCCCGCCATGCGTTCCATTGGGATTCTCCGTTGTGATCCCCTGAGTATTCGCCTGGTCACTGAGCCAAACCTCATACTCTTCTGCAGCCCCGGCCCCCGGGAGCATCAAAAGCAGGGCCGTGAGACTCCCTAATACAGCCCAGGGTCGATCCGCCAAGCGATCGGTATTCCGTTCCCAACAACTACGCATGCACACCTCCTTAATGTAGACATATCCCCACGATTCGCCCGCAATGAACGTTGTCTGTTTTCGGTGAACTTACTGTACCGGCTGGAGGCCGAGAGTAGCGCGGACGAGATGGGAACACAAGAGGAGACAATATGGAGATGAATGCCAGCGCTGCCCAGCAATCCGAGAGCCATCGTTGCCTCGTAGAGTCGCCGTATGACGACCTTTTCTAAAAGAACGGGGCTCTCTCCCTCAAGTCCCGGCTTACCGACACACACAGAACAAGACGTGCCCCCTACACCTCATGACTCACTGGATGTACGAGATGAGACGAGAACCTAATACCTATCTTTATCTAATCAGTGGCGCTCCATACGGATGGCTCACTGCGTAGCGCTTGTTAACGTCTCCGCCGCTTGATCGTTTCCTGCAAGATCGACGTGGCGGCTGCCTCGGTGGCAGTCTCTCCATAGACCTGTACCACGATGCCCTGATTGCCATCATCGGCACCGGTTTCCCAGCTGTCCACGTGGCGGAGCAGGTAGCCGTTTGCGCCAACGGTAGACAGTGGCCTAGCTCCCTTAGGTAAACCTGGTAAGGCGACATTGTACGTCGAGATTCCCACCCACGATTCGTAGTCCTTCGTCGTCCACGAGCAGCCAATTCCATTGGGCACATTCCGGTTCTCGCCTGGTCCGATGGCGACACCAAGATATTTGGCAATCTCCGCCTGGCGGAATAAATTGCAGACTGGATTGCTAGCGGCCTTACCTGGCACATTGCCGCTCAATTCATCAGCCAATTTCTTGGCGTCTTCCTGTGTGTGAACCTCCGCCGCAACCGCACTAGTGACGGCAAGAAACAGAACAACGAGGCTCGCGTATCGCATTGGTATCTCCTATCGGTTGTAAGGATGAGTTGAGAGCAGCTCGTACGCTATAGGATCAAGTCTTGGATCTTGTATCAAGGTCGGTGACGATTCAGCGCTCCCTGAAGCGAATACAGGTAGTAGCACAAGGGAACCGTGCAACCAGGACGAGCAGCGCGAATGTGCCGGTAAATCACGACTGCTCCGAAACGCTGCAAATCCCGCTTGGTGTGAACGCCCACCTCCGCCAGTCGTCGGACGATGGTAGGTCCAAGATTGCGGAGGCTAATAAGGGCTGAGAGCTTCCGAGTCATACGAACAGCTCGATTCAGCTGCAGTAGGTTGTTCGGTGACTTACTTGGCACGAATGCGGTTGTTCTTGGCATTGTGCTCGAGCTCGCACAGTCCGAGCGCCTCCATCAGCGGCGGGATGTAGACGCCAAAACGTCCGCGCAGGCCCTTCTTCAAGCCATACCAGCCACCGATGGGATTTTTGGAAGAACGCCCCCATGCCTCAACAGTACCTTCCTTCGCAGGCTTTTGCTCGTCGGTTCCGCCTAGCTCCATCCAGTCTCCATGTGCCCCGAGCATCGCATGGAGATCCTGGATGCAGCGTGCGTCGTAGTGGAGCACAGTCTTCCCAACCGTGCAGACGAGGATGACTAGACCGTCCTTATTGTCCGTGTGCATCGTAAACTCCGACGTACCCGGCGCGGTCTTAAGGCTCCACGGGTTGTCTTGGGTTCGGTTGAATGGCTTCATGTATAGTCTTCCTCGCAGAGATTCAGTGGAGTATACGTTGACACCGTCAGGGGGAATGCTCGTCCAGACCTGTTGTTTCCTAGGGCAGCCGATCTGTCGCCTTTGTCCTCAGAGAGTGGTGCCTCGCGATCCTGACAAGGGTAGACCTTACACCACACTGCCGCACAATTCCCACAGGTTCCAATCCTGAATGCGTGCGCCGACGGTGTGCTCCTCGTCCCATGCGACACGATACGCGATCTCAATAGTTTGGCCATCCCGAGGGGCGCCTTTCAACAACTCGATGCGAACCCACCGGACAACGACATGAGGCCACACATCCTCAGCCTGCTGAATCTTCGTAACTGACTCAAACAACTCTGTATGCTCTCCAGCCGAATCGGCTTCCTCCCGATACGGCTCATAGTGCGTGAAGAGACCGGCTTGAATCGCTGGACACAGAGCCTCATACCGAGCAGGCAACTCATGCGCCAAGGCCAAGCCCTCGGCGTCCGGTGACTCACGCCCTCCGGATACATTCAACTCGACCGTCCCGTGCTGACCGAGCGTGATACTTCCTCGCCAACAACCGCGCGACCTCGTCAGTACGCCAAGGCGACCATCCTCAAACGTTGCGGTCTTGAAGATGCCAAACATGGTGCCCTCCGCTATCGCCAATGCGGGAGGTCAGCCGCGGCGTGAAACGGCGTCGACTGAAACTCCCCGACAGACTGTCACTCGTTTATTCCCTCAGAGATTGCATCGGAACATTGTCAGCCCAAAAAGTATAGGCAAACCCATGCCCTTTGTCATTGGGATACAGCTATGTGGTTCCGGAGAGATCTGGCCCTTCCAATATCCTTGAAGGTAAGTGAGCTCTATCCCTCTGGCCTCCGAGGGACGATACATTCCGGCTAGGGCTGAGGCATCTGGGGAGCGGGTGCGAGTGACCCGGATCGTACAGGTACTGAGAAGTCAAGCGACGGCTGAAGTCAGAGTCCAGGCAACGGTGCTTCAGAGCTTCGGATCACGTTGATTCAGGATGGCCTACATGACAGTCTCACCCAAAGAAACCGTGACCTTGCGCACGAGGGATGACTTAAAGACAAATGTCCAGCTGCCGTTCTTGACCGTGATTGAATCGCGTTCTGGGGAAACGTGCACATTCTCACTATTTGCCTCAGGTCCCATCGTGGGCAGCATGACACCAGGAATGATCAGATTGATATGCTCAGTGCGCTGCTTGGCAATCACCGTCTTGTTCCCTCCCGTGCACGCTACCGTCATCTGCGCAGCGGGATAGTTCTTGCGCCCGACAGTTTCGAGATAGACCGACACGCCTTCCTTGAGGCTCACGCATGGTACATTCTTCGTGCTTTTGGATAATCGTCCGCGGGTACAGCCCTCTGCTCCGTTCCCGAGCAAGCCAATTTCACTTGGGGAAATCTCTATAGGTCGGTGTCCCAAGCACCTTGCTTTCCGTGGATCAAAGTCGAATGTGAGCTCCAGCCAGTCTTTAACCGGTGCATAGCCATTCGTGGCTTCGTTGACAACCAACGTCGTATCGTTCTCAAAACTGCCGAGAACGTGGCAACGGATGACTTTCGCGTTCCCCCATTTCTCAGCGAGCGTCAAATCTATCGCTGATGGCGCAGCCACGTTACAGGCAACCATCAAACCAGTCAGCAGGATCGCGAATCTGATTATTATGGAGAGGCTACCTTGCCCGGCGTTTGATTACCTCTTGAAGCAACCTGACCGCCGAAGGCTCGGTCGCCGTCTTCCCTGAAATCCCCACCACGATCGCCACATCCTGAACGAGGGCTCCGGCCGACCAGCCATCGTCCGGCGCCACCCAGCCCCTGCTCCCAACGTCGGGCAAGCGTTTGAACCCCTTCACAAGCTTGGGCTCCGGGAAGTAGTTCGGAGGGACAACCGTTACAGTTACAGACGCTTCGTAGTCTGAGTCGTGCCAGCTGCACCCCGAGCCGCCGGCCGCATTCTCCCCAGGGCCAACCGGCACACCAACATAGGTGGCAACCTCGGTCGGTGTGAAAAGTTTGCACTGCGGATTGCTCGCAGCTGAACCTTTGGAGTCCCCAGTCAGCATATCCCTGAGTTTATGAGGGTCCGTCTGTTGGGCCTGTGCCGATACCGCGATCAGCATTGTGAGGGCGATTGCCGTAGCATGAGAATAACGCATAACTTACTCCTTCGTTTAAGGAACTGCTCAGAGTGACAGAAACTGATTCCTGGTTCCCCTGCCTGCTTGAGAAACCCTGAACACAGCGAGTGCTGGCAGCAGGTGCTTGCTAAGCTGCCTTTCCACATGAACTTTTGCCTTTGACAAGTAGATCAACATCACAAACCAGCACATGTAATAGCGAGAGGAGCTGATCCACTGACTTGCGGTAGCTGGTCTGATCGAGTAGCCGATATAACTGCGTCGCTGATATACGCAATCGTCTGATAATTTCCCGCGTTGAGAGAGGGGGGACTGTTGCTGAAGAGTGCTTGAGCTGACTACACTGGATCGTCAGTCCTAATGTTGAGTACAAAATTTCCCACGAGGCTGCGTCATGCGATTCGTGCTGATTTTGATGTTCACGCTGCTCACTGGATGTGCCGAATCTCGCCTCGAACAGGGGATGGATCCTGATTCCAGAACCACTGCCACTTCCGACCATATAGGAAGTGAGTGGACCAAAGAACGCAAAGCACGGTATGACCAGGCTCGCGAGGGGCTCCGACTGTCTCGTGAACGCTATATTGCGACCACCCGCCCAGTCCTTGAGAGCAAGTTTCGACAGGAACACCCCGAGTTGACCGAGACAGAAATCGAAGCAATGGTTGATGAGGCGCTGGCGAACGGCTCCCACTATGAAAAGAAGCCACGACCGGAGGGCCCGGCCAGACTCCCTCCGCCACGTCCCACGAACTGTCTGCCTCCTCCAGGGAGTTGGCCGTCTAATCCAAATTGCTACTAGCAGGATGCTCTGATCAGATCCGAGATCGGTCATCTTAGTCTATGGGGGGAATCTTGAAATGGTTCTTAATCATGCTGCGAATGAGCACACAAACCCTGGGGGTCAGATCCGCCTCAATTCATCGATGCACGAGCCCCATGCTGGCATGCGCGTCGCTTTCCCGTAAATGTTCTTGTTATGATGTTGCCGCCCATGCGACTACACCGAACTTCCTTGTGCGTAATCGTCCTCACCCTGCTACTTCCCGGCTGCGCCTCCTGGTTCATAAAGGGTGAGCCCCCGGAGGTGCTGGTCACCAATGTCACGCCATTGGACGCAACGATGTTCGAACAACGGCTCCGTGTAGATCTTCGAGTCCGCAACCCCAATGATTTCGACTATCACCTGACTGGCATCGACTTCACATTGAATCTGAACGGGAAACGTCTGGCCCGTGGCCTGGCGAGCAAGGAGATGACGATCCCCCGGTTGGGCGATGCCGTGATGACGATCGAGACCAGTACCTCGACCCTCGACATCATGCGCCAGCTGCTCCAGTTCTCGCAGAAACAGGAACTGACGTACGATATCAAAGGCGTGCTGCATGGTACGGAAGGGCGATTGCCGTTCACCAATGCAGGAACGCTCGTTGAGCCTGGCATGTTCTCTGACTCATCGGCAAGTTCTGGCACAACTCCACGATAACGCGCCTATATCGAGATAGGCACCCGACCTCTCTCTTACGCTCAGGGACTACGTGAAGGAGTTCAATCGGGGTGAGCGATGGTGGCAGCCTGAGCACTATTATCGCCAGGCTTGAGGCACGGAATACAGGCTGGCATGCCGTTCAAGTTTGCTGAGGAGCTTCTCTGCTTCTTTCACTTGGCTGTCGGCGAACTCTCCTGGCTGACTGTCAAGTGAGTGTTTCATCCATGCATCACGAAGTGCATGAAGTTCTTTAAACTGACTCCTCCACCATCGCTCATTACGGCCGCCTGGAGCGTGGGGATCTGGCCGTACCTCTTCAAAAATCACAACCTGTTTGAGGGAATCGATCTTGAACGAATACCTGGACATGAACACCATTCCAATGAGCCCTTCGAACGACTCAGAGACCGAATTCATAATCGTCGCGGGAATGAAGGTGTCCTTAGCGCCTCCCACCTGCACCGTATCTAGAAACGTCCTCATCGCAGGAACAGTCCCGCCGATTCCGCCTGCGGCAGTCAATACCATGCCCCCATCGTTCCCGAACAACCCGAGCTTCTGGGCAACCTTTGGAGAAATGATCAGTCCAGGAGCGCCGGTATCGATCGCCATGGGAACGGTCACGGAGCCGTTGAAGGTGACCTGCACAATCACACGCTGCGCATCACCTTCATAGGCTTCGAACGGAACTGAAAACGCATTGAGTATCG
The DNA here is from genome assembly GCA_002420115.1 of Nitrospira sp. UBA5698. Taxonomy (GTDB): domain Bacteria; phylum Nitrospirota; class Nitrospiria; order Nitrospirales; family Nitrospiraceae; genus Nitrospira_D. The sequence goes on from DIHK01000047.1 coordinate 48,767, forward strand.
GTTTTGCCCCACCAGCCACAGTGACCTCTTGGCGACCAGCGGTAGGACCCACTCGCTGGGTCGCTGCCGATTTCGGCATGGCTTCTGCATTGGGTTTCTCTGGCTTTACCTTGTTTCGGTATTGGTTTGGGACAGATTCCAATGACCTGGCGAAATGGGTTACTCCTGAATCATCGACCCATTGGAGAAGATCTCCGGCAAGCACAGAGGAGCACATCGAGAATAGGCTCGTCACCAATACAGATACAAAGGCTGGAAACATTCTCGCGCGCTCCTTTCCCACAGAACCCCCAAGCGCCATGGCCCGGTTCGCTCACTCACTGGCTATTGCAGCGCATCAGAATAGGACTCTAACAAAGAGCGCTTTCCTGACAAGCAATATCCGTAAACCTTTGCACCATACCAGCCTGCACCGCACATGTTGCACCACTGTTTCTTGCTCCATTCGAAAAAGGCGTACGCCTGCGCATAGGTTGTAGACCTGCATTGAACAAGACAGACCCTCTACTTCATGTTGCTTCCGTCTTTCCGATGGTAGAAACTGGAAATCGATCCCTGGTGAGGTCTGCACAGGGCCAATGAAACCACAGATCGGGAGGAGCCTGGCCCTGCAATGACCACCTCCACGGAACCACTCACGCCTGAACTCATCTCGAACCCCCGTCACTACCGCTATTACGACCTCGTCATGGCGGGTTTCGTGACGGTGCTGCTCTGTTCGAACCTGATTGGACCAGGCAAGACCTGCATCCTCTTCGGCCTGACGTTCGGCGCCGGGAACCTCTTCTTCCCAATCTCTTACATCTTCGGCGACGTACTGACCGAGGTCTACGGCTACGCGCGTGCGCGTAAAGTCATCTGGGCAGGGTTCATCGCAATGATCTTCGCAACCATCATGGGACTCTTCGTGATCCACATGCCGGGGGATCCGGAAGAACCTTTCAATGCCGTAATCCAGCCGGCACTGGAGGTTGTCTTCGGAAGCACCGGACGGATCGTGATTGCCTCAATGGTCGCCTATTGGTGCGGCGACTTCATGAATAGCTATGTCATGGCAAAGATGAAGGTCTGGACCGAGGGGCGTCACCTCTGGACCCGCACGATCGGCTCGACCGCGGTCGGCCAGCTCGTCGACAGCGCCCTCTTCTATCCGATTGCGTTCTTTGGAACCTGGCAGCCTGGCACGATGATGAAGGTCATCGCCTTCAACTGGGCGTTCAAGGTCTCCGTTGAGATCGTCTTCACGCCGGTCACCTATGCGATTGTTCGATGGCTAAAGCGCCAGGAGAACGAGGACTGGTACGACAGGCAGACGAACTTCACGCCATTCTCGTTGAAGGACTGAGCCGTTGGTCCCCAGACGACGACCCTGTCGATCCCACGGAGATCATATGGTGATCTGAAAAGTACCCGACTCTCTGAAGGGTGGCTCTTCGCAACCATCCTGGATTGAATGATATCGGTATAACGGCCTGCCTAAAGAAACGGATTTCAACTCCTTAATTGATTGTTCACTAGTATGCACAAGACAAGACGCGACCCTAATACTGACAAACGAGACCTGCTTTCTTTATCCACTTCGGAATGAATGTCCGGGTGACCCTCAGCTGATTTTCTTGAGCATTACCGCGAGTAAACTCGACGATGAAAACACTCACAAATCAATGCAGACAACTACGGCTTCCCCCACAAGGCTTCCAACCGATTGGCTCGGCCACAGCCATACTTGTAATACTTATAGCGGAGCGGGTTCTTCTTGTAGTAGTCCTGGTGATAGTCTTCGGCTGGATAGAAGGTTGACGATGGGACTAGCTGCGTCACGATCGGTGCAGGAAATTTCTTGGCCTGTTCGATTGCGGCTTTCGATTCTTCCGCTTGTCGCTTTTCGTCTTCGGTGGAATAGAACACTGCGGATCGGTACTGCGTCCCATGATCGCAAAACTGTGCGTTGGGCGTGAGTGGATCCACGTTGTGCCAAAAGGCATCGAGGAGCTTCTGATAGGTGACCTTTGTGGGGTCATAGATGACTTCGACCGCCTCCGCATGGCCCGTCCGCCCAGCGGACACTTCTTCATAGCTTGGGTTGGCTACCGTGCCGCCCATATACCCCGATACGACACTGACGACCCCCTCCACCTTCTCAAACGCTTCCTCCATACACCAGAAACAGCCGCCGGCAAAATAGGCCTTAGTACTGGGAGTTGCCGCTGGTGTATCAGCTAGTGGGACGTTTGCGAGAATCATGCACACGATAAGCCCGATAGCCAGAGCGATGAACCGCCGTTGAGTTGTCATGTTGGTATCCTCCTTCCTTATCGTCGTCTTAGTGGCTTCATTCTTACATCGACGACGACAGACTTCAGGCGATCACTTGCGCACCTCGTCAAACATCTCTCGTTCGGGATTGGGACGCTTCACGCTTCACGAACGACGAGCGCTGGGCGACAGATATGGTCGCAGTAGACAGGTTCATGAATATGCAAGCTATACCGGCACATACCCATATGTTTCCTGTTCCGTACGATGTGCCCGTCGTTGCCGTTTGTCCATCAGCTTCATGATGAGCTCAATCGCCTCCTCCGGCGTGGCTGCGGCATTGACCAAGCGTTTGTCGAGTTTGCGAAAGAAGGTCACATCCGCATCCGACGCCGCGACGAGAATGACGGGTTTCCCCGCCTTGACCGCCAGAGCCACTTCGGAGACGGTCCCGGACCCGCTCAATCCGCACACCACCACGACATGGCTGGTCAACACGTTGATGTTGTTCCGACCACTGCCCATTTCGGTGATGATGGACACGTCGACATGCCGAGACACTTTGTCCTTCGCCGTCGGTAAGATACCGATGGTCAGGCTGCCCCCAACCCGTTTCGCGCCTTCACAGGCGGCTTCCATGACGCCCACGTCTTTCCCCCCCGTCAGCACCACCCAGCCACGTCGCGCAATAAACTCGCCAAGGATTCGCGCGTTATCGAGATCCTTCTTCGGTGTCTTGGCTGGTCCCATTACTCCAACGACAAATCGCATCCCTACCTCCACCTCTGCATATCCGGCCTCTCAAAAACGAGAGGCCACCAGGTTCACATCGGCATGTGCCCATGCCCGCTTCCATTGCTTCTCCACCTCGTTCGCCTCGCGATCTTTTCGTTGTGCGCGAAGGCTCTGTATCAGCCCATACTCAGCCCATCCATTGTGCGGATGCTTGGTCAGATCGGCTCGATAGACCGTTTCTGCTTCTTGAGCTTGCCCGGCTTTCTGCAGGACAACACCCAAATAGTGCCGAACTGGAATGGGCCAGAACGGTGGCTCCGAATACGGCAGGGCATCCTCTAATGTGACGGCCTCTCGAAGGGCTGTGATTGCTGCGTCATAGTGCTTGTGATGAACGGCAATTTCTCCGGCAAGCAGTCGCTCGGCGATCTGAATGAGGGCCCGCTCGGTTTTCTCTTCGCTCGTCCGGTTTCGCGCAAATCGTTTTGCCAGCGTCGCCAAGGCAGCATGCTCTCCCTCAGCTCCCGGTACTCTCCCGGAGACACCCAATGCCATTCCCCTTCCCATTCGCCAGATCGCTTGCTTGAGTCGGAATGTATTCGGCGGAGGCAATTCTTGGAGCAGCGCCTCCCACTGTCCAAAGCGAATCATCGTCCAAAGTGGCACAGGCAGGTACAATTCCTGTGATGAATCTCGCCGTATGTCCGCTTCCCTCACCGTCGCCGTGAGTTGTCGGGCAACCTTCATGGCTTCAGCGCTTCGGCCCTCCATCAGCAAAGCAGCCCAGAGAAAATGGAGGTTATGCTGGTGGTAGCCCTCAGCCTCATCCCCAGTGGACGCTCGCCCTGCTAAATAATGCCGGTCAATTTCGGCGGCCTGAGTGTTTTGTTCTGCGGCTTCGTGATAATGCCCGAGTCGCATGTGGATATGCGCCGGCATATGGACGAGATGTCCGGCCCCAGGCATCAACGCAGGCAACTGTTCCGCGCAAGGCAGAGCTCGCTCCGGAGTCGGTGATGCTTCCATGGCATGGATGTAGTAGTGACAGGCCCCCGGATGGTTCGGTATTCGCGCCAGAACCGCCTCCAACGTCGACACAATTTCCGCTGTCTCGGACTTCGGCTTTCCATTGACGGTCCAGAGATCCCAGGGGTGGAGGTCCATGAGGGCTTCGGCAAACAATGCCCCGGCATCGGGATCCTCCGGGAATTGTTTCCAGAGAACACGCATGGCATCCGCATAGGCTTTGTCGAGCGCTGTTCGTGTGGGTCCCTTCAGACTGTACCGCTTGCTGATCGCCTGGAGATAGGCTTGTTCAGCGGGTGTCACATGGGCACTGTAGGATCTGGCTTTCTGCAGGGCCTCCCAGGCCCGGCGCTCATCAGTCTTGTCCATACCCGCATTGATATTTGGCCCGAGGGCCAATGCGATACCCCAGTAGGCCATCGCGGCGGAAGGATCCAGCCTGGCGGCCTCTTCAAACGCACGGATCGCCTCCTCATGATTAAAGGCATAGACAAGCCGCAATCCTTGATCAAAATATCGTTGCGCTTCCTTGGAACGGGTGGTGATCGGGTGGTGCAGGGTTCCGAGATTCTCAAAAAGAGGGACTCGACTCGCCACGTGCTCGGCTGCCTCTGCCAGCTCTAGGACGGATAAACTCAGGCAAAGCACGACACACCATGAGATACGACCGGTGATCATCGACAGATTCTTAACAGACGAGGCCGGTACCTGACTAGAGGCACAGGCGCCATCTCATCGTCACAAGTGAACGTGGCTCGTGGTAGTTGATCCAAAAATGGCGTCAGGGGACGGGCAGGATATCAGCCGGTGCTGAGTGAACCAGCTAGATGTTGAGCGACGGGCCTTCAGTGTCCTGAGGAGGAAATGGATGATCATTCCCTTGCGGGTGAGTCTGTGCTTCACCGACAGTCGGCTTCTTCCGAACGACACGGTTTCTCTTCACTGTCGCAGCCGCCGTCCCGTTGGATGTGGCTGAAAACTCTCCCGTTTCAAGCTCTTTCCCTAAATGCACAAGGACCTGTTGTTGGGCACTCACCAACGACGTCAACTCTTGAATATGCGACGTCAACCGGGCAATCTCATCCTGTTGTCCGACCAAACAGGCCCGGAGGTCCGCGACTTCTCCTGACTGAACAGGAGTCGGGGTTTGGAGAATCGTGACGTTTGGTGCCAATGACGTGGCGGCTGCTTGCGTGTGCTCCTCGACCACCTTTACGTGCCCCGCACCTTGCCTACCAACGCGTTCAATCGTCTCAAACCGTTCTTTTGTCCAATCCGGAAGGGCAAGCGGCTTTCTCCTGACTCGAGCAGAAGTCTCCCCTACATATTGCACCACATTGGAAAAGAAATTACGGACTTTGCTGAGACAGATCGCCCCTGCTTGAAGCAGAACTTGGCCATAGGCCGGAGGCACTGGACGTGCCTCATCGATTTGCTTCTGAGACGGAATCCGATGGATCAAGTTGATGGGTTCTTTATTAAAACGGGGGGGCATCTGGAGGATCCCTTCATTCGGACCTATTCAGCTACAATTAATGTACCTACTCCTCATCGACTCAAGAGTCAACCTTTTTATTCAGCAACGATACGAATATATTCGGATTCTTAACTGATTAACTAAAACCGGGTCACGCTGGAAAAGGCAAACCGTGGTAGGGCCATGGCCGGAACGAGCATTTTCCCTGTTTCCGAGTTCACCGCTTCCATCGGACGCGTCCAGGCCTCAACCTGCTGAAATGCCGTAAGCGGGCTTTCATGAAAGCGGAAATTCTTCACCGCCGACACCACCTCCCCCTTCTCCACAAGGAAGGTTCCGTCCCTGGTCATACCGGTCAGCACCAGATTGCGATCGTTCACGGGCCGGATGTACCAAAAATTCGTGACTAGAATCGCGCGCTCGGCACTTTTCACGAGGTCCTGAATTGAGGCCACCGGGAGTCCCTCTACGGACAAGGCCGGGGCCTCCAGTGTGGGGATGGGATCCACTCCATCAGTCTTGGCCGTAAACCGGTTGTAAGTCAGCTGTCGTAAGACTCCGTGATCGACCCAGACCGAGGCAATGCTCGGTAAACCATCTGGAGTAAATCCTTCTCCCAGCAGATCGGGATGATCCGGACTATTCCGGAGACTCAGTCGTTCATCCACGATGTGGCGTCCCAGCTTTCCTGCGACTGGGCTGGTTCCTTTGGTATAAGATTTGGCATCGAGCGACCGGATCAGCCACGCCCACAGACCAGCCACAGCCGCCGGCTCAAGGATTACCGAATAGGTCCCTGCTGAGAGTTCCTGCACATCACGGCCTGACTTGGCTTTCTTAATGGCCGCTAACGTTCTCTCCTGCACCTTTAAATGATCAATCGATCGGTGTGCGGCCGCACTCCAGCCTGTTGCATCTCCGGCTTGCACCGTCAGGCTAAACCTGGCATCCCCCCGATGCTCATAGCCGAAGAGTCCGTTGTTCGCAGCAATCCCGGCCGCCGTCATCGAGGACGACACCACGCCGGCCGCCATCAGATTTTCCATCCGGCACTGACTGATCGCTTCGTTGGTGTACTCCAGCCGGCGGGCTGGTCCTGCCCCGACAGTCTCAGATCTTACCGTCGCTCGCATAGGAAATGCGCAGGGATCCGGCGGGGGGAGGTATTCCGGATCGACCGGAGAGACCCTGGCAATCCGCTCGGCACGAGTCACAGCGTCCTGGATCGCGCCAGCCGTGAAATCGGTTGTGCTGGCTGTTCCATGCCGCCCATGGAAGGCAACGCTCACGGAGAGTAGCCCGCGTCTCGTATCGACATTTTGCACGACCTGATTGTTGGCAAATCGCGTCGTTCCTGCATGGTGGTCATGGAGACGGACTATCGTCTGATCGGCGGATGAGCGTGTAAAAACGAGATTACTGAGAAAGCGAAACTCCTCGCGACTCGTCATGTGCGGCCAAGACTTCCCGCTCGCGGCGGTCATGACTGTCCTTCCCCTCTGATCACCTGCACCTGTCGAAACCTTGCCGTTGATGCGGCATGGGTCATCCAACCAGACTGACCTGGTTGACCTTTCCCACACGTGATGAACCCGTACCGGCGGCGAGCAGCTCGATCAGCTACGCCGTCGCAGCTCTTCCAGAACTCCGGCGTGATCCCATGGTAGATCACGTCCCGGAGCATATGAGTTCGTCGACCATTTTCAATCAGCCAGAACGCATCACCGCCGAACTGGAAATTGTACCGTCGCTGGTCGATGCTGTAGGACCCGTGGCCCTCGATGTAGATCCCGCGTTTCGCGTCGGCGATGAGCTGGTCAACCGTGGCCGAGCCTGGCTCAAGTCCGATGTTGGCGATTCGAACGATGGGAACACTGCCCCATCCATCAGCGCGGTTGGACCCACGTGAACGGGGCGCGCCGATCTTCGGGGCGACTTCCCTATTGGTGCAGTAGCCGACAAAAATCCCCTCGCGAATCACGTCCCATTTCTGGCACGAGACTCCGTCGTCGTCGTACCCGGTGGCCGCAAGCGTATCCGGTTCGGTGTTATCGGCGACCAAATTCACATGCGAGGAGCCGTAACGAAAGCTCCCGAGCTTCTCGGGCGTCAAAAAACTGGTGCCGGCGTAATTGGCTTCGTACCCGAGTGCGCGGTCAAGTTCACTCGGATGGCCACAAGACTCATGGATCGTCAGTGAGAGATGCTCGGGGTCTAGAACGAGATCATACTGTCCGGCATCCACCGCTGGAGCCTTCACTTTTTCAACTGCTTGAACGGCAACCCGCGATGCTTCTCGTTGCAGATCAGCATCCTCGATCAATTCATAGCCTTGGCGCAGATGTGGCGTGTTAAAGCTACGTGAAGCGAACCGGCCCTCGTACAATGCCGTCGCCATACACTCGCCCTGTCCAGCCAGCAGATCGAACTCTAAATGAGTCCCCTCGGTGGACACGAACAGCTTCCGATCTCGGCGCGCCCACAAGCTCGCACTGCTTCGCACGACACCTGATTGTCGATGGAGCGTCTCCATCGTGGTGAGGAGCAAGTCAGTTTTTTTCTCCAGCGGCACGCTGAAGGGATCGATGCGATAGGGCGTGACGACCCGGTCACGGTGGACTGCTTCCTGAGCTAATCGCACCTTTTCAAGCGCGACGGAGGCAGCCCCCTTGGCAATCTCCACGGCCAGATCCGCTACCCGCGGGATTTCTTCCAGCGACAAGACTGAACTGGCCGCGAACCCCCAGGCTCCGTGATAGAGCACGCGGACCCCGAAGCCGATATCCCGGGTATCTCGAATCGACGCGATTCGACGATCTTCGCCTTCGATCTGTTCTGTTTGGCTGTCTTGAATGCGGATATCGCCGTACTCGGCACCGGAGGCCGTAATTCGTCTCAGGGCAAGCTCGGCAAATTCATCCCAGGTCGGAGAGCTCATAGCGATCACTCTCGAATTGAATAGCGGGATGGGTCAGTATAACAGGTAGCGAACAAAACGGTGAGGGTCTCAAAGTCGGATGAACGAGATCGACCTACTGCCGATTTTTCTGAACCGGTCTCAAGATACGAAGTGCACGCGCCTGACCTTGCAGCTTCCTAAGAAAGCTGGCGACTATGAGTTGCGGCGCCGAACGGTTCGAGTGAGAGACTCGTCATTCCACGTCTCTCCCGGCCTTGATGGCTAAGCTTGTCGTGAGTCAAGAATCCGTTGGATGCTACGCTTCAGTTCCGGAACTTTCTCGAACACCACATCCCATACCAGTTGATAATCCACTCCAAAGTAACTGTGGATCAGGCGGTCCCGCATCTGAGCCATCGGGCGCCACGCAACCTCGGGATGCGATGCCCGGAACTCAGCGGGCAAGTTCTTCACTGCTTCGCCGATAATTTCCAAGCTGCGCACGAACGCACGGCGCAGCGTCTGATCGGCTACAAATCGCTCATAGGTGAGAGTCCGACTCTGATCGAGGAGGTACTCGACTTCCGCGAGAATATGCCGCAGATAGTCATGCGGCTCGAAGGACATCCGTTGCCTCGGCCAAGATGTGTGGCCCGATAAACGGTGAGAGTGACTCCATGGTGATCACTTCCACACGATGCTGCAACGTGTCTTCCAGCAGATCCGCCAGCTCCATGAAGCGATCGAATGTCTTCTCATTCGGAGCGAACTCGATAAGCACATCAACATCACTGTCGGGGCGAGCCTCGTTACGAAGCACAGACCCGAAGAGTGCCAGCCGACGAATACCAAGGCCCCGAATCTTTGACTCAATGGCGTGAAGTCGCCGAATTGCTTCATCACGGGTGAGAGAACTTGTGCTCATATGGAGAATATATACGAAATATCCGACTGATGCGAGACGGAAAGGCTGGTACTGCGTTGACCAGGCCGTGAAGAAGCGAAACTAGTGGGGTAGTCCTTAATTTTGCACACTCTCGTGCTCGCTTGGCCGAAGGACGTGCAAAGTCAAGAAGCGACCCCGATCACTCAATGATCCATACTGTGTATGCTCCCAAGGTCACCCCGCAACGGTGACTCCATTGCGCTTGAGCACATCCAGCAGCTTGGGAACATCCGGTGGTCCGGGAGAAATCTCCTTGTCGATGGCCGTGAACATCTGCGCTGCTAGTGCACCCGCTCCTGTAATCTCAAGCATCTGACCACCGCCTTTCCCATAGCGAAAGCCATGCACGGTGCCTCTCGGAACATGCACGAGCGTCCCGGTGGTACACGAGTAGTCTTTCCCGTCGCAGAGGAAATGAATCTCGCCTTTCAGGACGTAGAACGCTTCGTCCCAGTCGTGGCTATGCGGCGGAGGACCTGTTCCTTCTTCGCCCTGCTGCAAGGTGATCCCGTAGCTCTGCGTCGCTGCATTCGACGCCAACACCGTCACCTCGGTTCCAACCACATTCAATGCTGGCTCACGCTGATCGGGTCTCAAGACAAAGGGTTGGATGGTCATGATTTCGCTGTCTCCTGCAAAGACATGACTCTATGCCATGTTCTTATTCGTAACGATCTAACGTTTGAATTTACCGGACTGCGCGGCTTTTCGCAGAGGTCCTGTGGTAATGATGGGTTAGGTGCTAGGTATTTGCCGTAGCCCATACACAAGTCCTATAAAGAAAGCCAAACCGCCGAGCCAAGCGACAATGTGTAGCAGCCAGTCAAACGGCGGGCGATGTTCGTTTCTATCAACAAAAACCTCCCAATCGAGTTTGAATTCATAGAGGCTAGTTACATCTTTTCGATAAGCAGAGAAAGACGATTCTGTTAAATAGTAGTCAAGCGTTGCATGAAGTGCGCTGCAGAAAATCCCAAATGCAAAAAGCCATATTGAATTTAGGATGCCGCCATTCGCGCCTTTGGTTGCAACGTAAGTCAGAGCGGCCAATAGCGCACCTGAATTTAGAATGAATAGATAGTTAGTGATTCTATTGAGCGTTTGAAGGCGCATCTCTCTCCAGGCCGACCACGCCTCACTCACATATCTGCTCTTCGGTTCAAGTTGGGCCTGCTCTTTATATTCATTCAGTTTAGTCATCTATAATTCCTTAGTGCACCAAACTACGCTTAGGCGGATCAGTATAGGAGCCGAATTTACCCATTGCTGTCCGCATAACACACCGCCACTGTTTATGAACGATGCGCCATACCCGTCGCCGTTTAATGAGTTATGACTGCGAGATCATTCAACGGGTCTTATATGGATGGAGCTAAAACAGCCCCGCGATGCCGGTAGCGATTTTCTCTTGGACGATGGGAGTAGCTTCGGGAATGTCTAAACTTTTCTGCCGCACATGGCCGACCATTCGCATGAGTTGCACCTTCTCACTGCCTGATGACGGACCTCCTGCCGGTCGACCGATTGATTTGCCGATCTTTCGATCGGTTATTTGGACGTCTGCGATGCAGAGGTAGGTCACGCCCTCTTCTTTGGGCGGTGGCTGCATACCGGGAAAGCCTGCCATGCCGCCGAATCCTCCTCCCCCACCGCTCATCGCCATGGCCTGCCTCATCATGGCACCCATGTTCGGCATCCCGGCCATGCCCATGCCAGACTCATCTCCTCCAGCAGCCATCATTGAGGTGCCGCCGCTGCTGATACCGGCACCGGGGCCGGCTTTGGCCACCGCTTCCGGCGTCACCACATCAGCTGCCTTGTGGCAATAGATGACCTTGGCCTGGATCCAGTAATTTGCCTGCTCCGGATCCTGAACGACTTGATACCCCTTTGTGGTCAGCTTGTTGTTTACCTCATTCAACGTCACCAGTTGGTTTTCAGACGTGTTTCGAAGTTGGGTATAGACGGTTCTGGTGGTATTGGGATCGAGGAAGATCGTGTTGCTGTTCATGAGGCCGGAACGGATCACGTTGGAACAGCCGGTGATCATGCCGCATAGAAAAAACAGCAAGAGCGGCCTCGTCAAACGTGAGGCGTGAAGCGTGAAACGCTTGGTCACTAGTCCTTCAAGTGATGTCTCATCCAACGAGATACGCTTCATGATCGACGCTCTTCTCTGCATCAAAAGTTTCCGGCGACGGCAGCGCTCAGTTTCTGTTGCAGCAAGGGCGTCGCTTCAGCCTCATCCAATTTCTTTTGGTGCACATCGGCAGCCAGCCTGGTCTGATAGACACCGGCCTCCTGTCCCGAACCCGTCTTCATCCCGCTGGGTAGCTGACCGGTCGTTTGTTCGGTGATCTGGACATCCGCCACGCAGGCATAGTTCACGTCGTCCGGCATTTTGGGAGCGGATGAGGACGAACTAAACAGATCGCCAATGCCTTGGATCGCACTCAAGCCCATCGATGCCGCTGCGCCACCCATGGCCCCGTAGGGTCCCGCCATACTGGCCATACTAGCGAGGCCTTGCATCGCACCCAAGGTCGAATTGAAGGCCGATCCATACCCGCTCGCCACCATGGCTTCGACCGGCATCTCCGGTTTGGTGATGTTGCAATAGACGATGTTTGCTAGGACGACGTAGTGCGCGCGATCCGGATCGTTGACGACTTGATACCCCTTTGCGCTTATCCTGGCACCCAGATCGTGAAACGAGACCTCTTGGTTATCAGAGGAATTCCGAGTCTGAATAAAGACAGTTTTCTGGGTACTCGGCGGCAGAAAGAAGTTGTTGCTGGAGATGAGATCCGTGTCCTTAATGTTACCGGCGTGAGCGCTGAGCGGAATGGCGATCAGGAGTGACAGTGCCAAGTATCGCATGGACACCTCGCAGTGAATGCGGCTGGATTGTACGCAGAGTCAATTTGAATAGCAACGGTTGGGCCACCTGAAAATAGAAGGGTTTCTCCCTGGGATTACCTTGAAGATTCGCGAGCCATGGGCTAGCATGGCGGTCGTTTCTGTCTCTGGTCCCTCACCAGGAGACCGTGAATGCCAGCCACCCCCCTTTTGCTGCTCCTTGCCACAGTGCTTCTAGCTAGTTGCAGCGGCGATAAGCATCTGCCGTCGTCGAACCCGACGGAGTACGATCCGAAGAAAGCCTATTCAGCACCGGCCGCGCCAGACGTCGTTCATCCAGTCATGCCGCCACCGAGCTCGCCGGCCAAATCACCTCCGATGGATGCAGTTGCGTTGCACAAAGCACTCCAAGCCGCCGATCGGACACGGGACATTCTGGAGAAGGTGGAGCCGTTAGATGCCAATGCGCAGCTTCACGCTATTCTTGAAGCTATGATGAGAGGAGAGCAGGCCCCACCGGAACTGCGTTCAACATTCATGGAATCCTTCGGTCCTCGCAAGGCTATGATCCATCAGGTATTCGACAAGCAATATGCACAGCTTCAACAGGTGTTACACGATGAACACAAACTTCCGGCTACACAACCTATGCTCAGAAAAAGCAGAGGGTCAGCACCTTTTTCGCTCTATCGAGTAAATTCTCGAGGTGTGAGAAAAGCGCAGGTGCCTTGGATGCACCTCGTCGGTGTGGAGATGCTTCCTCGAGGAACGACGGTGGGCCTTGAACCCGACTGTTGTGGTGCATGGAAGATCGTCACTATTCCAGACAGCGCCTTTGAGGGCGAAGGCTTCAACCTGGGAATAAAGTCGATGGGGAGATACGAGGCCGATAAAGATCACATAAGCTTGGGTGGCGAAGCTATCACAACGACGACCAAGGTGGTCATAGGCGATAAGACGACCATTGAGACCAAAATTATGAAAAAGAACCGCGCGGTGGTTAATCGATGCCCTTCCGCATTAGGTATCGTCCCGGGCAATGCGGTCATCTACGAAGAGCTGGGCTACTCTCTTGCCACCCCAGAGACGAACAGCCGCGCCGGCATCTTTGCTCATGATCAGGCTAAAACAGAGGCACAAACCGATGTAGAAGGACTGGTCCAAGAGATCAAACTGGAAATCACAGCGGCGGACCTGGATAGCGAGACCGGTCAGATCGTGAGGCAATCCTCTGGCCACGCGGTCAAGAAACGGGATATGCCCGTCGTGTGTTCCGGCTGCAACACACGAGTGGCAGAAGCAGCAAAGCGTCTGGGACGCATGGCCTCCTGGAACTATTACAACGCGGAGCTGAAATGGCGAAAGCCTGAACACAACGCCGACGCCTGCGTCAAGATCCACTTCAAGCCGGCAACGAAGACGGTCACCCTCTCTCCAGGGGCATCGACGAAGGTAAATGCGCAGCTACGGACTGTAGCAGGCGACCAAGCGACCGAGGGAAGATTGTTTGAGCTGCAGGAATTGAAAGATGGAAAGGTGACCCCACAGGATGAAAAAACGGCCCCCCAGTCTCCCGCTGTCTTTACCTTTACCGCGCCGAATAGAAGGTGGTCAAAATCTGCGGTCCCTGGATTCCGAGTTTTCAACAGTTCATCACGGGCAGGACGTGCTGAGCCTGAAGAATGGGCATTGGCGGATGCGGGTCTCCGACTCAGAATTGAGGACGAGATTGGACCTGGTATGCCGAGACATGGATGGGCCCAGTTCCGTGGCACCGTGCAGTTCGAGATCCTCCTTGAACCGTACGCTGAAGGTTGGTTTCGCGGTATAGTCACGGTCGTGCGGCCCCTGGAAGTCTTCCATGAACGAGGCATTGCGCATTACTGTGTGGGGCACGGCGAGTACGGCGGAGGCTCTTGGGAAGAAGAGTGGATTGTCACCGCTCACGTCGATCCGCAGTCCGAGTCTATGACCGTGCAGTTTGGATTTACCACGTCAAACGGACAGGCTTCGTGGACATGCTATGACCCGATTATGGGCGTGCGGCGCGAGAATCTTGCGTACATTCGCCTCGTCCAAGTCCTGCATTCGCTGCAAATGTCCACGAAGACCGGTGCCACGAAGAACGTTGAAGGCAGGTCCGAAATCGACGACCCCTTAGCCCGGAAAGGCGCTAGCGAATTCCTAGAACGGCTTAGTATGACAGTCCTGGAAGGTCTTGATTAAGACACAGACGTTTTGGGCTATGAATCCAGGGCGGAGGTCAGGCTGTAGGCTGTTGCTTGTCTTTGCGGCACTGCTCAGTCATGGGTACAGCGACGACAAGCATCTGCCGTCCTCGAATCCGCCCGCCTCACGTGCTCGATGGTGATGTCGTGTCCCAAAAGACAATGAAAGTCAACATTCGACAGGGTCTGGGTCATTGAGCGCTCCACTGGAGATCGCAATCTCGTGTTTGTGCGCATGACAGCATGTTTCACCTTAGCCCCGATCTTTGCTGGAGGTGTCTCTCTCGTGATCGCACAAGAACGAATCGACCTGACGCGCTACAGTCTCGTTGTGCCGGCTGGCTGGTCGGCTAAGATCGAAAGTGACCGCTGGAAGCTGTCCCTCGTAGGAGTCGAAAACGAGCTGGGTATGGCGCCGGTCGGCACAGGATTACAGATCAGCCCGACGCTCACGTCTGCCGATGCGCAACGACAGCTCTGGGCTATGGCGCTCGGCAGTCACCGAGTGTTGCAAGCCAACTCCACTCAAGAACAGAAGGGAGACGATGGACGAACGTGGGTAATCGACTCAGCGGCGATCGACATAGGCGGCGTGGTCTATCTGCTAGTGCTGGGCGTCACAGAGATGAGCAGCCGAGCGGAGGGATTCCTCGTGCTCGGCACGCCGGCAGCGGTTGAACGACATCAAGGGGCAATTGACTCCATCTTGAATTCGGTACGGCCCCGCGCGATAGCGAGCGCGGCGCCGACTCGTGCACGCGACAAGGCACCGGTATTCGGCCAACCGAGTCCGCTCGGCACTCCGGGACCGAATCGTGTGGCTGGCGTGTGGACTGCCACAACTCATGAGTTGCAAATTGGGATGCCCGGGCTTGTGAATACACCATCGGTTTCTGAATTAATCTTGTTCGCTGATGGGTCGGCACTCTGGGGGATGCCCGGAGAGGGGCTTCTGGGTTTTGATCGAACAGCGCACCGCACACGCTCTCCTGAGCGGTGGAGCACTTACCAGTTGAGGGACAGGCGCTTGACGGTGACTCGTGGAGAAGAGGCGAGGCACTATGTGGTGTTGCCGGATGGAGCGCTTGAGCAACGCTATACAGAAAGTGGTCACGAGCGAACCGGCGAGCGATTTCTGCCGCGCCCGAGTCTCGATAGGCTGCGGCTCGACGGTGAAATACGGCGCAAGGGCCATTGGCCGGCGCCGGGGAATACCAGCGGGATCGGCACGTTGCCCGGCCTGACCTTCTCCAAAGACGGAACCTTCCGTGATGAAAAACTGATGTGGACTGTACTGCCTGAACGGATAGGAGAAGATAAGGCGGCTCACGAGGCGCGCGTCGCGCCGGGAATTGGACGCTGGTGCTCGAGTACGCCGATGGCCGGGTCAACCAGGTCAGCTTTTTCTCTACGGGTCGGGAACATCCGGCCAAGGGCGCGATCTTGAACGGGTACCCGATTGAGCTAAATCCGTATAAGATGAAGCCCCCGAACTGACGTGAAAACCCCAGGCAAGAAGTCCGATTGTTTGGTCCAGCCGACATACTAACTTATGGAGTTGATGGACAAGATGGACTTTCGTTTACCAATCCTTGTCGTCACGATGTTGTTTACCCCGAGTTGCATCGGTGGCGACAAGCACCTGCCGTCTTCCAACCCGCCGGGATACGATCCAAACAAAGTCTATACGGCACCGGTTGTGCCACCTAGCGCGTCATCAATACCGATCCCGCCGACTCAACCGGCTGAACTTGAACAGCTGCGGTCTACGCTCGATCCCCTTGAAGTCGATCAGAAAGCAAAGGGCAATAAAGAGAAGGTCCCGTTCGATTCGAGTTCACTACAGCCGTTCAAAGGTGTGACCAACCCCTGCGAGATTTTATCGAAGCTTGCGCCTGGTCTGGGCAGCGCGCAGCTCTTTGCAGGCCATGAGGGAATGGCGTTGAAGAAGGCCTTGGGTCCGGAGGCTGACGAGGTCGCGCGTCGAATAGATGAGCAACTTGCGCAGGGCCTGAAACATTCGCTCGGCTCCGGTGCAGCGGATTGTCCAATCTCCGTAAGGCCCCACAAGAGCAGTGACCAGATAGACCGGTTTCACCCGGCGCGCGTCATGTTGGCCCACACGACATCCGCTCAACCATTCCTATTGGCCCAAACCACGATCCCCGACACATCTCAGGACGACTACGATGTGAACAAACCTCCGATGCGTCGAGAAAATGCTCCTGCAGGCTGGGTGGGCTACAAGACCACGGATACCATGATGCGTGTCGGCAAGCCGCCGCGCACGGAAGGGATCTACGAAAGTTATGAAATGGTCATTGCCCCGAGAGCGAAACAGTGCCCGCATCTGGAAGGGCCGGATCTAAAGGGAATTGCGGACGGAACCTTCGAATGGTCATTTGTGATGTATCGGCGAGCGATGGGACAGGCCGTGCTCTATCGCCGGCACGTCATCGCGACACTCAAAGGGGAGGTCGACGATAACGCCAAGGTCAAACAGGTGGATTTTGACGTCACCGTCACGCTCCAACATATCGGTACGGAGCTTGCGCCCTACTCCCAGTCCTACGGAAGCACGGGCCACTTTACGCTCGATCAGCGAACGAGTCTTCCCCAGGAGTTTAAAATCATTACGGTCTCCGATTTTTCCGAATCGGGGGCTCAGGCAAACGATGCGCAGCTTATTGGAACGCTCACGGCGCTGGTGGCCTATTTTTCAGGCCAAGAGTATTACAAGGCTCAACAGTACTGGAACCACCCCAATACCTGTGTGGAGATTGTTTTTAATCCGGCTACCAAGACACAAAGATTTGCTCCAAACAAATCGTACCAGGTGAAAACAGAATTGCGCACCAAGAAGGAGCAGACGGTGGTGCCGACCAAGTTCAAAGAGGCGAGAGAGCGGCCAAGGGATGGCAATGGCCGTGTGTCGCCGAGGGAGGCGGATTCACAACCGGGGGCTCCGGCCATGTTCGCCTATCAAGCTCCCGCGAGCAGGGTTCGGCATAGCGGATTCCGTGCGAAGACAGTTTCACGCGCGGGAGTGGCCGAAACCAAGGATGGGGAATGGGAACTCGCCCCGGCGGATTATATCCTTGAGTTCAAGTCGCACATCGTTCAGGAACCACTGAATCTTGTGAGTGGCTTCGGCATGCAAATGAGTTCGAATGGGTTCGACGCCCATGTTCAGGCAACCGTCCCACTCCAACATACGGAAGATCGCGGATGGGTGGGGGAAGGGGTGATGCAGTACGCCACTCGCACAAAGACTCAGGCGGCTCAGTGCGAAATCCGCATTCAGGGCACCGGCACGACCACTTTTCATGTGAACGGAGGCTCGATCAGCAGTGACCCTGATCCATTTTCCGTGAACTTGACGATTCTTCCAGGACGATCGGGTGAAGTGGCGGAGACTCACTGTTCAAGCGGGAATACGCCGGCCAAATTAAAGGAGCTGTTCGCTTCACAAGGGGTACAGGGCGGTGAGGCCCACGGTGTGACAGAGGCCGGGGGATGGAGCTCCGCCTTCAACGTCACTCGCTTCAGAACATTCAAAGGGACTCCGGGTAAGCAGGGCTACGAGATTGGAGGCTGGACACCGGTACGCGACTCTGACGTCATTGCCAAAAAAACGATGACGGTCGATTGCAGCATAGGACTGAGCACCTGCCGGGAAGAGACGACGCTGACCTTGCGACTGGCGGATGAGCCGAATGCAACAGCCTCTCCGCCAAGATAGATTACATCCGGAGTCGCTAGAACATATTCCGGAGGTTGGGCAGATACCGGTACGACCAGGCGTGGTTGATCACACACCTACCGAGAACGGGAAACACGTTCAGCCTCTTGCTCTCGGCCCTATCACCCACCCCCAGCCGCGATCAGACGGCCGTGGTGCCCATGCGAGTCTCGTCGACGAAGGTTTCCGTTGCGTCGTCGATGTTCCGGCCCTGACGGCCTTTGGCTGGTAGGATGTACAGCTGCTTCGCATCGACTTTTTCTTTGTACTCCGGTGGCGGGGTCATCTCGTAGACCACCGGTCGGCGGTGATCCGCCAATTGCAGCTCGGGATTATAGACGCTGTTGAACTTCCACAGCATCTTGATGAAATTGGTCTGTCCCCGCATCAAATGCCCTGCCGCAATCTTCGCCGTCCCTTTCAGCGCGGCCCAGCCCAGGTGCTTCTTGTTCAAGACCTGTTGTGTCTTGACCAGCTCCGCATAAAAGTCCGGCAGCGGCATTTTGGTCGGCATGACGGCATGCTGAATGTCGAACAGGCGGTAATCCCGTGTGTGCATCTTGCGAGATTCCGTCACCCAGCTCTCGGTACCGGGATACGGCGTATTGACGCTGATGTTTACAATCTCCGGAATGTCCAGGCACCATTGCCGCACGACTTCGAACCGTTCCCGATCCCAGTCAGGGTCTGCGATCAAATTGATGGCCACGGTAATGCCGAGGGAGCGGGCGAATTCAAGCGCCTCGAAGTTCCGCCCCAATGAAATACGTTTCCGGTGCATCTTCAGGCCTTCGGCATCGATAGCCTCGACGCCCAAGAACATGTATTGGAGTCCGAGCGTTTTCCAGAATTGGAAGACTTCCTTATTACGCAGGAGCACGTCACCTCGCGTCTCCATGTAGTACTGTTTCTTGATGCCGCGCCGCGCGACCGCTTCGCCGATCTCCATGCCCTGCTTGCCTTGAATGAAGGCAACGTCATCGACCAGGAAGATGCCTGGCTCTTGCACCTGCTCCAATTCCTCGACCGCTTTCTCCGGACTGACCATGCGATAACTGCGGCCATAGAACGTCCAGGCGCTGCAGAAGGAACAGTCCCATGGACAGCCTCGCGCAAATTCGACGGAGGCGCAGGGATCCAGTACACCGATGAAGTATTTGTGCCGGTTTCGCAACAAGTCGCGCGCCGGACGGACGTTGTCGAGATTCTCAATAAATTGTGCAGGCGGTCCTTCTCCATCGAGCGTGACAACGCCGGGAACCTTGGTAATCGCCTTGCGATCTTGCTCCACTGCTTCTAACAATTTAGGAGCGGCGACTTCGCCTTCGCCTTTGAGGACACAATCGATGGCCCCATTCCCATGCTCCAAGAAATCCTTGGCTACGAAGGACGCGCTATGTCCCCCGACAAAGACGAAGGCATGCGGCAACTCCTGCTTCGTCAATTTCGCGAGATCCACGACCTCAGGAACATTGGCCAAATAGTTACAGCCAAATGCGACTGCGTCGGGCTTCCAGGAACGGATCAGCGCCTCATAGTCTTTCCAGGTGTCTGCCTGCAAATCGATCAGCCGAACATCGTGCCCCGCCTGGCGGCACGCTTGAGCCACCATCTCGAGACCGAGCGGCTCCAGGCGCAGATAGATCTTGGTGTACATGAGCGGACCGGGATGAACTGCGAGGAACTTCATGAGCCCAAACCTCCTCGTCTATATACGCTGGGCCGGAATACGATTGCTGAAGAATGCGAATGACTTGTCCGGCCCATCGAGTTAATCGTGATGTGATAACCAGTGCGGGGTCGGATTTTGACAGAATCCCTGCGGCGGTGCAACCGTTAAGTGCTTCAGACTTAAGAGGATTCGCGAGTCGTTCGGTCTTTTATGGAATCTGGATTTTTCTGGTTTGAATGCCTACCATATCCCCATGCTGTCCCCCGAACAGACCACACGCCAACGCATCATCGAACTCCTGACCGGCGCCCCAATAACGAGCTATCAACTCGCTCGAGCCCTGGGCATTCCTGAACGGCTGGTAGAGGAACACCTGGCTCATGTGGTAAAAACGGTGAGTCGAGACCGGTCACGGCGATTTCTCCGTGAACCGTCCAGTTGCCTGGACTGTGGATTCATGTTTCGCGACCGTACACGTTTGACACGACCAAGCCGTTGCCCGCACTGCCGAAGTGAAGGGATTACTCCCCCACGCTACCATATTGAATCACTCGCATCTGGCACGACACATGACAGCCCGATGGCGTCACGCCGGATCGATAGTGGGAAAGGATAGGTATGAAGACAGCACGCCTCGTACTCTGTGCCCTCTGCATCACCGTGCTATTCGGCTGCTCCGACAAGGCAAAAGAGCTGCTGGAGACCGCCGCGTTCGAAGAAAGCCAAAGCAATTTTCCGCACGCACTGGAGATCTACCAGGAACTGGCTCAGGCCTATCCTAATAGTAGAGAAGGGGAAATCGCGCGTGCCCGGATCGCCGACCTAAAGTCTCGACAATAGGTACTGTCGTACGGTATCAGGAGCTTGACCTCGTCCTTCCCGTAGAGATGGCTCCGCATGGCGTTCTGCCCCCTACCTTTGCCTCTCCCTCCCCCTCCTTTCGTTGCATGGCCTGTTTCGCCTCATCCTCTAAAGTTGTCAGAGGGCAAATTGGAGCGTTACTGAATCAAGCCAGGAAGGGAGGAGAGAACATGAAGACTTACACGGTTCGCAAGACGGTACGGACTTCCGCTCGGTGCCAGCTCTGCTACTTTTGTGATGGTTCTCTCACGACCGGGATCGTGTGGGATCTGTCGGAAGTAGGCTGGCGCGCGGCTGGAGAACGTCCTGTTCACCCTGGGACTGAATCGACCGTCTATATGACCGTTCTTGAGGGAGACCAACCGCACAACATACTGATTGATGCCGCCGTTGTCCGCTGGGCTGATGGTCAAATTGCAGGTTGGGAAATCCTCCGGATGGATGAAGCAAACCGAACCCGGTTGACCCAGTTCGTTGAAAAGCTCAGATCCGCTAACCCAACAGAGACTATGCTAACTGGCTCACGCACATGACTCAGTCTTCCTCCGTTTAAGACTGAGTCGCCCTATCCGATGTTGGGCGAGGAAACCAGGGGAAAAAGGCATTGGTCGTCGCCTGATAGGCTTTATACTCTTCTCCACGAGTGGAGAGGGCTTCCCGTTCCGCTCGTGGAATCCCGGTGACTCTGAACAATAACCACCCCATACCGATGGGGCCCACCCAGGTAAATAACCAGCCAGGAGCCCCCAAAGTCATCACCACATACGAACACCAGTGCAGCCAGTCAAAGAAGTAATTTGGATGTCGTGAGTAGCGCCAGAGTCCCTCCCGCAAGACACGCCCCTGGTTCCTCGGATCGGCCCGGAAGCTGGCAAGCTGCCGATCAGCCTTTGCCTCCCAAGATACAGCGAGCCCCCAGATCAGCAATCCGAGCATTTCCACGACCGATGACGGAACCCGTGGGTTCCAAAGCACCACGAGAAATGGAAAGGAAAACACCGCCACGGACACGGCTTTCCATTGGAAATAGACGAACATGTTGACCGACTCGGAATCACCCCATTCCTTCCGCAACCGCCGATAGCGATTATCCTCCGGTTGCCCGTCTAGGCGTTGCGAATAAATGTGGTACCCCAGCCGACCGGCATACATCAGCACGAGCATCGCCGTCAGCATGATCCGCTCAATCCCAGCGGGGGCTTGCGTGATATACAGAAACACTGAGGCAATCAGCCCCACACACCACCCGACATCGCCAATAGCAGCATTTTTTGTCTTCCGTTGCACCAGCCACAAGATCACCATCAGGATCGCCATTGTGATATAGGCGATCACGACCAGCGACAGCGGATCCGCTTCATCCATCACATCTTGCATTCCCATTGTTCCTACCCTTTACGCCAATGTTGACTCATAATCCCACAGGTCGCCCTCTTTCTGCATCCGGCCCCG
Organism: Nitrospira sp. UBA5698; assembly: GCA_002420115.1. GTDB lineage: Bacteria > Nitrospirota > Nitrospiria > Nitrospirales > Nitrospiraceae > Nitrospira_D. Next base: position 70,920 of record DIHK01000047.1, read on the forward strand.
TACCCACTCACGGAATCCTGGGATGGGAAACGACAAGAGCGCCTGGAGCTTGTCACAATTCAAGGAAAGATCTCGCGGTCGCGGGGCTCCTGTATGGCCGGCGGCAGCCCCTTCAGTAAGCCGCCCCCGCAGCTCCGGATAGGGGGCCAACAGCACCTGCCCAATCTCCCACCGAGAGAGTCGATCCCGACCGCCCAAGTGATAGAGACCCGCTGCCCCCTGCTTCACCAATTCCCAAGTCGCCCGTGCGATCACCCCTGCCGGCAAGGGGCAGCGATACTCATCGCGATAGAGCGTCATCTGGTGACCATTCTTCGCAGTGCGACTCATATCTTCGACAAAACTCCTGTCACCATTCACAGAGGCGCCCGCTGTCAGCACAATGCGCAGCACCGTATGCCCTGGATTCTGCAATACTTGGTGTTCAGCTTCAAGCTTGGTTTGGCCATAGACATTGATCGGATTGGCGTGATCCGTCTCTCGATACCACCCGACCTGCCCATCAAAGACTTCGCCGCTCGACAGGAAGACAAAGGGGATCTCCTTGAAGCAGCCGGCCAGATAGGCCGTGGCCTCGACATTGATACGTCGAGCATGCTGCGGGTCGAGCTCACAATCCTTCGTCCGGCTCAAAGCCGCACAGTGTATGACCGCGCTCGGCTTAAGCGATCGCCAGACCTGCTCGACGGCCTGCGGGTCTGTCAGATCCAGATCAGCCCGACTCAGACCATGAACCTCCCAATCAGGCGCCCATCGAGAAGCGTTCTTGATCACGTACTGCCCGATTAATCCCGCTGCCCCGGTGATGATGGCAAGTGGCTTCATCTCAGACCAACCCGTATCCCGGTGTCTTCATGAAGGATGGTCGACAAAACTATCCGGCAAACCCCCAGCGAGCAAAGGGGCCGAGCACGAGTGTTCGGTGGGTTGAGCCACAGAGCATCGAGAGCATGAAGCTGATGCGATTTTTCACCGCCAGCTATTGACGCGTCAATTTCCGATATCGAATCCGATGCGGCTGGTCAGCCTCTTTACCCAAACGTCTCTTCCGATCAGCTTCATACTCACTGTAATTCCCCTCGAACCAGACTACTTTACTGTCGCCTTCGAATGCGAGAATGTGGGTGGCGAGACGGTCGAGAAACCACCGGTCGTGACTGCTGATCACCGCGCAGCCGGCAAAACTTTCGAGACCTTCCTCCAGTGCTCGCAGCGTATTCACATCAAGATCGTTCGTGGGCTCGTCAAGGATGATCAAATTCGCCCCCTCTTTCAACATACGCGCCAAATGCACGCGATTGCGCTCTCCGCCAGAGAGGTCTTTGACCTTTTTCTGTTGGTCTGTCCCAGCGAAGTTGAAACGGGCACAGTAGCCGCGGGCATTGACCTCCGCCTTGCCGAGCTTGATCGTGTCCTGGCCGTCCGAAATCACATCGTACACGGACTTGGTGGGGTCGAGACTCCGGTCCTGATCGACATAGCCGAGCTTAACCGTCTCGCCGATTTTGATCGATCCAGCATCCGGCTTCTCCTTGCCGATAATCATCTTGAACATGGTCGTCTTTCCTGCACCATTGGGACCGACCACACCGACGATCCCGCCTTTCGGCAGGCTGAAATTGACCTTTTCATAGAGCACATTGTCCCCGAAGGCTTTACTGATCCCGGTGGCTTCGATGACCACATCACCGAGACGGGGTCCCGGGGGAATATAGATCTCCAGATCTTCCGCCACCTGCTCCTGCTTTTGATTGACGAGTTCCTCGTAACGGTTCAGACGCGCCTTGCCTTTGGATTGCCGTGCCTTCGGCGACATGCGGATCCACTCCAACTCATGTTCCAGCGTTTTCTTCCGCTTCGATTCCGCCTTTTCCTCTTTCTCCAGTCGGTCTTTCTTCTGCTCCAGCCAGGAACTGTAATTGCCCTGGAAGGGAATCCCATGACCTCGGTCCAGTTCCAAAATCCACCCGGCGACGTTGTCCAAAAAGTACCGATCGTGCGTCACCGCGATGACTGTCCCCTTATACTGCTGAAGATGCTGTTCGAGCCATTGGACTGATTCCGCATCGAGGTGGTTCGTCGGCTCGTCGAGTAACAGAATGTCCGGCTCTTGGATCATCAAGCGACAGAGTGCAACCCGACGCTTTTCACCACCCGACAGCGTTCCGACCTTCTGATCAGCAGGTGGACAACGCAGGGCATCCATCGCAAGGTCGAGTTGGTTCTCCAGTTCCCAGCCGTTGGCAGCTTCGATCTTCTCTTGCAACTGTGCCTGCTTGTCGAGCAGCTTTTCCATTTCATCCGGGCCGACCTCGCCGATCTTGTTGCTGACGGCTTCGTATTCATGGATCAGCGCCACTAACTCCGCCTTACCCTCTTCGACGACTTCTTTGACCGTCTTGTTGGGATCGAGCTGCGGTTCCTGTTCCAGCAGACCGACGCTGTAGCCTTTGGATCTCGTGATCTCGCCTGTGTAATTTGGATCCACACCGGCAATGATCTTCAACAGGGAACTCTTGCCCGAACCGTTCAAGCCCAGCACGCCGATCTTCGCCCCGTAGTAGAAACCGAGGTAGATCTCCCGCAACACCTGTTTCTTGGGCGGATAGACCTTCCCGACATTAACGAGTGAAAAAATAACCTGCTTATCATTCGTGGCCATGTAGTCCCCTACTTTAGCTAGTAATGTGCTGCCAAATTAAATAAAACGGTCCCTTCCAGGAATTGGTGCACCCGCCGCCTACAGCGAATGCAGGACTTGGAGCCCGGCGCTCGCCTGAGCGGCCAAGCCGGCCAAGCTGTCTCTGACGTCTGATTCGTTACGCACAGGGGTGGGAAACGCCACACGCCCGCCCTGTATCCGGCCAGGAATAGTGAGCCGAAGATGAAACCCCAGCCGATCCAGTGCGGTCACCGTCGCCTGCTGCACCTCCGTATCGCCTAACGTGCGGGCCAGCCGCAACAACGTCTCCGATTGCTCCGTATTGAGTTCATGGATCAGATTTGGGGATGCCGTTGCAAGCGGGTCCACAGCCGCCGCGACATAGTCAGCCGGTGTCACCCAGCCCATCGACCCAAACCCACCGACAAAGTACATCTCCGCGATGGCCATGCGGAAGAAACCGAAATCCTGATAGTCCACCCAGTAGGAGGCGTTGGCATGGCGGTCCAGGTAACAGGCGCGAATCTCAGCGTTCTCCTCGTTCGGCACCTTGGTCACGGAACCCATCACCGTGACCCTGGCTGCCCCAAGTGGATCAACCCTGCTCTCCGGTGGAGTCACCAGTAAGCTCGCGCGTGGATCGCCCAGAAGGTTTTGCGTATGCATCGCCATTGTGCTGATCAGAAAGACCGGTTGCCCTTGGGCATCCAATCCGTAGGGCATCACCGACCCAAAGGGCCACCCTGGCTGTTTGCGCGAGAGGGTTGAAAGACTCCCTGTCTGCTGCAAGTACACCAGCGTCTTCGCCCGCTCAGCATGGGTTGGTTCAGGAACCTCAGGACCGTCTGACTCCGGCCCGCTGTTATGTTGTCGTGATGAGGACATGCAAGGATCGCTTTCCCGTACTCGTTGGGTTGAGGGACACATTACTCGGATCTGTTGAACATTTCCACTGAGGGCCCGGTCGGGTCAGGGAAGTGTACGAGATAGAGGCTACGGGGCTCAGATGCAGACACCGTCGGAGGTGAGAGTCCGGACCCGATCGAGCCTGGCTCGGTCAGCTCATCAGTCTATCCAGCAAGACTCTACTGCCTTGAGCGGCACTCCTCTTTGCGTTATGGTACTCTGCGTTTTCATACGTAGGAGTCCTCCGTCGGATGCCCAGCGTCTTTCTCAGCTACTCACGAGCAGACCTGCCGTTGATCGAACAACTTGCGGCTCGCCTTCGAGCGTCGTCGCCGGAGATTTCGATCTGGCGTGACCAAGAAAAGATCTACGGAGGGCAGCAATGGCCTAAGGTCTTGGGCGAAGCGATTGCCGATCAGGAGGTCTTTCTTCTCGCCTGGTCGAAGAATTCTGCGGCCTCACACTTCGTGGAATTCGAATGGTGCACGGCCATCGCGCTTAAGAAAAGCATCGTGCCATGCCTGCTGGATGAGACCGCGCTTGCTCCATCGCTCAGAACATTCCATGGGTATCGACTGGATGAGGTGACTGGACTCATCACGTCCCTACGAGGCGCAGCACTTGCCAATGAACAACGACGCGAGCCCGTCATTCGCAAGCTGAACGAAATCACCGCGACAGAGGAAACCGCCGTGCTGGCACAGGCCAAGGCCGTCTTCGCCCAACAACAATGGACGGTTCAAGGAAACATCTACCAGGCCGGTGGCGATATCCACATCCACAATGCACCCTCGACAGCGACGACGCCGGAAAAGGCCAAACCGCTTGTCGAGCGATGGCAAGCCTGGGCGGGTCTCGCTGTGGCTGTTCTCACGGCAGTGACACTCCTCCTGGATCTGCCTGCAAAGTGGGGTGGAGCGCCTCCATCAGCCGTGCCGTTGGAGCAGCCACTCGCAGGAACGGTGTTGGACGAAGGAACCGGGGAGCCCCTGCCAGACGTCGTCATCTCCCTTCCGGATTTTGACATGAAACGAACGTCGGAGGGGGACGGGTCGTTTCGGTTTCGCGTGACCAGCCAAAGGCAAGCCTCGATTAAATTTACGGCTCAGAAGAGTGGTTACAAGAGTTACTCAAACTACGCCACCTTGGGAAACACGGATCTGCGTTTCCCAATGGAGAAGGGGGAATAATGCGCACACGAACCTCCCTGATTGTGCTTGCCCTGATGCTCCCGATGTCGGTCGGATCCGCACATGCTGAGAACTGGTTACAGGGCCAAGTCCTGGAGCAACATGGCGGCACGAAACGGCCGGCAACCGGCGCACAGGTCTGGATCGTGAACGTCGGCAATCCTTACCTGACGCAAGCGGATGGGGGCTATCGTGTGCTGGTACCCGATGCCATTCGAATCGGTCAAACCATCGCGCTGTACGTCAAGCGTAAGGGGTGGGCGATTGCCACACCCCTGGCCGGCAAAGTGCAGCTCTCTCCGGAACTCACAAGCGACATTATTCTCGCCCCCGAGTCCTCTCCCATATTTCTCTCCGCGGCACAATTCGAAAAATTCCTCGAAAGCCTGCCGGAGCAGCTCAGGAAACAGGTCACACTCACCGGCAAGGATGGTGCGGTCGACCCAATGCAGGCAGTGAAGGAGTATGCGGCTACCCACGGACTTCCGGAACAAGAGGTCAGAGCCAAGGTCGAGGAGTTGGTCAAGCAGTACGAACAGTCCGATGACCAAAGGAAGCAGTGCCTCGCCGCCATCTATAACAAGCACCTCAAACAGGCCGCCACGTGCCGTCAGCAGAACACGATCAATAAGCTGGACCTGCTCAAGCGGAAAAGTGACGAGGTTGAAGCTCTGTCCCGAACGATCCGGAAAACCGAGAGCCGGAATGAACCCCCTGTTGCAGGAAGATTCATGACGACGCTCCGAGTACCGGCTGAACCCACGCCCATACCCTGGGCCGGGTCACGACACGACCGACCGAGATTCTTGCTGGTCAGTGGCCACATGGTTACGATCGCCGATTCCGCTCAATTGGACGAGGCCAAACGCGAGCTGATCCAACTCACGGAAGATGTCGTGGAGGATTTCCGTCTCGCGGGACATGCCTATTACGCAAATTACGAATTTGATCAGGCGTTGGCCGCCTATCAGGAAGGCCTGCGATACGTGTCAAAGCAAGCGATGCCGACCCTTTGGGCAACGCTGATGATCGATATCGGAAACACGCAGCGATACATCGCGGTTCGGTCAGAGGAGGAAGGCCTTCATCAACACTTCCGCGCCGCAGCCGTGGCCTTACGAGACGCCTGTACCGTATACTCGAAAAAGGATTTCCCGGAGTTGTGGGCCAAGATCCAGAACAACTTGGGAAATGCGCTCCAGGAAAACGGTGAGCGTACCAGCGGGCCGGAGGGCGCGAAGCTCCTCCGCGAGGCCGACGAAGCCTATCGTAAGGCCAAGTCAGTCCCTACAAGTCCGACGCCGTAAGAACCAGCGAGATGGCTGGATGTGGCTAAATCCCCAGTTCTTCCGATAGCCGCACTTCGGATTCATCGACGATCTCTTCCAGGCAGGTGAAGCAGGAGAATGGAAAGCGATCGACGTGGATGGCGCAGACTTCTCCGACTGGCGACTCTTCCAGGGCAGGGCCGCCGCACTCCTTGTGAATGAGCACGAGCATCAGATTTCTCCTATCACTAGTACGCTCACTCGATCAACACGATCACAGTCCTCTCCCCTCATCATAAGCGACTTCCCACCTTGCACGATAGCGATATAGGAGAAGACCAACAGAAATTTATGATTGGCGGGGGACGCCGCTTTTGATACAGTGCGGCGCCATATTGAGGGTATCGGTCTGTTCAGTTTTTAGGAGGATGATTAGGAGAATGAAACCACTGGCCGAGTGTGGACTATCCCGACTATTACTGGATACAAACAGATTTGCGCTTGCCGTTGTGTTGATGCTGGCGTCTGGCTGTGCGGTAGCCAAAGGATCCCCTGCTCCTTTGATCGCCGCTCCCGGACAGAATGCTCAACCCATTCTGCTTGCTGATGCATCTGCTCAAACACCGCCATCTGTCGCTAGCAGTGATGCTGCTCAGGATGAGCCATTCGATCCCTTCGCCAAGTCTGATGTGGAGGGAACGGAAGAGTATGACCCGTGGGAGCCGATGAATACGAAGTTCTTCGAATTCAACCGACAGCTTGATCGATGGATACTGAAACCCATCGCCAAAGGCTACAACGCCGTCGTGCCCAATATCGTCCAAGTCGGGGTCAGTAACGTGTTCTACAATAGTCGGGTGACACCGCGATTGCTGAATAACCTGTTTCAGGGAAAGTTCAAGGGTGCAGGGATCGAGGCGGGACGGTTTCTCATTAATACCACTGTTGGGATTGGTGGATTTTTCGACGTAGCCCAACGATTCAACCTGACCACACCGGAAGAGGACACGGGACAGACCCTAGGTTTTTATGGGGTAAAACCGGGCCCCTACCTGATGGTGCCGCTGCTCGGGCCTTATACAGTTCGAGATCTGATTGGGTATGGCGGGGATATCGTACTGAATCCGATTTATTGGCTCATCGTCCCCACCATGCATAATATCGAGTCCATTCCAACCGTGGTTGATGTCGAGGAACGAGCAGCCACCTATGCCATTTCGATTGGGGCACGTGCAGTGGAGATCGTCAATGACCGTTCTCTGAATTTAGAGAAGTTTCAGGGTGTTGAAGAGTCTACCCTGGATCTCTACGCCGCGGTCAGGAATGCCTACCTGCAGAAGCGAGCAAAAGCTATCCGTGAATAGTTTGGGGGTGCCGGTGGCTTCCAAATAACTTGCAACTCTGGATGATTGCAACGAGCGGCTTCTTCTAGTCTGCCTTGTTTCCCTTTCGGTCGGACAAGGGAACCTACCCTGCTGCAGAGCTCACCAGGTGATTCTACAAACAGACCATATGTAGACAGAGCAGGTCCCATCCCGACCACCCGCTGATCATCAGCCGAGATGGGTCACCTTAGCGCCGTTGTTACAGCCTATACGAGAAGAGGCACAGTACGCTTCTACTGGCTTTTCTTCCACACAAACAGGCCACCGACAAACAGCACGAGCATCACGATGATAAACATGATGAGAGTATCCATAACTACTCCTTTCGTTCGGACCCGTCACGCAACGAACTCAGTAGAAAACAGCATACCCCCTAAGGAAGGAGACCGATGGACATCTTCCCCTGAACTAAGCTGCATGCGACATCAACAGGGTTTGACGTCAAACAACAACTCGGCCCACCGCACCTTTGGGAACTAATGTCGGGCCTATATTTATTCCGCTCACAATCCAGTGTCAAGTGGCCGGCAATCGATATTGCCAGCCTTCATCGAGAAGACTGGCTATAAATACCCACAAATGGCTTTAACCTATAAACGCATTGAAGTGGATGATATTTCAGCAGAAAAATACACAATGCGCACGTATTTCCCTCTCTGAGAGAAGGGTTTAGTCAGCCATGCTGATATTCCACCTATCTCTTTTTTTTGCATTCTAGCCCGCATTTTCATGAGCGCTTTTACTGCAACCACCGATACGCTGCTGCCCATCCTCCACATCGTTACAGCTGTCGCCTTCTGCGTTGTCGGGTGAAGAAGTTGGAGTGGAAATGAATACGGCGGGCCTTCCGACCATGTCGAGTGCCACCGCTGAGCCTACGTTGCCCGGAAGAATTCGGAGAGGAAGGGTGACGATCTTGCTTGCCTAGGACGAAGCCTTTTGTACAGGACTCTGCTGGGATCCGGTGTGCTGTGCGTCGCTGAACGCCGGATAAACTTGGATCATATAAGTCCTGTCCGGATCCAATGCGACACGGACCATGCCGGTCTTGTTCAGGTAGTCAATCGCCAAATAGACTTGATTCCAAGTCAGGTCAGGGCAGAGTCCCACGACCTCTTCCATCGAGCAGTCTTTGCCGTACTCCTCTAACGCAAGATGCACCCGCTCTATGATGGCTGATACCAGCATGACGCCTCCTAAACACACAGGGGAGGGTGTACTAGACCCTTTGCATAATTTCCCATAACCCCTCGATCAGCACCACACCGCATGGCAACAGTCCCAAACCGTTTACCATGTGGTATCACACTAGAATATATACTTGGCCCTTAGTGGAGCTGTGAACTAGGGAAAGCACTAGTAGAATA
>DIHK01000047.1:79999-118637 GCA_002420115.1 Nitrospira sp. UBA5698
GATTTTGACATCGACAGAGCCAAACCGAGTATCCACACCGAAGAACGGCAAGCCTGTCTGCATGGCGCTTGGATCGTTCATCGGCTCACTCCTTCGCCTACTGACAGAACACTTTCCTTGCATCATCTGGGTAAACCAAATCCGTTCTTTGAGGGATCGATTGTAGACCGCTCGAACCGGGTAGAGAGAATGTAACAATCGCTTGTAGAGCCTGGGCTAGGAGGAGACGCTGACGAGACCTTCGGCGATCGCGTACTTGATTAACTCGGCAGTAGAATGCAGATTGAGTTCGCCCATCATCCTGAATTTGTGAAACTCTACGGTCTTCACTGAGATATTCAGGATGGAGGCAATCGTCTTTGTTCCCTTCCCCTCAGCAACAAGCTGCAAGACTTCGCGTTGGCGCTGAGTCAGCGCGCTGACTAGCGGCTTGGTTGATAGACCATCCGCCGACTGAAGTGTGGCAGCCAACACGTCCTTGGTAATGAGTGGGGTCATATAGTGCTGGCCTCGCATGACGGCCTGGATCGCCTGCTTGAGCTCCACGGCTGCCGAGCGTTTTATGAGGTACCCTGCGGCACCCGCTTTAAAGGCTTCCGTGGCATACGTCGGGGTCGCGTGCATGGTGAGGAAGATCAACTTGCTCTCCGGTACCAGTTTGGTCAACTGACGAGCCGCATCCAATCCGTTCAGGAGCGGCATAGAGATATCAAGCAACACAATATCAGGCCGAAGCTCTTGAGCAGCCTCGACCAGCGAGCGCCCATCTTCCACCATCCCCACCACCTCACCCTCGGCTTCGACCAGCTTCCGGAGCCCAGCCAGAACAATCGCATGATCATCCGCCATCAAGATACGTGGCCGTTTCATGAGCTCGTCGCCTCACAGGGTACCCAGGCACAGACCTTAGTCCCTCCGTCAGGTTGAGACTGAATCTGAAAATGCCCGTGCAGTTGCCGTAACCGTTCTTCCATGCTGCTCAACCCCAATCCCCGTTGAATGGCTTCATGATCACGGAGATCAAATCCCTTGCCGTTATCCGTTATGGACAACCCGACCCCTTTCGACGACCCTCGGAGCTGCACCGTCACAACCGTCGCCTGAGCATGCTTGACGACATTTTGCACGCTTTCCTGCATGACGCGGAAGAGACAGGTCGCATGATCAAGCGAAATCGCAGCGGAGACCCCCGCGATCTTAAGAGAAATGGGTAGCCCTGCGCGACGAGACACCTGCTGCACATGATCCTCAACCGCCGGACAGAGTCCGGCATGTTCTAGGAGCGAGGGATGCAGCCGATACGCGAGGGTGTGCACATCATCGGACAACTGCTCCAGCTGCTCTCGGATCGGTGCAAGCGCTTGACCACACTCCCCTAAAGCAGAAGCCGGATGTTGTTCCAGCGAGGCCACTTCCAATACCAAGGCAGCCAAGCGTTGACTCACATCATCGTGCAGGTCTCGAGCGATACGTTGACGCTCTCGTTCTTGGGCGTTCAACAGCTTAGAGGTCAGCTCCTCTAATTGCACCTGTTGCTGGTGCAGATCCAGCTGGTTACGATGCAGTGTCTCTTCCGCACTCTTGCGTTCCGTCACATCACGATTGGATTCCAATGCGTAGTCCGTTCCGCCGTACGTGACTTGCACCAGCCGACTCTCCACAATCACCTGGCGCCCATCCTTGGTGACATGGGACAGCTCACCGGACCACCGACCGTCTCGGACCAGGCAGGCTTCCCTGTCTGCGACCGTCGGCAACGGATTCGTGCTCAGCAATTCATGGCTCTTGCACCCGATCACCTCATGTGATCGCCAGCCATAGAGCTCTTCAGCCCCACGATTCCAATACACGATCCCGCCACCGATCTTCCACGCCAAGATCGCATCGCTGGAGTGGTTCAACATGTCCGCCTGCTGTTTAAGCAGCTCTTCCGTCTGCTGACGCTCGGTAATGTCGACGGCCACCCCACCGAACAAGGCCGGCTCGCCCTGGTGATCGACGATGGGGAACTTACTGACAAGGGCGTGGCGAATCTCTCCCTGTTGAATGAATGATTCGACGGTGTGCAGCGGAACTCCGGTTTCCTGTACTGTCCGATCGTTGCGCTCATACGGTTCGGCCACATAGGCCGGCCACAACTCCTGAGCAGTCTTTTCCTTCCAGTCTCTGCCCTCCAGTAGGGATTCTTGGAAGAGGCGATTCACATACAAATAACGACCCTGAGCATCTTTGATCCACGCAAAGCCGTGCAAGTTATCCATAAACGAAGCGAACCGGCGCTCGCTGATTTTCAGCGCCTCCTCGGCTTGTTTGCGTTTCGTAATGTCGATCATCGCGCCCAGCGTCCTTGCCGGTCGGCGTTCCGATCCGTCTACGTCGAACAAGGTCCAAGCTCGAAAACTGATCCACCGCACCTGGCCGTTCGGTAGCACCAGACGGTGTTCGATCGAATGAAGATCGTCACCCACAGTACTAGAGGACCGTACGATCGCCCCAACCACCATGGCACGGTCTTCTGGATGGACCAGCTGAATGAACCCCTCAAGCGAAGCAGGGGCATCAGCTTTGACGCCGTAGATTTCTCGCATCAGTGGAGACCAATAGACATTCCCCGTGCGATGGTCCTGATCCAGGATCCCAAAGTTGGCGAGTCGAACGACCTGATCAGACCGTTCCTCGCGTTCATGCAGCACCTTTTTGGCTTCGACCCGAGCCGTCACATCTTCCGTGGCAATGATGATTCCGCCCACCTGATCACCGCGATACCACGGGCGAACATCCCACGTGATCCATTGGCTAGAGCCATCGCTTCGACAGAACTGGTCTTCATCGGCACTGAGCACCTCCCCTGTCAGGCCTCGCTGATGGACGTCTCTCCAGCGCAGGGGACCGTGCGGGAAGACATCGTAGTGCGATCGACCGAGGATCTCATCAGTCAAGCGGTAGTCTTCAATCCATCGTCGGCTGGCCGCCAGATACCGCATATCCCGATCAAACATCGCAATGGCAGCAGGGGCATGTTCCACGAATAAGCGAAACCGCTCTTCACTCTCCCGCATCGCGGCATTGGTTCGCTTGAGGTCCGTCGTTCGCTCCCGAACACGTTGCTCCAATTCCTCAGAGGTTCGATGCAACGCCTCCTCCGCCTTTTTTCGATCGGTAATGTCATTGCCGATCGTCAGGATGCAGGATTTACCTCGGAGCGTCATTAAGTTTGCGGAGATGAGGAACTGTCGCAGCTCACCACGCCTGGTCTTCATCGACACTTCGAGGTTTGTGACGGTCCCTTGCGATCGAAGACGGTTGACCAGCCTGGCCCGGTCTTGCGCATCCGGCCAAATCCCCAGTATCAACGTCGTCCGACCGATAACCTCCTCACGGTGAAAGCCGAATGTATCGAGGCAGGCGTCGTTGACCTCCAGGCAAAGCCCGGTTTCAAGTTCCATAATACCGATCGGATGGGGACTGAGGCGGAAGGCTTCGGCGAAGAACTCGTCTCTTGCTGGGTCGACCGCATTTCCTTGTCGATCGACTGGTTGGTGGACCGCTGCACGCGGGCGCGCTCTGACCCAACGCTTCTTCTTCGTCGCTTTTGGTGTCATAGCCAGAAATGAATTCTAGTCCACTTACGTACCTCCCGCAAGATCCAATTCCTGGGGTGATTACCGGTTTCAAGTTTGAAGTTTCATGTTTTAGGTTGTCCGGAAACTTGGAGCCTGAGACTTGGACCTTGAAACTATCCCAAGCGATTTCGCCACGAATCGCCATGAATAATGCGGGCAGGAGGCTGCTACATCGATGATGTCGATACGGGATCGGTAGGTTCCTGTGGTATTCAACCACCGGGTTCTCTGGTGGATTCAGATCAACGTCACTCTTGCTTCGTCACCAGTCTCCGGAACAGCTCGAGATGGTCTGGGCCGCTGAGCCGATGATCACCAGGAATCAGGCGCAGGTCGAGTGGAAAGCCGGGATGTCGTCGTACGAGTTCGTTGGCGAACCGCCGACTCCCGTCCGGAGCAATGACTTGATCGTCCAGACCATGCAGAATCGTGGTCTTCACATGACGGACGACCTCGAACGTCTTCGCCCAATACTGTTCGCTTTCTTCGACCCACTTCCAAGACAACGGCCAGTCCCGATGCAACTGGTCCTCGTCCCACGGCATCCATCCGGCAGTGTGCCAGTCATGGAGCCGTTCCCTCGAGATGGTTTTGGCGCGCTCGCCCATCATGTTAAATGCCGGTGCGATCAAGATAAGCTCTTCGACAATCTCGAATTCCTGCGCGACAAGCCAACCGATCCAGCTGCCGAGCGAATTTCCAATGATCGTGACCGGCGGACCAGTCTTAATGGAGTCCAAGACAACGTGCGCATCGGCGATCCAATCGGAGAGCGTATAGTCGGTAAACTGCCCTTCAGAGTCGCCAAAGCCACGCACGTCGTAACAACAGAACCCCCATCCCTGCTCCTGGCACCATTGCGCCAACGATTTGCTTTTGTTGCCCCAACGTTTGGAGAGAAACCCGGTGATAAAAAGAATCTGCCGAACGGCTCCATCGATTCGATCACCTTTGATCCGTTTGCCGTCCGCGCCAATGAGTTCGAAGGACGTCATAGTCTTATCCCAGCCGCTTCATGATAAAAAGCCCCAGTCGCCGCAACACTTCTCCTGGAATCTCATGCCCTCCCCGAAAGCTGTGCCATTCCACTGCAAGACCAGCTCGGTGTAGGGCATCACGCAGGCGTTCGGCTCCAACAGTGGGGAGAATGTCGTCTTGCACACCATGGCTTTGAAAAACCGGTAGGCCTCGGCGATTCGGCATCAGCGGACTCCAGACGTCCTTGGCGAGCAGATTACCTGACAGCTGCACCAGACCGGCGAACGGATAGTCGGTGTGGAGCACAGCATCGCAGGTGAGCATGGCACCCTGGGAAAATCCACCAAGCACCGTCTTCTTGTAGTCAATCGGGAATTGCTTTGGGAGTTCTTTGAGAAAAGCGAGTATGCGCTCTCGCGCCAGGGCCAAGCCCTGTGGAACCTCCACGGACAAATCACGAATACGACCTGCCTCTCGATCAGCTTGGATACGCGCAAAGTCGATGATCCACCAAGCCCGCGAGTCGCCGAACCCCATATTGAGTGAGAGGGGAGCTTCTGGAAAGAGCCAGCGGGTGCCACGGGAGGCTTGAATGACACCGGCGAGTGGAACCAGGTCGTCACCCGGCGCACCAAACCCATGAAGCAGAATGACGACCGGACCATCACCTCCGCCCCTTCCATCCGATCCGCCGACAAGTCTGACCTTCAGTCCACCCAGTGAGGCTTCACGCATGTCATCCTGCTAACTGAGATACAGATACTGCAAGAGAGCCACCAAACCGTACAACGACGATTCGACGACCGGTTGTTGATAGAGCGGCACAAAGGCGCCCTGTTCATGGTCTTCCACTTCACTAATGACGTATTGGATCTGCTTTACCCGAATATCGTGATCCTTCCCGTTCCCCAAGGTCTGAACGATTTGCCGGTTGAGCCCGGCCAGCATGGCAGCTTTCGCCTGACTGGCCGATTGATAGAGGAGAAATGCTCCAAGAAGCGCGACCACGGCGTTGACTGACCAGGACAGCAGCAATAAGAGCGGATAGTTCCAAATGTCGAAATACTCGTTGCGCGCGGCGATCATGATCAAGAGTGCAATAAAGGGATAGCGGATCAGTCGATTGATCACCTCAGTCCGCTGCGCAATAAGATCCACCACGGCGAGGTACGTCAACTTCTCAAATTCGTTTTTCTGCGCCTCTCCCAATCCATAATTGCGAAGATACTCTTCCTGGACTTGCTGGGACCACCCTCCCCTTGAACTCACCATCCACCCGACCCATCGACGGCAGAGCATCACCGCATCGAACACCGCCAAGTTCAGCAACACCACGATGGCGACGCTGGCAAGCGTCATGACTGAATCGACTCGGCAACTCAGATGCCCGCGGCAGGGATGAATATATTCTTCGTCCAACACGAAATGCCCGATGGCCCACATCGCCCCCATGTACAGGATGAACAAGAGAAGCGTCCGGGCCATTCCCTGGCTCAGCTGACTCGCTTCTCGATAGCGCTCCCATGCCTGGTCGACTTTCATCGAGCCAACTGTGGCAAGGGGGTGATAGACCCGCCGGAGATTCGTCCAAAAGGTGTTGGGTGAAAGCCGCTGACGCCTCGACGTGTCCTCGAACTGAAACTTCTCGTCGATCTGTTCGCTATTCTTCTTAAGGTCGCGAGCGCCCTTAATAAACAAGAGCACGGACAGCACGACAACCAGGAATCGCAATAACTCACTCGGCCAGATACTGACACCGGCCGTCCACGAAAACGGCTCTCCTTCGTCATGCCCAGCCAACAACGCATCGGCGCCACCAGCCACGATAAAGACTGCAAACAGCGCGACGAGCACGACCGCGGTGATACTCAGCAGACGCGGATGGCGCACAATGGCAGACCAGAGGCGTTGGTTACTCCAGGCCACTACGACGAACAGCGCAAACCCCACCACTGCTCCCGCCGCCACAGCGGTATTATCGAATCCGACGCCTTGCCGTAGCTGACCATATTCCTCCGTATAATCCAGATCGGATCGCAACGGATGAATCGTACGGACCCCTTCTTTGGTGACGAGGCTCAAGTCGACCGCACCGCTCCGCCCCACCTCAAACAATCTGGGATGCAGTCCGGCATCGTACACACGATCCTCCGGCGTCAGTGCGGCATGGTAGGTCGTCCCGCAGGGGCCGCTCATCCCATCAGACGGATTACGGAGACAACCGACGTGGCCGACCGCTTGCAATGTCGCGAAATATGTGGACGTTTGATAACTGCTCCGGAATGGTGGAACATCGCGCTGCAAGCCGCCGTCCAACTGCAACCCAAACGGCGAGGTGATGACCATATTGCGGGTCCATTTGTACTCGCTCGGATGGAGGTGTCGGGCATCGAGACCGACGGTAAAGAAAATGGCATGCGGAAACGCCGGGCGAAGGGCTTTGATGATTAGGAGCGAATCATACGGATCGGTGCCGAAGATCCCGATGGCTCGAGCTCCTTCACCCTCATCCTGGATTCGATTGACCAACGCCCGTACATAGTCCACCTGACTGGTTCCTTCCGGGCGCTCACGCTGGCCGTCTTTCGCGCTATCGGCACGTACGGCTTTGGTTTTGTCTTCTCCCGGCACCTCGCCGTCCAGCCCGCTCAGGTAGCTGTACCGCTGAACATTCAGGCGCAATGATTCATAGTCGGCTTGTCGCCGAATCTGGAGGTCGACGGCATGAGGAATATCAGAGCACCACTGCTTGATCGTTACCGAGACCTCGATCGTCTCCAAGTCCTGCTCAGGAAAGGTTGCGATTTTCTTGCACGCAGCGGCTCGAAACTCAATCGGGAGCGTCCGTCCATAGAACGAATCCCATTCCCCGATCAGGATCACCGCGTCCCACCCGAGGCGAACCTGCCGGCGCTCCAATTCCGCAACCAATGATTCGAACAACCGGTCATCAGAACCGATCTCGTACGCCAACCGAATATTCGCGCTCGTCAGCCGACGGGCGAACTCTTGCTCGCAAGACATGTAGGAATCGCAGGCGACCCCGTTTCCGCCGGTCGACTTCAGTCCGTAGGCGAGGAGCCCTTTCATCGCACTAGTCCACGGGGAATACAGATCGATCCAGCCGTCCGCATTCGGCCACACGCCGATTCCCACATGCGACTCGCTGTAGGATTCTCCCGCCTCGGCTAAGAGCGACCGAAATGCTGAGGAGCTACGAGGGCCGAGAATTTTAAATGTGACCGCCCGCTGGAGCTGTGAATTCAATCGAACGAGCTTGCGCCGATCGTCGGTGAGGAGACACTCGCTCCTTTTCTCGGCTTCTCGGCAGACAAGCGCCTGAGAGAAGGATGTCAGCCCGGCGAAAAACCCACGACTGAGCGCTTCATCCGGAAACCAGACGACCAGCACACTTTGGGAGCGCGGCGATTCCTCGTCACACAGTCTGGTTCGTCTGAGCCGGTACCACTCATAGGGCAGTGCCGGGAGAGGGCTCGAGGTATCCCATTCCACAAACGAGAGCTGCCCCTCCTGTTCCGGCACATAACAGGATACTCCAAGGGCTGTTCCGACCGCATACCGATCTCGGATCCGCGACTCAGTGCTTTCCACATACGGACCTCCACTGGTCGTCACCAGAAGGACCGTGACACGCTGGCCCTCCTTGACACGTTCAGTAATAGCCTGCCGAAGGGATCGAAGTCGTTGCATAAGCGGCGGGACCGGAGTCGTAGCGAGTCGGTTCAACTTGATTTCCCGCAAGCCCCGTTGTACGGCTGCGACAGGATCTTCCCACAAACGTGCGCGTACCACTTGCTCTTCAACCGTGGCCTTCATGTCCAGTCCCGTGCCGACCGGACGCGAACTGCGCAGTGGTTCCTTGACCAGCATGGCTCCCGCCAGCGCCAGCACCAGGGTCAGGGCGCCTGCCACGGCGATTTTGGAGTCGCTCTGCTTCTTGGCCATTTGCTTTTTAGGAGGTGCGGGACATCACTCTGACACTCGCGCAGTATCCGCGCGTGACACTCTACAACAGACGTGCGAGACTGTGAAGTGGAGAGACATGGTCATGGACGGCAGACATGCCATGGCCTACGGTTCTTATGATGAGCAGCTGACGGCCAGATGCTTGCCCCAGTTCGGCGGCGGCAACGCGTAAGACTCCATCCCCGGCTGCTCGGCGAAGGGCGTCTGGAGTACGGTAAAAAGACGGTCTATTTCTGAGAAGTCCTTGTTCTGTGCTTTTTCAATGGCAGTCTGCGCGAGATAGTTCCTCAGCACGTACTTGGGATTCACACGATTCATTCGATCACGCCGTTCGTCGTCGCGGTCGCCTTCCCCCCGCAATCGATCACGATAGCGCAGGGCCCAGTCGTCAAACTGCTCGCGGTTGAGAAAGTGCTCCCGCAACTTCTCATTCACCGCGCCATTCTGCGAAGAAAACGCCCCCAACTCTCGAAACACGACCGTGTAGTCCGCATGGCTGCCTTGAAGCAGCGCGAGGAAATCTCGAATCAGGTCGTCGTCCCCGGCCTGCTCGCCCACCAATCCAAATTTTCCCTTCATCTGTTTGTGGTATTCCCGATCAAACACAGACTGATAGGTCCCAAGGCCTGCTTTCAGCGCCTCTTTTTCCGCCAAGGGAAGGAGCGCCTGAGCCAAGCAACTCAGATTCCAGAGTCCGATATAGGGCTGTTGATTGAAGGCATAGCGGCCGTTGTGATCGGAGTGGTTGCAGATAAATCCTGCATCATAGTCATCCATAAACCCATAGGGACCATAATCCATCGTCAGACCGAGAATCGACATATTGTCGGTGTTCATCACTCCATGGGCCCAACCGACCGCTTGCCATTGCGCGATCAGCCGTGCAGTGCGCTCAACGACTTCATTGAAGAACCGCGAGTACTTTTCGTCGACATCGCTGAGATGGGGAAAGTGTCGGTCGATCACATAGTCGGCTAACGTTTTCAGGTGCTCGTGCTGCTTTCGGTAGTAGAACACTTCGAACATTCCGAAACGCACGTGAGACGGCGCCATACGGACCAGCATCGCCCCGGTTTCCACCTGCTCACGGTACACCTTGTCGTCGCTCCCGACGAGACAGAGCGCCTGCGTGGTGGGAATTCCGAGTCCTTGCATCGCCGCACAACAGAGATACTCACGGATCGTCGAACGCAGCACCGCCCGTCCGTCTCCATCCCGGGAGAACGGCGTCATCCCCGCTCCCTTGAGATGGAGATCCCACCGCTGGCCCTGTTCGCTTTTTGCCTCTCCGAGAAGGATTGCGCGTCCATCGCCGAGTTGCGGGACATACACCCCGAATTGATGACCGGAATACAGCATCGCGACCGGCTCCATGCCTGATGTGAGTGCATGCCCGCCGAAAACCTCCGCGAACTCCGGCCTAGTGAATTGCGCAGGGTCAAGATCGATCAACTCAGCGGCAGACCGATTGGCATGGATCAAACAGGGAGGCGCGCTGAACGGAGTGGGATTCAATCGGGCGTAAAAGGCCTGAGGAAGCCGAGCATAGGTATTGTCGAAGGAAAGCGTTTCAAGAGTTCGCTGGGACATATCTCTGTGTATCACGACTTTCTTGTTCTCTGCCACTCTCTATAGATCTCGGGGCATATGTTTCGATGTCATATTGCAAACTTGAGGTCCAATCGATGAGAAACCTGGGAGCCAGATCGTTTATGAGACTCGACCAGGCTTCGTCCGCGCGCCGTGCTTGACTCACGAATAAGGTTCGGGATTAGAATAACTTTTCCATCATTCTCTTGCCGAGGAACTCCCTATGACCCAACTCACTCAAAAATCCCGTTGCGACGAGGCCGTGCTTCTCGACTGTATCGGAGACGGTGTCGTCACGATCGGTTTAGATATGAAGATACGTTACATGAACAGGGCGATGCGTGAGTTACTGGGCTATGAAGAAGGAGAACTTGTCGGTCAGCCACTGAGCTGCCACCTATTGGTTCAAGGCACCATTTGCTCAACGCAAGACTGTATTTTGGAGCGCGCTGTTCGCAATCGCGAAAAAGTGAGAAATTTTGAAACGGTCATTCAGAACAAAGACGGACGGAAGGTGCCTGTCAGCCTGAATACCGACCTCCTCCGTGACGAGCACGGCAATCTAGTCGGCATTGTTGAAACCTATCGTGACCTGAGCCAGATCAATGAACTTAAGGCGAAGCTGGAGCGACAGCGCGGGAACGAAACTCGAGGCCCGCTTGTGGCCCGCAGCAAAGCACTACAAAGCATACTCGACCTCCTGCCGCAGGTCGCCAATTCAAAAGCTACGGTACTCATCGAAGGAGAAAGCGGCACCGGGAAAGAGCTGATCGCGAGAGAAATTCACCGGCTGAGTCCCAGACGGGACCAGCCGTTCGTGGCCGTCAATTGCGCGGCGCTGGCGGAAGGGGTACTCGAAAGTGAACTGTTTGGCCACGTCAAAGGGGCGTTCACCGGGGCGATCGCCGATCGTCAAGGAAGATTTGAAATTGCGAACAAGGGCACCATCTTCCTGGACGAGATCGCCGAGATCTCGCCAATGGCTCAAGCCAAACTGCTTCGTGTGCTGCAAGAGGAGGAGTTTGAGCGAGTCGGTGGGAATAGGACCGTCAAAATCGACGTTCGAGTCATTGCGGCCACGAACAAACACCTCGCGACCGTGGTAGAGGACGGACGGTTTCGTGAGGACCTGTACTATCGGTTGCAGGTGTTCCCGATTCGAATCCCACCCCTTCGTGATCGGAGGGAAGACCTGCTGCCCCTCATCGAACACTCGATCGCTCGGCTCAATCGAACCATGGGAAAGAATGTCCGAGATCTCGATGGTCCAGTACTCAAACTCCTCGAAGCTCACCGTTATCCAGGAAATGTCCGAGAGCTGGAGAATATTCTGGAACATGCCTGTATCCGTTGTCCGGACAACACGATCCGTGCTGAACACCTGCCTGACTATTTTGTGGCGAGCACGCCTCACAAGGATTCAGCCCTTCATCATCAAGTAGTAGGAAAACAAACCACGCTTGCCGCGCTCGAACAAGAAGCTATCGTGCAAGCCCTTGAACAAACCGGGTGGAATTACCGGTTAGCCTGCAAATCGTTAGGAGTCAGTCGCTCCACTCTCCTGAGGCGCCTGAAGGCCTATAACGTGACCCGCAAGGCTGAGTCAAAATGATCTCTACAGTTTCAATATGACACTCATAAGTGCTTAATTTATAAATTATTTAATCTATTGGTGTCATTATGAAACCATTCGATCTTTTCCCATATTGCCAACCTTCCGTTTAACCCCAATAAATCAACTAGTTCAGTATTCGACACCATCCGACTATTCTGGCATCCCAACTGCACTATTAGACAGATAGAACAACGTGTCATGCGAAAAACAGGATGCCGACCGCCGGCAAGGATGATCATACTCCTAGAAGATCAGCTCGACAGAGATATGTCAGAAACCCAACAAGAACGGGAACGAGCCGATCATGAAACCATGAATCTCGATCGACTCATGGCACTCGCAGATACTGATGGACTCGTCCGCATGGGACTGGGGGTCATGGAAGCCTTTGCCAAGGTCGAAGGACGAGTCTTATGGCATTGAGCAGAATACGTGTCCTTGCCACCGATTATCAGCAAGGGAAGCGAGTGTCTCGCGAACCAAATTTTTATTGAATGCATGAAGGAGGGCTGATCCATGGCTTACAGCGAGAAAGTCGTCGACCATTTTACGAACCCGCGCAACATGGGGAGCTTCAAGAAGGACGAGGAAGGCATCGGGACCGGAATGGTCGGAGCTCCTGAATGTGGGGACGTCATGAAGCTCCAGATCAAGGTCCAGAACGACAGGATTGTGGATGCGAAGTTTAAGACGTTCGGTTGTGGATCGGCAATCGCGAGCTCCAGTCTGGCGACCGAATGGCTCAAAGGAAAAACGATCGACGAGGCCCAGAAGATTAAGAACACGGATATCGTGCAAGAACTCAACCTGCCACCGGTCAAAATCCATTGCTCGGTTTTGGCGGAAGATGCCATTAAAGCGGCCTTGGCCGACTTTCAAGAAAAACGGGCGAGCGCCAGCTTGCCCGGCGCTGGAGGGATATAGATGCATTGCCCTCGATGTACCGGCCTTATGCTCAGCGACGAGTTTCTCGACCTGGCAGACGAAGCAGGGCAATGCCGCTTCACGGCTTGGCGTTGTCTGATTTGTGGTGACGTGCTCGATCCACTCATTGCGGAACATAGAAGGTCGCCCCCAGAACCAATGGTCGATCGAGCCAGGCTCCCCCACAAAGTCCATTATCTATCCGGCAGTCGCAGTGGGGGGAAAATTGTTCATCACACGTAGGAGTTGAGGGGGGTTGCGGTATGGCACTCTTGATCACGGATGAATGCATTTCTTGCGGGGCCTGCTTGCCGGAGTGCCCCAACGAAGCCATTTTCGAAACGCGCAGCGACGCCGAAGCCAAGGGAAACCACGTGGGCGACGGGCAAGGTGTCGGCGACAGCATCTATGTCATTACACACGAGCGTTGTACGGAATGTGTCGGCCATTTCGATGAGCCGCAATGCGCCGCAGTCTGTCCGGTCGACAACTGCTGTATTTCTGATCCAGCCTATCCTGAATCAAAAGAGGTGCTGCTGGAACGGGCTCAGCAGCTCAATCCCGGCAAAGACATTCATCCTGAGAAGGTGTGGAGCGGCGTCCGGAACTGATCAGCACAGGAGATGTTCGGTTGAGAATATATAGGGATCACCTGATGATCACCCTCAGCAAGCGATTCGTCCAGTCGACCTCGGCAACGATACTCTTTGTCACGGTCTTTGTCCTTTTATCGCTGATCTGGCCCATCATCATTACTCTCTTTCTCGGAGTCTTTCTGCTACTCCGAGCGTGCAGCGCCGAACAGCAGCCTGCAGCCTTGTGGTTGCCCGAGGTCTGCCATGTGCCGATCGCCGTCGCCTTATGATTCAGACAACGGAAGGAGCCATTGATGCTTACCATCTCGTTGGATGCCGAACACAAGATTCGTGAATTCACCCAACAAGAACCCGCGGCGGTCGGACTGCGGGTCTATGTGCGCGGTGGAGGCTGTCACGGCTACCAATACGGCATGGCGCTCGAATCAAAAATTGCCGAAGACGATACGGTGATCGAGCAAGGGAATATCAAGATCATCATGGATTCCCAGAGTGCTCCTTTGCTGCAAGGGGCCGAGGTTGAGTATGTGGACAGCGTGCAAGGATCAGGATTCTCGATCAAGAACCCACAAGCCAAGACGACATGCGGCTGCGGAAGTTCCTTTAGCGCCTAAGCCATCGGCCACGAGTCGGATCATGACGACAACTAGACCGAATGGAGTGTGACCACGAAACAATCGCGCACAGCACACGATTCGTAGAATGACTGAAACCCATCACGTTCTACAAAATCATAATTGGGATGAAAGCGACCCTGATGGACCTCCTTCGTTCTCGCTCGATCACCATTCAGTATCCATATGGAAAGGAGGCACTTCCGGACAGCCGCTGTGGCATGCTCGGCTTACGTCGGTAGGATCATGGAAAAGATTAAGGTCCTGATTGCAGATGACCATGGGGTGGTCCGAGAAGGACTCATGGCAATGCTCCAAGCCAACGACATCGTCGATGTCGTTGGAGAGGCGAAGCACGGAATGGAAGCCGTTGAACAAACCAAGAAGTTACTGCCGGATGTGATCCTCATGGACCTCCGCATGCCATGTATGGATGGGGTAGAAGCAACCCGCCTCATCAAACGTGAGTTTCCCCACATTGGCATCATCGCCCTCACGATGAATGAGGAGCAGCAGCACGTCTTCGACCTTGTTCGAGCGGGTGCCACAGGCTATTTGCTCAAAGATTCTGACTCTTTGCAAATCGTCGATGCCATTCGAGCCATTGCTCGGGGAGATTCGCTTATCCATCCGTCTGTCGCCGGCAAGATCCTAGCTGAGTTTTCGTTGCTTGCCGCAGACAAGGCCCAAACGCGTTCATTGGTTGATCATGATCTGACGGAACGAGAAATTACCGTGTTACGGCTCGTGGCGAGCGGCCAGACAAACAAGGAGGTCGCCAACAGTTTAGAATTGAGCGAGAAAACCATAAAGAATCATTTGGGAAACATCTTCCATAAACTGCACGTTTACGATCGCACGCAAGCCGCCGTCCTGGCAATCCGTCGAGGTATTATCCCTCTAGGATAACTCCGGCTTATTCCACTTGAGATCCATGCTTTGACAAGAAACCGGTCTACACGCTCTATGACCAAACGCTTACAAAGGAGAGATTTGGCCATATGGGAAGTCTTGCGACCTGACGAGCATAGATACCTATTCCTCTACAAGAGTGATCCTCGATTGATTTTGAGCAAGGCTCTTCCTGATTCGCAGGACCTTGCTCTTAGTCTCTTCTCGCGGATGGGGCCAGCCCGCGTTATCAGACGCTACTGATCCGCTTCATTATCTCGACTCCGCCCGTCTATTCCCGCCAGCTGTCATTCACCCAGCGTCAGTACGCGCTTGAGTCAGACAGTCGTATCAACCATCAGCAAGTGACGACTCATCCTTTCCGCCCAACAACTCCTAGCCATTGGTTCTTGCAATATTCGCACTGAAAATCGTGCCTGGAGTTCAAGTATCTCATTGTGCTTCATTTAATTTATAGATGAATTCTCATTCTATTATCTATTTGTCTATGTTCTCAGCCATCTCATATAACGTCAGTAGGCAAAAGCATGGTTCATACAAACCAGAAGGAGGTCTCCATGGGATGTCCATATGAGGCGAAAGCAAGGATTCTCTCCGTCATTGCCGGCGCACTACTGCTCGCAGTACCGAACGTGGTCGCAGCCGAAAAGCCGTCGGTGAGTGGCGGCAGTATGGAACTCAAGGCAAAACCGGCAATGCCAATGAATCTCAACGTGAAGGACCTGGACGAGGAGGTGTCGCACCTGGAAGTGGTGGATTCCAAGGGCAATGCGTATCTTCTCATTCCACTGAGGACGACCGGAGGGAACAAACCGGTCACGGCTGAGGATGGAAAGATCATCGTCGAGTATGTGCACCCCTACTCGGGTCGACTCGGCAACTAGATTCAATCCATAAGGAGGGGCAACGCATGGCCCTCCTTGAATCTCATGGTAACCGCCTGGTCACGGCGGTAGCCCAAAGGGGTTGGTAAGGGAGGAATGCATGAAACGGGAAGATCGGAAAGAGGGCAAACCAGAGGTTAACGGAGTAGTACCGGAAAACGATGCTCTGTTGGTACAAAGAAGGATCGCCATGCGCGCGTATGAATTGTATCTTCATCGCGGTGGAGTGGATGGGCATGCCGAGGAGGATTGGCTGGAGGCTGAACGGGAGATCCTTAAGGAAGAACGCCACTAGCCAGCGGTTGATCCGAGTGCGAGCAGATCAGCCACCACAACGCTGCTAGAAACATGAAGGCTTTTCGCAAGGGGCGGATGATGACCCAACTGATGACTGAGGATGGTATCGGCACTATTCGAGATATTTTTCACCCGACTGATTTTTCGCCACCGAGCATGGCTGCCTTTGCTCACGCATTGAAGTTGACTATCGGCATGAAGGCAGACCTCACGATCATGCACGTTGACCCTGACCGTGCCGATACCGACTTCTACGAATTCCCTCGTGTACGAGCAACCCTCGCTCGTTGGGGATTTCTTCCTCACGGAGCAACCAAGGACCAGCTTCTACAGTTGGGGATCGGGGTTCGAAAGATTCGTGCAGTGGCGGCCGACCCAGTGACTTCTATGGTTCAGTTTCTTTGGAGCAAACCGGCCGACTTACTGGTAGCGGCCACTCACGAGCGGGATGAACTGGCAAGCTGGCTGCACAGTCAATTGGGCGAGCAACTCTCCAGAAGGTCCAGAATCATGACCTTGTTTGTACCGGAACTCACTAAAGGCTTTGTTGCTCTGGAAACGGGACAATCCCGATTAAGACGGATTCTAATCCCGGTGGATCATCGCCCTTCACCCCAAGAGTCGATCGAAGCCGCTTGCGCAATGGCAACCGGCTTGAAAGAGGACAAGATCTTATTCCACTTGTTGCATGTAGGGAGTGCGAGGAATCTACCACATGTACGCCTCCCGATCGGCCCTGGGTGGCAATGGGGTTGGACCGTTACCTCCGGGATGGTCGCCGATGAAATTCTGTCCACATCCAATCGGTTGGATTGTGACCTCATAGTGATGAGCACTCAGGGACGCCATGGATTTCTAGATGCGTTGTGCGGCAGCACGACGGAGCGGGTCCTTCGCGGTTCACATATCCCGCTGCTGACTGTTCCAGCTCCTCGCTTTCCGTGATCGCACCAAATAGAGAGGCCACGATGAACACATACACTCATCCACATAGATTTTGTATATGTTTACACATCATTCTTTCTATTTGTGGATGTACTCTCACGGCAGTACAGTTGCTTCAGGTTGTATGACATGAGAGGAGGGCACGATCATGAATAAGACGATCGCAATTCTATTCTTTGTTGCCATCACCGGACATGTCATCCATGACGAGTTATTGGCACATACACACATACTTGGTCCTCCGGAGGTAACGGAACGATCGGTTATGCCTGTTGAACGTGGTGAATTGATCGGGCCACGCCCGATGGGCGAAAGCTTATCACATGATAGGGACAACCCCTCATGGGACTGGCTCAACCTGACCCATACCGATCCGCATCACCTCCACAGCGCCGAGCCGCACCACTCTATTCCTTACCGAAACTTCCAGTCACCGGACGGTGCGGCTGTGATATTCGGGTGGACATTCGACAGACCATAATGCCTTACTCAGATGCTGCTCGTGTGACTAGAGAGATAGAAAAGCTGACGACACTGTGATGCGATAAACATGAGAACAGGCGGCGGCTACATATAGGCAATCCAGTGACACACTTTGAGTACGACCTCCTCTGCATCGGAAGCGGCCCAGCCGGGCAACGAGCAGCCGTGCAAGCGGCCAAGCTCGGGAAGCGTACTGCTGTGGTTGAGCGAGGCCGCCTCATCGGCGGTGTCTGTGTCGATACCGGGACCATCCCAAGTAAGACCTTTCGGGAGGCCGTCCTCCAGGAAATGAACAGGGCCTCGTTCGAGCAGAAGCTTCAGCATTCGGTCTCGAGCCAGCGTCCGATCGCCCGAGACCTCTTAGCTCGGGTAGCCGAGGTGGAGCAAAAACAGGCTGAGATTATTCGGGATCAACTTCAGCGGAACGACATCACCGTTCTCACAGGCGATGCCAGCTTTCACGACCCTCATACGGTGTTGGTCACGAGAGGTGACCAATCCAGAGTAGTGTCAGCGGCCAACATTCTGATCGCTGTTGGTACGGTGCCCACGCCACCACTCGGTATGGACACTGCATCCGATCTGGTCGTCACGAGCGACGAGCTGCTCCACATCCCATCCCTACCGAGACGATTTACCGTGGTTGGAGCCGGCGTCATCGGAGTCGAATATGCCTCGATGTTTGCCGCATTGGGTATCGAGGTGACTGTTGTCGATAAACGAGACAGACCGTTGGAGTTTCTTGATCGGGAGCTGGTCGACGAGTTGCTGCACCAAATGCGGAACGCGGGTGTGACGTTTCGACTCGGAGAAGCGGTGGAGCGACTAGAAGTGGTCGAGAAACCATCCCGCCACGTCGTGGTATCTCTGGAATCGGGGAAGCGTCTCGTGTCGGACCTGGTGCTCTTCAGTGCCGGTCGGATAGGAGCAACCGACCACTTGAACCTGTCGGCAGCGGGACTCAAGACGGATGATCGGGGACGGTTGGCGGTCGACCATGAGTACCGTACGAGCGTCCCCCATATTTTTGCTGCCGGGGATGTCATCGGATTTCCCAGCTTGGCAACCACCTCAGCCGAGCAGGGTCGCCTGGCGACCTGCGCCGCGTTTGGCATCGACACAGAGCCCATGGCATCCCATTTTCCTATTGGCATCTATGCGATCCCCGAAGTGTCTGCTGTGGGAGAGCCGGAGCATCTGTTGACGGCGCGGAAGGTTCCCTATGAGAGCGGGGTTGCCCGCTATCGCGAGATTGCGCGCGGTCATATCATGGGGGATGAGAGCGGATTCCTTAAGATGTTGTTTCATCGGGAAGACCGGCACCTATTAGGAGTCCACGTGGTGGGCACCGGTGCGACCGAATTGATCCATATCGGCCAAGCGGTATTGGGGTTAGGTGGTGGCCTTGATTATTTCCTGACGACGGCTTTCAACTACCCGACATTAGCGGAATGCTACAAAGTCGCGGCCTTGGATGCCTTCAATAAGCTTTCGGCCTAAAGGGACCTAGTGAACTTGATAGCTATCGCAACAGCGAGCATTCTGGCATAATGACCCACCATTCTTTGACTGCCTCCGGGCCCGTGCTGCCCGAATGGAAACAACATCATCCGCCGCTCCGCTCGTCCATCTGGACTTCCTTGACTTGAAAGGAGCGTTCCAATGAAAGTCCTGTCGGCTATGTTAGGTTGGCTGTTTATACTGCCCGTCATGACTTGTGCGGGGCAGGCAGGAGAAGTCTCTCCAACCAAATCGCTTCCACTCATTCCATTCGGCCTAGACGAATTGCATGCGCGGATTGACCGGACCCACCCCCTTCTGCGGGGGGCCGGGGCAGAAAAAACAATCGCCCGCGGGCAGATGTTGAAGGCGCTCGGGGCCTTTGAACCCGCTCTTGTCAACGATTTGGAACTTGAACGGTTTATTTCGAGTACCGATCCGAGTAAGGGCACGCAAACGGTGGGATTTAATGACACGCTGGTGGAAGCGCTCCACCCGTTGGGGTTTCGAGCTAGCGCCGGATTTCGTCAAGCGATCGGTACTGCGAGAATTCCCGACTTGTCGTTCGGGGACGGCAATCAACAAGTCATCCTGGGTGGCTTCTTTCCCCTGCTCAGGGGTCTGATGATCAACCCTGAACGTGCGGAACTACAGAAGTCTGAATTGGCGGCTCCTCGCGCAGAAATCACGGTGGCTCAGACGAGACAAGATCTCTTCTTAGCTGCCGCCCACCAATTCTGGGAATGGGTGGCCGCGGCGAAGTTGCTCGACGTTCAAAAGCGGGCGTTGGCAGTTGCTGAAGAGCGCTACAAGCAAGTGGAAGAACGTGCAAAGGCCGGTGCGATTGCCCCAATCGACGTCACGGAAGCCGGCCAAGAGGTTCACCGCCGTCGGGAAGTCGCCATCACTGCACGTCGAGTGCTTGAGCAGGAACAGTTCAAGCTATCCATGTTCTTGTGGGAGCATGGCTCTCCGACCATCCCGCCGATCGATCGCGTCCCAGACTTCCCCGCTGAAAAGCGGGTGCCGACTGAGGACGACGTCATGGCTCACAAGCTGGAGGCAAGGAAGGAACGGCCGGAAGTGAAGGCGCTCGAGGTAGAAGCGAGAATGAACAATATCGACCTCGGATTGGCAAAGAATAACTTGCTCCCAAGCCTGAACTTAGAAGCAGCACCGGCCCGAACCCCGGAGAAATTTGTTCTTGGGTTGGGGTATCGATTCGGTGTTGAATTGAGAGTTCCTCTTCTGCAACGTCGCGGTCGGGGTGAAGTCCTTCAGGCTCAAGGCCAGGCGGAACGGCTTGTGGTCGCGCAACAGTACCGAGAGAACCAGGTGCTTGTCGATATCGACAACGCGCGATCCGCTATTGATCGGGCACAGGAGCGGATCGAGGAAGCCTCACAAGCACTCCGTTTGGTAGAAATCGTCGAGGAAGGAGAACGTTATCGGTTCAGCATTGGTACGAGCAGCGTGCTGTTCGTCAATCTTCGCGAACGCAATACCGTCGATTCACAAAGTCAGGTCATTCGGGCAAAAGCCGAATACCATAAAGCCTTGGCTCTGTATCAGTGGGCCATTGGGGCCTGGGCAAAAACTCCGCACGAGGCCGTGTGGAACAGGTATCGCTGAGACGACCCGACAGTGTGGGCAGTGACGTGCATGAGGAGCGAAACCGCCCTCCATCTGTGAGCCGGAAATTCCTGTATCTTGCCTATACAGGTTCTCGTAACCAATAGTTCATATGGCTACATCCCCATCCGACATCCATCCGAACTTGTATCAAGTCCTGAAACATTTTGGTGTTTTCTTCCTACTCGAACGTAGAATTCTGGCTCTCGTCGTCTCCTATGCCCTTGGAATCGGGCTCTTTTCGCTGATCATCCCTTTGACCGTTCAAGAATTAGTCAATACGTTTTCCTTTGCGATTCAGCCGATCATGATCGCCACGCTGGCCATTATCATGGTCGTCGTACTGGCGTTCGTCGGGGCGTTCCGAGCGCTACAATACTATGCGGTTGAAGTGCTCCAACGTCGACTGTTTGTCCGGACCGCCTTCGCGATGGCCCAGAGGCTTCCCCAAGTGCGACTCCAAGGATTCCGACCCGGAGTATCAAATTACTTTATGGAGACGGTGTTCATGCAGCGTGCGTTGTCGGCTCTTCTCGTGGATCTGATCCATGTATTGGTCGGCGGTATGATCGGCATGACCATATTGGTGTTCTACCACCCATACTTTATCCTCTTTGACCTCATGTTGCTGTTCGGATCCGCCCTTATCTTCTTCGTACTGTCTCGCGGCGGGCTACGGACTACCATTGAAATGTCTCATGCCAAGTATGATGTGTTGCACTGGATACAGGAAATCTCCAAGAACGTCCTTCACATGAAGGCGACCGACAGCCACGCATTACTGATGGAGAAGACCGACCAACTGGCAAAGAAATATATGGAATGTCGTCGAGCACGCTTCGCGGTCCTCTTACGACAATTCATCGCCTCAGTCGGGGGACAGGCCCTCGCCCACAGCGGCGCTCTGGCTCTCGCCGGCTGGCTCTTGTCCACCGATCAATTAACCCTTGGTCAGCTGGTGGCAGTGGAGGTGGTCGTCGGCAGCCTACTCATCAACTTCGACTCCGTGGTCAAAAGCATGGGACAGGTCTATTTCTTTTTTACGGGTTTGGAAGAATTGAATACGTTCTTCTCGCTTCCCAAAGACCAGCTCCATCTCTCTCCCACCTCGTCGGTGACTCTGCCTGATCCTAAAGTTCACGGCATCCGCGTCTCCTGCAAAGGGTTGGGCATGGTCAAGGATGGCACGCCCCTGTTCAGCAATCTTGATCTAGATGTGGCTCCCGGTGGAAAAGTTGGAATCTACACCAGAACAACGATGGCTCGAATGTCCTTGGCCAAAGTGTTGGCCGGCCTCGAATTGCCGACCAGCGGCCTGGTCACTTATAACAACGTCGATCTACGACATCTCGACCTGCGCGTCGTGAATCACTGCCGTGGTTTTATGATTGATTCGCAGCTATCACTCATAGACGGGACTATCGCCGACAATATCGTGTGGAGACGTCCGTACGTCTCCTATGAGGATGTTGGCTGGGCGCTCGGATTGACCCAGCTTCAAGACGAGGTAAGGACCCTGCCACAAGGGATCAATTCACACGTCAGTGCCCTTGGAGAAATCCTGGCGCCAACCCATGTATTGCGCATTCTCCTCGCACGCGCCATTCTAGGACGACCTCAACTCCTTGTGTTCGACGGCATGATTCATGACATGGAGCCTCGGCTGCGAGACGGTATCCTCCAACGCATTTGCTCGAAAGATGCGTCCTGGACCGTGATTTTCGTCTCGAACGACCCCACGCTCACTTCCTATGTCGATTGCCGCATCGCACTGGATGATTTCGGCCGACAATCGCCCCTGTTGCCTTCTTGAAAAGCTCTCGCCGGCCTTGCATCCTGCAAAATCCAGCATGAGACCTACGCGTCGTGGGGGAATTTTATTTTGAGCCCCGCCCAGCTTTGGGCAGAAGGGTATCGATGAGCGTATGCGAGCGTTCTAGATAATCTGGGGGAAATAGGTTGAACCGCCGCCACAATTCATACCAGAGCGGCACGCGGTTTAATATGACCCATCCCATTACCTTCGTGCCCTGCCGCACATGGGATTGTTCGGGCCAGGAACGGTCGTCGGGGTCAGGAACGACCCAGAAACGATAGTTCCCTTTGCCATCGTCGACTTGGTCGACAACTTTAATGACGCCGGAATAGGTACCGGCCATCAGTTCAGGCCAAGCCGGTAAGGGAATGGCCGGAATTCCATAAAAGAGAATCTTTACTTTTCGGCCAACGTTCAATAAGGGCGCGTCAAGGCCGTCCGCTGTCATCTCAACTGCCTTGTCGGTACTAGTCGGGGACAGGCGAACCAGCGTATCGCCTTGGCGCACAGTCTCACCGGCACCGACTTTGGTCATCTTGACGACCGTGCCGTCAATCGGAGCTAAAATCTTACTGACCAGACGGCGCTGTTCGGCGTTTGAAAGGCGGAGTGACACGTCGGCAAGCTGGTCGGCGGCTCTCGCCGCTTCAACCACCGAGGCGTCGCGGCTCGCCTCCGCATCGAGCAACCGTTGTAACATCTCGGCATTGACTTGGTCGCGGCCGAAACTGAGCGACTTCATTGCCTCTTCAGCTGCCCGTAGATTTGCTCTCGTGCCTTCGAGGTCGGCTTGACTGGCCGTATCAGCCTGGATGGCCAGTTCCAATTCTCGCTGAGAAACTAACCCTCTCTTTGACAGTTGTTTGTGCCGTTCGACGTTCAGCGTCGCTGTGGTTGCCGCGATCTTGGCAGCCTCGACCTTCTGATGCGCTTCTCGCACTTTATTTGCGGCCTCGACAACACGAGCTTCTGCCGATGGGACGGCAGCTTTCACAAGGTTCCGCATTTCAACGATCCGTTTGTCGAGCTGATCGACTCTTGCCAACGCCGCATGCTGTGTTTTCTCCAGTGCTTTCTTGCGTTGATCAAGAAATGCCAACAAGTGCGGAGACATGAAATTGGGGTCATTATCTTCCAGCTCAAGGATAAGATCCCCTTCCTTCACCTGATCGCCTTCCAGCACACGCCATTTCTTGATGCGTCCTGTGATTTGGGCTTCGATGTCCTGTGGCCGCTCGTAAGGAGTATAGGCCGACATCTGACCCGTCACAGTGATCGTCTGAGTCCATGGTATGAGGGTGATGACTACAACAAAGACGAGGAAGAGCGTGATAGGCAGTCGAGAAGAGAATCGCCATCGCACAGGTAGTTGAGCCTGCTCCCACGATTGAAGTTTGGCGGAAGCGAGAAGTTCGTCGCCGGCAATGTCGTCTAAGCCGGATTCACGTGGCATCAAGGAGCGTACTCTATTTTCGACACCAGGATTTACACGAGCCACAAACTACTCTGCCTCCCCAATGCTATTTCGGCTTCTCCCGGCCATCGGTCTTATCAACCATGCATATTACCAAGAAGACTCTGCATCCCAAGGGAATTCGCTCATAGATTTTCAGAATGTTGAGCGATCCATTAATCTATTTGTGCCTGCCTCAACCAGAAAGTACATGTAACCCATGAACACAGTGTCCAGAAAATTTTACGTCGCCTATGATGTGCGACCTCTGACATCGCTTGGACTCATACGGTCATGACTGCCCTAAAAAACAAACCATCAATACTTCCAAGCCGTTCTGACCTCTTCTATTTCTTAGTCGGCATGATCTGTACGGCCGGAGTCTGGGCTACCGCGCCTGTAGACGTGATATGGGGGCAGACCCAACCTGATCAAAAATCACCGACACAGGTAGAAGGAGATGTCCGAGGGGGTAAGGTACTCTTTACCCGACACTGTGTGACATGCCATGGCCCAAAAGGCCAAGGAGACGGCCTTCAGATCGCCGGGGCTACCGTTGCGGATCTCTCTTCGCCTGCGACCCAACGAAAACTGAACGTTGATTTACTGACCACTATTCACGAAGGACGTCCGGGCAGGGTAATGCCGTCATGGGAATATCGGCTCTCCAAAGAGCAGACTCGAGATGTGCTGGCGTACATTCGTACCTTGAGGCGGAAATGATATTTCCAAGAATTACAGCATCCCTCTAGGCGAGAATCTCCCGACGAGCCGTGTCAAAGAGGGTCATGACCACCGGATGTTTCAGCCGTCGCTCGACGGTAATGGCATAGAACTTTTGTTTGATAGCGTCGACCCGATGTACCACCTGTACCTGATATTGCCGACAGATTTCTTTTTCCATGACGGTAGACCCAGGAAATAATCCATGGCCGGTTTGTCCAAATGCTTTTAAGGTGGCACTATCTTGGAACTCCCCGATCACAGTCGGTGTTAGATCGTGGTTCGTCAGCCAGTCATCCAGCAACCTGCGAAGCATCGTATTAGAGGTGGGTAACAACATCGGGGCACCATTGAGGGATTGAGGAAATTTGCGTCGGTAGCGCGCTGCCAACTTTGCACTCGCAAAGAATGTGACCCCCGATTCACCCATAAGGTGATTGTGGGCTTGTACTTTAATTGTTGGCGGCGTCGGTGTGTCGGCGATCACCAAATCCAATCCATGAATCGCCAGGTCGGCCAAGAGCCGGTCCAGTTTGTCCTCCCAGCAGACCAAGCGCACTGTGGGAAACTGTCGAAACGTCGCTTCTAAGAGTCGAGTCGCCAGCAATTTGGGCACGACATCAACAATGCCCACCGTGAGACGAAGGGCTCGGCCGCTGCCACGGCCCTTCACTGTGTTCATCAGATCTTGTCCGATGGAGAAGATATCCTCGGCGTGCCTGAAGACAACCTGGCCCATTTCAGTTAAGACAAGGTGCCGACCTTTCCGCAGAAACAGCTTCTCTCCTAACCGGTCCTCAAAAACCCGAAGTTGTGCGCTGATCGTCGGTTGAGCCAACTGAAGCTCTTCGCAAGCCCTGGCAATGGTCCCATGCTTGGCAATAGACCAAAAATAAAGAAGATGGTGGTAATTAAGCCATTCCATCGAAATCGCACTATACACGGAATTTTCTGATGGCTCTAGGTATCTGAGGGAAACCCAGCGGGGTCCACCGTTATCTTCGGCCGTTTAGCTATTGGCATCGAGACGCACATACCGTGTCTTGAAAGGCCAATTTTTTCGAGCTTGAGTGGTGTGAAGCTTCGAAGACACATCGCTGTCACGAATCCTTACTGGCCCAGTACAATGGAATGGTTCACTTTCACCACCATCCTTTCCGTAGGAAGGGAGAAAGTCTTTGTCCCAATCGTTGCGTAGTCTGCATGTATAATGGCTCACTCGACGATATCTGCGTCACCTCGGTATACTATTCATTTTATTCACCACGTGACGGGTTCGCACAACAGAGGCTCTGCGTGAAACGCCGTACGCCCCCTGCAGCTCAGTCCAAAGATGCCAAACCGGCAGTCGCCGCAGCGGAGGTGTTGGCCTGGGTGAGCGACTGTCTCGAGGGCGGGCTTTGCTTCATCGCCAAGGGAATTCTCATATTTGAAAATTCACAATTTGCGGAACTGGTTGAAACACCGACTTCGGAGCCAGCTGACTTTCATGCTCAGAACCTGACGCTCCGATCGCAACTCTTTGCCGATGCCATGGCCTGGAACAAGGAGACTCTGGGGGCGAGAGGCAGCAAAACCTATCGTCTCCTCAATCGCCAAGGCCAGGCACTGGTCTACGAATGCCGATACCACGTGGTCCCCTACCATGGGGAGACCGGCGTGCTATTGGTTCTGCAGGACGTCACCGATCATACGGAGTTGGTTCAGGAAGCCTCACAGATCGCCCGATTTCAGTCGGTACTCGCCCGTATCGGGACGCTGGCGGTCAGCGATGCACCGGCACAGGAGTTGATGAATGAAGCCGTCACCCATACGGCTGAGGCACTCCAGGTGGAGCTCTGTAAGATTCTCGTTCAACGGGAATCAGACGACCATCTCGCCGTCGTCGCAGGGATCGGTCTCGCCCCTGATTTGATCGGGAAATTGACCATTGAAGGCGGCACCCATTCGCAGGCCGGCTACGCCATTCGTGAACGACTCCCCGTCGTCGTCAGAGACTTGCGTCAGGAAACACGATTCACTCCTTCCAAGTTATTAACCGAGCATGGCGGCATTGCAGGCATGTGCGTCCCGATGTTGGTCGAGGACCGCGTCTATGGCGCCATGACCGCCCATTCCAAATCGGTTCGCGACTACACCGTCACGGAACTCGAGTTTCTCTGTACCGTCGCCAATACCGTGGCAACGGTGCTGGAGCGACGGCGGCGAGCCGATACGCAACGGGACCTCTATCATCGGTTATTCACGGCAGCGCAAGACGGGATCATGTTGACCGACACAGACGGGTGCATTCTGGAGTGGAACCCCGCACTCGAACGCATGACCGGCTGGACGAGCCAGGAGGCATTGGGACAACGTCCGTCCATCTTAAAGTCCGGAAAACATGACCAACCATTTTACGACCGACTCTGGCAGGCACTGCGAGCAGGCCACGCCTTTGTCGATCGATTTGTGAATCGACGGAAGGATGGTTCGGAATTCCTTGTCTGGGAAAGCGTGAGTCCGGTGAAGGATCGTGACGGCACCACACAGTACTACATGGCCATCCTCACAGACTTGACCGAACGAGAACAGATGCTGGAAGCCTTACGACATGCGGAGCAAATCAAACTGGTCGGACAATTGACCGGGGGTATTCTCCATGAAGTCCGTAATCCATTGATCGGGCTTGGTAGCCTCGCCACACATTTAGCCGATCAGGAACACTTGCCGCAGACGGCCAGAGATCGCTGTCGACTCATCGCGCGGGAAGCCACTCGTATCGACGAGCTGTTGGAATCTCACTTAAGCCAACTTCGGCCACGTCCGTTCGATCTGCACCCCTGCGATCTTCCCTCGCTCATCGACGACACCATGACCTTGCTCAAACCAAATTTGACCAAACAGAACGTCCATGTGCGTAAGGTGATAACTCCGGATATCCCGTTGGTGGAAGCCTCTCGTGCGCACCTTCAACAGGTCTGCCTCAACATCACGATGAATGCGATCGACGCCATGCCGAACGGTGGAGAGCTTACAATCGCGATACGGATGGAACCTCGGCGAGGTCCTGGTGTGCTTCTTGCTTTCTCCGATACGGGAAAAGGGATTGACCCGGACAATCTCAAACGGATTTTTGAACCGTTCTTCACCAGCGGGAAAGCCAAGGGTGTTGGGCTTGGACTCACCATCACGCACGACATTGTCGAACGGCATGGCGGGCAACTGGTGATCACCAGCCCGCCCGGCAACGGAGCCATCGTGGAAGTGTGGCTTCCCCTAAAACCCGAGCGATGACATGACCTGGCAACTACTTCTGGTCGAAGATGAAGCGTCTGTTCGCGAAGCCTTCGCGCTGCGCCTCAACGATCACGGCTATATGGTCCAGACCGCGAGTTCCGGAGAAGAAGCGCTTGGGCTGCTCCGCACCGCTGAACCGGATATTCTCGTGCTTGATCTGGTCATGCCGAATCTCACGGGCCTGGACGTGCTCGCCCGTGTCAAACAGACCTCACCAAACTTACTGGTTATCTTGGTCACCGCGAGGGGCACAGTCAAAGATGCCGTCGAGGCGACGAAACTGGGAGCCTTCGACTTCGTAGCCAAATCCATCGACATGGAAGACCTCCTGCACGCGTTGAGCAGAGCGACCCAGCTGCTGACGTTGCAGCGCCAGGTTCATGTGCAGAGCGGGCAAGATGCTGACCGATACGCCTTTGACCGGGTCATCGCCAAGAGCCCCGCCACTCAGGACTTCATGATCCAGGTCCGAGAGCTCGCCAAGAATGATCGGGTCACCGTCCTACTCCAAGGTGAGACGGGAACCGGAAAACAGTACATCGCTCGTGTCATCCACTATAACGGCGCGAGGGCTCACAAACCTTGTATCGAAGTCGACTGTCCGTCGATTCCACGAGAACTGTTTGAAAGCGAGCTCTTCGGCCACGAGAAAGGCTCATTTACAGGGGCTGCGGGCCGCAAGACCGGCTTGATCGAACTGGCGGAGGGAGGCACCCTCCTGTTCGACGAGATCGGCGACCTCCCCCTCTCGTTACAAGCCAAGCTCTTGCGGGTCATCGAAGAACGGATGTTCCGTCGTGTCGGAGGATCGGCCACCATCCCCGTGGATGTGCGCTTCATGGCGGCCACGAATCGAAATCTGAAGGACGCAGTGGCGAAAGGCGAGTTTCGCGAAGATCTCTATTTCCGGTTGAACGTCGTGACCCTCACTATTCCCCCGCTGCGGGAGCGACCGGAAGACATCATTCCCTTAGCGACGCAGTTTCTAGTCCGCTCGGCGCTTTCACTTCGGAAACCGGTTCGGGTCTTGGGGGTAAGCGCGGAGACTCTGTTACAACGGTACCATTTCCCGGGCAATGTGCGGGAATTGAGCAATCTCATGGAACGGGCGGTACTCTTCTGTCCCGGTGAAACGCTTGAAGCGGGGCATTTCCCCTCTGATGTGCGAGGAACCCCCGCACAACCGATCACGGAGAACCGTCCTCCTGAATCGATGACCGCCGATGCCATGAATGCCACTCAGATCCATCTTTCATTCCGCCTTGGTGAATCCTTAACCAACCTGGAGGACCGCATCATCAATGAAGTATTACAGCGGTCCGCTGGAAACAAATCTCTTGCCGCCAAACATCTCGGTATCACCCGTTGGATGCTGGACCGGCGTCGAAAACCCGCTGCAGAGTGAGCATAGACGCACATTCGCACAGTAGCTTGTGCATTGATACACAGCTTGCCTCAGACTCCACACAAACATCTCTGCAAGTACCTGCCCATTTCTTCCTGTTTCTGATGACATTCGGACAACTGTTCCCCTCTCGCCATCTTCTGTAAAACTTGGGACTGGCGATTGCATCGACTCATGACGCCGCCATAACCATAGTGAGAATCACCGCGCCGGTGACTTCTTACTGTTTTGGAGTATGAACCATGTTATTACGCCCCATTCGACTCGTCATTCTCCTCGTCGGCATATTCCTGGTCGCCTATCCGGCATTGAACAACGCCGCACCCTCTCAACTGAAGCCTGGCGAGGATGCAAGCCGCTTTGTCCTCCACTACGTCGAGGCATTGTCTCACTCCCGGATCGAGAGATGGGCTTCCGCCGACTTAGGCTGCCTGAGCCGCGCGCGGGAAACCACGACCAAACCATCATCTCAATTGGCTCCCGAAATC
This sequence comes from Nitrospira sp. UBA5698, assembly GCA_002420115.1. Taxonomy (GTDB): domain Bacteria; phylum Nitrospirota; class Nitrospiria; order Nitrospirales; family Nitrospiraceae; genus Nitrospira_D. The sequence continues at coordinate 109,744 of DIHK01000047.1, forward strand.
GCGCGACGTTGCTGGGACGACACTCTGCACGGCCATATTCAAATGGTGACCCAACAAGCAGAATCCGGCGTCTTCAACGCGACTGGTCGCGGAATCGGGCTTGGACTCTTGGCTGATCGACACCGCGCCACGGAGAATTGGAAAGACTACCCACCGGCAGTCTTCGTTTCTCCACCGATCGTTTTGAACGACCACGCGCCAATTCCTCAGATGACAGTCAAGCGAACCGGTCCTGTGCAATCGTTTGCCCTGTCGAATATCAAGGATGGTTCGCTGGTTTCTGTATACGGTCAGGCCGTCGATGTTCAGATCCTCTACCCTGATCCGTTCACCGCCCCGCTCGCCCTCAGACCGGAAGAAATCTGGTGGGTGAATGGATCTCAGCGCCAGTTTGGACCAGTGCGCGAGGTCACAGCTCGGTTTATCGTGGTAACCGGCTTGCGCAAGTTCGGCTTCGGTACAGACCGAGCCGTGTTGAATGAGGTGCTGCCCGACACTCCATTGATTGCAACAACCCACTATGGCCTCCGCCCGGATAACGGACGGAAGTTTGACCGAGTGAATCCCGCCCAGCCCTTTCTGAAAGGAGAACTTGTCCCAGGATCAACCCAATGGTGGAAACGGGCTGAGGCTGAACCGATCATAGAGGCAGCCCTCGGTCGAGCGCCGCATCTTTCATCAGCCGAGCGGGCGGAATTGCTGACGCGACTCCTCTTGATTGATCCGAACCATACAGACGCCCACCGCCTGCGTGGAGAGGACGCCTATCAGGCCTTCCTTAAGCAAGGCATCGCAAAAGGTGGCTTAGCGGCCAATGACGAGGGAGCGCTCCAGCGAATCGCTGAACTGTACTGGACGATCCAAGCCCAAACTTGGCGACAGGAATTAACTGCGGTGGCAGAAGGGTATGAACCTGCGGCAGACGCCCTCTATCGATCCCTTGCCTCATACGAGGTCTTGGGACAACTCCAACAAGCCACACCGGAACAGCGTCGACGCCTCGGGGCGTTGACCCGCTGGAACAATGATCCAACCGGTGCACTTGGTATCCATGAGGCGCTGCTACACGACACCACCTCTGGTACGGCCGAGTACGCGAAGATCTTGACGGAGATCGCCTGGGATCGCATCCAGTTTGTGTCGTGGAACCGACGCTACGACCATCCTTGGCTGCAACAGGCTCATGCCGAAGCGGAACAGGCTGTTAAGCTGTTAACGCTGCCCTACGATATGCTCCATGCGCACTATGCGCTGGTGGCAGTGGAGTCACTCTCGGTGCCACGCAATCTGGATCGGTTTCAGCAGCGGATGCGTCAGGTCAAGCAGGATCTGGATCAGATTCCCGAGGTGAAAGGCCTACAAGGGCAACTGGTTGCAAATGATCTCGTCAAGTCGCTGACACCGGAGGCCGCCGCGATCGTCCTGCCAAGCCCACCACGTTCGCGTGAAGTCCTCGATGTGGCCGTCCATGCCAATCCACCCAAGCAAGACATCATCTGGCAATGGAATTTTGATCAAGAGCAACTGGGGCACCCTCCTGCCGGATTCGTCTCTCTGGAACGACAGGGCGAACAAGCTGATGGATGGCAAGTCCAAGCCGATCAGGCGATGCCAAATGGATCACAACGGTTTGTCCGCACCGCCCCCTGTCTGGTACAGGACTGTACCCGGCTCCTTATTGCCACGGACGTCAGAACCACGTACCCGGACGTGACCGTTCAGGTACGCACGCCCGATTCCACGGATCAAGGCGAACTTGGGCTCGCGCTCGCCGTCATAAACCCGTCCAATTATTACGCCATCACGCTTCAGCCAGGAACCGGCCAGGTCACGACCAGACGGACTGTGAACGGCGCTGTGAACGTCCTGGGACAAGTCACCGCAAAGCTTGCGCCAAAATCCTGGCATACGATACGAGTGCAACGAATTAATTTCTTGCATCTCGATAAGGGGAGACTCGCGGTCTACATCGATGGCGCCCAAGTCGCCGCTGTCGAGGATGCCGTGCTGCCTCAGCACGGGCAGGTAGGATTCATTGCCTTGGGCCAGGGTGAGGCACAGTTTGATGGACTCCACGTATTGGATCTGGTCTCCAATCGTACCTTCTCCAAACCGGCGGCCTATTAGGGCACATGGCTTCGTGGTGGCCACAGAGAGCCGATCGGTCTCGCCAAGAAGGTCCCCGGATCAGTGCGTGATCGCCCTAGCGCTTGGAAGATCCTGTTTCGGGTCTGGGCCGGAGTAGCGGTGAAGTGTGCCGTCAACCGCACCAGGAAATCTTCACGAGCGGGTTCGCCACGGAACCAACGTCCAGATGCACGAAGACGGATATCCTCCTGTCGAGAAATGGAGCACTCCCTGTATCACACCTACACACACATCTTTTTTATGATTACTATCCATGGATAAACTGCGTCTCAGGCACCTCCTTGAGCGAGTGCGCACCGGAGCCTTGAGCTTCGACGAGGCTTTGGATGAGTTGAACGATCTTCCATTCGCTGATCTTGGCTATGCCATGGTGGACCACCATCGCGCCCTACGACAGGGCGCACCCGAGGTCATTTTTGGATTGGGCAAGACTCCAGAACAAATTGTGGGCATTGCGCATGAACTCGCACGGACCGGCCAAAATGTGCTGATCACCAGACTCGATGCAGAAAAGGCTCGTACTGTAAGAGAAGCCTTACCAGCATTGAATTATCACGACCTTGCACGCACGGCAACCTTGGAACAGGCACCAATCGAGCCGCTCGGCAAGCTTCCTATTGCCCTCGTCTGCGCCGGCACAGGCGATATCCCCGTCGCGGAAGAGTGTGCTGAAACGCTGCGCTTGTTGGGAGTTCGGATCGAACGCCTGTACGACGTCGGTGTCGCGGGTATTCATCGGCTCCTGAGCCGCCGCGAGTTATTTGAACGAACCGCCTTGGCAATTGTCGTGGCAGGGATGGAAGGAGCATTGCCCAGTGTCGTTGGTGGCCTAGTATCAATTCCGGTCATCGCAGTCCCAACATCCGTGGGGTATGGAGCCGCGTTCGGAGGAATGACGGCACTGGCCTGCATGCTGACGAGTTGTGCGTCTGGAATCACGGTGTGCAACATCGACAACGGGTTTGGTGCCGCCTTCGCCGCAGCACGTATCTTCCATGCTACCCAGCGGTGTGACATCCCCGGATCAGCAGACGGCACAACAAAGGCTCCACAGTTCAATATCACCTAGAACACCCACCACCGTGACACTGCTGACTTCTTGTCAGGCCCTCAACTGGTGCACAGATGCACTGCACGCACTGAATCTGGTGCATACGCACACACGATGTTCTAGAAGGATGCTTCGAGACTGGCATTGTTCGCTGACTTCGATGTGAATTGAGGCTCTTTCCTCTTAGAAACAAGTTGCTTTTCATTCCCCGCCGCAAATTCCATAGAAATCCTGATATTGGGAATTAACTTTGCATCGTTTTTTGTACGGCAATGATTTCTGCACAGTGAACGATTTCACCGAAACGGACCACCCTTTGTTCTCTGCATGCACCAAGTTCTTCCAACAGGTGGTCCTGCTGACATGCTGGATTCCTGTCATTGCTTCTGCCGGCCCAGCACATGCCGGGCAGGCCACGGCGGCTCCGATGAAGCCACCTGCCGTATCGACTCATACACAATCGGTGATCCTATTTATTTTGGAAGGGATCGACCGACATTCGCTCAAGATTGGACCAATGCCCACACTCAACCGGCTCGCTATAGAAGGAGCGACGACATGGTCCGCCCACACGGTCGCCCCTCCTCTCCGACTGCCGGCCATGGCCTCACTACTCACCGGGCTGCCGATTGATCAACACGGGATCAGCTGGAATACGTTCGAGTTCAGTCGTGGGTATCCACGGCCTCCGACGTTGTTCGATTATCTCGATTTGGGCGGCGGACTTGATAGTGCCATCTTCTTTATGGACGAATCGCTCTACCAGCTCGCAAAACCGGCACCCTACACTGATTATCAAGTCTGTGGTCTTCTGCGACCCGAGTGCAACCCGGATCGCCTGGTGGCTTACATCCGGCAATACCTGAAGAAAGCCTCAAGCGGCCATGGTTATGGCCATGCCGTTCTTGCCCTGCCGCACCTCCTGGTCGTGCACTTGCCTGCCCCTGAACGAGCTGGTACCGCTCATGGCTGGAGCTCTAAAGAATACCGCGATGCGCTTCGGTCTGTGGACCATGCCATGAGGGCAACCCTAGATCTCTTCAAGAAGCATGGGCTGCTTGCCCGCACGACGATCTTCGTAACCGCGCTGAACGGAACTGGGGTGGGACAAGCACCGACAGCAGGGGCAAAACCGCCAACCACGACGGATTCGCCGCTGGTCCCGTGGATCGTGTCGGGAGCTGGAATTAAAGGTGGCCATACGATTCAACAGCCCGTTTCCATCCTCGACACTGGGGCAACAGTCATGCGAACGCTGGCAGTTGATACCCATACGGAGTGGGAGAGCCGAGTCGTCGAAGAAGTGTTTCAGAATCCCCCTGCAGTGGCATCTGCGTCATCAACCAGTCGATGAGTCCTATGATCTCTAACAAAGCCAGCACACAGGTCACCTCCCCAACCCGGTACGTGATTCTTATCGCTTGGTGTGCCGCGTTGAGCACCCTGCTCGGCTTCATCCCGGTGACTGAGTCACGTGAAACGACGTCGACAACTTATGCTGTCACGATTGATTCGACCTCCATCGTTCCTGAGAGTTGGTGGACCGTACCAGGCATCACCCCGTCGATTTGGGGATCCGATCCGGAATCATCCGATGCCTATCGAACCTCGAAACCTCGCGTGCTGCAATTGCCGCCCGGGCGATACAAGTTCATCAGCTTCACCTTCGACTTTCCCTTTGAGATCACGCAGGAGGGAACAGTGGAGTTCGCCCCTTCGCTCGACCAGTGCGTATCGGGCCGTGGTAGCAAGGCCTTGATCGTGAGATGTAAGCGGACTTATCCACACGGAGGACAACCGGATTATTCATTCACGCCCTAACGAGATAGCGGAGACGACGGATGTGCCGTCAGCTCGGCAAGACCAGTCGTCGTTAGACGTCTGACGAACAGCCTCTTGAAGAGGGGACAGACCATGAAGCACTTACGCGCTCTTGAAGATCAAAGCGTCTACATTCTTCGTGAAGCCTACAAGCACTTCGACGACTTGGCGATGCTGTGGTCCATGGGGAAGGACTCGACTGTGCTGCTATGGCTTGCACGCAAGGCCTTCTTTGGACATGTGCCATTCCCACTGGTACACATCGATACCGGGTATGAAATGCCGGAGCTGATCGAGTATCGAGATCGGCTGTGTCGCGAATGGCACCTCAATCTGGTCGTCGGCCAGAATACGGAGGCACTGGCAGCCGGCATGGGGCCAGAGCAAGGACGCGTGACCTGCTGCACGGCGATGAAGATCGAAGCCCTCAAACAAACTATCGCCAGACACAAATGGACCGCAGTCATTCTCGGCATTCGCGCCGATGAAGAAGGGACCCGCGCCAAAGAACGGTACTTTTCACTGCGCGACAAACACGGCGAATGGGATTTTCGAGACCAACCACCGGAGCTGTGGGATCAATTTAATACCACGTTCCCTGCGGGATCCCATATCCGGGTCCACCCTCTCTTGGATTGGACAGAGCTGAATATCTGGGAGTATCTGGAACTTGAACGAGTCCCTCTCCCCACGCTCTATTTCGATCAAGGCACCGGACTACGGTATCGAAGCCTGGGCTGTGTGCCTTGCACCGGCACCGTTGCGTCATGTGCCTCGACCATTCCTCAGATCATTTCCGAGCTTCGGGTGACGACGATCGCGGAACGAAGCGGTCGGGCACAGGACGAAGGCCGAGGCATGGAAACCCTACGCAAGCTTGGCCATATGTAACCCGTAGCATCGCACCTCAGCCTACTAATGGGATGAACCATGCATGATCGCACCAGTTTGATCAACGGCAAGCCCTATGGCCAGTAAACCGTCTGGCATCCTCAACGAGAACGGAGTGACTCGATGAATTCCCTCAACCCTTTGCCGTGTAAACCCACTCTGACTTTCCTTCTATACTTGCTCGTGTTTGCCGGTAGTAGCTTCGGACCCGTGATATCGGCACAGGCATCGAGTGTGGCCCCAGACCACGCACCACCTGGTGCAATGGTGGTCATCACCGGAGGGCCATTCGGCACCTTCCATTCTCCCCAGACCAACCGAGTGCTGGTCAATGGCACGCCGGCGCTGGTGCAACGATGGGACTCCACTCGGATCGAAGCCCGTGTGCCCAGCCGAGCAACCAGTGGCCCCGTGCAGGTTCGGTCCGGCAAAAAGTTGGTCACCGCAGGGGTTCTGACCATCACGCACCCGACCATCAAATTGCTGGAACCTGCAGAGGCCGAAGCAGGGGAAACGGTCAGAATTATTGGGAACGGGTTTGGAGCAACTGGAGGATCGAACGACCCCAATATCATGTTCGGCGTCAATGACGTGCTGATCGGAGGAGTGTCGGTTCGCGCACATCAATGGGGAAACGAGAGTATTGAACTGAAGCTGCCGGCTAATGCCACCTCCGGCCCTGTGAGTGTGCGTCTTGCTTCCTTCGATCCTCTCCCAGACGGCTCCTGTTGCACCCCGGTCCAATATCTGGTGAGCAATAGCGTTCCGTTGTCACTGTTCCCATCAATACGAGTCGACCCTCTGGCAGGTCCGGTCGGCACAAAGGTCGTGCTCTTTGGTCAAGGGTTTGGTGCAAGTAACGGGGGCAGTGACGCCGTGCTGATCAGCGGACAACCGGCAACGATCGCTCGATGGGAAGACAATATGATAGTGGCTCATGTGCCGCTGGGAGCAGAATCAGGCCCAATGGTGCTCAAGAGTCACGGACGCCAACGGACCGTGGCAACTTTCACAGTTCACACGCCGAAACCGACGGGGGTCACTCCGTCCAGCGCGCCCATCGGCACCTTGCTGACGATCCGCGGCGAACACTTCGGATTCTATTCCGAGAGCGGGTCGACACCCTATAACTTCATGGATTTCAATACAGGAGAGAACCGTGTCGAAATCGGTGGAATCCGGGCTGTTGTCTACCGCTGGAACAACGATCGCATCGACGTGTGGGTCCCCTTCAGTGCGAAGAGCGGCAAAGTGATCATCTACCGTACGGCGACACAACCGCATCCGGACGGCTCCTGCTGCGCTACACGCGATGTCGTAGGAATTGAGGCAGGCGAATTCACTCTGGTGACACCCATGATCGAGTCGTATGATCCAAAGACCGCCGGTTTGGATGCATCGGTGACGATCAAGGGAACCGGGTTCGGTACGTTTCTCAAGACAGCTGAGCATGCTCATCTTGGAATCAATCAAAAGGCCTACAAACGCCGTGAGGATGTGGAAATCAACGACCCACAAGCGGAAGGAACGGTCCTCTCAAACGTCTCGCGGACGGAGGTGCTGTTCAACGGAGCAGCCGCAGTCGTCGAATCCTGGAATGATACGGAGATCGTAGTGAAAGTTCCCCGTCGTAACCTCTATGGAATCGGTAAGCGGGGTGAGTTTTTTGACAACCTGTCCACCGGACCGCTCATGGTCAGGCGCGGCTCATGGGATGTTCTTCCGGATGGGACCTGTTGTACCCCGAAGCAATGGCTGACCGTGGAAGCTGGACCGTTTACGATTGAATCCACGGGACTTCCCGATACCAGCTACTGGATGAACAATCGACCCGATGCAAACACCAGCCAATAACCTCTAGCCTCAATCATGCACGCCCACTCGTTTCCAATCTCAACAGCCGTTCGACGACCACACGCGCAGGATCTTTACTGCGAAACGCGTAGCGGGGCACTCCCCGCGATCACAGCATCCCCCCATTGGTTCATTGCTTCAGATGTGCCGGGACCTGGAGATCTTCTGCAGCGATTGGCACAATGCCTTTTGGTGAGAGCGCTATTCCGTGCTCTTCACGGTCCCGCTGGTTGTTTTGAGCTGCACATGATCACAGCAGAAAGGAACCAACGTGCGGAATGAGAGGCATTGAATGAAGATACCCTGAAAACTCGACAGTGTGTGAGTCGTTTGCTTCGAGCGCCAACGCACATCGTATCACCTTAACGTGCATCTCAGCACGATAGCAGGCTCGCCATCTTGATCGATCTTTCGTAAGCATTCGCAACTCCTTGATTTGTTGAGCCGCACAGTAAACCTTGTAATGGCATCACCATTGCAGCGTTTATTGGGTATAGCCTCCCGCTACCTGACTCGCAGCAATATACCAGTTTTCCCTATTCATCAGTCTCTGATCTCCATGCAAGCCACATTCAAGCAGATGTGCTCAGTACGACGACTGAGTTGCTCTCCTCCTTAGTGAGAAAAGACGCGCAGTGAGGCTGTCGTGTTTCTGGAGAGGCAATTCACCTTGGCGAATTGGATGAGGTCAAATAATGAATGGCACCTTCTCCTTCTGGTCCGGAAAAACAGTCTTGGTGACAGATGCCACCGGTTTTCTGGGAGGCTGGTTGATACGCCGACTCCTCGAGTGCGGCGCACAGGTCGTGGCACTCGTCCGTTCCCACAGGCCGAACTCCCAGTTTTTTCTGGAATCGTTTGATGACTCCCCATCCGTCACGGTCTACTGGGGCGATGTTTCCGACCAAGCGTTGATTGAGCAGATCTTCGACGAGCACCCGATGGACGTCTTGTTCCATACGGCGTACGGCGCGGATGTGCATCGCGTACTCGAGGAACCCTTGGAGTGCTTCCGGTCCTCGGCCATCAGCACATGGCAGATTCTAGATTTTCTCAGAACGCATCATCCGACCTGCATCTCGGTCATCAGTTCAACCGACAAGGTGTACGGCCGTCAGCCGACACCCTA
>DIHK01000062.1:0-119025 GCA_002420115.1 Nitrospira sp. UBA5698
ACGATAAAACGATAAAGAGCGCACGGGTCAACCGAAGGTTGGTATGGTGGCGGTGACCCGGATTGAACGGGTGACCCGCGGCTTATGAGTCCGCTGCTCTACCAACTGAGCTACACCGCCACGTCAGAGCCGAACAGAGCCCCTGATGATAGCCGAAGTCGGTTGTTGGTGTCCACCGCTGGGATGACAGAATGTTTCATTCCGTCTGGATGCTGTGATCTCAAACCTGATATGGTCCCGTGTTAAGAGGAGACAAGAGATAGTATGTCGATTGGAAGTGCCCGTGCTGTGGTTATCACTGGGGCGTCGACTGGTATCGGGGCGGCCTGTGCGTTCCATCTTGATCGATTAGGATTCACTGTTTATGCCGGGGTGCGGAAGCCGGAGGACGGAGCGAGACTGCAACAGTCTGGCTCCGATCGACTTATCCCGATCTTGCTTGATGTGACCGATCAGCCATCCATTCAGCACGCTCTCACGATTGTTGCAGAGCAATGTGGGGCGAAGGGTTTGTATGGGCTTGTGAATAATGCCGGGATTGCAGTGCCGGCGCCGCTCGAAGCCATTCCGCTTCCTGATTTTCGGCGGCAACTTGACGTGAATGTGATTGGACAGCTCGCCGTCACGCAAGCGTTTCTTCCGCTGATCCGTCAGGCCCGTGGTCGCATTGTCAACATGGGCTCGATCGCAGGCCGCTCCACGATTCCAATGATGGGAGCCTATTCTGCCTCGAAGTTCGCCCTGGAGGCGATGACGGATGCCTTGAGACTGGAGGTGCAACCATGGGGCATCCACGTGTCGATTATCGAGCCTGGTGCGATCACAACCCCGATCTGGACAAAGTCTGCCGACGATGCCGCCGGGCGGGAAGCGAGTATGGAGGCGGAGCTGAAAAGACTCTATGAACCGACGGTGGCGGCAGTCCGAAAGGTGGTGGACGAGGCGGCGACGCGAGCGATTCCGGCGGACGTTGTCGCGAAGACAGTTAAGGAGGCCCTGACGGCTCCTGTACCCAAGACCCGCTACTTGGTCGGCACGGATGCAAAGATTCGTGCGTTCCTCGGGCAAATTCTTCCGGACCGGATCATGGACCGTCTCCTTACGACCGTCCTCAAGCTCCCTCACTAACTCCCTGAAGCTGGTTTCGCGAGTCCAATCCCAAGATCTTGCTTTGAGATGTCGAATGAAAAGCGGAGCTGGAGTGCGAGATATTTTTGCACAAGTCCCGCTCGATCCAGGGGTTGATCCTGTTCGTGATAGACCGCGAATTCCATGTTGCGCCAGCGTAGGGCGAGGCCGATGATCCAATCCAATTCGGTCGGGCTGGCCTGGTTTCCCGCATCTCGATCCGTCAGCATATTCACGTCGCCATAGAGCACGAGCTTGTTCTTGTAGAGATCGAGGTCGGCATGGGCGACATACCGGAAGAGTGCTCGGCCGGTATTGTCGGGTCGCGCGAAATAATTCCTGTTATGAAAGAGCCAGCCGGCTCCGGCGTAGACCGTCAGATTTTGATTGGGGAACATCCGTCTCCAGCCTGATACATCCTGAACCGCCTGAAATTTGGCGGTGACCAGACCATCGGCATATTCTTGTGTGAGACCTTTCCGATCGATCGGGACATCGCGTTCGTATTGGAGACGCCAATTGACGTGGCCGAGCACGCCGGTGAAGGCATAGGTCCCGTCCCATTCGCTCAGTTCGATCCAACCGTTCGTCCGGTCGGAGAAAAAATTCTGGTCCGTATAGAACGTCAGGTAGTGCTTGTAGAGATCGGTCTCCAGGTGGAGCATATGGCGCATTCCCACCAAACCGGTATTGTCGGGCCTGGCGGTGAACGTACGATTCGAAGCGAAGGCACTGGTGAGAAGATATCCGGCAAAGAGCGATTCTTCGGCCTCTCGACCATTGGGATCATCCATGGAGGGGAGCGGACGTCCGTACTTTTCAAGGGCCAATGCCTGTGGGGGATTGAGCAAGAGGAGGCTAAGTCCGAGGCTCATGCCGAGGGTCGTCGCTGTACGGAAAATGAGCGAGGTCATGGGCACCACGATGATACGGGATCAGTCGAAATCTTTCGCTACTGACAGGAATCAAAAATGTCTTCACAGTCGTTGGAGGCATCAAATGTCGGAGGGACGAAACGGTAGTGAACATTCACGACATGATCATCAGTCAGGATGACGGTGGCCCAACAGCCATGGCGAATGGTTGCAAAGCTCCCTTTCCCAACCGGCCGAGATTCTTCCAGTATCGGGGCTTCACGGTAGTATCGCAGAAAGGTTCGTTCACCGTCCGAGGTTTCCTTGTGGGGTAGCCCAGCACAGGCAAGGATCGATGACTTGGATTTTCCCACCATACGCTGTTGATTGGGGTATTCGCCAACATGGGCAGGTGTGCTGCACTGTGTCAGTGATATCTGTACGATGCCCAGGAGCATCAATGCGAGAAGATTCTGCCGCATCATAGGAGCCATTATTGTTGGGGAATAATAATGGAAAAGCAACCACGTTGAAGGTGCATTCGAAACAACGCACGCACGGTGTGAAAAGTCACTGAGTCGATCAACCGACCAGGTCTGGATTGAGGCGGGTCATCGGTTTGACTGAGATGGCCTTGATCTCGTTATAGACGACGGTGCGGCCAACTTGGCGGAGGCGATTGAAGACACCTTCCACGATCACTTGATCCCCCTCATGAACCTCAAGCTGGCCAAGGCTCACGACCTTGAGGGTGCCGGCTTGATCTTGGAGGAGGAATCCGTAGGCGGGCTGTCCCTGGCGATTGGTTGCCAGCTGGACATTCATGACCTTGCCGGTGACAACAACGTCTTGATGATCGTATTGCTCGGGGTGCGCCAATAGTTCTGCAATCTCAATGAGACCGTTTGCAAGAGCCGGCGTTGTGCCGGGTAAGCCAGGCGTAAACACCCAGAACATGAAGAGAAAAAGAAACGCTACCAGAGAGGTCACAAACGGTTGTCGAGTGGTGGCCGATGTTTTCATGGCTGGGGGTAATTATACCGAACCGCCGGTGATTGGCAAGATCGAAAGTTTACCATTTGTCGGATGACCGGCCACTGACGTCCTCTCCGATAAAGTTATGGAGAATATGCCGTTGGAAGTCGGTGATTTCCCCCTGACCGGACTCTGGTGACGGAGAAGGAAGGTCTCCGGCCTTGGGCGTGGGCATCGATCGTTTCAGTAACTCCTCATCCAACGCGGCTTTGCTGGTATCCAGATCCTTTTGAATTGAGACCAGCCGTTGGAGACCAAATAAGGTTCGGGTCGTTTCGGTATGGATCGCGTTGGAACTGGCGCCGTACACGAGCGAATTCCAGAACTTGGTCTCCGTCGCTTCCGAGATTCCCACCATCGCATAGAGCTCAAGTTTTTCAATCAATGCGGATTCAGTTCCTTCCAGCCCGTCGTACGTGGCAATTGATCGCTCAATCGGAGTCTGGGAGAGGGTACGGAGGGTGGCTTGCCATATTTCTGGTGACGGAATGGGCGATCCGCTTCCCGCGGTGTCTGAACACCGGGCTTGGGTCGCCAGCAGATACTGGGAGAGGAATTTGACCTTGCGTGCAGCAAGGGTTCCGGCTGGAATACCCCAGATGTGGCCGATCTCGTGGTCTTGTAGTGTGGTCGAGTCGGAGGTCCGACGTTCACGTTCTGCCAAGACCAGGCGTTTTCTGAATCGTTCAACAAAGCGAAGCTGCATCTGCATTTCGACGACCAAACGATGCTTCAGGTACTCCTCCGCACTGATTTCGTCCTTTTCCCACTGTTGTTCCAAGATCCGTAACGTCGTGGACGGGACGGCAGAACGAGCCTGGGCGCTGAGCGCCGCGATCGTTTCCGATGAGACGCCTCGATCGGTGAGGAGCACAGCGGCACGGGTGGCGAATGCGGAGGCCGTCTTAATGAGATGGTCGAGGGCGACACACTGCAACCAGGTTCGCTCTCGTCGGAGTCTGGCTCGTCGGCGGTATTCGTTCCGGCGGTCGATCATGGCCATGATGGATTCTTGGGTCATAGTCGTGACGGGTTTCTTGCCGGAGACACAGCGAGGGTCCGGTCGATCCGCCACCATAAACAGGATTTCGTCCTGCGTGACATCGAGATATTGCAACAGCAGCAGTCGGAGGATAATCCGTCCCTGAATCGGCAGGTTGGCGATCGCCTCCTCAATGATATCAACCGTAAGGGGAGAAGATGCGAGTGTTGGTGTCATGGTGTTCCGGTTAGCTGATACAGAAAAAGGTGATGACCGCTTGGTGCGGTGTCCTGTTGTGGTCCGTTGATCCGGCAGCGATGCCGATTATGCCGTGCCGGCTTTCTGCTGGGAAGCTTGCTCCAGCTGACCCGCGACATATTCCCGAACATCCTGGATCGTTCCGCTGATGAACATCTCGCGTGGAATTTCCACTCGGACGAGCCGGGATGGATCGATCCCTTTGTCCTGGGCATACTGTTCATCGATATACAGACTGACCGAGCCATCAGGAAAACGCAGAGCATAGAGGGAAGTCGTGTCAGCCATGGCGACTCACTTTCTTGAACGTGCTGCCTGTACTGGTACCATAGGGTTTGTCGAACTGTCAAAATCACGGGCTGACGTCTCTTCACGCCGTGTGAGTGTGCCGCCTGAAGGGCACTTGCTGTACTCCGATGAGATCGGAGCCAAAAAACAAAGGGCCTTCGGTCGGATGACCGAAGGCCCTCGTCCATACCGATATTTCTGGCACTTAGCCGCCGAGCGTATCGAGCGTTTCTTTCAGACTTCTACGGACGCAGGTGAAGATCGGGGTATCCCGCAAGGTATAGCGTGATCCTTCCGTCTCCCGTAGGGCCATTACCAAGTCAAGGAAATCTTCCGGCTTGTCGCTTTCAAACGCGACGACCCATTCCTGATCATCTAACCCAAACGAGTAGGTGGTATTCAGCTTCACTGAGGGAAACCGATGACCCACTTCGATATGTTCGTCCATCATGCCTTGGCGAGCCGCTTTGGTCAGGAGGAACCATTCACGTGTTTTAAGAAAGGGATACACAAAGATGTATTTGCTCTTCCCTGGTACGACCGTGAGCCGCTTCCCTTCCTGTCCCGCATGTGAATGATTGTCGACATAGATGGATCGCTTGGTCATGGCCAAATACGAGTAGGGAGTCGAGAGATACTGCCCAAGGCCGGAGGCCAGCATCTTGGCGCTCATATCCTGAAACAGATCGAGATCGTAGCTGATGCGCCACAGCATAAAGTCACAATCCCCTCGGATTCCGACGGTGGAATAGGGGACGACCAACACTTTGCCGTTAAAATCTTCGACCGCACGCAAGAACTCCTGTTTGCCCTGGGTGCGCACATCCTCTGGGAGCCGTCGCCATGCCGGGTCCACTTTGTAGAACGCAAAATTGACGAACTGACGCCGAGGTGGTGTTGGCGTAGAAGGGGGGGTCTCCGGAGTCGACATTACAAAGCTCCTTTAGTAAATTGAGAGGCAGTACTCTTTGTAGTTTTCTTTCGTTTAGCATTTCCCCTTCCGTGTTGTCAACCGGATGACCAGGCGAAGAGGCATCGATTGACAAGGTCAAATCATTCTGTGGCCCGCTGGCAGATGGGGGTTTTGGCGTCTGCGGTGCTTGGACAGACTGTCACAGGCCTGCTGAGCTTCGTCAGCCTTGCGGCTGCGATCGAGGTGAGTCCGACGCCGACCCACATTCAACTCGCATTGGATCGGGGAAAACAAGCCGCGGCGAAGCAACGCTCGCCCGAAACCTTGTATGCTCGCTTCGGGAATGCCGATCCCGCACAGCCTGAAGGCTTTCTCCTGACGAAGCTCGGAGGGTTGTCGGTGTTGGCCGCTCATATGGCGTTACGAGGACTTGATCCGAGCACGGCCGATGTCGCCCACGTAATCGAGGCCTCCACCATGCTTGTCAGCGCGACGATCGTCGGAGAGCGTCCGGATTTTGCCGTGAACAGTTACATGGTTCTCGATCAAGAGGGGAGAACGATCAAACCGTTCACGGTGCGAGCCGACAGCCAAGCCGAGCGCCGGGCAACGTGGCCTGAGTCGCAGAAATTTCTCGCAAAAATTGTAGCGACATTCCGCTACAATGATTTCGACCCAAACGCCAGGACGACGATCACGATCTTTCCGGCCGGTGGAGGAGAGGTCCGTGTCGTGGTCGATTTTGCTCACATTGAATAGGGACTCCTCACGGCCTATGCCAGCGTTTGCTTCATCCGCTCGTATGTGTATGGCAGAAACCATTGCCATTGGTTCGGAGTTGTTGGTCGGGGGGCGGGCCGATAGTAACTCATTATTCATCGCGGAGGCTCTTGCTGCGATCGGTGTGGAAGTCCGGTTTAAATCCATTGTTGGCGATGATGAAGGTGATATTGGGCATGCACTCACGATCGCCCGGCAACGGGCCGGCATTGTGATCATGACGGGAGGGCTTGGCCCTACGGTTGATGATTGCACTCGAGAGGCCGTTGCAGCGGTGACGGGCTCCCGTCTGGCTCGCCGCAAAGAAGCGCTTGAGGGCATGACGGCGCGATTGGCGCAGTGGGGAAGAGTGCCGAATCGGGGGCAGTTGCGACAAGCGCTGATTCCCGCCAACGCCATTGTCTTGCCCAATCCGGTCGGGTCTGCACCAGGATTTGCCCTTCCCTGGAAGGGGACGTACATCGTGACACTGCCGGGTGTACCGAGTGAAATGCGGGCTATGATGCAGGAGACGGTCATCCCCTTGATCGTGGACCGACTGAAACAATCGAAGCACGCACGGCCTCACCCCATCAGCCGGGTGATCTTTCAGACCTGGGGATTGCCGGAGGCTGAAGTGGATACCAAATTGCAGGGAGTGGTTTCCAAGCGGGAACCGATCGCACTGGGGCTGCTGGCTTCGCCAAATGGGGTACTCGTGTCGTTGACGACGAGCGCCCGGCGTTCGGTCAAGGCTCACGTGCTCACCTCGAAAATCGAAGAGGTGCGTCGGCGCTTGGCGGAGTGGATCTATGCTGAAGGACAGGACACGATGGAAGAGGTCGTCGGGCGATTATTGGTTGAGCAGCACCGCACGATTGCGGTTGCCGAGTCCTGCACCGGCGGGTTGATCGGCCATCGGCTCACCATGGTGCCGGGATCCTCTGTCTATGTCGATCGGGGCGCGATTTGTTATAGCAACCAAGCCAAAACGGAGATGCTTGGGGTACCGGCGAACCTCATTGAGAAATACGGGGCCGTCAGCCGTGAAGTCGCGCAAGCCATGGCGACGGGGATGCGTGAACGTGCCGGTACGTCAGTTGGCTTGAGTGTCACTGGCATTGCCGGACCCGGTGGAGCGACGGACACGAAGCCGGTCGGCTTGGTCTATGTGGGGCTGGATGGAGGAGCGGGCGAGTCGCTCACAAAAGAATTCCGGTTCCATGGAGACAGGTCAGTCATCAAACAGCGGTCTTCACAGGCAGCGTTGGACTTGTTGCGCCGGTGGCTTCTTGAGAGGGGACAAATATGATTCGGGCATTTTTGGCTGTTGAGATCAGTGATGAGATCAGAACGGCGATTCTCCAGGTTCAGCATGACATCAAGGAACGGCTTGCGGCTTATCTCTCCAAGGAAATCCGCATCGCCTGGGGGCAACGGGATTCGTTTCACCTCACGATGCGGTTTCTCGGCGACATGGAAAAGCAGCGCATCGATCCGCTACGCGAAGCGATGGCGAAGATTAGGCAGTCTCATCCGACCATTCAGATTCCTCTCGAGCGGATCCAGGCGTTTCCGAATGTCCTGAAACCTCGGGTGCTGTGGGTGGGACCATCCGAGTCCTGGCTTCAGAGCGAACCAGCCAAGCGGTTAGTGGAGTTCCATCAAGCGATAGAAGCCTGCTGCCACTCCTTAGGGTTTGCGTCGGATGAGAAACCCTTCAGTCCGCACCTGACTCTGGCGAGGATTAAGACTGGAGAACGATTGGTCGGGCCCCTGTTGGCTCAAAGTGGCGTGTATGAGCGTAGCGTCTCGCTAGGAACGATGGCAGTCGGGCCGGTTGTGCTAATAAAAAGCCAGCTGCGTCCGACGGGACCTGTCTATACGAAGCTGTGGGAAGTAGCATGAGGGAGCTGAGCTTTCTGCTTGTCTGATTGGAAGCCACAGGTGCACGTTATGGCTCAAGGAGTGGAACCAGCGCCTGGTGACCTTGCCCCTGAGCCAAGTCCACGGGGCGTTCTCCCGAGGTCATTCTGGCCTGCTTATCCGCACCATATTGAAGAAGGAGGCTGACAATTTCCTGATCGCCTCGATAGGCTGCGACGTGCAACAGTGTTGTGCCACCGATCTGTACTTGTTCATTCACCTGCGCACCTTTCTCTAAGAGCAACGCCACCATCTCTCGCTGTCCCTCTTGGACCGCAATGGAAAGCGGCGTGATGCCGTCCTGGCTTCTGGGATTCGCCGCTGCACCCCGTTCGAGCAGCAGCGCCACCACGGGTCTCCGTCCATACTTGGCGGCGAGGTGGAGCGGGGTGATCCCGCGCGCATCGGCTGATTCCGTATTGATGCCTTGTCCAAGAAAGGTCTCCACTCGCAGCAGATTCCCATCCGCCGCGGCTCGGCGGAGTTGCTCTTCCGGTGATGTGGTGCAGCCACTGACCAACAGCAGTGCAAGAGACCAGAGGACTCGTTTCCAATTCAGTGTATCCGACGTCATTTCATGCGCTCTTGGTTTCTAGAGGTGCGATGACAGAGAGTTCCGAGTCTCTTCACACGGTTTCAGCGTATGGCAGTCGCATGTCGGGGATTGCAGTCGACGCATTCATGAATACTGTGGGCTACAGTTTCAGGAGCGCATAGAGTGTGCGGTGGCCTTGTTGACGAGCAAGATCGAGCGGGTGTTCACCCGATTGTGTCTTCGCACGTTTGTTTCCTCCGTGCTTGAGCAGGAGCGTCACGAGCTCTCGATTGCCATGATAGGCACCCAGATGCAAGGGGGTTTTCCCGTCTGCGGTCTGCGCGTTGATCGCCGCGCCTTTTTTCAAGAGGAGGGCGGCCATCTCGCGATAGCCTGCTGCGGTTGCGATGTGGAGGGGGGTCGCGCCGTCAGGCGTGGATTGGTTGACCAAGGCGCCTTTTTCTAAGAGGAGTGTCGCGACGTCCCGGTGGTTGTTTTGCACGGCAAGGAAGAGCGGCGTCGCCCGGTTTCGTGCCTGTTGATTGACGGCGGCTTTCTTTTTCAGCAGCAGCGTCACCACCTCCCGATGGCCGTTTTGCGCGGCAACGTGGAGTGGGGTCACACCGTTCTGGACCGATTGATTCACAAGTGCACCATGTTCGAGCAAAAGTTCCACGATGGCGCGATGTCCGTTTTGTGCCGCGACCAGCAGCGGGGTCGCGCCATCCGTCATAGCCTGGTTCACGGCGGCACCTTGTTCGAGGAGCAGTGATACGGTTGGGAGATGGCCATTCTGGGCGGCGACGAACAGCGGCGTTGACCCGTCAGCTAAGGTCAGATTCGCGTTGGTCCCATGTTGAAGCAGCAGCTCCACGACCGTGTGCTGGCCTCGTTGTGCCGCGATGAAGAGTGGCGTCACACCGTCTTCCGCAGCTTGGTTTGCGTCGGCCTTGTGGCGGAGCAAGAGCGCCACAATGTCTCGATAGCCGTTCTGCGCGGCGATGAAAAGCGGTGTCACACCTGTGGTGGTCGCAAGATTCGCGGTGGCTCCGTTATTGAGCAACAGGGCGGCCACCTCCGGATGGCCATTCTGCGCCGCAATGTAGAGCGGAGTGGCTCCGTCGCTGGTCACGTGATTGACCGGCGCGGCTTTGCGCAGCAAGTATGTCACGACGTCGCGATGCCCGTTCCAGGCTGCCGCATGCAGGGCGGTCGTCCCCTGCGCATTGGCCGCGCTGACATCTGCTCCGTCCTCGACGAGTTTCTTGATCTGGGGAAGCTGCCCATCCATGGCGGCTGTCAGGAGGGTTTCATCCACTGGTCGCATGGCCAGGAGCAGCGGCAGCAGGGCACAGAGGGTGCAGAGTGTGATCTGTCGCGAGGTCATGTCAGTCTCCAAATTGGTGAGAGTAGAGGAAGGGGATTATGAACTAACTCGATTGCTTCCTTCCAGTCCCTCTCTGCCATCGCAGAGCATCAGGCGCGTCGATGTACAAACCTGGCTCAATGGGATGGGCTGGATGTCAGGAGGCCAACAGGGGATAGTCGCTGTAGCCGTCTGGTCCACCTCCATATAGGCGATCGTAGTTTACAGCATTGAGTGGAGCCTGTTGTGCAAAGCGCTCGACGAGGTCCGGATTGGCGATGTAGGGACGTCCGTAGACGATGGCATCAACGGCTCCTTGCGCAACTGTCGATTCGCCACTCTCGCGGGTGTAACTTCCGTTGCTCATGAGGACGCCCTGGAACTGTCGTCGGGCGATTTCCAAGATGGCTCGTTCGGCAGGCAGCGCATGATTCTCGTGTCGGATTTCAAGGAAGGCGATCTTTCTTCGGCTCAATTCTTGCGCCACATAGGTCACGAGAGCTTCGGGTTGGCTGTCGACCATGTCATTAAACGGGACGAGAGGTGAAATCCGCACCGCAACACGTCCGGCACCCCAGACGCCGATCACGGCATCGGTCACCTCCAACAGAAATCGAGCACGATTCGGGACGGAACCACCATAGGCATCGGTGCGTGCATTGACACCATCTCGGAGAAAATTGTCGATCAAGTAGCCGTGTGCTCCATGGATCTGCACCCCGTCAAAGCCAGCCTGTTGGGCGTTCTGGGCAGCGAGACGAAACATCTCCACATACCGTGGAACTTCTTCGGTGTCGAGTGCACGAGGCACCTCGTAGGGTTTCGCACCCTGCGGGGTGTGGGTCGTTTCGTCGCGGATCGCCTTGGCACTGCTGGAAACCGGTTGCTCACCATCGTTCAACAGCGAATGTGCAGCACGGCCAGGATGCCAGATCTGCATGAAGATGCGGCCTCCTTTGGTATGAACCGCGTCCGTCACGCGGTTCCAGCCTGCCACGTGCGCGGGACTATAGATACCGCCCTCACCCATGAAGGCGCAGGCATGGGCATCCACCATGGTGCATTCCGTCATAATGAGGCCGCTGGACGCACGCTGGGAGTAATAGTCCACCATCATGTCGTTCGGTATATGCGTGGAGCCGGCCCGCACGCGGGTGAGGGGAGCCATCACGATGCGATTGGGTAGGAGGAGCTCTCCAACTTGGAGCGGGGTGTACAATGTCGGCATGGGTGGTCCTTTACGTAATGGGTGAATCGTGAGTTTGAGAATGTATGAGTGAGAGGGGGAAGGAGTCAACTGATGACTAACTGTCTTCAGGCGGAAATCCAAAAGAATCGCACAGCGGCCGCTGGTCGGACTAATAGCCTGCTGTCATCAGAGCGAACACGATAATCGCGATAACGACGATCCCGATGGCGATCAGCATGGTCGGCGGATTGTCACCAAACATTCCAGGCATGGGCTTCCTCGTGTAGGCGTATGACTCACCCTAATCCTTCTTGTTGCTGGGTGTCCAGCCGTAATCAGAGAAGATTCCCAGTCTCTTAAATATGTTCTTCGCATCGTGACGACAGGGCCGATCAGGGCTTTGCTAGTCGCTTTCCTTTAGCGGGTAATTGGAAATGGCTTTCTGCTGGGTCTGTTCTTTCTTGTTGGCCAAGTAGAGATGCCGGATGTACCAGGCGTAGAGCAATAATAAGAGCACGAAGTTGGGAATGAGGACGCCAGGTGTCGTCCAATTCACCCCATCGAATTTCCAGTTGGAGAGGGGCCATAGCACCGGGGTCGGGAAAAAGGCATACGTATGCAATGGCACGTCGGCCAAGACATGCAGTCCCCAGGCTCCGAGTTCCCAGACCGGTCGTTTCAGGAAGAGCCACACGAAGACGAAGACGATGAGAAAGACGACGAAACTATGGGTGTAATTGTAGAGGTGATGGACGTATTGTGGAATCGTCGATTCCGGAGGAGTGCCGTGACTGAAATCGGGCTTCGGTGATAAGCCGAACACGGCTGCGATGTACAGCACCCCGAATGAAAAAAGATCCGGCGCCATGCCGATGGCGAATGCCAGCCCGAAACTCCATCGGCTCTTGCGGCCAAACGTAATCGAGCCCCAGAGGCCATGAGAGATGAAGTCCATCCGATCCTTTCACGGAAGCGTCACGGCGATATTCTACTTGGTCGAGTCTCTTCCGGTCCATTGGGGCCGTGGCTCGCTGGATCTGGTTTCATGGTGCCAGAGGCAATATCAACGAGCGCATGTTCGAGTGCGCTTGAGGTACAGGCCGGTGCCACCGGAGATGTAACAAAATAATGTCAGGCGGCTGTTCCTCCGGGGCCTTGGATGAAACGCGGTTCCGGAATTGCCATGGGTGAGAGCGTTCTCGTGGCGAGACATGCGAGGTGCTCCCTATCAAAGCGTATCATCAGAGGACGTTCAGTCGCCTACGAAGCCTGATGGGCCGGTTCGTGGAAGAAGTTGTCGACTTCTGAAAACGCACGCAGGGAGGATAGACGGTTTCCTGCTATTCATTGCTTCCTTCTTTATGCACCGTTGTCATGCGCTCCATAGGGTCATGAGCCGCATCTCCTTGATGAGATCAGACTAGGTTTCCCTTCGCCGCTTCGGTATAATCCCCCGACAGATTTCGTTCACCCCGGGAGGAGAATCGAATGTCCGAAAAAGACGACAAGAAACGCGCACTGGACTTGGCCCTGTCCCAGATCGAGAAGCAATATGGGAAAGGGGCGATCATGAAACTGGGCGCCGAGGAGAAGGTCGATGTCCCGGCCATTTCCACCGGTTCGCTTGGTCTCGACATTGCCCTTGGGGTCGGCGGGCTTCCGCGCGGACGGGTGATTGAAATCTTCGGCCCGGAGGCGTCGGGAAAGACAACGATGACGCTGCATTGTATCGCCGAGGTGCAGAAGATTGGTGGAGTTGCCGCATTTATTGATGCCGAACACGCGTTGGACCTGACCTATGCCAAGAAGTTGGGAGTGCAGGCCGATGATCTCCTGGTGTCACAGCCCGATACAGGGGAGCAGGCACTGGAGATCGCCGAAACGTTGGTCAGAAGCGGGGCGATTGATCTGATCGTCATCGACTCGGTGGCGGCACTGACACCACGTGCCGAGATCGAGGGTGAGATGGGTGACGCCCATATGGGGCTTCAGGCACGGCTGATGTCGCAGGCCCTGAGAAAGCTCACGGGGGCCATCTCGAAATCGTTGACGACGGTCATCTTCATCAATCAAATTCGCATGAAGCTCGGTGTGATGTTCGGCAATCCCGAGACGACGACCGGCGGGAACGCGCTCAAGTTTTACTCCTCCGTCCGCTTGGATATTCGACGGGTTGAATCCATCAAGGAAGGGCAGGAGGTGATGGGGAGCCGGGTCCGCGTGAAGGTGGTCAAGAACAAAATGGCACCGCCCTTTCGTCAGGCGGAGTTCGACATCATGTTTGCCGAGGGGATTTCCAAAACCGGCGAGCTCGTGGATATGGGGGTCGACAAGAAGATCATTGATAAGTCCGGTGCTTGGTACTCCTATAACGGTGAACGGATCGGTCAAGGACGCGACGCAGCTCGAGAGTTTCTCAAGAATAATGTGGCCGCTGCTCGCGAGGTGGAACAGAAACTGCGGGAGGCGGCTGGCGTTCCCGCACGAGGTGAGAAGAAGGCTGAGACCAAAGCTGAGACCAAAGAGGACAAACCGGTTGCGCGAAGTGAGGAAAAGCGGGCGCATCGGTGACGGGCGAAAAGCACCGGCTCGCTCTCGTGCTTCACCCGCAAACCAGGATGAGGGGTTCCGGCTCGCAGTTCGTTTTTTAGCGCAGCGAGATCGGACTGCTGCTCAAGTCGAACGGTTTCTCCTGTCACGAGGGGTGACCTCTTTCCACATTGAACAAGCCATTTGCCGCCTGACGGACCTCCGGTACCTCGACGATCTTGCCTATGCCCAGCGATGGGTGGAGCAGCGCCTAGCCACCAAGCCGATGGGCCAAGAACGGCTCAAGGCAGAATTGCAGGCCAAGGGAATTTCAGATGGCTTGGCTGAGCGGGTTCTCACGGAGGTCTTTCGGCGGAATGGCGAGGAGGTCGTGGCGCGCCGGGCCCTACAGGCCATGTCTCACCAGGGGAAGCGGTTGGCCTCAGGGTACATGGCGCGATTCCTCCATCAGCGGGGTTTCAGTGACGAGGTGATCGATCGTATGATGACGGAGTTCAAGAGAAGTGAGGACGTTGTCCATGAAGACGAATAGTGCAACCGAGCTGCGGCGGGCCTTTATCCGGTATTTTGAAGAGCACGGACATCAGGCGGTGCCGAGCGCCTCGCTCTTGCCGCAAGCCGATCCGACCTTGCTGTTTACCAATGCCGGGATGAATCAGTTCAAGCGGGTGTTCCTTGGAGAAGACACACGCGCCTATACGCGGGCGGTGTCGGTGCAGAAGTGTTTGCGTGCGGGGGGGAAGCATAACGATCTTGAGAATGTCGGGTATACCAGGCGCCATCACACCTTCTTTGAGATGTTGGGGAACTTCTCGTTCGGAGATTATTTCAAAGAAGACGCGATTGTGTTTGGGTGGGAGTTTCTGACGCACACAGTCGGTCTCACCAAAGATCGGCTTTGGGTGACGATCTTTCGAGAAGACGATGAAGCGGATCGGCTGTGGAGAAAGATCGGCGTGCCGGCCTCCCGCATTGCGCGATGCGATGAGAAGGATAATTTCTGGCAGATGGCGGACACCGGCCCCTGCGGCCCCTGTTCCGAGATCCATTTCGATCAAGGTGCGGTTGTTCCAGGCGATGATCGGCCGAACGGTGAGGGCGACCGAGTCATTGAGATCTGGAATCTGGTTTTCATGCAGTACAACCGTGATGCGTCAGGCGCCCTCCATCCGCTCCCTAAGCCAAGTATCGATACCGGGATGGGGTTGGAACGGCTGGCCGCGGTGGCTCAGGGAGTCCATAGCAATTATGACAGCGATCTCTTTACCCCGTTGCTGACGGCGATTGCCGAACGGGCCGGCATGGAGTACGGCAAGAAAGACGTTTCGGATCGTTCCATGCGAGTGATCGCCGATCATTTGCGCGCCGTGACATTTTTGATGACCGATGGGGTGTTGCCGTCGAATGAGGGGCGTGGGTATGTGTTGCGAAGAATCCTGCGTCGGGCGGCCAGGCATGGCCGGCTGCTCGGGATCGTGGAACCGTTTCTCCATGAGTTGACCGCATCGGTGGTGAGTCAGATGGGCGATGCCTATACGGAAATTACCCGTGCGGCCGACACGATTACCGAAGCCACCCGCGGGGAGGAGGAGCGGTTTATTGCGACGCTGGACCAGGGGTTGCCGATCCTGAATGAAATGATCGAGAAGACGCAAGCCGCAGGGCAATCGGTTTTGACTGGTGGGGATGTCTTCAAACTCTACGATACCTACGGGTTCCCGATGGATCTCATGGCCGAGGCCTGTCGCGAACAGGGCATGACCATCGATGAGCCGGGGTTTGATGCGGCGATAGAGGAACAGCGGACTCGCGCACGGAAAACCGGCGGGTTTGAGCAAGATACGGCTCGTCCGGCCGTTGCGGAGTTAGCGCAGCGGATCGGTGCCACACAATTTATCGGCTATGATCGACTGGAAAGTGACGCACTGCTCCGCGCGATTCTCAAGGGCGAACAGTTGGTGAAGGAAGCGAGGGAAGGGGACGAGGTCGAGGTGGCGCTTGATACCACACCATTTTATCCCGAAGGCGGAGGGCAAGTCGGAGACCGGGGAACCTTGTCTGGACCAGAAGGGTTGGTGGACATCACGGAGACCATGAGGCCTGCGCCGATGCTGATCCTTCACAAAGGGACTGTTCGACAAGGGCGCATCCGTGAAGGCGAGCGTCTGCACCTGACGGTGAATGCCTCCACACGCCAGGATGCGGCGCGCAATCACACGGCGACCCATCTGGTCCATGCAGCCCTTCGCGATCTGCTCGGCCCTCATGTGAAACAGTACGGGTCGTTAGTCGGGCCGAATCGGCTTCGGTTTGATTTCGCCCATTTCCGGCCCTTGTCCTCTCGTGATATTGATGAGATTGAATCGACGGTGAATGAGGAAATCAGAAAGAACGAGGCGGTGTCTACCGAGGTGATGAGTATTCAGGATGCCGTGGCCAAAGGCGCATTGGCATTCTTCGGTGACAAGTACGGCGAGCAGGTTCGTGTGGTGTCGGTTGAGTCCTTCAGTAAAGAACTCTGTGGCGGGACGCATTGCCGGCAGACCGGTGAGATCGGACTCTTTCGGATTGTCTCCGAGACCGGCGTGGCTGCCGGTGTGCGGCGACTTGAGGCCCAAACCGGGAGCGGCGCGTACAACCAGATCAAGACATTGGAGGCTGAGGTTCGACAGTTATCCGATCTCCTGAAAGTGGGGCAGTCGGAGATTGTCGCACGAACGAGAAAACTGCTGACACAGCTCAAAGACAAGGAGCGTGAACTGGAAGACGTGAAGCTCAAGATGGCCGGGGGTGCAGCAGCTGCCTCTACAGTCAGGACCATTGCCGGTGTGTCGGTCCACGTGCAACGGACTGATGGATTGGACGGGACGGCGATGCGGACGCTGGCCGACCAGTTGCGGGACAAGATGAAGAGCGGTGTGATTGCGCTTGGCGCGGAAGTCGAAGCCGGGAAAGTCTCATTACTCGTGGTGGTCACGAAGGATCTGATCGGCCGCCTGAAGGCGGGTGAACTCATTAAGCCGATGGCGGTCGAGGTCGGCGGGACGGGCGGTGGCCGTCCGGAGATGGCTCAAGCGGGAGGAAAAGATGCCTCACGTCTTGATGCGGCGCTTGAAAAGGTTTTTAGCCTGGTCGAAACTGTGCTCCAGCGGTAAACTGTCATGGCAACCAGGATCCTAGCCCTCGATTACGGGACCAAGCGGATCGGAGTGGCGCTCAGCGATGAGCTTGGGTGGACGGCTCAACCGCTTGAAACGCTCGAACGGCGGACGCTGGATCGGGATTTCGCGCACATTCAACAGCTGGTGAACGAGCACGATGTCCGAGAGGTTGTGATCGGACTTCCGTTACGACTCAATGGTGAAGAAGGACCGGCGGTTCAGGCCGTTCATCAGTTCGTCGACCGGCTCGGTGAAGTCTTGTCGGTTCCCATCGTCATGTGGGACGAGCGGATGACGACTCGATCGGCGGAAGAGCTCTTGATCGCCGCCGATGTCAGTCGAAAAAAACGCAAGGGAGTTGTCGATCGTGTCGCCGCGGCCATTCTTTTGCAGAGCTATCTCGAAGCCAAAGCGGCTTCCACAGACTCCGGCGAGGAACATTGCTCGGCACAAGAGACAGAGGAAGCGTGGGTAGAGTCGTCGTCGATCGACCAATCGCATGATGGTTCGTGGGATCCTCATCACCGCCGTCACTCTCGTCGTGCTCGTCGGGGTGGTCGGCTATCTAATGATCCGATGGGCTGAAGCGCCCGTCCTGTCCGAGGCCGATCATCCTCCTGAGAAGATTGTGGTCATCCCTGATGGGGCCACATTCAACCAAGCGGCGACCCTCCTTGAACGGGAGCAATTGATCAGAAGTCGATCGGCGTTTCTCCTGTTGGGGAAATTCCAGGAGGCAGACCGTAAGATTCATCCTGGAGAATATGCGCTCCATGCCGCGATGCCGCCGGCGGAGATTCTGTCGAGGTTCTTGGCCGGTCGCGTGGTCTTGCATCCCATCACGATTCCTGAAGGCTATGTCATGAGTCAGATTGCAGATGTCCTTGAGGAGCATCACATCACCGCTCGCGAGGAGTTTCTCAGACTGGCATCGGACAAGTCATTTGTGAAGACGTTGGGCCTTGAGGCGGACTCGGTAGAAGGCTACCTCTACCCCGACACCTATAGGTTTGCGCGACCGACGGCGGCAAAAGACGTGATCAGAGCCATGGTGGATCAATTGGATCATGTCATGACCCAAGAGTTGAAAGTGCGGGCGAAAGAGATCAACCTCACGGTCCACCAAGTCCTGACCCTTGCCTCGGTGATTGAAAAGGAAACGGGGGCGGGGGGGGAACGCCCACAGATTTCAGCTGTCTTTCACAATCGATTGAAGAAAAATATTCCGCTCCAGAGTGATCCGACCGTCATCTATGGGTTGCCGAACTTCGATGGGAATCTGCATAAGAAGGACCTTTCCCACCCCAGTCCCTACAATACCTATCGGTGGGCGGGGTTGCCGCCTGGTCCGATCGCCAGTCCTGGAGCAGAGGCGATCCGTGCGGCTCTGTATCCTGTTCCATCCGCGTACCTGTATTTCGTATCTCGAAATGATGGGACCCATCAATTTTCCGCCACCTTGGTTGAACACAACAAGGCGGTGGAACGGTACCAAAAACGTCCATTCAGAAAAGAACGGCATTCGCAGACGTTTATAGTCCCGAAGAGCCATGCGATCCATCACGAAGAAGGAGTCTCGTAGCGCATGTCACGTTGGAATCTTCCTGCATTCATCGATCATACCGTCTTGAGACCGGAGGCGACGAAGCACGATGTGCTTCGTCTCTGCGAAGAGGCGAAGACTCATGGGTTTACCGTCATATTTGTCCCGCCTTGTTACGTCGATGACGCGGCAGCGGCAATCGCGGGCACGAACATTCAGCTTGGGATCCCGATCGGATTTCCGCTGGGTGGCCACACGACGAACACCAAAGTCGCTGAAGCGGTCGATGCGGCCTCTCGCGGAGCCCTGGTGTTGGATATGGTGCTGAACGTCAGCAGACTGAAATCCGGTGACCACGACTATGTGCGGACGGATATTGCTGAAGTTGTGAAGGCGACACCTGGGGTTGAACACAAGGTTATCCTTGAAACTTGCTATCTGACTCAGGATGAGAAGCGAGCCGCTTGTCATCTCGTCGTGGAGGCTGGAGCAGAGTATGTGAAGACCTCGACGGGGTTCGGTGCTGCCGGAGCGACTGTGGCAGATGTGCGTTTACTGAAAGAGACGGTGGCGGGGAGGGCCAAGGTCAAGGCCTCAGGCGGGATCCGGGATTGGAAGACGACACTGGCGATGCTCGAAGCCGGCGCGGATCGGATCGGCACGAGTGCCGGCCTGACGATTCTTGAGCAATGGCAGGCATCGTTTGGCAAGGGCGGATAGGATTATCGCAAGGGGTATATCGGTATTCGGTATGTGGTGATGAATTCTGCGGCCTTAGTTGTCTGAACTTTCTACCCTATCTCCGTATAGATCCTCTTGATGGTTCCATACGTCTCTATGTTGACTCATCGTCATTTTGTTAGAGTGAGTCGATGATCAAGCGCGTCATCATTCTTGTGCTGGGTTGGCATGGGATCGGAGCCTTACCGGATGCGGCGGACTACGGCGATGCTGTGGCGAGCGGCCTTGTCCATCTTACCGCGATGAATTGTGCGGTCCAGTTGCCAGAATCTTCTTCCTCTATGTCCTCTTGGTTCGTTCCATACGTCTCTATGTTGATTCTTGGTGAAATTGGTAGAGTCAGCCGATGATCAAGCGCGTCATCCTCCTTGTCATGGATGGATGCGGGGTCGGAGCCTTGCCGGATGCGGCAGACTACGGCGATGCTGAGGCGAACACTCTTGTCCATCTGGCTGAGTCCGTTGGGGGCCTCAGCCTTCCTAACTTAGAAATGCTTGGACTGGGCCATATCGCTCAGATCACAGGTGTGCGGGCCATGGGACAACCCAACGGATGCTTCGGGCGTCTGGCCTTCGCATCGGCGGGGAAAGATTCCGTGGTGGGATATTGGGAAATGAGCGGGGTGGTTCAGCATGAGGGCGCGGCTGTTTGCCGTTCAGGTGTGCCCACGTCGATCGTGGATTTGATCGAGCAAGTATTCGGAAGAAAGTCGATCGGCAGAGAGGTGGCGCTGATGGCGGCGATGCTCCGTCGATATGGCGTGGAGCATATGGCGACGGGAGCGCCCATACTCTGGGCCGACGGAGGCAATACCTGTTTCCTGGCCATGCATGAATCCATCATGGCCGTATCAGAATTCCAGCATCGCTGCCGTGAAGTGCGAAAAGCGGCAAAGGATGCGGGGATACTCCTTCGTGTCGTCGCGCAGCCGGTGAGTGGGGGGCATGATCACCTTCGTCCGTACGCTGGACGGAAGGATTGTGTGCA
This sequence comes from Nitrospira sp. UBA5698, assembly GCA_002420115.1. Classification (GTDB taxonomy): domain Bacteria; phylum Nitrospirota; class Nitrospiria; order Nitrospirales; family Nitrospiraceae; genus Nitrospira_D. The sequence goes on from DIHK01000062.1 coordinate 20,216, forward strand.
TGAGCCGGCTGGTGTGACGATGTTCGATGTGTTGAGTCGATCGGGTCAGATTGCGATGGGGGTCGGGAAAGTCTATGATCTCTTCAGCGGTCGTGGATTTACAAAAGCCTTTCCGATTGCATCGGGGATTGCAGGCTTGGAAGAAGTGGTCGGCATGTTGAACAAAGTTCCGCGCGGGCTCCTGGTTGCCAGTGTGGACCAGTGGTCAGAAGAGCCGACACAGATGGCCAGGGCTCTGCAAGAGTTTGATCGTCGGTTGCCGGAGTTATTCGAAAAGTTACGCCCCGGCGATATGGTCATTGTGACAGGTGATCATGGCCGGGACGGTTCATTGCCCGGCAAGACGTTGACCCGCGAATATGTTCCTCTCTGCGTCACCGGTCCCAAACTGGCGCAAGGTGTCGATTTGGGAACCAGGGTGACGGCGGCGGACGTGGGGCAAACGATTGCGGAAGCCCTGGGTGCTGATCGGGTGCTCCATGGCGAGAGTTTTCTCAGTGCGCTGAAGTCGGGGTAGTGCGGAGTGAGAAGTGAATGGTAAGGGGTGAAGGGTGAGGGGCCAGCCGGGAAAGATCAGTCGGAGTCATTTGCATGTCGTTTGAAGCGAAACTGAAAGAGTTAGGAGTGACGCTGCCGGATCCGCCGAAACCGGTCGCCAATTACGTGCCGGTCGTTCGGGTTGGTGACCTCTTGTTTCTCTCCGGTGTCCTGCCGTCGCGCGATGGCCAGCTTGTGATGATCGGCAAGCTTGGACAGAATTTGTCTATCGAGCAGGGGATGGAAGCCTCCCGCATCGCCGTGCTGAATGGGCTCAGCATTATTCAAAGCGAAGCAGGGTCATTGGATCGTGTGAAGCGTATCGTCAAAATGGTGGGCCACATTGCGTCAGCCCCTGGGTTTACCGATCAACCGCAAGTGCTCAACGGTGCTTCCGATCTGCTCGTATCCCTGTTCGGCGAGGCTGGTCGACATGCTCGTGTTGCCGTCGGGGCTGCTGAGCTTCCCCGCCAGGCGCCGGTCGAAATCGAATTGATTGTGCAGCTTCTCTCCTAGTCCGCCTTGACTCTTCAAAAAACCACTTGTTAAAGTCGTGCATGGTGCACGTCATGGCTTCATCCCTCCCGTGTTTTTTCTGAAAGGTCACCCATGCAACGAATTGTTACGTTCACCACATTCCTTGTGTTGTTGCTGACTCTCTCAAACACCGATACATATGCGGCGGGTAAGGGTAAGGCAATCGAGGCCAAGGTTACTGTTGAACTCTCGACTACCATGGCAACTCCCGGCGCGACGGTTATGCTCAATGGAAAGGGGTTCGGCCCGTACAAGTCGACGGCGTTCAACAGAGTAATCATCAATGGCCTGTCGGCTCTGGTGCAACGATGGGAACCTGAGCTTATTGAGGTCAAAGTTCCGTTTAAGGCAACGAGTGGATTCATCGAGGTGATGATCGGGAAGAAGAAGGTGCTTGCCGGGCTGTTGACGATTGTCATGCCACAGATTGAGGACATCACACCGACGGAAGCCGAACGTGGCGGTACGCTTCAAATCACGGGGAGGAATTTTGGTCTGTCCGCTGGCGCGCGCGACCCCAATACGATGTTCGGGGTGAACGATGTGATCGTTGGAGGAGTGGTCGTTCGACCTCGGCGCTGGAAGGATGACACCATCGAGCTTGAGATCCCTGCCAATGCCACGAGCGGCGATGTGGTGGTTCGGCTGGCGTCTTCGGACCCCCTTCCTGACGGGTCATGCTGTGCGCCTGTTGAGTACGTCAACAGTAATGCGGTGCCATTGAAACTGATGCCTTCCATTCGAGTGGATCCGGTCAGTGGGCCTGTCGGGACGAAGGTGGTGCTTTTCGGCCAAGGATTTGGTCAATCGAAAGAGCGGATGGATGACGGTGTGCTGATCGCCGGAAAACCTGCGACGATTGCCCAATGGAAGGACGATGTGATCGTGGTCCATGTTCCCCTTGATGCCGAGTCTGGTCCGCTGGTGTTGCGACGGCAGGGGCAAGAGCGGGTACTGACACAGTTTACGGTTCATGTTCCTCATATCACGACGTTGAGCCCTTCCAGCGCTCCGATCGGGACATTGCTCAGGATCAGCGGTGAACATTTCGGTTTCTATTCGGAAAGCGGGGCGACTCCGTACAACTTCATGGATTTCAATACGGGTCAGAATCGAGTGGAGATCGGTGGGGTCCCGGCCGTCATCTATCGATGGAACGACGATCGGATCGATGTGTGGGTGCCATTCAGTGCAAAAAGCGGGAAGGTGGTGATCTACCGGAGTGCCACCAGGCCGAATCTGGGGGGGCTCTGCTGCGCCGAACGAGGGGCGATGGCGATTGAGGCAGGAGACTTCACGCTGGTGACGCCTACGGTTGACGCGTATGACCCCAAGTCAGCTGGGTTGGATGCGACCGTGACCATTAAGGGAAGTGGATTTGGGACGTTCTTGAAGACCGCAGAACATGCTGATCTTGGATTAAATCAAAAGGCGTACAAACGGCGCTCTGACATTGAGATCAACGAGCCGGAGGCCGGTACGACAGTGTTGTCGAACGTCTCCCGCACGGAAGTTCTGTTCAATGGTGCTGCCGCTTTGGTGCAGTCATGGACGGATCAGGAGATCGTGGTGAAAGTTCCCCACCGGAACCTGTATGGGATTGGAAAGAAGGGCGACTTTTTCGATAATCTTGCCACAGGGCCTCTCGTGGTCCGCCGAGGATCTTGGGATCTCTTGCCTGACGGCACCTGCTGCTCACCGAAAAAGTGGATGACCGTAGAAGCCGGCCAGTTCACCATCGAGGCGAAGGGGCTTCCTGACGATGGGTATTGGACGAATAACAGGCCTGATGCGAGTACCACTCAATAATGCTGGTTCCACTGCACGGTGTCTTCATCCGATCGCGTATCATCTCCTTGTTGCTGGTGGTGCTGGGGTTTCCACAACTGGCCACAAGCAGTGAGAGCACTCTTTCGATCACGACCCAAGCGAGTACGACAAAATCCACCTTGCTGAGCGTTCAGTTTCCTACGCCTCAACAGGGCTGGGCAGTGGGATCTGGCGGAACTATCCTAAAGACCGTTGACGGCGGGAAAAAATGGAAACGCGTGGCTAGTGGAACAACTGCCTTGCTCACGAGCGTGTTTTTTACCGATTCGTCGAACGGATGGGTGACCGGTGCTGGAGGATGGCTCAGCCGCACGATGAACGGGGGGGAGTCCTGGTCTCCGCAGTCTCTCGCGACACAGCAGCCGCTCTACGCTGTCTCCTTTCCATCTCCCAGTATCGGGTGGGTTGTTGGGGGAGGCGGAACTATCTTTCATACCACGGATGGAGGCCAGCATTGGAACGAGCAGGTCAGCGGCACGATGGCGGCGCTCTATGCCGTACAGTTTCTCGATGAACAGAAGGGGACTATCGTCGGCGCACTAGGAACGATCCTCTCGACATCTGATGGCGGCGTGACATGGACCGCACAAGGCACGCAGAGTGCAGTCACCTTGTTCGACGTTTCTTTCACTGATGCCTCAACTGGTTGGGCGGTCGGCAATGCAGGGGCGCTGTTTCAAACGACAGATGGGGGCGCCAAATGGGTGGATCAGACTCTGCCTTGTGGAATTACTTGTACGAAACTCACTGATTTGTTGAAGGTCCGGTTTACGAGCCGGCGCGAAGGTTGGATCGTGGGCGAACGAGGAACGTTGTATCGGACAACCGACGCCGGTCTCACCTGGAGCGAGGGAAAATCGATAGCCCCTGCGTCGTTATTTGGCCTCAGCTTTCCCGATGTTGCACAAGGGTGGGCGAGCGGGGAAAATGGAACCATCGTTCATCTGCAACTGAGCCACTGAACGCACTAAATCTCTCTGACAGACAACCAGTTCATGACTGGTACTACAGAGATGGGGGAATGCTCCTACGATCCCTTGGGTCTGCCGCGAGGATGAAGCGTCGATTCCATACCGAACCGCTTTGCCATCCGATTCACCCAGGCCTCGTTGCCGAATGGCCGTCCTCGCTGCACACTCACGCGAAGGGATTCCAGCTCCTCGCCCGTTTCAGGGCTGTTTACTCGCGTCATCCAATTGCGTGAGGGAGGGACCGGCCAATCACTGAGCCAGGCTGTGAGTGTCGGGTTCCCTTGGGTGCGTCGCCATAGGCTACTCCATCGCCATTTTTCCGCTTGTCTAACCAGCTTGGCCCGCAGCGCATTCCGTTCCACATAACGTGCCACGGCCAAAAAATGCTCATCGGTCTGAACGGGGAAGGATTTGAAGCGGCCCTGATAGACGGGACCCGTGCCTGCTGTCTCATGCTCGACATGCCAGCGTTGCGTATGGGTCACGGTGATCCAGCGGAGGATTTCCGAGAGCTCTCCATCCTGGCGTGGCCAGAGGAGGAGGTGCCAGTGATTGGGCATGAGGCAATAGGCGGCGATGCGAATGCGAAAGGTAGCGTGGGCTTCCGCCAAAATGGTCTCAAAGGCCATGTAATCGGACGGGGTTTCAAACAATGGGAGTCGGCCCACCCGACGGTTCAAAACATGATAGGCGAGGTTGCCGGCAGCAAGGCGAGGACGACGTGGCATAGGGAATCTTGTATCCGGCTCATCATAGGGTTGTCAAGAAAAGAGACCCGACCCCATAATAAGTCAAGGAAAGTCGAAAGCTGCTTTTAGTTTGCGGCAACGGTCTCAGATTCTTTGGCCGCAAGACTCTTTCGGCGATTCTTGGAAATGGTGCGGTCGATGATCGCACAGCAATTGAGGCATTTCCAGGCGTAGAACACGAGAAAGAAATCAGAGAAGCGCTCTAGCAACATGGTCCCTTTGCATTTTGGACAATCCATCGATCCCTCCTAGGTTGAGTTGGTCCACCAGTCTCGGTGGTGGTCACGCAAGAAGCGCGCCTGATCGTCATGCCATGATTTGACAGTGATTTATGCAGTACTTAGTTAAATTATATTAGTAATAATTCAAAATATTGACAGCGCGAGATGGTCTGGCGCGTCAATCTCGTGACGGTGCTCCGGTGGAACATCATTGGGTGATTGACATAATAACAGTAATAATAGGGTCGGGAGTCTTTATGTGCTGGGGTTCTTGCTGCAAGAGTTATATTTGTGCCAGTACCGATACTCACTCTTTATTACAAACACAACGGAGGCACTTCTGCCGGTACTGCTCTCTCTTGTGGTAGTGTATAAAGACTTATACCTACGTTATTCAGGCTGGCTTGTATCACGACTCAGCGCACGGGGAGAGTATCGTTGTGAGGGGGAATCTCCGTTCGGTGGAGGACGGTTCGTGTATGAATAAGATGCTTACACATGCTCGCATGTAGGAGCGCATCACCATTCATGAACTGGGGGGGGTAGGTTGAGAGGGGATCTTATGTTACAGTCTAGTCCTAGATTATGGTGGATTCGCTGAAATGCACGATCGCACAGCCTCTTCACGACAGTGCAGGATCTTTGTGGGAGATGCGTGAGCTAGGCGATTCTGGCCAAAGTCTGTTCTTGTAGCTTTGTGGTTTCGCTTGATGAGCAAGAAGCCGTCGAGCCTGTCCCGCTACTCTTAGACATGACTGGTGAATGAGAAACGTGCGAGACAGAGTGCCCCCATTCGGACATTAGGACAGGAGGGATCACGTTCATGAGATACTCACGATGGTTTCTACTGACTGTGCTGATAGGTGCAATATTCGCAGAGTCCGGGTTTTGCGAATCGGGGGCGAGTAAGTCAGATACCGGTAAGTCTCCGACAGATATTCCCATGTTGTCTACGACCGTATTGCAGGCTGAGAAAGTGATCAGTCAGGCGATGATGGACAAACTGTCCAATGCGGTCAGCAGTGAATATGTGATCGGTGCCGAAGACGTGTTGGACATTACCGTCTGGAGGAATCCGGACTTATCGCGACAAGTGCAGGTACGTCCAGATGGGCGCTTTTCAATGCCGATCATCCGCGACGTCATAGCCGTGGGAAAAACGCCGACCAAATTGGCCGAGGAAATGACAAACCGACTCAAGGAATATGTTCAAAACCCAGTTGTTGCCGTCACCTTGAAGGAAGTCAATAGCTCCAACATCTTTCTGCTCGGCGAGGTGGCTCATCCTGGCAAGTATCCACTGAAGAGCAAGACGACGCTCTTGCAGGGCATTACCATCGCGGGAGGATTTAAGGAGACGGCCGCGAGAAATCAGATTGTTATTTTCCGGTTTACGGACGTTGCCCCAGGGCTAAAGCGATTCACGGCGAGTTATGACGATATTGTGCTCCGGAGCGGAATATCAGATAACTTTGAATTGAAGCCCGGAGATACCCTCGTAGTCCCGAGTGAATCCATGGTGGTATTTCCTGGGCGATAGGGTGAGGAAAGGTAGGGGAACGACCGGTAGCAACGATAGAGGTGGGATGAGCTGGTTCGGCACAAGGCGTCATAGGTGAGTAGTTCAACCTGACCATGCTGGTCAATGATGTGAAGACGGTAGTGCAAAAGATTCCAATAGAAAGTAAAGGTCAGGGAAAGAGGGTTTTCCCCCAATTGGGGATACTGGATCGGAATGGAGATCTTCTGCAGATTGTCGCTACACAGGCTTTTCGTACGACTTCTAAAGTGTCCAGAAGTTCTCACTAGTCCTGTTTAAACAAAGACTCCCGACTCTTTTAGACGGGCTCGATGTATCTCGGCTTCTTGTTCGTCTTGGTCGGATGAACGCTGTATTTGGGGAACGCCCTAGCGTTTCTCTTTCTTCCTGTCTTCATCCTCTACATCAATCGCTTCCAGATCGAACCGGAGGAACGATCGCTGACCGCTCTGTTTGGGAAGAAGTTTGCCCTCCCGGCTAGATCTTGGCCGGCGGAGCAAGGCGTTGTCTCGCACCGCCTTGGACGATCACAAACTCATAGAGTCGACATTCCAGAGCGCCATTGAAAAGGGGAATGCGCTTCGACGGCCTCAGCCCAATCAGCTTCGGCACCCGGGCATCGCCGGTGAGCACGTAGGCGCGCCATCCAGCAAAGCGCTGTTTCAGCCAATCCCCCAATTTGGGGTAGAACGATTCTAGTTCATCCAGCCGGCTGAGGCGGACGCCATAGGGTGGGTTGATCACCAGTACGCCCTGTGCGGAGGGCGCGTCGAGATCGAGAATGTCGCTCTGTCTTAACCGAATGTCGTTGGTCACCCCGGCGCCTTGAAACGTTCGCTGCGCAATCTTTACCATCGCGGGATCACGGTCAGAGGCATAGATGGCTGATGGGACAGCGGCCACTTGTTTGGTCCTGGCTGTTTCGCGTTGTTGTTCCCATCGCGCTGCATCATGGACGAGCAGCCGTTCGAAGGCAAAATTCCGTGAAATACCCGGCGCGATCTGGCGAGCCATGAGGGCGGCTTCGAGAGGAATAGTTCCGCTCCCACACATGGGATCGAGCAATACGTCCTGGGGCGTCCAGCCAGCGAGATGCAGGATGCCTGCTGCTAGATTTTCTCTGAGCGGCGCTTCCACGGGACCCATCCGATGGCCGCGTTTGAACAGGGGCTCTCCGGAGGTATCCAGGTAAAACGTGACGGTGTTCTGATCGAGAAAGGCATCGACCTTAATGTTGGGGCGTTCCGTATCGACGCTGGGTCGCTTGTGCCGTCCAGCGACAAACCTATCGCAGATTGCATCTTTGATGCGGAGGGTCAAAAAGTCTAGGCTGGGGAGGGGACAGCGCCGGGCGCTCACCTTCACCTTGATTGTCTGTTCTGGCGTGAACCATTCTGGCCAGGCGAGCGCAGAGGCGGCGTGATAGACGTCCTGTTCCGTTTTGTAGGTACTGTGGCCGACTTCCCACAAAATTCGGCTGGCGATGTGCGACTTGAGATTAATCCAGTACATAGACGACCAGGGTGCGCTAAAGCCGACACCGCCTTCGGTTTTAGTCGCCGACGGGGCGCCGAGGCTCTGCAGCTCTGCTTCAAGCACACCTTCTAGTCCACGTGGGCAGGGTGCAAAGAACCGCATCAGTTGGGTGCCGTGCACGAACGCTATTCCAGCTAGGGCTGTGGTCATCGTTCAGCCGCTATCTCAGTCCTGATCGTGGAATGATCGCATGGATGTCGACGAGCTGTTCTGCGCGGTCGATTGCATAAAAGATCCGCCATTCCCCCACGGCATACTTGGAGAGTCCTGGAAGGTCGTCCGCAATCGCTTCATGGCGTAGATTGTCGACATTGGACGCCAACCATTTGGACTTGTCGAGCAGCCGTTGGGCCATGGGCCGGTCAATCGTGGCGAGATCTTGAGCAATGCCTGGTCTAAAGGCGAGGCGGTACCAGGGCATCGTATCCTACCACCGTAGGCCGAGCCGCTCCGCCACGTCTTCGCCGGAGAGGCGCTCACTGCTCGCGAGTGACTGCTTGAGTCGGGCTCGGAGTGAATCGCCGAGCTGGAGCCCGAGATCCGGATCGCCGATCAACTCGCGAAGCCGATCGTCCACGAGTCCCTGGACCAGTTCCTTTAACTGTTCCGTCGACAACGATGAGAGGTTCATAGCAGGAGAATACGGGTTAGGATCGTCGGAAAGCAATGGGTTGGTCTGCTCTCTCAGCTAAGTAATGAAGCTGTTCCAGTCTTTCGCATTGAGGCCCAAAAGCGCTTGCCATAATCCGTTCGCCCTGTCGAAGAGGACCTTACAAACGTATTTCTGGGACGCTACACAGAATCACAGGCCAACAATCTTTTTAAGGTCCTGCCGGCCTCGTGGTGTGGGCAAGTCTTTCATCACCCAATCGACTTTTCATCTCTGAGATCTCTCGGCGCTCAACATACAGGGACCGGGTTCTTCCAGACGGGCGCACATTGATCAACGGATCGAATGCAATCCATTCTGAGATTGATTGCTCAGGAAAGAGCTCGCAGGCTGTAAGTGGCCTGATGTCTACCGTTCACCTGGGGGTTAGCCTTTTATGCCGGCTGTGTGGGCATCTGCTGGAATGGACACAGCGCATCCTAGACCGGGCTCATGCCAAGGCTGAAGTGCGGGGCCGTCATAGCAATAGCCGCCTTGGACGGGATCGCTTGCCAGGAGCAATGGAGTATCCAGATCCAACACCTCGAACCCTTTCATACCCAAGACCAAACCAAAAGAACAACCCATCGCGATTCGTGATTCGAGCATGCCTCCGACCATCAGCTTCAATCCTGCCTGAAGCGTGAAGGATGCGATTTCCACTGCTTCCAGGACGCCGGTTTTCATGATCTTGATGTTAATATAGTCCGCCGCACCTTGTGTAATAACCTTCCGCGCATCCTCGAGTGAGCGCACGGATTCATCAGCGGCGACGGGAATGCCGGTTTCTCGCCGAATAGCAACGAGACTGTCGAGATCGTCCCGTACGACTGGTTGCTCAAGCAGGACTAGTGTTCCGCCGAATCGCCGAACGCCATCGGCAAAGGCCAGGCACTCCGCCCGAGAAAACCCTTGATTCCCATCACCGATGAATGAAATGCCGGGCAGCGCCCGGTGGAGGGCCTCGAGTCGACGGATATCTGCATCGACGTCTTTTCCGACTTTCATTTTGAACAGGCGAAAACCGCGTTGATACCAGCTGCGGGCAAGGGACAAAGTCTTTTCCTGGGTGGTGATTGGAATCGTGATATCGGTGATGCGGGAACGCACATCAGCACCACCCCAGAGTCGCCATAAAGGAATAGCCATGGTACGGCAGTATGCATCAAGCAAGGCGGTTTCGATGCCGCAGCGCGCAGCAGGCTGGGAAGGGGCTTGCTGTGCCAGGTGACGACTTGATTCTCGATAGTCATGAACCGTCCGGCCAATGAGTGAAGGGGTAAGGTGTCTGAGGGCTTGGAGGCAGGATGCACGATCTTCTCCCCCGACTTCAGGGAACGGTGCTGCTTCCCCATAGCCGCAGTGCCCATTTCTGAGAGTGACGCGGACGAAGACATTTTCTGCAACGTCTCGCGTTCCCGTTGCGACGACAAAGGAGTCCGTGGTGGGTATATCGATTGGCCAAAACGTCACCGCTTCGATGTCATCATTCTGCATCTGGGTCATGGGGCTGTCTCTAGGGCGCAATCACGTTGTGATCAAGGTGGGATTGAGGATACCCTACCATGGGCCATCCTCAGCCTTGCTCTCGCCGTTATTGTAATGTGGAACGAATCGTGTTCTCCTGCACCAGTTGTTCTGTTATCCTAGTCTGCCCAGGCGCGATTGGAGAATGCCGATGGTTGCGATGGCGGCAGTTTCCGCCCGAAGGATCTGTTGACCAAGGGTCATGGGTTCGATTCCTCGCCGCTCGGCGAGCTCTCTTTCTTCCTTGCTCCAACCTCCCTCTGGTCCGATCAAGATGAGTACGGAGCTGCTCGTATTCTGGGGAAGTGCAATGGTCTGCAAACTCTTACCGTCGTGACGTTCGGCAAGCATGAGGATCGTGGAGGTTGTCTGGTCGCGTGAGAGCAGTGTTGTGAACGATTCAGGCCTGGTGATCGTCGGTATGCGCCACTGTTCTGATTGCTGGGCAGCTTCCAGGGCGATGCGTTGCCATCGGGTGAGTTGATGATCGAGGCGATCAGCTTTGAGTTGTACGACACTGTGTCGGCTTTCGATCGGTATGATCTCGTGTACGCCCAGTTCAGTGGCCTTTTGAATGACCCAGTCCATTTTCTCACCTTTGAGCAGTGACTGACCAAGAATCAGGTGAGGGGCAACGTGAAGAGGCTCCTGAATGGTGTCAAGAATCTGTCCGGTGATCGCGTGTTTTGAGACATCACTGATTTCTACGTGGTATCTGGTACCTTGGCCATCGTTGAGCCAAAGAGTTTCGCCGATGGCAACACGGAGGCTATCCTTGAGGTGAGCCAGGAGTTCGCCGGTCAATGAAATGGTGGGTAGGGTCACACACGCGGGAGAGACGAAGAATACAGGCATGGGGGCACTGGAGATTCAGGAAGGACGGGCTCGGTTACTCGAAAAACGTCTTCATTTTATCGAAGAAGCCGTCGCCATTGGCTTCCATGGACATCCCGCTCTCTTTGGCGTACTCCATCAGCAGTTCTTTTTGTCTCGCCGTCAGCTTGGTGGGAATTTGGATCTTCATCGTATAGATCTGGTCGCCGGTCGTCCCTCCCTTGAGACTGGGAATCCCCAATCCTTTGATGCGGAGGACTTTGTCATGTTGAGTGCCAGGCGGAACCTTGATGATGGTGTCCCCTTTGAGGGTCGGCACTTCGACCTTCCCGCCGAGTACCGCCGTGACCAGGTTGATTGGGACGTCACAGGCGATGTCGAGCCCTTTTCGCTGAAAGATCTGATGGGGTTTCACGGTAATGGCGACGTAGAGATCACCAGGGGGGCCACCATTGGGACCGTGCTCTCCTTCATTGGAAAGGCGTAACCGCATCCCGGTTTCGATGCCGGCTGGAATGTGGACGGCAATTGCGCGTTCCTTGTACACCCGCTGACGCCCCTGGCAAGTCACACAGGGTTCAGTGACGAGATGTCCGGTACCTTCACATTGCCCACAGGGACGGCTGACGCTAAAAAACCCCTGCTGAAAGCGAATCTGCCCTGCGCCTTTGCAGCTGGCACAGGGCTTAATGGCTGCTGCAGACTTCGCTCCTGTGCCTTTACATTCGGTACAGAGTTCCCAACGCGGAATCTTGAGTTTGGCTTCTTTCCCGTAAACAGACTCTTCAAAGGTGACTTCAAGATTATATTGAAGATCGTTGCCGCGCTCGGCTCGGCCACCCCCGCCGGCTCTCGCTTGACCAAAGAAGTCTTCGAAGATGTCGTTGAAAACATCACCGAATCCGCCTCGACCAAAATCGAATCCGTCAAAGCCAGGACCGCCCTGTTGGGCTCCGGCATGGCCGAACATGTCGTAGCGTTTTCGCTTTTCCTGATCGCTCAGCGTTTCATAGGCTTCATTGATTTCTTTGAACTTTTCTTCGGCGGTTTTCTTTTGCTGGTCGCCTGAATGCAGGTCGGGATGGTGCTGGCGGGCTAATTTGCGATAGGCTTTCTTCAGCTCGTCGTCCGAGACATTCCGATCGACACCGAGAGTTTCGTAGTAATCGCGTTTGGACACGGCAGCCATTGTATGTGAACGGTGGAGCGCCCGGGTTCTCGAGTGCGTCGAGAGCTCGGGCGCCTTGATGCATTATTCTAGGCTATTTTTTGTCTTTGTCTACTTCTTCAAATTCTGCGTCGACGACTTTCTCGTCCGGTTTTGTCTCGCTGGCACCGCCGGTTGCCGATGCACCCGCTTGTGGGCCAGATGAAGCCGCCGCTTTCTTGTACATTTCTTCGGCCAATTTGTGCGATGCTGTCATGAGGGTTTGCGTCGCGGATTCAATGGCTTCGGCATCGGTGCCCTCTAAGGCCTTCTTGAGGGCAGCAACCGCGTCCTGGATTTTCGTTTTTTCATCAGCGGAAACCTTGTCGCCGTACTCCGTGATGTTTTTCTCCGTTTGATAGACCAGATTATCGCCCTGGTTTTTGGCTTCTGCCAATTTGCGGCGTTTCTTGTCGTCTTCGGTATGTGACTGCGCGTCCCGAACGAGCTTTTCGACCTCATCTTTGCTCAGGCCGCTGGAGGCCGTGATCTTGATGGACTGCTCTTTTTGCGTAGCTAGATCCTTCGCGGACACATGGACAATGCCATTTGCATCGATATCAAAGGTGACTTCGATTTGTGGCATGCCGCGAGGCGCCGATGGAATACCGACCAAGTCGAATTGTCCAAGCAGCTTGTTGTCATTCGCCATTTCCCGTTCACCTTGGAAGACGCGAATGGTCACGGCGGTCTGGTTGTCCGCCGCAGTCGAGAAGACTTGGCTCTTCTTGGTCGGAACGGTCGTGTTGCGTTCAATCAACTTGGTAAAGACGCCGCCCAGTGTTTCGATCCCCAATGACAACGGTGTGACATCCAGGAGCAATACGTCCTTGACCTCTCCCTTGAGGACGCCGCCTTGAATCCCTGCTCCAATAGCGACGACTTCATCAGGATTGACCCCGCGGTGGGGTTCTTTGCCGAAGAAATCTTTCACGACCTGAATTACTTTCGGCATGCGGGTCATACCGCCGACCAAGACGATTTCTTGAATGTCTTTGGCCGAGACGCCGGCGTCGGACAACGCTTTGCGGCAAGGCTCGATCGTCCGTTGAATAAGATCGTCGACCAGCTGCTCCAGCTTGGCCCGCGTCAGTTTGGTGACCATATGTTTGGGGCCACTGGCGTCTGCGGTAATGAAGGGGAGATTGATTTCCGTTTCTTGGGACGACGAGAGCTCGATTTTAGCCCGTTCCGCAGCCTCTTTTAGACGCTGGAGGGCCATTCGGTCTTTCCGTAAGTCGATCCCCTGGTCTTTTCTGAACTCGTCAACCAGCCAATCCATCACGCGGAGATCAAAGTCGTCTCCACCGAGATAGGTATCCCCGTTGGTGGACTTCACTTCGAAGACACCTTCGCCGATTTCCAGAACGGAGACGTCGAAAGTCCCGCCGCCTAAGTCGTAGACGGCGATCCGCTCATCCTTCTTCTTGTCCAGGCCGTAGGCGAGGGATGCCGCCGTCGGTTCATTGATGATGCGAAGGACGGTCAGACCGGCTATTTGACCAGCATCCTTAGTCGCTTGGCGCTGACTGTCATCAAAATAAGCGGGAACGGTGATCACGGCCTCGGTGACTTTTTCACCGAGATAGTCTTCTGCGGTCTGCCGCATCTTCTGCAGAATCATGGCAGATACTTCCGGTGGGCTATAGCTCTTGCCGCGCAACTCTACATGGGCATCGCCGTTGTCGGCCTCGACTACCTTGTACGGGAGCCGCTTCATGGCTTCCTGGACTTCCCGGCTCTTGAACTTTCGCCCCATCAGTCGTTTGACTGAGAAAATGGTGTTCTCCGGATTGGTAATGGCTTGACGTTTGGCAATTTGGCCGACCAGCCGTTCACTCTTATCGGTGATGGCAACGACGGAAGGAGTGGTTCGACTGCCTTCGGCGTTAGCAATCACGACAGGGTCGCCGCCGCTCATAATTGCCACACAAGAGTTGGTGGTCCCGAGATCGATACCGATAACTTTACCCATTGGTAGACTCCTTCCTTCTCGACAACGACGACACAGGGTCAGTGCGTTGTTGCATCCTATTCGCTTGCTTGCGGTGGGCCTGACGACACGCTGACCATGGCTGCCCGCAATACTCTGTCGTGCAATCGATACCCCTTCTGAAACTCATCTAAGACCCGATTGGCGGGCACCTCGGTGGATGGCCCGTACGAGACGGCTTGATGGGTGTGGGGATCGAACTCTTGCCCGGACGTCTCAATGGCTTGTACACCGAACTTGGCCAAGGCACCGGACAGTTGCTTGAGTGTCAGTTCGACACCCTGAGTAAGTGCTGAATCGCTTCCGTTCGTGTGAGCCGCCTTGATCGCTCGTTCCAAGTTATCGACGACCGGCAGGAGTTCTTTCAGCAGCTGTTCATTGCCGAACCGAATCTGTTCGCGCTGATCACGCTGCGTCAGCCGCTTGTAATTTTCAAATTCTGCTGCCAGCCGGAGGTATTTCTCATTGAGCGCGGTGCACTCCTCAACCTTGGCGGCCAGCTCGTCTTGCGCCGAGGAAGAGGCGTCCGCTGTCTCGGGAGGAGCATCGTCTAAGTTCTCAATTGTATTAGCGTTTGTTTTTTCTTGTGCGTGGTCTTCAGTCATATGGATACCTGTACAGCGGTGGAGATATCCATAAGAGGAAGGAAGTCAACGGGTCATTGGAAAATAAAATGAGACGGGCGATGGAATCCTTACGCTCAATAGGTGGGATAAGTCCCGCAGGCCCGGCGATACAGGAGTTCGAGTCCTTGGAGGGTCAAGAACGGTTCGATATGCTGAATAGATCGCGCCTCTGATGCGATGATCTGAGCCAATCCACCGGTCGCGATCACAAACGAGGAACGCCCCATCTCGGCTTCGATTCTTTGAATAAGAGTATCCACGAGACCGGCATACCCAAAAATGAGCCCAGACTGGATACTGCTGGCGGTATCGGTGCCGATCACGGTTTTGGGGCGGGCAAGTTCCACCTTGCTGAGTTTGGCTGCCCGGCTAAATAAGGCTTCAGCTGAAATCCCCAAGCCCGGGGCAATCACCCCGCCGAGGTAGGTGCCTGTTTCGCTGACTGCGCAGAAGGTCGTCGCGGTACCGAAATCAACGATGATGAGATCGCGACGGAACTTCTCGTACGCGGCAGCCGCATTGACAATACGATCGCTTCCGATCTCTTTCGGGTTCAGATACTTCAGGGTGAGCCCGGTCTCAAGATCGGATGAGACGGTGATGGGAGTGCAGCCAAAGGACGTTGCAACCATCGATTCAAACGTCTCCGTGAGTGCGGGCACGACACTGGAAATGATGGCACCCGTGATATGTTCAGGGACTCGGCCGCTTCTGGCCATCAGACTGAGGCAGAGAACCCCGTACTCATCGGCCGTCTTCTTGGGGTCGGTCGCCAATCGCCAATGGCTCAGGAGCGTCGGCCCCTCAAAGACTCCTGCGACGACGTTGGTATTGCCGATATCGATTGCAAGCAGCATGGAATGCATTGTACTTCGGGCGGTCAGCTTTCGCTACTCTCTCAGATGAATCACATCGGCGGCGTGAACTTCGATGAGAGCAGGCGGTTGTGCGCGAGGGGAAGCAGAAAGGGGCCGTACTTGTAAGGCGCCGTCGGCGGAGAGCGTTTCCGCCGTGCCAAGGATCTGCTGATCGTTGGCGAACAGGACCTTCACCTGACGGCCTACTGTGGCACAGCGAGTGAGGTAGGCTTGCCGCAGTCGGGTGGGTCCATGGGACTGCAGCTCGTCAAGGCACTGTTCCAGCTCCCACAAGAGTTGCGAGATGAGTCGATTCCGATCGATCGGTTGCGGGACGGCTTCGATCAACGAGGCGGCAATTGGACGTAAATCTTCAGGGAATGACTGAGGCGGGACGTTCACGTTCAGCCCGATTCCAATGATCACGATCGGGCCGTTGGTCGTCGTCATGGTGCTTTCGCAGAGAATCCCACCGACTTTACGGTCCTGAAGAAGCAGGTCATTGGGCCATTTCAGAGCGAGGGGCGCAGTAGTAATGTTCCGGGTCGCCTCGGCGACCGCCAGCGCTGTGACCAGCGGTATCCAGGATAACCATTGTGCAAGGGGGACGGTCTGGCTTTTCCTGCGAACGATGATCGAGCAATAAATGTTGAATCCAGGCGGGGAAAACCAGGCGCGCCCATGTCGTCCGTAGCCGCCTGATTGTTGTTCGGCCGCCACCACTGTGCCGTGTGCGGCGCCTTGTTGCGCAAGCGAGCTGGCTTCTCGATTGGTTGAAGGGAGAGCCTGGTACAGATACAGAGTCTGTCCCAGCGCCCTGGTGGCCAGGGTACTGCGAATTGCTTCGATGTTGAGCGGAGCAGAGGGCGCCATGGGTCAGCGATGCCGGCGTCGTGCACGTACAGCCGATCTCATGACGAGGCTGACTGTGGCAGCCGGAGCAGAATGGGTCAAGGCTCCGATGGAAATTCGATCAGCACCGGCCGCCGCCATGGCGCGGACATTGTTCAGTGTGACCCCGCCCGAGACTTCCACCAGGGCCCGTTTCTGAATGAGCGCCACGGCGCGTCGGACCATGTCCGGCGTCATGTTGTCAAGTAAAATTACGTCGGGTTTTCTCGTCAAGGCTTGCCGAACTTCCGAAAGGGACTCCACTTCGACAATGATCGGGAGTGTAGGCGATCGACGGCGCTCTGCGAGTCGACAGGCCTCTTCCACCGGCCGTCGATGTCGTCGAAGAAGGGCGAGGTGGTTATCCTTGATCAGAATGCCGTCGCTCAGGGAGTATCGGTGATTGGTTCCGCCACCGAGCGCCACGGCCCATTTCTGAAGCCTGCGCCAGCCGGGAAGTGTTTTCCTGGTGTCGAGGATACTGACAGAGTACCCGCGCACGGCTCGACAGAATTGCTGCGTCACGGTAGCGATCCCCGAGAGATGTTGAAGAAAGTTCAGCGCAACCCGTTCAGCTTGTAAGATGGACCGTCCGTCTCCTTCGATCTGAAGCAGCAGCTCTCCGTTCTTCGCTCGTTCACCGTCCCGCTTGGAAACGGAGAGTCGTAGGGCAGGATCGACCATGAGAAAGGTCTGGACCGCCGGGGCCATTCCGGCAACGACCAAAGGCTGTTGAGCGATGATCGTGGCCCGCGCCGGTACTGGAGTCGAAAAGAGCGCAGCGGTGGTGGCGTCTCCCTGGGCAAGATCTTCATCGAGTCCCTGGCGCACGGCCCGTCGGATTTCTGCGGCTGGGAGTGTGACCATCGGTCAATCTCCGAGCATCGTGCGAAGCTGCTGTTGGCTATCGGCCAGTAGGGCTCGATCACGTGAGAGGGTCTGCAGCCGATCGTGATGCTCGGCAATGACGTCGGGCGGTGCTTTCGAGGTGAACTCCGCGTTTTTCAGCTTTCCGTCGATTCGTTGCAATTCCTTGTCCGTTTCCGTGATTTGTTTATCCAAACGCTCGATGGCTTTCTGGAGATCAACATCTTCCGCGACGGGGATGCCTACCGAAAGGCCTTCTGCGATGAGTCGTAGCAATCTGGTCGTCGGCCAATCATGCGGCCGATCGATGTCGACACGACCACGACTCAGGTGGGTGATATGCGTCTGCAACTGGCTGAGCTGGTGTTGCCTGACTGGGTCGTCGTGCCCGGCATAAAGCGTGATCTGCTGTCCCGGCGGATAATTCAAGAGAACTCGGGCGGTCCTGGCAAGTCCCACCGTGTGTTCCAACAAGGAAAAGTTCTGTTCAGTCTCAGGCGAGACCCATGCCTGGTCGACAACCGGATAGGGCTGCACGACAATACTCTCACCCTGATGGGGGAGCGTTTGCCAAATCTCTTCCGTGAGGAATGGCATGAAGGGGTGGAGTAGTCGCATGGTGGTTTCCAGCGTCTCCACGAGCGTGTGGCGCGTGCCGGCCCCGTCCGGGTGTTCGGGACTTTGGAGGACCGGCTTGATCAATTCCACATACCAGTCGCAGTACTCGTGCCAGAAGAATTGATAGAGTGCCGTTGCGGCCCGGTCAAATCGGTAGGACTCCAACTCCGTCGTGACGACTCGGATCGTATGGGCCAGTCGGCTCAGAATCCATCGGTCGGGGAACGTTCGTTGCGCCGGCGGAAGGGCGACGCGTGGTCCGTCGAGGTACATCAACGCAAATCGCGCGACATTCCAAATTTTATTGGCGAAATTGCGATACCCCTCAATCCGTTCTTCCGCCAATTTCACGTCACGGCCCGGCGAGGCCATCGAGGCCAATGTAAATCGGAGCGCGTCGGTGCCGAACTCATTCATGACATGAAGCGGATCGATGACGTTTCCCTTCGACTTACTCATTTTCTTGCCTTCGGCGTCGCGGACGAGTGCATGGATGTAGACCTCTTTGAAGGGGACCTCTCCCATGAATTTGAGTCCCATCATGATCATGCGCGCGACCCAGAAGAACAAGATATCGAGACCGGTGACCAGCGTCGCTGTGGGGTAATAGGTCTTGAGTTCCTGTGTGTGATCCGGCCATCCCAAAGTTGAAAACGGCCAAAGTGCGGAAGAAAACCACGTATCAAGAACATCTTCGTCCTGCACAAGCTCACTTCCTTTGCAGTCGGGACAAGAGTGAGGTTGTGTTCTAGAGATAATTGGTTTGGCAACCGCGTCGATGATCAAGCGCGAGCTTGCCGCTTTGGATTCGCCCGATTCAATGAAACGTTTGAATCGACCAGCGTTGCACTGCTGGCAGTACCAGGCGGGGATACGGTGCCCCCACCAGATCTGTCTGGAGATGCACCAGTCTTTGATGTCACGCATCCAGCCCAGATAATTATTTGTCCATCCCTCTGGAATGATGTGGATATGACCCTCTTCGACGGCAGTGATGGCCGGATCAGCCAAAGGCTTGATCTTGACGAACCACTGCGGGGACAGATAGGGCTCGACCACGGTCTTGCATCGGTAACACTTTCCCACGGCCATCTTATGGTCCTCGACCTTGACCAGGTGGCCACGTTCTTTCAGCAGTGCCTCAACTTTAGGTCTGGCCTTCGAGACGGGTAGGCCCCGCATCTGTTCAATGACGGCGGGATCTACGCCGGCTTGGTGCATGCCTGCTGCATCGAGCAGGGCGTGATGGTCGAGGATCGCGAGTCGCGGGAGCGCATGCCGTTCTCCTGCCTCGTAGTCGTTGAAGTCGTGCGCGGGGGTGATCTTGACGGCCCCGGTTCCGAATTCACGATCAACGAGGAGCGCATCTCCCACGATGGGGATCGTCCGATTCGTGAGGGGGAGACGGACTTGTTTGCCGATGAGATGCTTGAACTGTTCATCATCCGGATGGACCGCGACGGCGGTATCGCCGAGCAGCGTTTCGGGTCTGGTTGTGGCGACGGTGAGACGAATGGTTGGATTCTCCGCCAGCGGGTAATCGATGGAATACAGCTTCCCCTTCGTGTCCTCGTGTTCGACTTCAATATCCGATAATGCGGTGAGGCAGCGGGGACACCAATTGATTAATCGCTCGCCGCGATAGATCAGGCCGTCTTCGTGGAGCCGGACAAATACTTCGAGTACAGCCTTCGATAATCCTTCGTCCATCGTAAACCGGAGGCGGTCCCAGTCGCAGGATTCACCGAGCTGCTTCTGTTGGCTGACGATGGTGTTGCCCGACGTTGCTTTCCACTGCCAGACGCGCTCGATGAACTGCTCGCGTCCGAGCGCTTCTCTGGAAAGTCCCTCGGCCATCAGCTGTTTCTCGACGACGTTCTGTGTGGCGATCCCAGCATGGTCGGTTCCTGGGAGCCACAGGGTGTTCCGTCCCTGCATGCGGCGCCAGCGGATCAAGATGTCTTGCAGGGAATGGTTGAGGGCGTGACCGACATGGAGCGATCCCGTGACATTCGGCGGGGGGATGACAATGCAATAGGGACGACCTGAGTGCTGAGGCGAGGCGTGGAAAAAGCCACGCGTGAGCCATTCGTGCGACCATCGCGTTTCGACAGCGTTTGGGTCGTAGGTTTTTTCGAGTTGAGATGCAGCCATAGGCGTTCAGTCCAAATGTGCGGGCGGCATCTTAGCATGTCTGTGCGGCTGAGAACATGGTGTGAGTCTCAGCTTGTAGCGCGGTGTGGCATATGCTATACAGTCGCGCACCCAAGTGATCACCACTTTATTGTAGGGAGGACCATGGCACGAGGTCGTGAAAAGGATCGGAAGACGCGCAAGAAGCACCAGAAGAATGTCAAGCGGGTGAAAGCCCTGGCGAAGGCTCGACGAGGGAAGAAGGGAAAGAAAAGCTAGGGTTTTGCGGAGCGCGACGTTTCTTCTGTCTCGATCAGTCGTTTGATTTCCGCTTTGATCTGCTGTTCCGCGACATCAGGGACGATGCGCTGAACAGCCTGTTCAACGGCAAGGCCAACCGAGGCTTTGACCGCGGTTTCAACCACGAGTGGCGTTTGCTTCACCGCTTCCTGGTGAACCGCATCGGTCACCTGCTGATTGATCGTTCCTACCTGTTCCCGCACGACGGCGGGTAAGTCCTGATGAACGACGGATTGCATCTGTTCTCGAACCAACTGCGCAAGAGGCGCTGCGAGCGGAGATTTGAAGAGATCCGAAAGGGCTTGTCGAACGATCGGTTCGCTGGTCGCAAGTTCTTTCCTGATCAGCGCCGGCAAGGCGTCAGCGAGAAGCGGTTGAATGATCGTCGTGAGATATTCCTGAGACAGAATGCTTCCCAATTGGACCTGTAGCTCCTTCTGAACGAGCGGCCGTACCTGTGCTCCCCATTGTTCATTTAGGACTTTCGGTACTGACGCAGCCAGACTCTGCTCGCTCCGTGTGGTCATGGCCTGTATGAGTTGGTCAACGAGGCTCCTCAGGACATCATCGGAAGCCGATGGGGTGATCGGTGGAGTCAGTGTGGTAACGGGGGCGCTGACAGGCTGGTTCATAGGCTCCTCCAAACCAGTGAGAACGGACATAGGGGCAGTAGTGTCATCATCGGATTCGGCCCCGGTCGAGGTCGGCGGCCAGACTCGCCGTTTTAGGCCCGTGCTGTTTCCGGAACTCACCTGTTTGTCTTGAAGCGATTTCAGCACTGTGAGGAGTTCTTCCGTGTGGAACGGTTTCTTCAAGAATGCCTTGACGCCCAACGTGCGGAGATGGTTCTCGTCGGGGTGATCAGCCGGATTGACCAAGGAGATGAGAGCGGTTTCGGCGAGCGCGTCCAGTTTGCTGATCTCCTTACAAAACCCGGAAAAGGTCATGTTGTCCAACTGGTAGTCGGCAATGATCAGGGACGGTGCACTTCGTCGAGCGGCCTCAAGTGCAGCTGGGCCGTCCTGAAACCCAAGCACCTCAAACCCTTCCGGAGCGGAGATTTGTTCGACCAGTCGTCTGACGGCGGGGCTGCTATCTACGACAAAAATCGGCGAAGCCATGGAACGCGCTCCATCATTTTGGGGTTTCTTCGAAGCTAACAAGGGGGGTATGCTTTGTCAAGAAAACCAGTAAATAGATGAATGAGTTAATGATGTCGTTCGCCGTTTGATTCCATTGATCTCTTGGACGCATGGGAGTTATCTCGATGAGTTCTTCGATACGGGTCGTATTTTTCGATGCAGCCGATACCCTTTTTCATGTGCGTGGGTCGGTCGGTGAGATCTATCTCCGGCATGCGATCGAGTTCGGATTCTTACAAAAGCCGGATTCGTTGGTAGCGATCACACAAGCGTTTAGCCGAGCGTTCCGCGAAGCTCCGCCACCGATATTTGCTACGGTGGACCCGGTACGGCTCAAGCAGAGTGAACGACTCTGGTGGTTCGATATCGTGCACAACGTCTTTTATCGTGTCGGCATGTTTGAGCGGTTCGACGAGTTTTTCGATCATGTGTTTCGAGTCTTTGAGGATCATGGATCCTGGCGGTTATTTCCTGAAACGGTTTCGACGTTGACTCGGCTGAAGGCCCAGGGATTGGAGTTGGGGATTATCTCCAATTTTGACTCCCGGCTCTTTGGTGTGTTGCGGGGACTCGGCATCGCGGAGGCCTTCGATACCATTACGATCTCAAGTGTGGCCCAAGCGGCGAAACCGGCTCCACAGATTTTTCAGAGTGCCTTAGAAAAGCATGCCGTGGATCCGGAAGAGGCGCTGCATGTCGGTGACAGTCTGCGAGAGGATGTGGAGGGTGGAAGGAAGGCCGGACTGCACGTCGCCTTGATAGACCGCGAGGGGAAAGAACAACAGGGCGATGTTCTACGTATCAAGAGTCTAGATGAGCTGTTCCCCCTGCTAGATCGGATCGAGTAGGAGCGGGACCAGGTCTTTGGCACGACCTTGCAGCGAGACATCGACCAACGAGGACTGCGGTGTGGGATCAAGATTGATTTCAACGACGTATGCACCGGCTTCTTTTGCGACAGAGGCGAAACCGGCGGCTGGATAGACGACACCGGATGTGCCGATGACGAGCAGAAGGTCGCAGCTTTTCAGGACTGTGGAGCATTGCTGAAGGTCCGCAGCGAAGAGCGACTCTCCGAACCAGACGATATGCGGACGGAGCAGAGCCCCGCAATGAGGGCAAAACGGCAAGATGGAAATCGGGACGTCACGGTTTTCGCTCACCGCCTGGCAGCCGGTGCAACGGACTTTCCAGATATTGCCGTGAATCTCGGAGAGCTTCCGCGAACCGGCGTCTCGATGTAATCCATCGACGTTTTGTGTCGCCAGCCAGAAGGCCGGAGCGCGACGTTCCAATTCGACAATCGCCCGGTGGGCCGCATTCGGCTGTTTCGTCGCGATCAGCTCGCGCCGCCAGTTGTACCACTCCCACACAAGTTTCGGGTCGCGCGCAAATGCGTCCGGTGTGGCAAGATCTTCCGCCCGGTGCTGACGCCACAAACCATCCGCGCCGCGAAACGTCGGCACACCACTGTCGGCCGAAATCCCTGCACCAGTCAATACCGTGATGTTCCGGGCGGCGGCGAGACGTTGTCTCACAAGTCTCAGATCGGAACTAGGCGCCATACGCTGTCAGGTCTCCTCGGAGCGGCTGCGTCACCGCATGCCCGCATGCTATAGTACGTTCCGTTTTTTTCGCAACCAGAGGATGTAGGCATGAAACAGATCTTGATGGTCGGTGCTGGATCGGTCGGTGGATTTTTCGGGGCACGATTGGCCAAAACAAATCCGGACGTGTCGTTCTTATTGCGGCCCAAGACGCTAGCAGCTGTGAAACGGAACGGATTAACGATCCGCAGTGCCGACGGAACCTTTACGGTCAGGCCACAGGCCGCTGCAGATGTACGAGAGCTTCCTCGTCCGGCTCTCATCATGCTTGCTGTGAAAGCCTATGATCTCGATGAAGTGTTGACGCAGATCGAGCCGGTGCTCACGGATCGGACGGTGATTCTCACGCTACAGAACGGGATTGATACGGAAGACCGGCTCTTGGCGAGACTCCAACGTGATTGTGTCGTCGGTGGTGTGGCCTACATCTATTCGAAAATCGCTGAGCCGGGCGTGATCGATCACTACAAGAAAGGCGCGGTCGCGATCGGTGAGTTCATGGGTTATGAAAGTGACCGTCTGCTCAAGATTCGAGATGTGTTTGCGTCGGCGAATATTCCCTGTCACCTATCCAAAGATATTCGACGGAGTAAATGGGAGAAGATGTGTTGGAACTGTGTCTTCAACCCGATTACCGTGCTCATCGATGACCATGTGGCCAGGGCACTGGACCATCCGGAAATGACAGGCGTGATCAGGCAGATCGTCGGTGAAGTTGCGGCAATCTCAGCGGCGATGAAGGTCCCATTACCACTGGATATGCCAGAACGAGTCGTGAAAGCGACGCAGGAAATCCGCGATATTCATACGTCGATGTATGACGATTGGAAGGCGGGGCGACGAACCGAGATCGACTATCTGAACGGCTTCATCGTTCAGAAGGGGCGGGAGCTTGGGATTCCCACTCCAGTCAATGAAGCCCTGACGGCCATGATCAAGACCATGACGGAAAAAGAACCGGCCGGCGCCGGTCGAGTTCGGATCGAGGGGGCGGTCGTCCAACCGGTCTCCTTCGATCGTGCCGCCCTTGCGGCGCTCCCCGCAGAGCATCAGCTCGATGTGTCCACCGTCATGCCCGGCATGCAGGGGCTGGGGATTCGGCTGAAGGGGCTTCTGGATGTTCCGGCACTGGCGATCGACGCGGATCATGTTGTCTTCGATGCATCGGACGGACGCTACTCGGCCTGTCTCACCTTGCAGCAGGCGCGAGAGCATGGCGTGCTCGTTTACGAACTGAATGGAGCTGCCTTACCCGATACAAAAGGCGGGCCCTTCCGGCTGGTCACTCCGGGATTGGGAGATTTGTGCGCCAATGTCAAAGGAGTTGCGCGGATTGAGATCACGAGGGGGCCCGGGAGAGACACGAGGCAAACGACGTGTCCGCCGACTTCATGACTCGGATGAGGGAAGATGGCACGCATCGTGGCGCTTGGCGCCAGTAACCTCACCCGTGGATTCCAGACGATTGTCTCAACGGCTCGATCAGTATGGGGACCGGAGGTTGAAATACTTGCGGCGCATGGTCATGGGCGATCGTACGGAGCACCGAGCCGATTTCTTTGTCGCACGCTGCCCAGCATCCTCAAGTCTGGACTCTGGTCAGAGTTGGAGCAGCGTCCTCCGATGGTGACCAGGGCACTTGTCACTGATGTTGGAAATGATATTCTCTACGGCTTCTCGGTTGAGCGAACGTTGGGCTGGGCTGAAGAGGCGCTTTGTCGTCTGGCTCGTGTGACACAGGATATCGTGCTGACGGGATTGCCGCTTGCCGCGGTCTACCGGCTCTCACAGATCAAATTTCTTGCATTCCGTTCGATGCTCGTGCCGTCTTGTCGACTTACGCTCAGCCAAATCATCGACCGAGCCGAAGGTGTGCACGAAGGGTTGGTGAAGTTGTCCTCGGTCTATGGGGCGAAGTTTTTCCAACTTGATCCTGTTTGGTATGGGTTCGATCCCATCCATGTGCGGCCGTCATACTGGCGCACGGCCTGGCAGGAGATTCTGGGAGAACGGGTTCTAGAATCGCAGAGGACTCGGTCAATGCTGGAGTCGGCTCGGTTATACCTGATGCGTCCGGAACGGCGGTTGATCTTTGGGATCGAACAGGTGACACCGCAGTCTGGTGTCGTCCTTCGCTCCGGCGGACAGGTCTGGTTGTATTGATTTGGGATGCGGTCTCCACTCGAACGCTCGCTGTCGGGTGGTTGGGATTGGCTGCAGAGGGGAGGATGAATTGTCTGAGCCAACGTTTCACTATTCGATCTTCATCAAACGAGCCGTCACGGGCCTCATTCTCGGAGGTCTCGCCGGCGCAGTCCAAGTGTGGTTTGTTAAACGTGACCTCATATATCTCTGGGCCTCCATTGCGGCTGGTGTGGTGTATATGGTCGCTTGGGTGACCTGTACAGATTGGCTGAAGCTTGCCGGAGGGAAGATTGCTCTTGGCGGGGTCTCAGGGTTGCTGGCAGCCATCGTGTGGTGGGCTATTGCTGTTCCGGCAGACGATACCTTCATCCAAGCTGCAGTGGCCGGCACCTGCTTCGGGGCAGCCTTTGCCTGGTCGGATCGGCGAGGGACCTAACCGTGCATCACATCATCAGGTTGTCTTACTGCTACTATTGAGATGCGTAGACCGCTTGGATCTGGCTTGCACCTGAATGTAGGCTGAGGTATGTTGCGTCCATGATTTGGATTCGTAGAATGGCGTATGGATTTGTACCGCAGGCTATGGCTTCCGCGGCTCTGGTTTTCCTCGTTTGTCTCTGCGTGGTCTTTCAAATGCTGGGGGTACCTGTCACCCTGCTTGGTCTGCTGACGTCAGATGCGCCGGTTGAATCGCTCTCTGAGGACTTTTCCATTCCTCCGAGCATGCCAGAACCCGGTACTCCGGACCGGTCTCGGTTCACTGTGGAGCGTCAATTCTCACGTCATTTTCCGGTCTTCTCGACCGCAGTCTTTCATCCTCCTCAATCATAGCCTTCGTTTTTACCCTATCAATGTGCGGTACAGCGTTTTGCAGAGACGTTCACCCGTGTTCTGTTCCTGTCTCAGGCCAGTGATAGGGCGTGAATGTTCTGCGAACTTGAAAAATCTTGTGACCCTGCCGTGATGGCA
Organism: Nitrospira sp. UBA5698; assembly: GCA_002420115.1. Lineage (GTDB taxonomy): Bacteria > Nitrospirota > Nitrospiria > Nitrospirales > Nitrospiraceae > Nitrospira_D. The sequence continues at coordinate 46,502 of DIHK01000062.1, forward strand.
GGAGTGAAGGGGGAAAGGTGATAGGGATTGGGATATTGGGAAATGGACTGCTGTGGGTGGTGCTGCTGATCACGCTGAATGCCTCCCTGGCAGTGGCCAAGTATGGAACCTATGGACCGATCGTGTCTCAGCGTACCTGGATTCGAGCCGAGAAGAGGCCGGTCGAGGAAGCGTTGCTCAACTTCAAAATAGAGGCGGCCGTTGATGGCATTTCGCCAAAGGGGTGTCATACAGATCTGAAACTGGATAGGGATCGACGACTGTTGGATCCACAACTCCCGGCTTCCGATAAGCGGAAGAACTTGGATCCATTCACATTCATCGTCTGTGCCGAGACTGAACCCGTCCTGCCGATGGAATGATGATGCCGATAAAGGATTGTGTGTAAGGTTGGAGTTTTATGCGTCTCTCAACGTGAGTCGGCGAGAGCCATTAACCAGGACTTGGGGAGATAGTGGATGTCCATGCTATTCGATACGACGTACTTTGAACTGGAGATCGGCAACTTTGTGTTTATCCGTGCGCCGTGGCTGGGTTCGGTATACATCGGCCCTGACTCTGGCTGTGGCTACCTCGTGCGGAGTCGCCCGAATGAGCTTGATGCCATGCGGCGCGACTATATCGAGCGGACCCGCGAAGCGTTACGAGCACGGCGCAATCCAACAAAATAGCGACAATAGCTCAACTCTATGGCCAAGTTACAGAGGAAGTCATGTGGAACGTATTATTGATAAGCCCCGTGCTTGCCGTGCTCGTCTTGGCAGCTGGAACGATGACCATGATCGATTACGTGTCGGCGGAGCCGAATAAATTTGAGAAGGCAGCCTCAGCCAAAGTTTCGATAGCTGAGGCAATCACGACTGCGTCTGAGAAAGTATCAGGTGCTGTGGTCGAAGCCAAATTAGAGCAGAAGCACGACCGGCTGATCTGGGAGATCGAAGTCATCACCCAGGAGAAACAGGTGAAGAAGGTTCACATTGATGCTCAGACCGGGACGATCATCGATGTGGAAGAAGAAAAAGTAAAGTCGAAACGGATTCATCGGCAGCATTGAACACACAGGGAGCATCGGACCAACAGCCATCAGCGCACCGTTGGATCACTCCAGCATCATCAGTTTCCTGGGAAACCACTACAGTTGGAAAGGACCACCGATTGACAAGTCGGAGAGCGATATGTCGAGCCATTCCCTGCTCAATCCTCGATAAGGGGCCACACACATGGCGGTGATCCATACGCTGACGATTCTGATTTGTCTGGCGGCGCTGTTCAGCTATGTGAATCACCGGCTGCTGAAACTGCCGATGACGATCGGGTTGATGGCCGTCGCGTTGGCGTTCTCGCTCATCCTGTTGGTGTTGGGGAAGCTGGGATTTGGTATTGAGGCCGAGGCGCAGCGGTTCATGATGGGCATCGATTTCAACGAAGCGCTGATGCACGGCATGCTGGGATTCTTGCTGTTTGCCGGCGCGCTGCATGTGAAGCTCGACGAGCTGCTTGATCTAAAGTGGGTTGTCGGTACCTTGGCCGTGGTTGGGACGATCCTGTCGACCGTCGTCACTGGCTTGCTTGGGTATGTGCTGTTTGCTTGGGTGGGGTTACCACTGCCATTTCTCTATTGTCTGTTGTTTGGTGCGTTGATCTCGCCCACTGATCCCATCGCCGTGATGGGCGTGCTCCGGCAGGCTCGCCTTCCCAAAGCTTTGGAAATGAAAATCGTCGGGGAGTCGCTCTTTAATGACGGAGTCGGGGTGGTGCTGTTTCTCGTCGTGCTGAATCTCGTTCCAAAAGAGATGGTCCATGTGACTGATGTGCTGGTGCTCTTTGCGGAAGAAGCGCTGGGCGGAGCAGCCTTGGGAGTGGCTCTCGGCTATCTCGCGTATCGGATGCTTCGCTCTGTGGATAATTACCAGGTGGAGATTCTGATTACACTCGCTTTAGTCATGGGCAGTTTTGGATTGGCGGATCTGCTTCATACGTCCGGTCCGATTGCCGTGGTGGTAGCAGGGTTGCTCATCGGAAACCACGGACGGAAATGGGCGATGTCGGAGACGACGCGGGAACATCTCGATAATTTCTGGGAATTGCTGGATGAGCTATTGAACGCCGTCTTGTTTGTCTTGATCGGATTGGAAGTGCTTGTGTTGAGTTTCAAACAGCCGTATCTACTTGCCGGGCTTGTGGCTATTCCAATGGTATTGGTGGCCCGTTGGCTGAGTGTCGTGCTCCAGATTAAGCTGTTCAGCTTTGTCCGGGAGTTTACTGCCCGCACGGTGACGATCCTGACCTGGGGCGGCTTGCGCGGCGGCATTTCCGTCGCGCTGGCCCTTTCTCTTCCACCGAGTCCTTCTCGTGATGCCCTCGTGACGATCACATATGCCGTTGTGGTGTTTTCAATTCTGGTGCAAGGGCTGACGATCAACCGAGTGTTGGGAGCGAGGCAAGAGCATTCGCAAGCAGTGTAGTACGGTCAATAAGAAGGATACGCTTGTCGTCGATTAGCGCCCTCATGAGCTGTTCTTCAGGCCGTTCGGCCTTCCGCTCCCATTAACCTCGCCGTTCACACACTTCTCCTGCTGATTACTTGTGAACCACGAGCGTGTCACACGTCGACTGAGCCAGGATATGATGCGTGACACTCCCAAGGAATATGTCTCCGAACCAGGATTGCCCGTGCTTGCCGATTACAATGAGGTCAGACAGAAGCTCCTCCGCTGTGGCCAAGATCATAGGAGAAGGATCGCCGCGTTCAACCCTATAGGACACCCGGTTCGAGTCGATATGGGATTCCCGGATCAGCTCGAACATCTGCTGCTCTGCGGACTGTTGTTCCTCTTCGCAATATCGGCGAATCCCGGACTCTGACGCACCGACAATCTGGAGTCTCCCTTCAAAAGGAATGCGGAACACGTGCAAGATCGTCATGTGGGCGAGAGGAGCGATCCGGCTTGCCATGGCCAAGGCGGAAGCAGAATACGGCGAAAAGTCGACCGGCACAAGCACGTGCTGATACCGTGTCTTTGGGGGAGACTTCACCACCAGCACCGGTCGCGTGCACCCACTCAGCACACGTTCTGCCGTCGTGCCGAGCATCAGATCAGGCAGAGAGCTCTCTCCATGAGCGCCCAGGACAAGCAGATCGGCGGACTCCGTTGCCGACAGGATTTCGGCTTGTGCATGACCGGTCTTGACGTCGGTACTTCCCCGCACCCCCGTCTTGCGACTGAGGTCCTTGGCTATGTCGTTCAGCGTGTGTTTGGCATCGTCGATCAGCTCGACTTCTACGTCAGTCGGTGCGTGGAACGATCTTCGCAGATCACTCAAGGCCGAACGGCTCATGACATGGAGCAGGCTCAGATTTGCACCCTGTTCTTGGGCAACGACCGCGGCTCGTTCTGTGGCATATTGGGCTCCATCGGAAAAGTCAGTTGCAACTATAATGGACGTCATCGGCACCATATGGAGTTGCCCTTTGTGAGACCGGTCAACGCATTACCCTTGGATTTTTGACTACAGGGCACTGACTCCTTTGCTCCACGCACGGATCACAATTGTCTCCCACTCCGCACTGGAAAAACCAGCACCCGACTGAACTGGTAGAGACGGAACAAGATCAATGCTTTCCCCATTATGTGTAAGGTTATGAGTAGGTCGACCACAATCGCTGAGGGGGAACACCAAACCGAACACCGCAATGGCCATCACATGCAGAACCGGATGATGCACGGCCGCTCCCCAGAAAAATGTATGCCTCTACGTACTGAGCCTGTTTCAACGAGGCGGATAGAACCTTACTGTTTCAATGTCCGGATGTACGCCAGTACATCATGTACCTGTTTATCGGAGAGCCGTAACTTCCACGAGGGCATTACCTTGCCTGGGCGCCCGTCGTGAATGGTTTTGATCAAGTCAACATTCAGTCTGCGTTGGGTGGCGGCAGAAGATAAGTCAGCCACCTCGGCTCCAGCAATCTCAAGCCCGTCGCCTTTGCCACGTGGTCCGTGACAAAGGACACAGTGTTGTTCAAAAAGACTCTTCCCACTCCGTGGATCTGAGCCAAGGATGATGTCTTGCTTCGGAGCAGCTCGTTCTTGAGCTGACATTGCGTCTAGGGATGTCAGCACCACCACTCCGGTGGCACTCATCAGGCACGTCACCACCGACCAGATCGTCCAGTTTGATCTTATGGATAGCATAAAAGTCCGTCCTGCCATCGTTGGCCTATTCGCACGTTCGTTCATGTGCACACTCATGCTCTTCTCGAGAGGCTACGCTGTCGCGCAGATCACGACAGAATTCCAGAACGATCAGGTCACTCGCCGTTCTGCACCTCTGTCACACAGGCCGTCGATCTGGCCATTGTATGCAGAATGAGATGAGTCACAGCCAATTGTTTTCAGCCGACTGTCAGTTCACCTGCCTTAAAAGGCTAGGGGCTCCTCATAGGATCGCGGTTCACATCTCTCATGTCCTTGAGCATCGGCTCGCCCTGCGTTCTGCTTCCCCACCAGGGATCGGGTCTATCGGAGTGGCCATCGACGCTATCAGGGATATCGAATGACGGACTGAGCGGTGTATCGTAAGACCGTATCCCCTTCCCGGATATGGCTGAATCGCTTCCATGATCACGTTCTGATTCGCGTGTGTCCCTGCCTTTCCCCAACGTCAGACCGAAGGCATCATGGAAGGTGGGGAACTCCACGCGGTGGATCAACGAATCCCGCTCAATCACATCGCGGTCGACGGTGTGATGGTCGGTCCGGTGCCGTTGGGAGTATGGTGACCAGTCGGCTGACACGAAGTTGGGTACCATGCACCATCCTAGGATCATCAGAGAAAGATAGATCTGTCTCATCGCAATGCTCCTTTCAACAGTTACTTCCTCCTTCACAGAATCGGTGGGATCGTCAAAGACAGTGCCGCACTCAACACAGCGGACCTGTCCCGTCTTTGCACGTTGGGGAGTGAGGATGTCATCGATCATGCGACGGTGCCTACAATGACGAGTCGATCTGAGCGAAGCGAGCAAGGGTGATTCTCCGTGGGCCGTTATCGTCATGATTGCCTCGCATGGGATGCGTCGGTGACCGGGGATCCAGCCACCGACTTCGTCGATCTTCGTTAGGGAGTCGTTTGCATCGCGTACTTGATGCCACGCGCCTCTTCCACATGAGCCCTCAAGAGGGGCAAGGTCCTGGCGATCCAATGGAGCACGTCCAGATCCTCCACCGCCTGCATGTGTTCTTCGAATTCATTCGCGCTGTTCTGATGATCCCGCAGGATGTAGGCCATATATTCTCGATCGAACGCATGCCCAGTGAGCTGCGAGAACTCCTTGACCTTTTGTTTATGCTCCTCGTTTAACTCCGAAGAGAGTGGAACACCCTTGGTGGTCGCCAACCCTTGGACCTCTTCGTTCAGCCTCTTGTGGGCGCCGGCCAGTTGCAGGCCGAATTGTCGTACGCGCGGGTTGGCTCCTCGGTCCCCAGCCAGCTGTCCCAGCGCTGTTTTCGCCTGGTGCATCTCTGCGGCTTTTTTCAGGCATGCGACGGTGTGGGGTTTGGCCTCCGACTCGGCTGCAAGCAGCTCGACGGCTGGGACGATAGCCATTGCGGTGGCTGTCACAAGACTGATAACCATGGTGCGAATCATGAACTCCTCCTTTTTGGTGAACGATGCGGCCCAATATCCGGCCTGTTGTCGTTCTGGTACTCTAGATGTTCGTACCTCCTGTCGGAACTAGAGAACAACCCAGTTTGCGATGTGAGATCACCCTGTTGTGCCGCTGAGCGAGCAGCTGTCTTATTCAGGTACGTCGGCCGGTAGGAGTCCCGGATGGGCGTCTCGCAGGATTGCACTCAAAAAGCGACCGCCTTGCATGATGCAGTCGATGGCGAGCGACAGCTCATGAATTGATCTCTTCAGCACGTATCCCCGGGCTCCCAACCGGAACGCCTCCGTCACATAGAACGGCCGATCGTGCATGGTCAGGAAGATGATCCGCAGCTCCGGCGTCGTGGCGAGCAACCGGCGGGCCGCCTCTAGTCCGTTCATGTGCGGCATTGAAATATCGAGCAGGATGACGTCCGGCTTAAGCATCTCTGTCGCCCTGAATAGTTCGATTCCGTCGTGGACGACACCGACGATGGAGACCTGCTGGCCGAGGTGACGTGCCACGACGAGTACCATCTCTGGATGGTCGTCGGCCAATAAGATCTGCGGTTTCTTCACAGACTCACCTCAACAGTTGTCAGTCAGGTCATCCCCGATCGCCCGTGCGCAGCAGATTTTCGATGAAACCATGGAACACAACGTCGTTCAGTGCGTGGTCCGCCGGTATGTACCTTGTGCGATTCATACACCACAAGCAACACAGACGGTACTGGAGAAGCACCTAGTTGGCCTGGCCGAGGTTCCCAGGAGGTATTTGTGGAAAGGGTTACACAGAGCTACGGTGTGGAGCAGGAGAGCCCTTGGGTGATGGCATAGCGCATCAATTCGGCAGTGGTGTGGATGTTCAATCGTTGCATGAGGCGCGTTTTGTGGAAGTCGATGGTTTTCACGGAGACGCTGAGGTGAGTGGCGATCTCCTTGGTCCCCTTGCCTTCGCCGATCAATTGCAGGATTTCGCGTTGGCGTGGTGTGAGAGCCGCGACGGGGTCCTTGACCACCGGCTCGCGTTCCGGATTCACCGCACGATCGATCAACGGTGCGGCGATGGAAGGTGTCAGATAGCATTGACCCTGGAGCGCCGCATTGATCGCCAGCGGGAGTTCCACCGGCGCCGAATGTTTGAGCAGGTACCCATTTGCGCCGGCGGCCAGGGCTTCCGTGGCGTAGGTCGGACTGGTCTGCATGGTCAGAAAGATCAGCTTCGTACTAGGACAGAGTCGCTTGATCTGCCGAGCGGCGTCGATCCCATTAAGCAACGGCATGGCAATGTCCAGGATGATCAGGTCTGGTTGGAGGCGTTGCGCTGCTTCCACGAGGGCACGACCGTCTCCGACTGTACCGACGACCTCGCAGGTTTCCTCCACGAGTTTTTGCAGACCGGCGAGCATCATACTGTGATCATCGGCCAACAGGGCGCGGGGTTTTGGCATCGGTTCGTTTCTCCTTATCATTCACGCGACCGGCATCACGATGTCGATAAAGACGGTGCGGTCGAACGCTGTGTATCAAGCTGACAATCTGCTGGCGAATCGGAGCATGGCACCCAGGCATGAATCTCAGTTCCCTTGCCAATGCAGGTGCGGATCCGGAAGGTTCCGTTAAAGAGACGAACCCGTTCTTCCATGCTGATAAGACCGAGCCCGCGAGAAGCGGATCCGGCCGGTTCGTGAATAAATCCCTTTCCATTGTCGCGGATACAGATTCCCACGCCGGTGGCGGTGCCGAGCAGGCGGATGAGCACGTCTGAAGCCTCCGCATGCTTGAGTACATTCTGGAGACTTTCCTGCGTGACGCGGTAGAGGCAGGTCGCGACGTTCAATGGAAGAGACCGAGGGACTTTCCGCTGCATGTACTGGACCTTCAAACCGGTCCGACGGATGAAGTCATCGACCTGGTCTCGAATCGCTGCCTCTAATCCGAGGTGTTCGAGGAGTGATGGGTGCAACCGGTATGCGAAGTTATGGACATCCTCGGCCAGCTGAGCAGCGGCTTTTCGAAGGTGTTCGATATGGCCTTGGTGCGATGCCTCGGACGAATCGCTTCGGGTGAGGGCGCTGATCTCCACCGCCAGGACGGCAAGCCGTTGTGTCACATCGTCGTGGAGTTCACGGGCGATTCGTTGCCGTTCCTCATCCTGTGCCTGTAGTAGTTTAGTGGTCAGATTTATCAACTGCGCTTCATGCTTGCGCAAGAGTTCTTCGGCTCGTTTTCGTTCTGTAATGTCTTTTTCCGATCCGACCAGGCGGATGGCTCGACTGTTCCCTTCCCACAGAGCATAGGCGCGGTCGAGTACCCAAATCCATCTGTCGTCTCGGCGACGGATACGGTACTCCTCCCGAAACCCCTGCCGTTTCTTCGCAAGATACTCTTCCAAATGGCCGAGGACGCGGGCACGGTCGTCCGGGTGGATGCGAGTTGACCACTGTTCAAAGGTTTCAGAGTCGTCTCCGTTCTTGAACCCGTGCATCTCGATCCAGTGAGGTGAATGGACGACCCGGCGGGTCGTCAAATCCCAGTCATACACGCCATCGTGTGTGGCTTGCGTGACAAGGTCCCAGCGATCAAGTGACGCTTTCAATAGTGCAGTCCGCCAAGCCACACGGATTTCTAACTCCTCGTTCGTCGCCCGTATCGTCTGCTCCGCCTTCGTGCGTTGTTCCACTTCGTGTTGGAGATCCGTCTGGACCCGTTCAAGTTCCCGTGTGCGTTGCTGAAACAAGTGCCCACCCCAGAGCACCGACCAGAGGACGAGCAATCCTATACCCCGGTTGAGGACGGACCACAGAAACGGGATCCCCGGCATGGACAGGAACCACCCTGCGATCATGAGTGTTGAGCAGACGATACCGGTCAGGAACGCAGCCCGCCATCCCACAAGCCGTAAGCTAGCGAGGCAGATTGGCACATAGAGTGCAAAAACTGCGAAGCCAAGGGGGGTATGCCAATCCAGAAGGAAGACCGTGACAACCGCCGCGGTGAGTACCAGCATTCCACGAAGCGGCAAGAAAGAGGTCTGCATCAAGCCATCCGTCTCTGTTCGTACGACGAGCTCCAACCAACTTTTGTGGATCATAGGCTTCTACCAAAGTCATCGCAACAGCTGATCATGGCGAAGGGGCTGCCATCATGGTTCCCCAGGGAAGTTTCACCTCTGGAACTAGGTGAATCACTAGGTCCGTTCTGTGAGATGCTCATTGCGAGACAGAGCGGTGTCCGGTCCCTTGCCTGCGGCACCTCGAATCACGGTTAGCATTGATCAACCTTTCCCCCACTGTCCTTACAAACATTTTCTGTCTTGTCACAAATTCCTACCATCGTCGATGCGCTAGGTAAGTCTTCTGCACGTTCTGGGCGATCACCCAGTAGTAGCCACATGAGCAGATTCGTTACGGTGTACGTGCGGATGTGATCGTGATTGTACTCCATGGTGGCCGGTGGACGAGCCGAACTGAATATCATGCAACACGGAGTTGAGCAGATGGGTGCAATTGCTCAACAGAAGGGGGCCTGCCCCCGCTGCCATGGGTACATGGTGCCGCTGATTCCTGACGGGTCGGAGGAAATCTTGCTGGGGCCATGCGAGTCGTTCGGTTTCCGCTGCGTCAACTGCGGTGAACGGATTGATCCGCTGATCGTGGCCAATCGCCGAGCCCCAAAACAGTAAGGACACGGCCATGGGAAATGGACGGATAGATGAAAGTAAATAGGCGATGGCTTCCACACCCGGGGTTGGAGACATACATGTGGAGGGAAAGGGGTCTGGACCCTACAGGCTGGATCAGTATGAGAGACCCATAACCTAGGAGGGCATCATGGACAGAGTATGGCTGTACTTAGGAGGGATGGCAGTGGCATTCGGCATTGCCATCTATGCGGTGATTTCCATCGTGAAAGGCACGAGTCCTCCGGCCTATTGAGGAAAGAAATTGCAGGCGAGGCACGTGCATCCGATCAGGCGATCAACCCTCACAGACCATGGGTATTCAACTGTTTGGACTACTACAGGAGGATCTACGATGAAGATAAGGAAATGGACGGGGATATTCTTTGCTCTCAGCTTGCTGATGACCATGCCGGTTTTCGCATCGGATGACCTTGAAGCGCTGATCAAGGCTGGGGATCATCGCAAATTGGAGATGTACTATGCGGAAGAGGCGAAGACTCTCAAAGCCAAAGCGGACAAGTGGGAGGTGCTCGCCGAATACTACGAAAAGTTTCCGGACGAATATTCCGGCGGCAGCGAGAACGTCCATAAGCATATCGAGAATGTCCGTGCCATGGCGGACGACTATCGGAAGGCCATGCATGAAGCCCGCGATCTGGCCTTGCGCCACCACTCTTTGATCCGGAAGGGGCCGTGAGATCCGATGAGAACCGAGGACTGAACGGTCGAGGGCGACCGGATGAAATGGAATGTTGAGCTGGATCGGGAGCCACGAAAACCTGACCGATACGAACAGTGAAGAGGAGGACGCATGAAGACTCGGAGTGATCAGAAAAAAGAGGAAGCAATGGGACAGGCAGTCAGCGATGAACCAGCTCACGCTACTTTGAATGCGGGTGAGGTACAGGAACGTATCGCCATGCGTGCCTACGAACTCTACCGAGAGCGAGGGGCTATCGATGGGTATGATCTCGATGATTGGCTGGAGGCTGAGCAAATCATTATCGGCTCCGAAGCACATCCCGAGAGAGGGATCTTGCAATAACCATAGGGGAGGAACGCATGAGACAGCAATCTCCGTTGATGTTAGGACTTGCCATGCTGGTATTTGCTGCCGGAACCATGCTAGTGGCCGATTCAGCCTCCGGCGAAGAACACAGCAAGGTTGAAATGGCAGCTGCGGCCACGGTGACGATCCACGACGCGATCAAAACGGCGTCGGAGAAAGTGCCGGGGACGGTCATCGAGGCCGAGTTAGATCGGAAGCATGGCAAGCTCATCTGGGAAGTCGAAGTCGTCACGGCTGAGCACAAAATCATGGAAGTCCATATTGATGCCGAGACTGGAACGTTCATCGACATAGAAGAAGAGAAGGCGAAGTCCGGGCGGCTCAAACGACCGAGATCTTAAACGAGAGTCACTATCAAGACTGACATTCGGAAACCGAGCACAGAGGCGTCATTCGCAAGGAAGGGAAATAGGAGGCCGATCCTGGCGAGTTTGTCTTGAGGCGAATCTGAAATCTGTGCGCTGTGAGTGAAGAAAAAGAGGAGCAGGTGTGTCTGTCGGTCATAGGGATGTGTAGTGCTTTGCAACAGCTGGTAGTGGGGCTCCGACCTGAAATGCCTGCCGGTTGATGGAAATCGGCCTTGGCGTTTTTACAGAGGCTCGGTCCTGCTCCGGTAGGTGCCCTGCTGACGGCCGCATGAAATTGTCGGATGGCGAACTGGCAAGACCAATGTGAACTTACAACCAGGGGGGATGCTTTTGAATGAAAGAAGACAGGCATGACGAGCGCATTATTCTACGATCGGTTGCAGTTCGCCTTCACGGCGACGTTCCATTACCTCTTTCCACAATTGACGATGGGTTTGGCGGCCTTGCTGCTGTACCTGAAAAGCCGTGCCTATTGGAGTCGTGATACCCATTACGACGAGGCCGCCCATTTCTGGACGAAGATCTTCGCCTTGAGCTTTGCGTTCGGCGTCGTCACCGGTATCCCTTTGGAATTTCAGTTCGGCATGAATTGGGCGAGGTTTTCGACGTTTGCCGGTGGCGTCATCGGCCAGACTTTGGCCATGGAGGGCGTCTTTGCCTTTTTCCTGGAATCCACGTTTCTCGGCGTCCTGTTGTTCGGAAAAAAGACCTTCGGCCCGTTTGTTCAATGGATGACGACATTGATGCTCTTCTTTGGGTCGTGGCTCTCGGGGTTGTTCATTCTCGCGACGAATGCGTGGATGCAACATCCGGTGGCCTATGCCGCCGATGAGGCCGGCGCGGTCCACGTGACGAGTCTCTGGGGCTTGCTGACCAACCCCTGGCTGGTGTGGCAGTTCGCGCATACGATGACGGCCGCAGTTGTTACCGGGTCCTTTGTGATGGCCGCAGTGGGGGCCTACTATCTGCTTTCTGGTATTCACATCGATCAGGCGAAGACGTTTCTCCGAACCGGGGTCGTTGCCGCGGCGCTGGCCAGTTGCCTGATGTTGTTTCCAACCGGGCACCATGCGGCGCTGCAGGTCTTTGAGCATCAACCCATCAAGGGAGCGGCATTTGAAGGCCACTTCCACACCGAATCCGGTGCTGATCTGGTGCTCCTCGGCCAGCCGAACATGGACACGCTCAAGATCGATAATCCGCTCGTCGCTCCCAAGATGCTTAGTTTCATCATTCATAAGCATTTCGGCGCTGAGATCAAAGGGCTCACTGATTTTCCTCGCGAAGACTGGCCGGACACCATGCCGCTGCTCTACTACACCTACCACATCATGGTCGGCCTGGGGTCGCTGTTCATCCCGCTGATGCTGACGGCGGTGGTCCTCCTCTGGCGCGGACATCTGTTTCAGGCCCGATGGATGCTCTGGACGATCATGCTCATGGCGCCGTTTCCCTACATTGCCACGACCGCCGGGTGGATGACCGCCGAACTGGGACGGCAGCCGTGGCTCGTGTATGGCTTATTCAGAACGACCGATGGCAACTCGCCATTGGTGGGGTCCGGCAATGTCCTGTTCACGTTACTCGGCTTCCTCGGTCTGTATCTGTTGTTGGGCCTGCTGTTTCTGTTTGTGTTGTTCCGAACAGTCGCTCGTGGTCCTGCCGTGCCTGTCGGGTTGAGTGCGAACGGGAAGGGCGCGTTGTGAGCGAGGAGATGCTGTCGAACGAGCTCCTGTGGTTCGCGATCGTCGCCGCGGTGTTCGCCGTCTATGCGGTCCTGGATGGATTCGTGTTCGGGGCGGGCATCCTCTACCTGTTCGTCGCGCGAACCGACGCGGAGCGGCAACTGGTCTTGAAGGCCATCGGTCCGGTGTGGAAGGGCAATGAAGTGTGGCTGGTGGCTGGCGGAGGTCTGCTGTTCCTCGCCTTTCCCAAAGCGTTCGCCGCCGGATTCAGCGGGTTCTACTTGGCCCTCAACCTTGTCCTCTGGTGTGTGATTCTGCGCGGGGTGTCGATTGCCGTACGGTCCCACCTCGACAATCCCTTATGGCGAACGTTCTGGGATGCGATCTTCGCCTGGTCTAGCCTGCTGCTTGCCCTGATTTTCGGCGTGGCCTTGGGCAATCTGATTCGGGGCGTGCCTCTCGCTGCCGACGGCCAATTCTTTGCTGCGCTCTGGACCACCTTCACGCCTGGGCCGACGCCGGGCATCCTGGACTGGTTCACCGTCCTCGTGGGTGCCCTCAGCGTTACGATACTTGCTGTCCATGGGGCACATTATCTCATCATCAAGATGGAGTCGGCGGTCCATGATCGGGCACGTCGGATTGCGCACACCGGCGTATGGACGGTGATGCTCCTGACCATGGTGGCTATCCCGTTGGCGCCATCTGTTCAGCCGACGCTCTGGTACCGGTATGACGCGCATCCGGTCGGGTTTGTCCTGCCACTGATTGCCGTGGTGGCGGGGGGCACGACACTCGCTTGCCGTCGCCACGGATGGGATGGGGTCGTCTTCTTAAGCTGGAGCCTCTTCATCCTGGGTCTCTTCGGCAGCGCGGCCTGGGGTCTCTTTCCGAATTTATTGATGGCGACAGGAAACCCGGCGTACAGCCTGACCATTCACAACAGCGCCGCATCGCCCGACGGATTGCAGCTCGGCCTCGTCTGGTTCCCCATCGGTATCAGCCTGGTCATGACCTATACGCTCTGGGTCTATCTGAGCTTCCGTGGGAAAGCGGAGCACTTCTCAAGCGAGGACAGTTATGAGTAGACGGTGTGATGGTATCGAAGTTCGGAGGAAGTGCGACCACGACGTGCTGGCGAGGAACCGACGATTTCACTGGGTGTCGATTTTTGCAACCTGAATTGCTGTCGCTCTGATCGTCGGCGTCGGGCAGACTTGGAGGCGAACCATGGAACCATTGGCTGTACTCGGACTGTTGGCCGTGATCATTGGGATCGTTGGCCTGGTCGTGCTGCTGAAAAGTCGAAAAAACAACGTTCGCTGAATTCGTCCGCCGGACCAGCTGGTTCGGCACACAGACTGGAGGAACCATATGACAACAGGTCGAAGGGTGTGGACAGAGCGTGCACACTGGAGCGTGCTCGGTCTCGCGGCAATTCTCAGTCTGTCGTGGTTCCATGCCGAACACGGCTTGGCGCTGGAGACACTATCGGCGCAGGAGTCACGCATCGAACTCACCATTCGCGACTCGACATTCGTGCGCACCAAGACCACGCCGATCCGTGCCGGGATGCCCATGGTCCTGGTGGTCCGTAACGAAGACCCGATTCCACATGGGTTCAGCTCCCCGATGTTTGCCGGTTTGCCGGTGACAATTGAGGCGGGAGGCATCGAAGTGTTCGGAAGGGGGATCGACGGCCTGCACGTCGCGCCAGGCCAGACGGCAGTGATCCGGTTGACGCACGCCCAACAGGCCAAGATGACCTTCCGCTGTGACCTGCATCCTAACCTGGAAGGTGAACTGTATCTCTTGGACGTGCCTGTGGGATGAGCGCAGGGTGGAGTGAGAAGGGGAGAAAAGCCCATGAGGACTCTATGATTCAGGCCGGTGCGCGTCGGGGGCGCTGGTCGCTTCTCTTGGCGACGGACTTCCAAGAGCCGGCGAGGCGGGCATTGCTCCATGGCATGAAGCTGGCGACGACGTTAGAAACCTCGCTGACCATTCTGCATGTCGTGAAGACGCCGACAGATCTACCCCGCAGGGCTCCCGATGGTCAGGCGTTGCGATCGCTGCGGACATCGGCACTGCTGGAGCTCGGACGCCTGACTCGGCTGGCAAAAGAACGTGGTGTGTCGGCACAACCACTGTTGCTCTATGGTGACCCGATTGGCTGTATTGTGGAAACCGCTAGGCAGGTTCACGCAAAGATGGTCGTCATCGGTACAGAAGGACGTACCGGGTGGGATCGGCTACGGATCGGGAGTATCGCGCGAGGGGTGGTTCGTGAGGCGCCTTGTCCCGTATTGACGGTCCATGGCGGCCTTGCCGGAGATGGTTTTCGTCATCCAGCCAAAGTACGTCTCAGGCGTGTGCTCCTCGCGACGGACTTTTCTCGCGATGCCAATTCGGCTTTTCAGATCGTTCGGAGCCTCGCTCCGAAGCTCCGGGCTTCGATTCGTGTTGTCCATGCGTCAGAATCTCCCTCGAACAACAAGCAGGCGGAACGAATGATCACGAGGCAAGTCCGAGAGCTCCAGAATGACGAGATCGAGGCGGAGGGCAATTGTGTACAGGGAGCACCGGTCGAGGTCATTCTGAGACAGGCTGCTATGTATCAAACGGATCTCCTCGTGGTCGGAACGAGTGGACGGCGAGGGCTCAGCCGGATGGTTCTCGGCAGTGTGGCGGAAGCGCTCATTAAGCGAGCCGGGTGTCCTGTGCTCACGGCGCAACACAAACGCGAACCGTTCATCACACCATGACATTGACGATCGAATATCTTCTCCTCGCGGCGTCGGGGCTTCTGTTGCTCAGTGTCATCGCGAGCAAAGCATCTGGGCGATTGGGAGTGCCGGCATTGCTGTTGTTTCTCCTCATCGGCATGCTCGCCGGTTCCGATGGTCCTGGTGGCATTCATTTCGACGATCCCTGGTTGGCTCAATCCCTCGGAGTCGTCGCGCTTGCCTTCATTCTGTTTGCCGGCGGGCTGGACACCCACTGGTCGAGTGTGCGACCGGTGCTCGGCTACGGCGTGGCGCTGTCGACGCTCGGCGTCGCGATCACGGCTGGGCTTGTGGGCTGGTTTGCGACAGTGGCCTTGGAGATGTCCTGGACCGAGGGACTCCTTATCGGCGCCATCGTCTCCTCCACCGATGCGGCCGCTGTGTTTGCTGTGATGCGGTCGAGATCTGTCAGCTTGCGTGAGCCCTTAAAACCGTTGCTCGAATTAGAGTCCGGCAGTAATGATCCAATGGCGGTCTTCCTGACGTTGGGGCTCATCTCATTGATCACAGGAGCATCAGGCTCGCCTCTCGATCTCATTCCCATGTTCGTGCGGCAAATGGTGCTCGGTGCGGCGATCGGGTACGGCACGGGCAAGCTCATGGTGCTGCTCGTCAATCGATTGCGCTTGGAGTACGAAGGCCTCTACCCCGTTCTGACGTTGTCTCTCGTGCTGTTGACCTACAGCGGCAGCACATGGCTAGGGGGCAACGGCTTTCTCGCGGTGTATTTAGCCGGTCTCATGATGGGCAACAGTGAATTCCTCCACAAACGCAGCCTGATGCGGTTTCATGACGGACTTGCGTGGTTGATGCAAATTGCAATGTTTCTCACGCTTGGCCTGCAGGTCTTCCCAACGCAACTCGTGCCGATTGTGGGGCCGGGGTTGTTGCTGGCACTGTTCCTGATGGTCTGTGCCAGGCCGGTCTCCGTGTTTGCCACCTTGGTCTTCACAGGTCTCTCGTTCAAGAAGAAGACGATGGTGGCCTGGGTCGGGTTGCGCGGGGCCGTGCCTATTATTTTGGCGACCTTCCCGTTGCTTGCTGGTGTTCCGCAAGCCGCACCGATCTTCAACCTCGTGTTTTTTATCGTGCTGACCTCCGTGTTGCTGCAAGGGACGTCCATCCCGCTGGTGGCCCGGTGGCTTGGTGTCGACGAACCCGCCTCGGCCCGCATGGAATCCTCTCCGGTATGGGATGCCCCGACGACTCTCAAGAGCGGCCTGCTCGAAATACGGATTCCGGAGTATTCCGCAGCAATTGGCCAACGATTACTGGACCTCGGTCTCCCCAAAGGCGCCTTTATCCTTTTGATGGCCAGAAACGGCCAATGTTGTGTTCCGGACGGGACGACGATGCTGCAGGCTCATGATTCCCTGCTGGCCTTCACTGATCAAGCGTCCTTTCTCCGATTACGTTCGATTCTCGACAGGCGGCATCCGATTTCACCTAAGGAACTACCGGACGACCGGGGTATTGAGGTTGTGTAGTGACGAACCATCACCATCTTCCTATACATGAAATTCTTCTCTTACTTGAAACTGACGTGGCTCAAGGCCTCGCCTCGGAGGAAGCGGCGCGGCGAATGAAACGGTTCGGGCCAAATGTCTTACCAAAAGTCAGGCGCCGTGGACCCCTGATCCGTTTCCTGCTGCAGTTTCATCATCCGCTCATCTACGTGCTGCTGGCGGCGACCATCGTGACGGCCCTGCTGGGTGAATGGGTGGATGCCGGCGTGATCTTCGGCGTCGTGTTGGTGAATGCACTGGTGGGGTTCATCCAGGAATCACGGGCTGAAGCGGCGCTCGATTCGCTGGCGGCGATGATGAAGACGGAGGCGGTGGTCCGACGTGACGGACAAAAACGGCGGATTGTGTCGGCGGATATCGTTCCCGGCGACGTAGTATTGCTGGAATCCGGGGATAAGGTGCCCGCCGATCTACGGCTCACGGCCATTCGCGAGCTGCGTGTCGATGAATCGGCACTGACCGGGGAGTCGGTGCCGGTCGAAAAGGCCGATCACGTCTTGCCTCCCGAGACGGTGGTTGGGGATCGGAAGAATATGGCCTTCTCCGGCACGTTCGTCACCTATGGCCAAGGTACCGGTGTCGTGGTCGGCACGGGAACAGAGACGGAGTTGGGCCGCATTCACCAATTAATGGGGGAGACAGCACAGCTTGCCACACCGCTCACGAAGAAGCTGGCCTCCTTCAGTAAGGTGCTCACCGTCGCAATCCTTGGCTTGGCGGCAATCACCTTCGTTGTCGGACTTTGGCGAGGACAAGCAGTAACCGAAATCTTCATGGTGGCGGTCGCCTTGGCCGTGAGCGCCATTCCGGAAGGGTTGCCCGCAGCGGTGACCATTACCCTGGCGATCGGCGTCGGTCGCATGGCACGGCGGCATGCCATCATCCGGAAGCTGCCGGCAGTGGAAACACTCGGCAGCACCACCGTGATCTGTTCGGACAAGACCGGCACGCTCACCAAGAATGAAATGACTGTCCAGGCGATCTTTGCCGGTGACCGTGTCTTCGAAGTAGAAGGCGCCGGTTATGAGCCGGTCGGACGAATTAGTGAGGTGTCAGGGGTGAGGGGGGAGGTGATTTCTCCTGACGCCTTACCCCTTACCCTTCATCCCTCGCCTCTTTCACCCGCCTTACGCGAAGTCCTGACGGCAGGCGCGTTGTGCAACGATGCTCAGCTTGTGGAGAGAGATGGACGGTGGACTGTCACGGGCGATCCGACAGAGGGGGCATTGCTGGTGGCCGCACGAAAGGGCGGTATCGATGTGGATCAGCTTGCAAGTGACTGTTCCCGACTCGACAGCATCCCCTTCGAGTCAGAGCGGCAATTCATGGCCACGCTGCACCGGCCTGGAGCAACCTGTGACGTCACGATCTATCTGAAGGGAGCTGTGGAAAAAGTCATTCAGCTCTGCGATCGGATACTGGCGGCGGACGGAACCGAGCAGCGGTTTGATCCAGAGTACATCCTGACTCATGTTGAAGCCTTCGCCGAGCGAGGGCTCCGTGTGCTGGCATTCGCACGCAAGTCGTTGGCGGCTCATACCAGCATGCTTGCCGATCGCGATGTCGACGGAGGCCTGACGTTTCTCGGTCTCCAGGCCATGATGGATCCTCCAAGGCCTGAAGCCATTGCCGCTGTGCGTGCCTGCCAGAGTGCGGGCATTGCGGTGAAGATGATCACGGGCGATCACGCGCTGACGGCGCGCGCCATCGCGAAGCAGATTGGTCTGGACGGTCGTAAGGATCACCGAAACGGTGAATTGAGCGCACTGACCGGCCAAGAGTTAGCGGCCATTCCCCAGATGGCGCTCGCGGAGGTTGCCGACCGCACCGCAGTGTTCGCGCGGGTATCCCCTGAGCAAAAACTGCGCTTAGTGGAAGCTCTACAAGCACGCGATCACATCGTGGCCATGACCGGCGACGGCGTCAACGACGCCCCGGCGTTGAAACAGGCGAACATCGGCGTCGCGATGGGCCGGGGCGGAACTGAAGTGGCCAAAGAGGCCGCCGACATGGTGCTGACTAACGACAATTTTTCGTCAATCGAAGCGGCCGTCGAGGAGGGTCGCTGCGTGTTCGATAATCTGGCCAAATTTATTGTCTGGACGCTGCCGACAAATGGAGGCGAGGGCCTCGTGCTGCTGACGGCCATTGGATTAGGGACGGCTCTTCCGGTGTTGCCGGTGCAAATTCTGTGGATCAACATGACGACGGCGGTGGCGCTTGGTTTGATGCTGGCATTTGAGCCGAAGGAGCCCGGCATTATGCAACGGCCACCCCGTGAGCCTGATCAGCCGATCCTGACGGGTGTGTTAATTGAGCGGATCTTGCTGGTCTCAACCTTAATGCTGGCCGGCGCCTATGGTGTGTTTCTGTGGGAACTGGAGCGCACCGCCTCTGTGGTGGCCGCCCGCACGGCGGCGGTGAACGTCTTCGTGATGGTCGAATTGTTCTATCTGTTCAACTGCCGCTCGCTGGAACATACGGTATTTCATGTCGGTCTGTTCAGCAATCCCTGGATCTGGCGTGGGATCACCGCGATGACCGGGTTGCAACTCTTGTTGACGTACAGTCCAAGCATGAACCAATTGTTCCACACCGCGCCGATAGACGGGCTAGCCTGGGCGCTGATCCTGGCGGTGGCTGTGACCGTCTATCTCGTGGTAGAGGTGGAGACTTGGTTACGGTTGCAATGGAAGCGGCGCAGAGGGTCGGTCGTATCGAGAAGGGAGAGGGCAGAGGACCATCGACATGCTGCGTAAGGACTGCGGATCAAAGCCGGTCGGCTCATGTGTCGGCGATTGAGATAGGACGTCGTGTGATGGCAACCATGAGGCGGATTGCGTCTTGGGCGCTTGTGCTGGGGGTGAGTGGGATCGTGCTGGCCTCATTCAGTCTCCTCAAAGGATTCCAGGAACGCGATGAACCGATTGAGGCATCGAGTCGTACGGCGCCCCCGTCGTCTCCGAATATGGTCACGCTCAAGCCTGAACTCCTGGCGAGTGCCGGGATTGAGGTAGTTCCGATCGTTCGTGGGGAGTTTCGGCTCCATCGAGATTTTCCCGCCGTCGCCCAGCCGAATGAGAATAAGTTGGCGGAGGTCACGACATTGATTCGAGGACGGGTCGAAGAGGTCTATGTCGACTTCGGTCATGATGTCGAGCGAGGCACTGTGCTTGCCTTGGTTCATAGTACGGACATCGGCCTGTCTCAAGCATCCTATTTGAAAGCTGCAGCTCAATCGCACGAAGCCGCCTTAGCCTATGAGCGGGCCCGTGAGTTGTACGAACATCAAGTGGTGAGCCTGGCCGAATTGAAGCGTCGTGAAGCCGCGATGCGAGTGGCTCACGCCGATCTGCGGGAAACCACGCATCGGCTGGAGTTGCTCGGGCTGCCGAGTGAGGAGATTCGGCGTTTAGATCGTGAGCGAACTGTCCGCTCTGATGTGCCGATCCGTGCGCCGATTGCCGGCCGGATCATCATGCGCAATCTCACGCGTGGTGAGGTGGTGGAGATGGGGCAGACCATCTTCGCGGTCGCCGATCTCTCGGATGTCTGGGTCGTCGGCAATGTTCCGGAGAAAGACGTGCAGTTCATCCATCACGAGCAGTCCGTCGAGGTGCGGATGACGGCCTATCCCGGCAAGATCTTTCCCGGCACGATCACCTATGTTGGTGATGTGCTGGATTCTGCAACGCGCACCATGCGCTTGCGTATCACGGTCCCCAATCCGAAGAGGCTGCTGAAACCGGAAATGTTCGCGACGGTGCGCGTGTATGCGGAGTCCGAACCGGAGGTCGCGATGGCGCCGGTCTCAGCCGTGCAACGGAGCGGCGAGTCTTCGTATGTGTTTGTCCAATTGGACGGCGGGACGTTCGAGAAGCGTCCCGTGGTCCTCGGCCAGGAAACCGACCAGGTCGTCGCAGTGCTGAACGGCCTGCGCGGCGGGGAGCGGATCGTCACCGCAGGCACATTCGTGCTCAGGTCTGAATTCGAGAAAACGCTGATTGAGCCTGCGCCATGATCGATGCGCTGATCGCCTTGTCGATCCGACGATGGCCGCTTATTTTGATCCTGACCGGCCTCCTGGCTGCGGCCGGTGTCATGGCCTTCCGTGAGTTACCGATCGACGCATTTCCGGATGTCACCAACATCCAGGTGCAGATCTTGGCCGACGGGCCGGGCCTGTCTCCGATCGAGGTTGAGCGGCTCATCACCATTCCCCTTGAACTGCAGATGACGGGCTTGCCCGACCTCACTGAAATCCGTTCATTGTCTAAATTCGCCCTCTCCCAAATCACCGTCGTGTTTAATGATCACGTGGACCTCTTACGTGCCCGCCAGCTCGTCCTGGAGCGACTGCTTGAAGCGAAGGCGACCTTACCTCCTGGGGTGGAGCCGGTCATGGCGCCGGTGACGACCGGCCTCGGTGAGATTTATCAGTACTATCTGGATGGGCCGAGGGTAGACGCGACAAGCTCCGCGGCGCTCGAGGCCGCCCTGACTGAGCAGCGAGTCTTACAGGACTGGGTGCTTCGGCCGCTTCTCAGGACGGTTCCCGGTGTCATCGATGTGAATGCGTTGGGCGGATTCGTGAAGCAGTATCAGGTCATTATTGATCCGGCCCAGTTGCGCAAGTACAACTTGACGTTAGCCCAGGTCTTCAATGCGGTTGCGCAGAACAATGCCAATGCCGGCGGCAATGTGGTTGATCGACACGGTGAACGTGCGATTGTACGCGGGTTGGGGCTGGTACGAAGCATCGCCGATATCGAGGATATCGTGGTGAAGGAGGCGGGCGGGACGCCCGTGTATGTACGCAATCTTGGTGAGGTACGTATCGGCCATGCCATCCGCCACGGTGCCGCCGTGCTTAACGGCGATCAGGAAGTGGTGGCCGGCATTGTTCTCATGCTTCGTGGCTCCAATGCGCGACAAGTCGTCGAAGCCGTCAAGGCCAAGATTGAGGAAGTCCATCGGGCCGGCATCCTCCCCGGGGGGCTGAAACTCATGCCGTTCTACGACCGATCCGAACTGGTCACGGCGGCCCTCGACACGGTCCGTCAGGCTTTACTAGGAGGGACGATCTTAGTGGCTCTCATCCTCTTCGCCACGATCGGCAACGTTCGAAGCGCACTGATTGTGACGGTGACCTTAATTCTCACACCGCTGTTGACGTTTCGGATCATGAAGGATCTTGACCTTTCGGCCAACCTCATGTCGCTGGGCGGACTGGCGATCGCCATCGGGATGGTCGTCGACGGGTCAATTGTGGTGGTGGAGAACGTGTATCGCCGCCTTTCCACATCCGACGGCTCGCCCGACTCCCGTTGGGACGTGGTACTACAGGCGTCGAAGGAAGTGGCGCGACCGACCGCGTTTGCGATGCTCATCATTATCGTGGTGTTTTTGCCGCTCGTGACGTTGGAAGGCATCGAAGGCAAGATGTTCGCCCCATTGGGATATACAGTCATCATCGCGTTGGTCGTATCGCTGGTGTTGTGTCTGACCGTATCCCCGGTCCTCTGTGCGCTGGGACTCCGCGGCGGGAACCAACGGGAGATGCCGATCGTCCGGTGGGCGAAGGCGGGGTATGAACCGCTGCTCCGCTGGGCCCTCGCCCATCGTCGACTGGTGCTGATCAGCGCCCTGTCTTTGCTGGGTGTGACGCTGATGCTGGTGCCGTATCTGGGCAAACAGTTCGTGCCGGTCCTGGATGAAGGGGCGCTGACGCCGCTGATCATCCGGTTGCCACGGGTGTCGCTTCCTGAATCCATCGAATTGGAGAAACGCGCCTTGCAGGCCCTGCGGGAATTTCCGGAGGTCCGCCTCGCGGTCGGTAAGATCGGTCGGTCGGAAATTGGCAATGAACCGCAAGAGGCCAATGAAAGCGATCCGGTTGTTCTACTGCACCCTCGGGACACCTGGACGACCGCCCGGACCAAAGCCGAGCTGGTCGAGAAGATCCGCCGACGGCTAGCCGAGATCCCCGGCATGTCGTTCATGATGAGCCAGCCCATCCAGCAGCGAGTGGACGAGTTGATCTCAGGCGTCAGAACGGAGTTCGCCATCAAGTTGTTCGGAGATGATTTGGATGGGTTGAAGGAACGGGCGGACCAGATCGCTGTCGTGATGAGAACGATCGAAGGTGTAAAGGATGTGCGTGTGGAGCAGATCGCGGGACAACCGTACCTCACCGTGGATATCGATCGCCACAAAATCGCACGCTACGGCATCAACGTGGCGGATATTCGCGCCATCATCGAAACCGCGATCGGCGGAAAACCTGCGACGACGGTCTATGAAAATGAGCGCCGATTCGAGCTTATTCTAAGATTTCCCGAGGAACACCGGAGCACGGTGCGTCAGATCGGCGAGATTTTGGTGAACTCGGCGGTCGGCGCGCCGATTCCGCTCAGTGAGCTGGCGACGGTGGAGATGCGCGAGGGCCCGGCGCGGATCAGCCGTGAACAGGTGCGCCGACGGATCTTTATCGGCTTCAACGTGGTGGGCCGTGATCCCGGCAGCATCGTTGAAGAAGGGCAGCGTAAGCTCGCGGAACGTGTTCACTTGCCGTCCGGCTACACCATCACCTGGGGCGGCGCGTTCGAACAGATGGAGCGCGCGATGGCGCACCTCAGGATCGTCGTGCCGATCACGATCGGGCTGATCGGACTGTTGCTGGCCCTTGCCTTCAACTCCCTACGCTCCGCGTCGTTGATCGTGGCCAATCTCCCGTTCGCTCTCATCGGCGGTGTGTTCGGCTTGTGGGTGACGGGGCAATATCTGAGTGTGCCGGCTTCGGTGGGATTTATCGCGTTGTTCGGTGTAGCGGTCGAGAACGGCATCGTCCTTGTGTCCACCATCAACGGCATGCGGCAAGAGGGATTCAGTACAGAAGACGCGATTCTGAAAGGGTGTCTCCAGCGCTTGCGTCCGGTCATAATGACGACGCTGACCACACTGCTGGGGTTAGCGCCCCTGGCGCTGGCGGAAGGCATCGGCTCGGAGGTTCAACGGCCGTTGGCGGTTGTCGTGATCGGCGGTCTGGTGAGTTCGACGCTGCTCACGCTGATCGTGTTGCCTGCCCTCTATCAATGGTTCGAGACGGGCGATCAGTCGGAAAAGGCGCTGCAGTGAATATGGGCAATGCCCTTTCGAGTACGATCTCAGATGCCATATTGCTCGTCGTAATGCACCATATTTTATATCCGTCTGTTCAATAATTCTTGGTTTTGGTGAGGGATAGCTGACATGAGAGAGGTGCAAGTCTTGTTGCTGATAGTCCGAGCCTGAGCCGAAAGTTCCAGACGGTGAACTGCCAGGGTGCTGATGCTGCCGGCGGCAGTGACTGTCGCTCTCTCGTGGTAGACCTAGACACTTGGTTATGGTTCCAATGGAAACAGTGGCGGGGAATAAAACGCCGTCTTTCTGGGAGCGCACAAGTCTAGGTTGTCGGGGAGTGAATTTATCACGGAATATTATCTATATCCGTATCATGAAGGAGACGAATGATGAGTGAACTGGTGTGTATCGCATTTAAGGATTCCAGCACAGCTGATCGAGTCTTGAACGAACTGCGTGCGATGGAAAAAGACTATGTGCTTGACTTGGAAGATGCAGTGATCGTCGTTCGTGATATGGATGGGAAGGTCCATCTTAAACAGTGTGTCGATGTGTTTGGTGGTGCAACGACACAAGGCGTGGCCCTGGGCATGTTGTGGGGCGGACTCATAGGCCTGCTGTTTCTCAATCCCCTGGCGGGCCTTTTCGGCAGTCTCGCTGGGGGAGCTGGTGCCGGAGCGTTCACTACGACGGCAAGCGAGTACGGACTCTTGAACGACTATGGGATTCCCGATAAGTTCATCAAGGACTTGGGGGGCACCCTCACGCGAGGCACCTCGGCCATTTTCTTGCTGATCCGGAGTGCTGATCACGACAAGCTACTAGCCAGCTTCTCACGATACGAAGGAACCATCCTTACGACATCGCTGACCACAGAGCAGGAAGAGAAGCTGCGCGCTGCGCTGGCGCACGAACATCAACAACGGATCGGTGGGAAGTAGTATGCATCGGGAAACGTGTCTGTGGGTTCATGGTTATGAATAGGACAATCTGTTACGTATTTGGTAGATTGGTTACATGAATCTGATGAATAGAATGGCGTCGGATTCTACTTGGCACGCCATGGGTATGGCGTGCCTGGTCGTGTTGCTCTGCGTCTGCGTGGTGACGCAGATGCTCGGTGCACCAGTCACGCTGATTGATCTGATGAATTCGGATATGCTCACGAAATCCGAACCTGTTTCCGAAGGCTTTTCTTTCCTCTCACCCTCACTTGAACCGGAGAAGCCTAGCCTCCTCCACTTCTTCGCTGAGTCACGTCTTGTGCTGCAACTCCCAGTATTGGCCACGTCGGTGTTCCGCCCTCCTTCCATGTAGCGGGATCTCGTCAGCTCTATCGTATCGATCCGAGAGTTGTCTGGTGCCCCACGCTTGCATGGGTAATCACGACTACCTTTGGGAATTGTTGGGAACGCTGGAAGTCACGATATCAAGAACGTGGTCATGGGAATAGACATGGCTCCTGAGCTTAAGGCAGTCATCGAAATGTCGGAAGAATCGGTGCAATCGAAGAAGGCTCATACGAGGAATTAGACGCATCGATATCCAATCAAGGTCTCGAAACTCGCTTATGCGTTTGTGTGTTTTCATCTTGCGATGCATGTATTCTAAATCCTGCGTTTCAGTTCGTCATCTTGTGTTAGCTCTTGCCGTGTTGGTCCCTTCCACTGGTGAAGCCCTTGATATCGGCCCATCGGCTCCACTGGGTTCTTCCGTCGAGGAGTCGAGGTCGGATAGGCGAGACATCGGTCTCTCAACGACGCAGAAGCCGGTCGTTCCGCTAGCTTTTCCTATGTCCGTGAACGGAACCATCAATAACGGCGGGACAATTGAGCGAGTATCTGGAGAAAGGCGAGGACCACGGATTCCCGAGCCGATGGTGTTTGACCTGGTGCGTCCCTTGGGTGGGAGACGGGGTGAAGGAGAGACCAACGTGCTTGGGCGCATTCCTCTGCGGCGGAAAGCCAGAACGGTCGACGATGCACCTGATCCTTTGGGCTTTGTCCGGCGTAGCCCGGACACACAGGGCCTTGAGTGGGCCCCGGAGATTGAGTATGACGTCTGGGATGGCATCGGGATTGAATTTGAATTGCCGATGGAAAACGCCCGCGTGGAGGCCTACAAGGGCGCAGGTCAGGTGTACTTCGGTACGGGGTTGAAGGACCGGTTTATTCATGGATCCCAGGTCATCGTCCAATATGACCAGCAGCCGAAGCTGTGGACGACCACGTTTCTCTATCTGGCCGGCTTCCGCTTCAATGAAACCTGGAGCGTCTTTGGGATGTTTGGGCCACGGACTGAATTGGGAGGCCGTGTCACAGACCGCCGAACTGAGTGGCTCAGCAATGTGACGTTGTTTGCAGATGTGACGAACCGACTCGTCGCGGGTATTGAAACAAATGTTGGTCAAGTCATCGATGGCCATGCGTCTTTACTGGTTATGCCGCAACTCCATTATGAAGTCAGTAAGCGCTGGATGATTCAAGGTGGCATTGGAACAAGGATTACCAAGGATCTCACGCTCCCTGAAATCGGGTTTCGGCTGATTCGCGAGTTCTAAGATCTTGTAATCTCTTTGCACTGACGACTAGAGAGAGGTACTTCGACTTCCTCCAGGACAAGATCGATGGTCGGCAAACAGTTTTGATCTTCTCTTCAGCATGGATCCGGGGGTTGGAGAGCCTCTATCCATTCCCTGCGTGCATGACAGCTTGTCTCTCATATGGTAAATTGATTTCATGAGTCTGATGAACCGAATGGCATCACATTCCTCTTATCACGCAATAGGTGTGGGGTGCTTGGTCGTCCTGCTCTGTGCCTGTGTGGTGACGCAGATGCTCGGAGTTCCGGCCACGCTCATGGACTTGTTGAATTCGGATGTCCTCACAAAGTCAGAACCAGCATCGGAGGACGCGTCTGCTTTTTCACCGTCGCCCGAACCGGAGCGGCCTCGTTTTTTCAATTTCTTTGTTGAGTGTTGTGCTGCCCGTCATCTTCCGGTGTTACTCACTGCGGTGTTCCACCCTCCCTCTATATAGCCCACTGTTGACGGCTCCATAGTCCTGATAGCCCGACAGCTTGAGTATCCCTCAGGCTGTTCCGACGTATCGAATTGTATTGCTGTGCTGGACGCAGAGCCTCTTGGACTTGTCTCGATCTCTGTCCCGGCAAAGGAGGGAAGTATGAATGCCTCAATTCTTCGTCAGCTTTTGGTCGTGGTCAGCGTCGTTTGGTTTCTAGCGTTCGCTGCCGGCTGTACCACCGTCGTCAGGCCCCTTTCGACGTCGGATCCCACTCCGCCGGATAATAGTCAGGGTTTGGTACTTGGACATGTTCGGCTGGCGTGGCACGGGTCAAACACGTCACCGGGGCGCACACAGCCATCGGATATGAAATGGTCGCTCGAAGAAGAGGCGCAAGGTACGCGCATGGTGATCGCTGGTCTTCCGACGGCCGGTCCATTTGTGGTGAAGCTGCCGGTTGGTTCCTATCGGGTCAAAGACATCAGCTTCAAGGGTGTCTGGGGGACCTGGCATACCGTGTTACCCACCACCTTTCAGGTCCAGGCGGGAGGCTGTACCTCGCTCGGGACTTGGGAACTGCAGCGGGAGACCGAATCATTTGCAGACTGGATCACGGGGCACGTCTTCAAAGATCTCGATGAAACCCATGTTGAATTGCAGGAGGTCCTCACGACACAAGACTGTTCGGCGTCGGCCGATTCACCTGGGAGGAGCAAACTGGGTTTTCAAAATCGACATGGAGGGTACGAATTCTGACGGTGTGAGGCGTGAGAAGGCGGACGGTGTTGTGACGCGATGTCCTGAGGGGTGGACGGACGGAAGTCCATCCCTCGGGCCTGTCGGTGTGAGATGAGATGACTCCAGTCCCGTGAAACGTACCTGGTGGATGCGGCGAGAATCTTGGAGGTCCGTGATAGCCGTCCTTGGAGACGTCGCTGAATGTAGGGGTGAAGGGATCGGTCAAAACCCACCTTCGCCCAGGGGCATTGATCGCTACTGACCATCCCACCACGAGATAATTTGATGTCTTCGACGAGCGGTCTATCTCCCGGTACCATTCTCCCTGACAGCAAGTCAGGATTGGTCATATTTTTCGTGGCACTGCCCTTATGCCTAGGGATCGCCCTGGCTTCCGGGGCTCCATTAATGTCCGGATTGGTCACCGGAATCGTCGGCGGGATTGTGGTGGGACTGCTCAGCGGATCGCACACCAGTGTGAGCGGCCCGGCTGCAGGACTGTCGGCCGTTGTGGCTGCACAAATCCTCTCGCTCGGTTCTTTCTCTGCCTTTTTGATGGCCGTCATCATTGCCGGGACGATTCAAATCGCTCTCGGCCTTGCCAAAGGAGGGTTCATCTCTGAATTCTTCCCCTCCAGTGTCATTAAAGGGTTGTTGGCTGCGATCGGCGTGATCATCATCTTTAAACAGATTCCCCACCTTGTCGGGCATGACTCCGATCCGGAAGGAGACCTGTCATTCTCCCAGCCGGATCTCGAAACGACGTTTTCCGAACTCTTCCGCATGTTCGGAGATTATCAACTGGGGGCCACGGTTGTGGGTCTGTTGTCCGTGGCACTGCTCATTCTCTGGGATAATTGGCAGCTGTTGAAGACGTCTCTCTTCCCCGCTCCTGTCGCCGTGGTCCTGTTCGGAATTGGGGGAGTATTGTGGTTCGAACATCTCGGCGACCCGTGGGTGATCAAGCCAAGCCATTTGGTGCAGGTGCCGGTGGCGGGTGACCTTGCTGAGTGGTTCGGACTGCTTCCTCGACCAGACTTCTCGCAATGGATGAATCCGGCAGTCTATGCCGCGGGGATGACGCTGGCTCTTGTGGCCTCTCTTGAAACCTTGCTGAATCTCAAGGCTGTTGATCGGCTTGATCCGCAACAACGTACATCGCCGCCGAACCAAGAGCTGTGTGCGCAAGGCATCGGGAATGTGGTGTGCGGATTGATCGGCGGACTTCCGATCACCTCCGTGATCATCCGGAGTTCGGTGAATGTGAATGCGGGCGGCCAAACAAAGCTGGCAGCAATCATTCACGGCGTCCTGCTTCTTGTCAGTGTTCCCCTCATTCCAGCCTGGTTGAATACCATCCCGTTATCGTGTCTGGCCGCCATCTTGTTGATGACCGGTATCAAATTGGCCAGTCCAGCCTTGATCAAACAGATGTGGAGCGAGGGCCGCTCTCAATTCATCCCGTTCGTGGCAACCGTGCTGGCGATTGTCTTCACGGATCTCTTGATCGGCATCGTGATCGGACTGACCGTGGCCATTGGGTTCATTCTGAACAGTAATATGCGTCGCCCCGTACACCGCTTCGTTGAGAAGCATCTTGGTGGAGATGTCGTCCATATTGAGCTTGCGAATCAGGTCAGCTTCCTGAATCGTGCCGCTCTGTCTCAAGTTCTGGATGATGTGCCTCGCAATGGCCGTGTCCTTCTCGATGGGCGGAGTATCGACTATATTGACCCAGACGTGCTTGGCCTCATTCGTGATTTCAAGGAGGCGGCAGGACCGGCTCGCGGTATTGATGTAAGCCTGCTCGGATTTCGGAGCGAGTATCACTTTGAGGACCAGATTCACTATGTGGATTATTCGACCCGTGAACTCCAAGCCGCGCTCACGCCGCAGCAGGTCCTGCAGACTCTGAAGGACGGTCATGAGCGGGCCCGTACGGGGCATCGCTTGACCCGAGAATTTAGCCGCCAGGTTCGGGCCACGGCAGCAGCCCAACATCCGCTGGCCGTCGCACTCAGTTGCATCGATTCCCGTACCCCTGTGGAGTTGATCTTCGACCTCGGCATGGGCGACATTTTTAGCATCCGTGTGGCGGGTAACATCACAAGCCAAGAGGTGTTGGCCAGCGCAGAATATGGCTGTGCCGTGGCGGGTGCGAAGCTCCTGATCGTGATAGGCCATACCAGATGTGGGGCGGTCTCTGCTGCTGTGAAGCTTCTCGACTCGCACATGACGGCGGCTGATGCGACGGGGTGTCAGCATCTCGATGCGATCGTCAGCGAGATGCAGCGGGTTGCAACGGGAGTCGCCGGCTCGAGACCCCTGGAATTATCCGCCTCTGACCTTGGAGCGATTGTGGATGCTGTCGCCAAGGAAAATGTTTTGCGTGTGCTCAAAGCCGTCCGTCAGCAGAGTCGGACACTCGATACCATGGTTCGAGAACGACGTATTGCGATCGTCGGTGCGATGTATGACATCACTACCGGAGACATTGAGTTCTTGGTAGAGGATGGACTGGGTGAGAAGGAGATACAGGAGACCGCGTGACAGCCCCTTGTCTTTCAGCGAATGACCTGGATCAGCTGAACATGGGTCTGTCGCTCCTTCAGGATCCAGTGCGCGTTTGAACCGTCGACCGTATTGTGCATAGGTTCTGGTTGCTAATAAGTTTCCGTCAGGAAGCCACGTTCTAGAAACGAGTTCTGAATGCCGTCACTTGACTCTTGATCCTGCTAGCCGGTAGCTTGCAGGCATGAAGCGAATGAGACCGGAAGCAGTACTCTTTCCCACGCAAGGTTGGGCTATAGCGTGTCTAGTCTCATTCCTGTGTCTCTGCGTGGTCTTTCAAATGCTCGGCGTACCAGTGACGTTGCTTGCCTTGCTTGCGTCGGATTCGCCGATCGAATCGCTTTCTGAAGACTTCTCCATCCTTCCGGTCATTTTGGAACCACGTACGTTCAACCGTATTGCGTTCTATGTCGAGTTTCAGCGACTTGTTTATCTCCCCATCTTTTCAACCGCCATCTTCCGTCCTCCTCTAGGGTAGCCTTCGTTCGTACATCAGTAGGTTTGTCTAGGCGCTCAACTGAGTCCTCTGTGCTCGATCAGTGAGCATGGTGGCATGTTGTGTGTGCCACAGCGATTTGGATTGAAGGCCTGTTGCCTGCAAGCCTTAGACATTGGACGATCATGAGCGGTCATCCCCGTGCAGCGAGCCAAACCAGCCGCTTGCATCGAGTGAAACAGACCATCGCCGAGAGTAGAGGAACAACATGTCGAAGATGAATCATTCCAATGGGGTATCACGCTCCAGTGGACAGACCTATCCGTTTCTTGGTGTGCCTCCATCCAGTATCTTTCGTGAGGCGGAAGATTTTCACAAGAAGGTCGCTTCGGAAATTGCGAAGATGAGGGGCAACGAACGTGTGCGAGACCTATTACAGGATTTTGACGCTGTAGACCCTGAACATGAGACGACGAGTGAGCCCGATGATTCTCAACCGCTTACGGTTGAGCCACCACTGACTTTATCGAAAATCATTCCCAAATTGACAGCCGTTGAACGGCTCTGGATGGCTCGGATCGTGAGGGCGCATGGTAAGGAGGTGGTCCTCGCGCGGTGGCCGGCTTACGAAATCCACATCAATTACGTTCGGTGCCTTCGTTAGATCCGAAGAAGGTAGTACATGGCGGGACGAGCCTGAATGGGGGCCACGCTGCAAGCTCCAATACAATGAGAGGGCCTAGATGACGAGTTTTGTTACCCATTGGACGGGCTATGCGGCGCTCGCCCTGTTCATCGCTGCGTATCTGTTGGTGATCGTCGAAGAGTCCATTCATCTACGTAAATCAAAACCGGTTCTGGTGGCAGCGGGGGGAATCTGGATCGTCACGGCGCTGGCATACGGCACGCAACACCAATCTCATGTCGCTGCAGAAATTCTGCGGCATACCCTGCTTGAATATGCCGAGCTGATGCTCTTTCTCCTGTCCGCCATGACCTTCATCAATACGATGAGTGAGCGCAATCTCTTTGAGGCGTTGCGGACGCGGCTTATTTCACTGGGCTTATCACTGCGCAGCATATTTTGGCTCACAGGCATCCTGGCCTTTGTTATCTCGCCGGTTGCCGATAACCTCACGACGGCGTTGGTCATGGGTGCCGTGGTCACGGCGATCGGTGCAGGTAATGGACGCTTCATCGTCTTGGGCTGCATCAATGTCGTCGTGGCCGCCAACGCCGGTGGCACGTTTAGCCCGTTTGGGGATATCACGACGCTGATGGTCTGGCAAAAAGGCGTGATCCAATTCGGGGAGTTTCTGGCGTTGTTTGTTCCCTCGCTTGTCAACTGGCTTGTGCCGGCAATAGCCATGACAATAACAATCGGACGTGACAAGCCGACGGCCACCCTGGAACCTGTGGAAGTGAAACATGGCGGCTACATCATCGTACTTTTGTTCCTTATCACCATAGCGGGTACCGTGGTGATGCATCATTTTCTGGAGATGCCTCCGTTTCTCGGCATGATGACCGGACTGGGGATACTCAAATCCTATGGGCATTGGATACGGAGAAAGGAATTGGTCGAATGGACGGACATTCCCATATCTGATGACGAGCAGACGGGACAGAGGCCTGCGCTCTGGAAACCAGCCGTCAAACCGTTCAACATTTTCATCAGCATGAAACGCGTGGAATGGGACACGCTGATGTTTTTTTACGGCATCATGCTCTGTGTCGGCGGCCTTGGGGCGCTGGGCTATCTGGCGGTTCTGTCCAGCCTCCTGTACCAAGACCTAGGCGCCACGGCCGCCAACATCCTGGTTGGAATCTTATCAGCCGTGATAGACAACATCCCGATTATGTTTGCCGTCTTAAGCATGAATCCGGATATGAACCTTGGCCAGTGGCTTCTGGTCACGTTGACCGCAGGGGTTGGAGGATCGCTTCTTTCGATCGGGTCTGCAGCCGGCGTGGCACTGATGGGACAAGCACGAGGTGTCTATACCTTCTTTGCCCACCTGAAATGGACATGGGCGATCGCGTTGGGATATGCGGCCAGTATCGGCGTTCACTGGATGATGAACGGCCATTTGTTCACGCCCTGACAGGGATTGTCCATCTGTTCGTATGGGTTTCCTCGTCACAGGGGCCTCGCGCATGAACGTGTGATTATCATGCATGCCGGCGTGGCCTTTTCGATCGTCACACAGAAGTCTGACGATCAACGGAGTGTTGGGAGCAAGGAATAAGAATGATCCAGAGAGGATGGACCATGCAAGGTCGCTTGGCGAAAGGCAACTCGGTTCTGTGTGCCCACTATCTGATGACCTGAATTTGCCGCCATCGCTCCGACTGATACCGCCAGAGGAGCAGCCCCATCCGCACGGTCCAATCTGCGATCATGGCCGCCCAGATATAGAAGACCGACTGGCGCATCCAGAGGGCAGCAACCAAGGCTAATGGCACACGGACGCCCCACATGCCGATCATCGTGGCGCCCATTATAAAGCGGGTGTCGCCGGCGCCACGCAGTGATCCAGCCAAGACCATGGTGAGGGCCAAGGGGATTTGCAATAACGCCACAATCTTGAGGAACATCGTTCCCAGTTCGATTACTGCTTCGTCGGTGGTGAATGCCCTAAATAGGGTAGATGGTACGAAGAAAAAGAGAAGCCCCATCCCGGTCATAATGACGATTGCCAGCCGATTCGCTTCCCAATTTTCCAACTTCGCTCTGGTGTACTTGCCTGCTCCGATACTCTGCCCGACCATAGTGGCGGCGGCGATGGCCAGTCCGTAACCTGGGAGAAAGGAAAACGACTCGATTGATAATCCCACTTGATGCGCGGCATAGGCAACCGTGCCATAGAGGAGCACGAGTTTGGTGTAGATAAAGATGCCGGCTTGTTGGACGATGCGTTCCCCGGACACAGGCGCTCCCACATCCCAGATTGATCGAATGAGGTCCATACGCAACCTGGATGATTCCTTGAGGATGGGACGACACTGCAACACGAGGTAGACCACCCCTGCCGCTTCGGCAAGGCCGACGGCGAGCGCCGCACCCTTCAATCCCAATGCAGGAAGACCCCAGCGCCCATAGATGAGCGGGTAGGCCAGGGCGATATGCAGGAGGTTGACGGCGATGAGCCCGTACATGGGGGTCTTGGTGTCACCGGTTCCTTGAAGAATCGAGGACAGGACTTGAATGAGGATGGTACAGGGGATGATCAGAAAGATGAGTGTCGAATAGGGAAGGGCGAGTTCAATGACGGCGGATTCCGCACCAAGCTGTTCCATCACGAACCGATTGCCGGCGATCCCTAGGGCGGCCAAGAGCATTGCGATGCCGAGCGACAGCCAGAGGAAGTGACGAGCGGCTTCTCCTGCATCCAGTCGACGTCGTGCTCCCCAGAGTTGGGCCACGACCACATTCGTGCCAACGGAGATTCCGGAGACCAGGGTCGTGGCGACGAACGCCAGTAGTTGACCAAGCCCGACTGCAGCGATGGATGTGGCACCGAGTCCGCCGACTAAAAAGACAGCGACAATCCCTTCTGCCCGCTGGAGTAGCGTGGTCAGCGTGACGGGAAGGGCTAAAGTCATCACGGCCCGTCTGATTTGAGTGACACCGTTACCCATGGGGCGCTATCCTAGCAGAGTTTCTTCGTAGACCATGTGAGAAATCACCGATCACAGCATGGATAGAAAACTGATAGTGGATTCTCAGGACAGGCTCTCTCCGGTTGCCGCAGCACCGCGACTATCAAAGTCCAAGTTTCTCTCTGGACTTCAATGTCATAAACGACTCTATTTGGAAATTCATCAGCCCGCGTTGGCGACGCCGCCTGATGCGTCGATGCAGGCCATCTTGGATATGGGTACGGAGATTGGTGTCCTGGCGCAACAGTGCTTCCCTGGGGGCGTCCTTGTCAAAGCGGGATTTCGTCAGCGAGAGGCGGCGGTCGCGGAGACGGCAGAGTTGCTTCAAGATCCCACGATTCCCGCTATCTTTGAGGGAGCATTTGAATATGATGGGGTACTTGTTCGCGTCGATATTCTCGAGCGTGTCCAGAACGGTTCGGGAGGATCACCTTCCTGGCGTTTGATTGAAGTGAAGTCATCGACCAGGGTCAAAGATGTGCATCTCGATGATTTGTCGATTCAGAGCGCGGTCGTGCAAGGTGCTGGGGTAAACCTGGAAGCGACCTGCCTGATGCACATCAATACAGGCTATCGCTACGATGGTGGGGTGGTCGATCTACAGGCACTCTTTTCAGTCGGACATGTTTCGGAAGCCGTGGCTGCCAGACGAACGCTGGTGTCGGAACGATTGGCTGCCATGAAGGCCATGTTGTCAGGGGCACAGGCTCCACTGATCGAGCCGGATCAGCATTGCCACAGTCCCTATGAATGTCCCTTTTGGGCCCATTGTACCAAGGACAAGCCGCCACGCTGGATCTATCACCTGCCGGGGAAGAAAGAGATGGTCAGTCAGCTGGTCCGGCAGGGGGTCACGACGATCGACGAGATTCCGGAGGGAGCCCGACTGTCGGATGCACAGCAAAAGGTCAAGCACAATGTGGAATGGGTTTCATCTGAATTGGGTTCACTGCTTCGTTCTCTTCGGTACCCCATCCACCATCTCGATGCGGAAACCGTGATGTTGGCCGTCCCACGGTTTCCCTCCACCAGACCCTATCAGGCCCTCCCTGTTCAGTGGTCCAATCATATTGAGCTCGAATCCGGCGAGGTCATGCATCAGGAGTTCCTTCACACCGAGGCATCTGAGCCACGCCGGCGTTGGGCGGAGGCGCTCATCGAGTCGCTCGGTGAAAAAGGCAGTATCGTGGTCTATTCTGGTTATGAGGAAGTGCTCATTCGCCAACTGGCGGACACGTTTCCTGAGTTCAAATCCGCTCTTCGAGAGATCGCGAAACGGCTGTGGGATCTGCTGCCCGTGATCAAAGACCACTACTACCATCCTGCCTTTAACGGATCCTATTCGATCAAATCGGTCTTGCCGGCGGTGGTGCCATCGCTTGGGTATAGTGACCTGGCAATTCAAGAAGGCGGGCATGCAGCGGCGGAGTATCGTCGGATGGTCTTTGTTGAAACCGACTGGGTGGAGCGGGAGACCATACGCGAGGCGCTGTTGCGGTATTGTGCTCGCGATACCTTGGCGATG
Organism: Nitrospira sp. UBA5698; assembly: GCA_002420115.1. Classification (GTDB taxonomy): domain Bacteria; phylum Nitrospirota; class Nitrospiria; order Nitrospirales; family Nitrospiraceae; genus Nitrospira_D. The sequence goes on from DIHK01000062.1 coordinate 82,351, forward strand.
GTGGAGTTGAGGCGGGTGCTCAACATCAAGGCAGGAACCCGACTGGGGAATGCTCTAGAGGCCTCGTGAGCAGAACTCGTATCTGTAAACAGTAGTATGCGGAGACCATGTGAATCGATTCACCTGATTACTGTTGCTCACAGGGTCATCCTCCGAGTCCATGCGTGCAAGTAATTGACCGATAGGCGTTTTCTCGAATGACGTCACACTCGAAATATGTAGGATCATATGGAGCGGGGCATCGATGTTCAGATGGTTCTTGACCATGGCCACCAGCACATAGACTGCGATGGCGGTCCAGACCTGAGTCTTGACGGGGTTCTCAGAGGTGCCAAAGAAAGCTTTGATCCACTGATGTTGCTTGATCCATTAAACCAAGATTTTCCATTAGCGTGTGTTCACGGTAAATACAGAGGCGTAACACTCGCGGGCAGCTCAAACCTTTTGGCCACATCCCATAGCCCCTGCATCCAGGTGCGTGGCTGCATGGCCACGGCAAGATTCAGAATGGGTTATCGTCCCTCGGTCGTCATGTAGGTGGCCGTGGCGAACAGCTTGTAGCAGAGTGAGTGCATGACGCACAGCGGTTCTCGCGTGCGGTTCTTCCTGCTCCTATTTTGAGCTCTCCGCGTATTCTGTGCTACTCTTACGCAAGGCAACTTGAGCGTGGCCGGCGTTCAGCCGTCGAAAATTCATCCACCAATGGAGGAAGAAGCCATGTCTACTGTCGCACAGATCATGACAAAACGGCCTAAATCGATTGGACCCAAGGTATCCATAGCGAGTGCCGCGAAGACAATGCGGCAGGCACGAGTTGGATCGTTATTGATCAAAAAAGGAAAGCAGTTTGTCGGGATCGTCACGGACACTGATATTGTACGGCGGGCAGTCGCATCCGGAAAACCGTTAGGCAAACTGACGGTCGAGAAAATTATGACGGCACCGGTGTGCACGATCGAGGGGAGTGAAGCCATTGATGACGCGCAGTCTATGATGGCTGATCTCGGCGTACGCCATCTCGGCGTCAGTAAGAACGGTGAGATTATTGGCGTGATCTCGGTACGTGACGTGTTGTCGTTTTATAAACGATATGCGCAGTCGAAAATCTCAACCGAGATATCGTATGAGGAACCAAAAATTACGCAGGATTGAGGAAGCGAGAGAAGTGAAAGGTAAAAGGTAAGAGGTGAAACCTGACCTCACAGCAAGCAGTTACTTGCCAGATGTCAGATCCTCTTTCAATCTGCCGTAATTTTCACTTCTCACTAATTACCTGTTATTTTGACAATTCTTTCACCAGATGGCCGAGTTCCGGCAGGATGAGCTTTTCCATGGCCATTTTGACGGCATGTTCTGAACCTGGAATGGAAAAAATGCACCGGCCTTTGATAATGCCGGCGGTGGCTCGGCTCATGATGGCAGGTGATCCCATTTCTTGGTAGGTCAAGAGCCGGAAAATTTCGCCGAACCCTGGAAGCCGCTTCTCTAACATCTCATCCACGGCTTCGAATGTACTGTCTCGCCGTGAAATCCCCGTCCCGCCGTTGATGATCAACGCCTGGACAGCCTCGTTTGTCATCGCTCGAGCAATCCAGAGTTGAATCTGTGCCGGGTCGTCCTTGACGAGATGATATTCAACAACCGTATGTCCCTGGTCTTTGAGCAGCTTTTGAATCAGCTGGCCGCTGCCGTCCGTCTCGGCGATCCGAGTATCGCTGCAGGTAATAATCATGCACCCGATCGAGCGAGGTGCATGGGTCTTATGTTCATGAACTGTAGGCGCCGTCATAAATGATAAGCCATGTTTATATTAGCCACATGTGACAACGACATGTCCTCAACCTCAGGATCCGATGGCTCCTATTTCCACACTGAGTCGGGATTGAGTTTAGCAGCTGGCGTCCCCTTCGTCACATGTTCATCGAGAATCGTCGCGACGTCCGCTTCCGTGACTTTGGAGTACCAGGTATTGTCAGGGTAGACGACCACAGTCGGACCCTGTTCACAAGGACCGAGGCACCCAGTCGCACTCACCAAGACCTGTCCTGGAGGAACCGCGCGCTGCATCAAGCCCATATTGAAGGCCATGAGGAGTTGTGCTGCTCCGGCTGATCCGCATGATGGCTTGGGATGGCCAGGGGGGCGCGAATTCGTGCAGACAAGAATATGATATTTTGGTTTTGGCATAATCTCCTCTATGTAAGCTGAGCCTCCCGCTGTGTGCAATCAGCCGTCGACTCACATGTTACTTCGGTCGATATGACTCCCATTGCTGAATGACGCTCTCTGGAAATTTCCACTGCCTCAGCCCTTTGAGTACCCAATCCAGGTAGTGATCCTTTGGCTTGAATTTCCCGATGGGGTTGGCGGCATAGGTGGTGACCAGTTCCTTTTCACCGGTCTCGGTCAAGACTGTCACCTGGAGATGACGGTAGGCTCCCTGCGGGACATCCTGCTCAAACTGATCCATACTGTTCACATCTTCATCCGTTAACTCGAACACGCCGCCCCAAGCTTGTTCACCCTGTGAGGGGACAATGCTTGCGAGTCCGCATCGCCATTGGGATGACCATCGACAAAACCTGACGGTGTGATCCGACAGAGTGGCACGGTACAGAAAGTGATGTTCCGGAGCTCGCCGCTGGAGCTGTGACGGATTGAGGAGATCACCGTACAAAAAGAACTTCATACCCTCCACTCATGCGATCCGCACTCTGGTGAGACTGAAATATACTTGTAACACATCGGCTTTTCATCAGACAAGCTGCGGTCCGCACTCTGGTTGGATTGACAGAACCTTCCGGATCTTCCTAAGATGCCAGGCAGCGAAAGCTGTTCCAGCACTGAGTTTCATACATATGTCTGGTAGCGTGACTTCATTACGATTGTTCGGCACTCACGTCATCCATTACGCCGTTGTTGCCGTGTTGTTGCTCGGTGGGCTGTACTATGTGTGGATGTCGCTGCCATCGTCGGCTCCGTCGAGAACGACCCAAGAGGTTGAAGCCTTGGCCCTGGTACAGCACCACCCGGCCATCGGGTTTCCCTCGATCCTTGATGCCATGAACGAGCACGTTCGTAGTATGAAAGGGCGTGGGCAGGGCGTACGGCTCGGCGAATGGCGTGTCAAACAAGTCGAAGGACATATCTATGAAATTCGTGTCCAGCTCCGCGATCAGAGTGTGCGCGGCCAATGGTTTGAACGGGAGTTTATTTGGCATGCCCATCTCGATCTCAAGAAGGTGAATGCTGCTTCCTTACCGGCTGATGGTGTCACTCCCAAAGCGCCCGACTCCGACCCACAATCGACCCCACCGTTCCCTCCTCCATCCTAGTCGCGCTTGAGCCGGTTACAGAGCAACCTGTCCGGCCCTTGATGCCCATTGGAGAAGAAGAATTCGACCGGGCTCTTGATAGGAACACTCTCGCGCCTTGGCAAAGTGGGTAGGCGGGAGACGGAAGATGATCCGTCAGAGAGAGGATCTCTGTCATTGAAGATAGACCCATCCGAGGAGCCTTCGCACAGCGGCGGTGCGCACTAATCGGTTTTTTCTCGGTTAAACCAGATTCCACCAGCAATCAGGGCGAGGATCAGTGCTTGCGGCACAAGGCTTTGTACTGTCGGATGAATACCCAATAGGGGAAGTGAGAAAAAACGAACAGTCGTCACCTCGAGCACACCTGCCGCTTGGAGCGCTGTGATGCCGTTCCCGACAAAAATGACGGCCATCACTGCCAGCAAGCTGGAGGCGACGGTGAAGAACGGCCCAATCGGCAGACGTACGCTGTATCGAAGGATCAGACCGCCGACCAGCACCAACAGTACCACCGCTATGGCGACGCCCCACACAACTGCACTGTGTCCTATCGCTCCGGCCTGCGACCATAGAGACTCGTAGAATAGAATCACCTCGAAGAATTCGCGGTACACCACGAGGAACGTGAGGCCGGCCATCGTCCAGAGCGTCCGTCTGGCCAGAGCGCTGTTGAGTTGCTCTCTGACATAGCGGTTCCATGCCTGTGCGTTCGAGCGGCTGTGTAACCACCACCCCACGTAGAGCAGCATGGCCGCAGCCAGCAGAGCTGTGAGAGCTTCCGTTACCTCACGGTTCGCGCCAGACATGCTGAGCATGTAGCGCGCAAGGAACCACGTAACGGCGCCGAGTACTATGGCTCCGATCCAACCGAGATGAATGTAGGGGAGCGCGTCACGTCGACCGGTTCTTACGACAAAGGCGACAATGGTGGAAATAATCAAGATCGACTCCAGCCCTTCACGGAGTAAGATCACCAATGAACTCACGAATGCGGTATTCGGGGAAAAGGTGCTGCTGGAGAGCCGCTCTGCAGCCCGATCAAGTAATGCCACAATCTTTGTTGCCTGCGCGGTAACGGCATCAGCGCTGGAGCCTTCTAGGATAGCCGTCCGAAGGGACATCATCTCGCGCTCTATTTCCACGCGCAGCGCCGCGTCGACGTTGTTGAGTGCCGACTCGATCAGTTCCACCCCCTCGAGATAGGCGGCAATCGCGAGGCGTCGCGCCTCATCCTTGCTCCCTCTGGAATAGGCCAACGCGGCCTCTTCAGTCTTCATGCGTGAAAAGACTAATGGCTCTTGTGCTGCGGTCTGCAGGACATGTGGTTGCCGTGTGAGATAGGCCCGCACAGCGTCGAGCGACGAACCGGCAGGAGCCTGTTGACTAGGGGCTGTCGTCACGAAGGCGCGCAAGGTTGTGAATTCTGCTTTGCCCAGTCCCTGCCGCCAGAGTTCCTCACCCTTGTGTACCATACTGGAATCGGCGCGTAGGCCGGCGGCAAAGAAGGCCAACGCCCAACGGTCGGCTTCGGACAGTTCGCCGAAGGCACGCATTGGCGTGCCGCGTACACCAAGTGTGATGGTGTTGTACAACCCATAGAGGCTACGCTGAGGCATTCGAGCGTCATCGTGAAAGTTACGGGGAGCCGGGTCCATTCCTTTGGCCAGTGGGCCATCGCCCCTCCCTTGTGTGCCGTGGCAACCGACACAGTGCTGCGCAAACAATATTTCCCCACGCTGAAGATCAGGAACCTGGCGCGGTGCGACACTGAGCTTCCATGATTTGATGATATGAACGAGTAGCTGATTGGCGAGAGTTGAAATCACCTCTCCCGACGCCTTCGCTTCGATCTGGGTCAAGAGTTCTCGCGCCTGCTGTACCAACACATCCTGCTCAGACACAGCGGGTAACTGACCGAGAAGTGTGAGGGCCTGTGCGGCAAAGTCGCGTTGTTCGGCATACTCTTCCGGTTTGATCACCTGACCGTTCTGCACGGACTCAGGGTAATCGACGCCGACATAGTCCAGCATGTGGACAATGGCCTGGGCCTTGTCGTCATCCTTAACTTCTGCCAGTGCGATACCTTGGAGACTCACGGCCAGTAGCAAGACCGGGAGCCACCAGTGCAATACACTGACTAAGAAAGATCGCATGGGCTGCATTACGACCGAGTCTTTGATGGGCTGGAACGGTATGTCTTCACGGTCTCTCGCCGCTCAGAGTTTGCTAAGAATGATCGATCTTGGGTTTAATCAGCAGTCTGAGCGGGCTCTTAATTGATATGGTTATAGTTTAGGTCTGTACAATGGTTAAGGGCGCCACAGCCTGCGAACAAAGGACACAGGCAGAATGGACCTATACAGACTAAATGAAAGTTGTCAGATTCCGCAAGGGTGTGCACACACTCACTTTTTGAACGATCGTTCGGCTCGACTCCTCAGTCTGTTCCAGATTCTTACCTCGTTAACGGATTGATGTTGTGTGATCTTGTATCGGATAGTTAAAACGATACGCCTGGGGGGAGAGGCAGGGGACAGGATCACTCGGCACAGATATCGGGGCACCTATCAATGGAGTCAATTCAATGGAGGAAACTGCAACTCGACTGGAAGTCTGATCTCGATCCGACCGTCGATGACGCGCACATCACAACGAGGCACCTGAAAGTTTGGGTTACCGACTCGCTCTCCGGACACGATGTTGAATTTCCAGCCGTGCCAGGGACATTCAACGTCGTTGCCGCAGACTTTGCCTTCACCGAGTGGACCACCCGCGTGTGGACATGTGTTATCGATCGCATAAAACGTTCCGTTTAGGTTAAAAACGGCGATCCAGACTCCCGCGACTTCCACAGTCCGTCCTGTGCCAGGGGGGATCTCGGAAACGGATGCAACGGTTATGTAATCACTCATGGGAACGCCTTTTCCTTTCCTCGGCAGGACGTCGCAAGAGGAGCGTCCTTACTTGATTTCATTACAACCTTATGGCATAGAAACAGCTGTGATGTAGCTGTGCCCATCGGACGAGCCTTTCCCACATTCGGGAGCTCGAATGAGGATGAGGTTGCTGCATGGAAATGACCCTCCTGCTCAATTCCACGTTCGAACCCCTACGGGTTGTACATTGGCAAAAAGCGATTGCGCTCCTCTGGCAAGGGAAAGTCGAAGTGCTGGAGGTCTACGATCGTGAAATTCATGGGATTTCGCTCTCGATCAAACTTCCCTCGGTCATGCGGCTGTTGAAATTGGTGCGATTGAAGGACAGCCATCGCGCCGTCAAGTTCTCTCGCATCAATATCTTTACGCGAGACGGATACTGTTGTCAGTATTGTTACCATAAATTTCGAACGGAAGAGCTCACGTTCGATCATGTCGTTCCCATCGCCAAAGGCGGAAAAAAAACCTGGGAGAATATCGTGACGGCCTGTTGGCGATGCAACAATCGGAAAAGCGGGCGCACGCCTGAAGAGGCTGGGATGAAGTTGAAAAAGAAACCAGTGAAGCCTCGTTGGAATCCAGTCATTACCATCACCATTGGCATCAGGAATACACCGGAAAGTTGGCGTGACTATCTGTATTGGAATCTGGAGTTGGATGCAGATCCCGCCGGAACATGACGCGTGCTCGTGGCGAATGAAGCGATCTGCCGTCTCCGTTGCAAGAGAGGTTTCCTCACCGGTTATAACGTGAGCCTCTTCTCACTCGCGCACCCATTCCACTTTCCTACAGTATAGCCGCGCTGTATTGAAAAGTGGAGTGTGAGCCTCAGAAGTTCCTCTTGCATGTGACCCATCCCTTCCTCGATACTAGTCTTTTAGATTGCCAGAGGGAGTAGAAATGATGGTTGCCAATCCTGGTTTTCCGTTGGTGTTGGATGTCAAAGGTTGGCCGGTTCTGGTGATCGGCGGTGACGAGGAAGCTTCTGAAAAATCGGAGCGTCTTCTCGAGTCCGGTGCACGAGTTACGGTGATCAGTCCGACATTGAATGAGCCCCTTCGCCAGTTAGCGGCTTCCGGAAAAATCATCCATCGGGGGCGTCATTTTCGTGACACGGATCTCGATCATGTCATTCTCATCCTGAATACCGTTCGAGGCGATCGGGATTTCGCGAAGATGCTCATTGCAAAAGCCAGAGAAAAGCGGGTGTTACTCTGGTCCGTCGACTACCCTGAAGCCTGCAGCGTCACGATGCCGGCAGTCGTGTCGGCAGGGCATGTTCGTGTGGCCATCAGCTCAAGCGGGGTCGCCCCCGCCCTTTCTGGATTCATGAAAGAGGATCTGGAACGGATCCTTGATGCTGAATTTATCGAGTTTGTCGAGTGGCTGGGACAGCTACGAGAGCAGGCTAAGGCAAATGAGCCGGATGCCGAGAAACGACGCGCATTGCTTCGGGAAGCCTTGGACGGTTTTCGTTTGCTTGGCAAGGTGCGTTACCCCTCCGTATGGTCTGCACGACGCGCGGAAACCGTAGCGAATGCGGCGTCTGGCACGAGCGCGGAACCACGATAAGGAGCGATGATGGTATTGTTGGAATTCAGCATGTCTCCGTTAGGCAAGGGGGAAAGTGTCGGGAAATATGTGGCCCGTTCTCTGGACATCATTGATAAGAGCGGAGTCGCCTATCGCTTAAACCCCATGGGAACTGTCTTAGAAGGGGAGTGGGAAGAGGTGTTTTCGGTGGTACAGCAGTGCTATGAACGGATGAAGAAGGACTGCAACCGTATTTCCTGCACGATCAAGGTCGATTACCGAAAAGGGCATTCCGGCCGCCTCAAGAGCAAAGTCGCCAGCGTTGAAAAAAAGCTCAAGCGGTCGGTCAGACAGTAGGCGATCATACTCTCTTTCACCCGACTGGTCGGTGTCGGTCATCCCGGATCCGTGCCTGCTCTTCCACTAATGGCCTCCCCGAGTTCCCCATCTTTTGATCGGTGTTGCCCTACGGATGTGAGGGGCCTACCCTTCGTATTGCAAAGCGTAGGGGGCGTCGATATACTCGCCCGGCCATACGTGCTATTCCGGTAGGAAAATTGTCCTATCAGGCAAACCAGTGACTCGCTTGTCGGAGCACCTTGTCTCCGATGAGGGGCGCCACAGCCTGGTAGCCGACGGCGCTGTTAATGAAAGCACGACCCATGTACATGGGCTTTCGACTAACGCGAGCACAAAGCTGCTTGGTGGGGGCACCGTCCTGTGAAGGGATGACACCATGATAAGCAGTACGCTCGACAGTGTCGAAACGAAATCCCTCCCCACGGTTGAACTGTTCCCCAAAGAACGAACCATTCTTGAACAGAGTGCCATGGTGTTTCGTCCATTCGGGTTGGATGAGCAGGGGCATACCATCAGGGATCTCAGTGGAGTCAGCATCAGGGCAGTCACAGTGTTTCTGGAGAAATTAATCACCTCCCAGCGTGGGGAGCCGGCCGGAAAGGAGGCCGTGGAGGACTTATGCCAGCTGTTGAATGATCGCATCAAAGACCCTGTCTATCATGTGACGCCCGAATTTTTAAGGAACCCCTGGAATAGTTATTCGTATGAATTTACCAGCTATCTCTATGAGTTCTGCGAGCGCATCTCCGGCGACCCGCGCTTTGCCTTCAAGGCTGGTGCGGAAAAGATCTCTCCCATCATGCTCGCGCTGACTCGCCCCTTCTCGATCTCGCAGATCTTCACCATGTTTCCTTACTTTGGGAACAAATTTACCTCTGGTTCCGCCGAATTCCGAGTGGTAGAGGTCACAAGCACCACTGCCGTGGTGGCGATGCGGTTTACGGATCGAACGCTTCGTCAATTTGGCCCGTATCGGAGACGCTGTGCATGTCTCGTCTGTCAGTCCGCGCAGGGCATCATGATTGCCATGGCTAGTCGAATTCATGGTCTCTCGCGGGCTGAGACGATCGAAACCTCGTGTATCGGAAATGACGATGCCTGGTGCCAATGGACCATTCGGTGGCAGGAAGAACGAGGGTACGGCAAACGCTTCTGGCGTAGGACAACTCCCTTAGACCAAGCTCGATCGCTCCTGCCGAACCAGGAGGCATTCTCCAAAACAGACAGCGCGCACGCTGGTCTCTTATCAACAGCGACCCCACAAGTCGAACCTCGAACACCTGCTCAGCAACATTACACATGGTTCCTCTGGGGAGGTCTGGCGGGGCTTATCCTGATGGCAGGGGTGGGCATCGTCAATCCGATGGTGAGCCTCGGCGAAGTCTTGTTAGTTGGACTGTGTCCACTCCTCATGATCGGCATCTTGGTTAATCGACGGCTCTTGCGAGAGAGCGAACGGCGCGAGGCGCTGATTCAAGAGCAAATTACCTTTGTTGAGTCGCGTCATGAAGAGTTGCGCGAAGCCTATCTCGAACAAGAGCAGATGCGGGTGGAGTTGCGCCGAAAAGTGGCTCAACTGACAGCACTGCATCGAGCCGGACTGTCCTTCGGCTCGACATTCGAACGAGATACCTTGCTCCATCAGGTCTTGGAGGCTTTGACACATGAGCTCAACTACAATAGCGCCATGGTCTCCATGTTTGATCCAGGTGACCAGACCGTCCAGCATATTCGACTCATCGGTGGCCCACCGGAGGTAGAGACATTCGCCCGATCCTGTCGGATTCCGATCACCGACCCGGATAGTCCTGAAGGAACAGTTGCTCTGCAAGGTCAACCATTGCTGGTGAAAGATATCGAGCTGATTCGACATCGTCTCCATCCCCTGAATCAACGCTTGGCTGAGTTGAGCAAGACAAAAGCGTTAGTCGTGGTTCCTATCAAGACGAAGGACCGCATCTGGGGAATGCTGACGGTTGATCGTTCCCACAATCAAACCGTTACGGAAGACGATCTGGAATTGATGACGACGGTTGCCAGCCAGGTGTCCATCGCGCTCGACAACGCGTCCGCGTACCAACAAATTGAAGAGTGGAATGAAGGATTAGAGGTCAAAGTTAAGGAGCGTACCGAAGCGCTTGAGCAGGCCGACCGTCTGCGGGCGCAATTTCTCTCCCACGTGTCTCATGAATTGAGAACCCCGCTGACATCGATCAAGGGATTCATTCAGAATCTGTTGGATGGACTAACCGGCCCCCTGAATGAGAAACAACAGCGCTATCTTGTACGGATGTCGGAAAACTCAGACCGTCTGGTCCGCATGATCGAAGATCTCCTTGATCGGACAAGAATCGAGACCGGACGGTTAGAGGTACATCCCGACGACGTGGAGCTTGAACCGTGCCTCGCCGATGTACTGGAACAACTCAAGCCTTTGGCACATGCAAAACAACAGACGCTGGAATTCTACAGCGCCGACACCAACGTCCTCGTCTGGGCAGATCGAGATCGGCTGATTCAGACCGTCGTCAATCTTGTGCAAAACTCCATTAAATTCACGCCTTCCGGCGGTACGATCACGGTGATCTGTGCGATGCCGAATCATCGGACAGCTACCGTGCTGGTTCGCGATACAGGGCCGGGTATTCCTCCGGAATGCCTTGATAAGATTTTTGATCCGTTCTTCAGAATTCAGGAAGGTCATCGCACTGGTCCCAAAGGGTTAGGTCTGGGGTTGTCCATCGTCAAAACATTGGTCGAACTTCAGGGAGGGGAGGTGGCGGCGCGCAACCGTCCGGAAGGTGGAGCGGAACTTTCCTTTACCATTCCGATCCATTCGGCGACCACACCGCATCGATCCGATCCACAGACGATCAATCGACATATCCTCGTGGTTGATGATGATCCCGATATTCAGCAACTGCTCCATGATCGATTGAAGGCCGGTGGGTACCTCCCTTGTTCTGCGCTCGATGGCCGACAGGCGTTGTCGGAACTCCAAACACGAGAGTTCGATGGGATGATCCTCGATATCGGGATCGGCCAGATTGATGGCCTGGAAGTGTTACGGCGGGTGCGCATGACGAACCAACGCCTGCCGATTCTCATGATTACGGCATCTGGATCGCAAGAACTGGCAATGAAGGCCATTGGGTTAGGGGCTCAGGCCTATCTGCTCAAACCATTCGACACCCACCAGCTCCAACAAATGATGGACCGGTGGTTTGGCCCTGCTTGAGACGAGATGCTGGAAAACATGAGGCAGTATCTGAAGGCCTTGTGAGAGGAAGGAGGGCGATCTATTGTGCGTGACGTTCAGAGCGGTATGAGACGGATGCTGATTCTTCTTGCGATCACGGTCATTGTTGGGATTACGGCACCGGTCTCAGCCCAGGTTCCTCGCGTCTATGGGCAAGGGGCCGCCGCTTCCGGGATGGGCAACGCCTTTGCCGCGCAAGCGGACAATCCCTCAGCGCTTCATTACAACCCAGCGGGCATGACACAACTACGGGGAATTCAACTCATGGGTGGGCTGAGTCTGGTCGGAGGAACTACCGAGTTTCGGAGTCCGACCGGAGTCACGGCCACCGGTGATCATGATGGCACCGTCGCCTGGCCTGGTCCTGGTCATGGTTACCTGACGGCGAATCTCCAAGACCTAGGTCTCTCCTCGTTGGGGAATGTGACGGTCGGGATCGGAATCACTACTCCGTTTGGATCGGTGATGCGATGGTCAGAGAACAGTCCCCTTCGAACCCTCACCACATTCACGGCGCTGCCGTTATTTGATATCAAACCCACGATTGCCTATCAGGTGACTCAGGATCTCTCAATCGGCGTCGGAGCCGATATTTATACCTTTGCAAGCTTTTTCGGCGAAGGACATGCAGAACTGCAATCGATTTCCCCCGGTGGGTTGGTACCGGCCGGAGGCAAGCTTGAGTTCAACGGCAAGGGAACAGCCCCTGGATTCAACGTCGGGGGACTATATACCGCGATCCGAAATGGCGCTGGACAGCCAGTGGCGAATCTCGCCGTGGTCTATAGAAGCCAGGCCACCCTCCACTTGGATGGTGTGTTGTTAGCCAACGGCGTCAAAGTCCAAGACGCCACGACGACATTGGTGTTACCACAGGTCATCACTGGCGGTATCGCGCTATGGCCGGTTCGTGATCAAGCACATGAGTGGAAAGTAGAGTTGAATGTCGACTATGTCGGCTGGAAATCCGTCAGAGGTCTCGACATTCATCTCGGAAATGGATCCGTCATTCCACAGCCACAAAATTGGAAAAGCACCTATGCCATTCTGGTGGGAACGGAGTACAGATGGCTCCAACTAGAACGGTTCCCAGGATGGGAGATTTCAGTGCGAGGTGGGTATACCAATCAGCAAACTCAAGTGCCGGACCTCACCTTCAATCCTGGGGTCCCATCCGCAGACGTCCATGTCATTTCAAGTGGGATCGGATTGATCTGTCGGGAGAACGGCTCGTTTCTCGGCCTCATACCGTGCGGAAGCCTTGGAGTAGGCCCTCTCAAGCCGAAACTTGTGGGCTTGGACCTGTTCTACCAAGCCTTTCTCTCCGAGCCACGCACCATTTCAGGGGTTTCAGGAATCCGTGCACCGGTCAATGGGCGCTACGACACCACCCTCCATGCGGGTGGCCTCTCTGTCCGGGTGAGTTTCTAGACCTTGTTTCATGGTGCAACTCAGTGATTCGGCTTTCCGGAGAGTGGACATCGGTCTGCTGCAAGCGGTCGCTGTTCATGAGGAAAGACGATAGCGTCTTGGAACTCTTGGACTGATCGCACAGAGAACTTCGTACGGGATCGTTCCGGTCCACTCGGCAATATCCTTCGCTGTAATCGTCTCTCTTCCTTGCTGTCCGATCACAACGACCTCGTCACCAATCATCGCCTCAGGGACGGCGGTGACGTCTACCATCACCATGTCCATGCATACCAGTCCGATGATCGGCACACGCTGCCCACGAATAAGGACGACTCCTCGATTCGACAGACGTCGGCTTAATCCGTCGGCATACCCGATCGGAAGCACGGCGATGCGTGTGGATCTCCGTGCAATGAAGGTTCCGTTATAACTCACACGGCCACCGGGCTGAATAAGACGGAGTTGGGCGATGCAGGTTGTGAGCGAGAGAACTGGCTGTAAGTCAGGCGCCGGTATCGCACGTGGAAGTGTGTGGTATCCGTACAGCATGATACCGGGACGGACCATCGTATAGTGAGCCGATGGAAATCGGATGATCCCAGCACTATTCGACAGATGAACCAGGGAAACGTCATATCCTCCATCACGGGAGACTTTAATGGCTCGGTTGAATCGAGAGATCTGTGCTTCAGTAATATCTTGCATATCACCGTCGCTATCAGCCAGGTGCGACATGAGTCCTTCGAGGTGCAGCGAAGAAGGAAACGCGTGCGTCGTGAACAGAGTCTCAAGATCTTCCTGCATCAGACCCAGCCGATTCATACCGGTCTCAACTTTGAGATGAATCGGGTAGGGGGTAGGCCGTGTACGAGTGGCGTGAGCCATCATCTCAAGCATGGACCGATCGCTCACAACCGGAGTAAGTCTGTGGACGATGAGGTCATCAACCTGTTGAGGAAAGAATGGTCCAAGCACCACAATCGACACCGCAATTCCGGCTTGGCGCAGTGCAATCGCTTCCTCGATTGAAAAGACCGCAAGATGAGCAAGGTTCTGCCGAATAAGCGCCCGTGCGGTTTCGATGGCGCCATGCCCATAGGCATTGGCCTTAATCACAGGCATGACGGCACAGCCAGGATCAAGACACTTTCGTATCTGTGAGAGATTATGGCTTAGGGCAGTCAGGTCGACAGTCGCGAAGGTTGGGTGGAAATTCGAAGGACTCGACATGTAAGGAAAGGAGGGTCAGGAGGAAGCCACCCTACACTTCCATGATTTCCTGTTCCTTTTTCTTGATGATGTCATCAACTTTTTGTCCATACTGTTCGATGAGTTTCTGAGTCTCTTGTTCAGCCTTTCGGAGTTCATCCTCGGTGAGCTTCGCATCTTTTTGGAGTTTCTTCAACTCCTCGTTCGCTTCTCTTCGGAAGCCCCGGAGCTGAACTTTGGCGTCTTCCCCATGCTTCTTGCAAACCTTCGTCAATTCCTTGCGCCGTTCTTCAGTCAATGGGGGAAGGGGAACTCGAATGACTTTCCCATCATTGGATGGAGTCACGCCTAACCCGGCATTCGCAATGCCTTTCTCAATCTCTTTGATCAGCTGGGGCTCCCAAGGTTGGATGGTGATCAATCGAGCTTCCGGGGTCGACACACTGGCAATCTGCTTTAACGGGGTCATGGTGCCGTAGTAATCGACACGAATCCCATCGAGCAGCGCGACGGAAGCTCGCCCGGTTCGAAGACCCGAGAGATCCTTCCGTAGATGCTCCAGTGATTGATCCATACGGGAGACGAAGGCCTGGCGAACCGGGGCAGCGTTGGACATGAGACACCTCGTAATGGGATCAGCGGTTACCGATCGTGACAGAGGTCCCGATCGGCTCACCCAAAGCCACTCGTTTGAAGTTACCTGGTACCTTGAGATTGAAGACGGTGAGCGGCAGTTTATTATCCATACACAGACTGATGGCCGTCGAATCCATCACTTTGAGATTCTGATTCAAAATAGAGAGAAAGGAAATCTGATCATACTTCTTTGCCGTGGGGTGGCTGACCGGATCTGCATCATAGATCCCGTCAACTTTAGTGCCCTTCATGATGACCTGCGCACCGATCTCCATGGCTCGGAGAACAGCCGCCGTATCCGTTGAGAAGTAGGGATTGCCGGTACCGCCGGCAAAAATAACCACCCGGTTCTTTTCAAGGTGGCGAATAGCCCGCCGTCGAATATAGCCTTCCGCCAGTTGACGCATTTCAATGGCAGATTGAACTCGGGTAATGATTCCAATGCGTTCCAACGCATTTTGAAGGGCCAAGGCATTGAGCACGGTCGCCAGCATCCCCATATAATCGGCGGATGCCCGCTCCATACCGGCCGCACTTGCGGCGATCCCTCGAAAAATATTGCCGCCTCCTATGACAAGAGCCACCTGAACTTCAAGGGCCACGACCGAGGCGATCTCTGCTGCAAGTGTTTCCAGAATCGAGGGTTGGATACCATAACCTTGCTCACCAGCCAACATCTCCCCGCTGACTTTCAGAAGGAGGCGTCGGTACTTGGCAGAGCTCATACTTCGCCTAACTGATAGCGAGTGAATCGGCGAATGTTCATATTTTCACCGATCTTCGAAATCTTTTGAGCAAGTAGATCCTTCACGGTTACGGCCGGATCCTTGATGAACGACTGCTCCATCAAACAATTTTCTTGATAGAACTTTTCCAGCTTTCCTTCGACGATTTTGGGCCACGCGGCCGGAGGCTTGCCCATTTCTTTTGCTTGCCCCTCGTAGATCACTTTTTCTTTCTCAGCCATATCGGCGGGAACATCTTCGCGCTTGACGAAGTTCGGTTTCGCAGCAGCGATCTGCAGAGCCAGATCGTTGACGAAAGCCTTAAACTCCTCATTGCGAGCCACGAAATCTGTTTCGCAGTTCACTTCGATCAAGACGCCGATCTTTCCACCCATATGGATGTATGAATGAATGAGACCTTGATTAGTCTCTCGCCCGGCTTTCTTTGCGGCTGCCGCCAAACCCTTTTGCCGCAAATAGTCGATGGCTTTCTCGATATCATTATCGTTCTCGGTGAGGGCTTTCTGACAATCAAGAATGCCGGCCCCGGTTTTCTCACGAAGTTCCTTCACGAACTGGCTGGATCCTGCCATGATTCATTCTTCCTTCACGTAGGCGTTGAAAATAAAAGCATTGATGAACCGCTCTGCACGAGGCTTATGATATCGCTACGCCTTCAGAACGCACCACCGGCTTCTTCTCTCCGGAGGAGGAAGGCGTTGCTTGGAACTCCGCCTCCTCGCGCTGTGCTTTCACGTGGGCGCCTTCAATGCAGGCATCGGCAATTTTTGACGTGATCAGCTTGATGGAACGGATCGCATCATCATTCCCCGGAATGGGATAGGTAATGTGATCTGGATCACAGTTGCTGTCCAGAATCGCAATGACCGGAATATCAAGACGCGTCGCTTCTTGAACAGCAATCTTTTCAATTCTCGTATCGAGGACAAAGACGGCTCCTGGAAGACTGCGCATATTCTTAATGCCGGATAAGTACTTTTGGAGTTTGGCGATATCCTTCTGCATGAGAAGGATTTCTTTCTTTTTCAGGCCATGCTCGCTTGGGTTGAGCAAGGTCGTTTCCATTTTTTTCATTTTATCGATACTGCGGCGAATGGTCTGGAAATTGGTCAACATCCCTCCCAACCACCGTTGATTGACGAAGTACATATTGGCCCGTTTCGCTTCCTCTTCAAGGATTTCTGCGGCCTGCCGTTTTGTCCCGACGAAAAGGACGGAGTCGCCGCCTGCAACGAGATCTCTAACGAAGGCATAGGCCTGTTCCATTCGTGTGAGGGTCTGTTGTAAGTCGATGATATAAATACCGCTGCGTTCACCAAAGAGAAACTTCTTCATCTTGGGATTCCAGCGATTGGTCTGATGTCCGAAATGTACACCGGCTTCCAACAATTCCTTGATTGCCACTACCCCCATGCCGTCACCTTCCTCCAGGCTTGCAGAGCACCCGTAAGACGGGTGAGGGAATCGCTTCCCTTATTCTCAAGCCACACAGCGAACAATGCGCTGTTATTGATTTGAATAATCAGCCGGTTCACATTCTGTGAACGCGACCCCTGTCAGATATCGATCGGCGACGCTACCATAGTCACAACGAGGTTTCAAGCGACAAACGGTCTTCACGGGCTAGGATCGATAACTTGCATTGATACGCACATAATCGTACGAAAGATCCGTGGTCCACATATGAGCGTATGCCGTACCCAGGCCAAGATGGACTGCAATGGTAAACTCTTTCCGCTTGAAGACCTGTGCGATCTTGCGCTCGGCATCGAGCCCCATTCCAATACCCTGATTCACCATCTGGATGTCGTCGAACCGGACGGTCACCCTCGCCGGGTTGATCGCAACGCCTGATCGTCCGATGGCCGCCATGACCCTTCCCCAATTGGCATCTTCCCCAAAGAGCGCAGTTTTCACCAGATTGGACGTGGCAATGGTGGCTGCAACGCGTTTCGCAGCAGCGATGGTCTTGGCCCCTTCAACCTGCACCTTGACGATCTTGGTCACACCTTCTCCGTCGCGGCAGATGAGTAAGGCCAAGGTCTGGGCAGCCTCAGTCAGAAGGCGCTCAAACTCTCGAGAGGTAGGGCTCTGTGGTTCGATCACCCGATTCCTTGCAAGACCGTTCGCCAAACACAACACGGTATCATTCGTGCTGGTGTCTCCATCCACAGTGATGCAGTTGAATGACTGGTCGGCCGCAGTCTTCAAGGCCTGTTGCAGAGCAGGGGGGGTGATTGCTGCATCGGTCGTAAAATATGCGAGCATCGTGGCCATATCGGGATGAATCATGCCCGATCCCTTGGCCATCCCTCCGATCGTGATCATGCGACCGCCGATTCTTGCTTGCACTGAGACGGTCTTGGGCCGCAAGTCCGTGGTCATGATTGCCCGAGCAGCTTGAGAGCCACCCGTCACACTGAGACGCGAAAACAATGTTGGAATCGCTGTCGTGATCCGGTCAATGGGAAGTGTGCGTCCGATCACGCCTGTCGATCCTACAAAAACGTGATGGATAGGGATTGAGAGCTGTTGAGCCACCGTCCTGGCCATCGTCGTAGCTGAGACCAGCCCCTGGGCTCCCGTGCAGGCGTTGGCATTCCCACTATTCACGATGATTGCACGCCCGCAACGATGCCGAAGATGGCGACGATCGAGAAGGACCGGAGCGGCGGCGACACGATTTTTCGTAAAGACTCCGGCAATCGGTCCGCTCACATCAGAGACACATAGTGCAAGATCGAGGAGTCCGGGTTTCTTAATTCCACAATGGATACCGGCTGCCTGAAATCCTTGCGGGGCGGTAATGCCTGTCTGTTTTGCTTTCATACAACGGGGTTCCGTGGGGGTGACCAGTCGGGCTGAGATGGCGAAAGAGAATAAGCTTATGGGTAGCTACCAGGGGCTGTCAGGCCGGTTTCCTCGGGAAGACCCAACATGAGATTCATGGCTTGAATGGCTTGACCCGCAGCCCCTTTGACAAGATTGTCGACGGCTGCCACAGTCACGACCCATCCAGCTCGCGGATCCATGTACACGCCGACATCGCAGTAGTTCGTCCCCTTGATGTAGCGGGGATTCGGCACGATCTCATCGCATAGCCGAACAAAGCGTTCGCTCTTATAAAACTCTCGGTACAAGCCTCGCAAGTCCGCCAGGGGCATCGGGTGAGTCAGCCGACAATAGGCTGTACTCAAAATCCCCCGATTCATTGGGACAAGGTGTGGCGTGAATGTCACGGTCACCGGACCGACTTGGTCCCGTAAACCAGAAAGCTCCTGCTCGATCTCCGGCGTATGACGATGTTGTCCGATCTTGTAGGGCTCCAGAGATTCATGTGCTTCAGGAAAATGATAGGGGAGGGCCGGACTTCGTCCCGCTCCCGACACTCCGGATTTGGCGTCAATGACGATCGTCTCCGGCTGCACGAGCCCCTTGGCAAAGAGCGGCGCCAATTGAAGAATGGCAGCCGTGGGATAGCAACCGGGAGACGCGACAAGTTTCGCCTGTGCAATGGCGCGCCGGTGGAGTTCCGGTAGACCATAGACCGCGTCCTTGAGGAGCTGTGGATGGATATGCGTGGTCTGATACCATCGCTCATACGTACCCACATCCTTCAACCGATAGTCCGCACTAAGATCCACAACAAACTTACCGGCCTTGATGCAAGTGGCAACCGGGTCCTGGGACTTGGTATGCGGAAGAGCAAGAAAAACCGCATCAGCCCGGTCTGCCAAAGTTTCAGGGGCCAGCGCCTCAAAGCGGTGATCCACGATTCCCTTGAGACTGGGGAATACGGACGCTACCGCTTGCCCTGAAGACTTCTCAGAGGTCACTGCGGTGATCGTGAAATAAGGATGGGCCGAAGCCAGACGTACCAATTCCGCACCGGCGTATCCACTTGCTCCCGCAATGGCAACTCGAAACTTCTTTTCCATCAATGAACTCCGAAGCTCAACAACAACATCCTGCTGGCGGAGAGTCCAGATCGACCCCATAAAAAAGGGAAGGCACGAGGCCTTCCCTTTTTTGTATCGGTGCCTCCTGCGTCTAGCGCTTGGAGTACTGGAATCGCTTGCGTGCGCCCTTTTGTCCGTACTTTTTTCGTTCCTTCACTCGTGAGTCACGGGTGAGCAGTCCTTCCTTTTTCAAAGGACCGCGAGTCGACGGTGTCATGGCTACGAGCGCCCGTGCGATCGCATGGCGCAACGCACCCGCTTGTCCCGTCGGGCCACCGCCGTAGACGGTTGCGCTGATCGAGTACTTGCCCATCAGGCCTGCCATTTCGAGCGGGAGCTGAATGATCTGACGAAGAGTCAACCGAGGAAACGCCTGCTCCAACGGCTTCTCATTTACGGTAATGTCGCCTGCGGTCCCTGTGACCCAGGCTCGCGCCACCGCACACTTCCTCCGTCCCGTTGCATACTGTGTCACTACTGCCATGCGCCTGCTCTCCTTCTCGTTGGGGTCATGAACTCGTTAAAGTGAAATCGGTTGCGGTTGTTGCGCCTGATGAGGATGATTCGGCCCCACATAGACACGAAGTTTCTTGGCCATACCATTTCCGAGTGGTGTCTTCGGAAGCATCCCTTCAATCGCCGTAATTAAGAGCTGCGTCGGATCCTTTTGGAAGACATGTTTAGCCGAAGCGGTTTTCAAGCCACCGGGATATCCGGTGTGACGATGATACAGCTTCTTGTCCAATTTTCCGCCGGTCAATTGAATCTTTTCCGCATTCACAATGACCACGTGGTCGCCGATATCGACGTTTGGGGTGAATGTCGGACGATGCTTCCCTCGTAACACACCCGCGACTCTGGCAGCCAAGCGCCCCAGGGTCTTACCCTCGGCATCCACAAGATGCCAGGTTTCTTTCACATGAATCGGATTCTCAAAGTACGTCGTCATCATCTTCTTTCTCCACTGCGGCTGTTCCAGCCGACGTTAAAGGACTTAGACTTCCTGTGCACCGATATTCTTCGTTTCCAACTTCGATAGCCATGCATCCAGTTGTTGCCCGCTTCGCCGCTGCCAGACATCTTGCGTGACATAGATGGGAGCCTGGCATCGAAGGGCCAAGGAAATCGCATCGCTGGGACGTGCATCAAGGGTACGGGTCACTCCTTTGTTTTCAAGGAAGACCGTCGCATAGTACGTACTGCTTTTCACGTCGGTCAGGACCACACGCTCGGTGGTAATCCCAAGATGCTCGCCGCAACTCTTGATGAGATCATGGCTCATGGGTCGTGCAGTGAGCGACGTATCCAAAGCCCGCTTGATCGCTTCCCCTTCGGACGCTCCGACCCACACCATGAAGTGTTCGAGGTCACCGTCTTTTCGAGCCAGCACCACGATCCTCGTATCCGTGGCCGGGTCCTCGACGACACGATCAACCAGAAGCTGGATCAAGGGTCCGGAACCTTGGAGTGAGCCACCGTCCATGTCAGATCGACCTCGCTTAGGAATCGAGCTTACCAAAGTCTTCAGGCTTCAGATTTTCCAACCACTGCCCCAGCTCTTCGGAACTTTGCTTGCGAATCACCGACTCACTGGCAAAAATCGGGGCTTGGGTACGTAACGCCAGCGCAATGGCATCACTCGGACGCGAATCCACGGCATACTCAGAGTCACCGTACATCAGATGAATCTTGGCAAAGTAGGTATTCTCGCTCAGATCGGTGATGACCACGCTGATCACTTTGGCATCAAACGCATCCAAATAGGATTTCATGAAGTCATGTGTCATGGGGCGAGGTGGAGCCACTTTTTCAAGCGCCAGACTGATCGAACTGGCTTCCGCTTTGCCGACCCAAATAGGGAGCATCTCAACCTGATCATCGTCTCGCAGAATGACGATATACGCGTTGTTGTAGGGGTCGAACATCAACCCCTTGACCTGCATCTGCGTAATCATCTGTATCCCTAATCGTTCTCACGGGCACAAAGCACATATCGGTGCACCGTATCACTTTCGGATTGGCCATGTCAACGAAGTCAGCGACAACGCAGGAGAAAAGTTAAGTCTGGTTCCTACAACACTCAAGATAGAATGCAACGGTCAACCACTCGTTGGCCGGTAGTTCTCCGCAACTTTTGATGAATCAACCGCCTCGCCGAGCTTGAGGAACGCTTTCATCTGTTTGCGTACCAGCTCACGCCCGCTCTCATCACCTAGATTCACCTGATATTCGTTGATCACCATCACGCGCATGCCTTCCCACTTTTTCCAACAGTCTGCGCAGACCTTGCTTTTCACTTCCGCCTCAAGCTTGCCAAGAAACAAGGGGGCGGTGATCGCTTCACCGGTTTGCCCGCATGTGACACATGCAACCTCTGCCATATCAGTCATGCTCCTTTGTTAACGTCCTGTCGGATGAAAAGGTTGATAAATCCAACTATATATCAGACGTCATTCTAGCAGAGATGGCCTCGTGAAAAATAGTTTGAGTTTCTCCGGACCTGAGCGCTGAGGTGGAGTTCCACGCCTCGACAGTGGTGTTCTGCGTGGATGAGTGACTCGGTGCTCGCGCCTATCGGTATCTTGGTTTTCCTGAAATCGATGCCGCTTAACGTTTTCTCCGGTTGGCCAGATGTCCTGATCGCACCTGGCAGGCCAGCACATCGCAGATCACTCGGGTGGCCATCAGGCTTGTGATCTCCGCTGCATCGTAGGGTGGCGAACATTCCACGATTTCCATTCCGGCCAGCGGCTTCGTGTCTGCGATGATCTGGAGGAACTTCAGAACTTCACGGGGGAGGAATCCTCCAGGCTCAGGCCAGCCGGTTCCAGGCACGAAGGCGGCATCTAAACAATCGACATCGAAGCTCAACCACACGGCATCGACCCCGTTAAACGCCACTTCGATGGCCTGTTTCGCGGCATTCTCGATGCCCATTTCCACACAGTCAGTCACGGTCATAATACTTGTTTGGCGTTCACGGCCGGACTTCACGCCGGGTCTGGGCGCTTGCCAGCCGCCGATGCCGATCTGGACGAGGTTCTTCGCGGGGACGTTAGGGATATTCGTCGCATGAAACCAGGGTGTGGTGTGCATACGTTCGTCGAGATCAGTCTCCTGCGTGTCGACATGACGGTCGAAGTGCAGGATGCCGAGTTTCTTGCCGTTCATATTCTGAGCCACCCCTCGCACAGTCGCAAATCCAAGAGAATGGTCTCCACCCAAGACGACTGGGAAGGCCCCGCTGGCATAAACATGGCCCACGCCCTTGCTGACTTGATCAAAGGTCTTTTCGATGTTGCCGGGAATGGTAAAGACGTCGCCGAGATCGCACATAGAGATCGATTCTCGAAGATCCACACCCAGTTCAAAGCTATAGGTGCCGTACAACGCGGAAATCTTACGAATGCCTTGAGGGCCGAATCGAGTGCCTGCCCGATAGGTGGTTCCGCCATCGAACGGTGCCCCGATGATGGCGACATCGTAGTCCCCGCACTTGCGGACATCTTCGACATAGGGCGCTTTGGTGAAGGTGTTGATGCCGGCGAAGTGCGGCAGTTCTCCACGGCTGAATGTAGGAATGCGACGATCTTTAATGGACTCAGCGCCGGGCAAGCCCAGCTCTAGTCCCCGGGCGACTTCCTCTTCATATTTCGTAGTCGGCAGCAGCGCCTCCGCTTCGACTGCGAACTTCGCCTCCGGCCCGTAGTTATCATGTAGGGGAACCTTGCCTTGGTATGTTCGCTTCTTTGCCATGAGTGCTCCTTTTCTACCGGATAAGTGAATCGGACTCTCTGTGAAACACCTTCTACTGCACAGCTGGATACACAGTGCCTTCCGTGTTGCTTACAGTGGTTCGGCTTTCCCCGGATGAACTGAGCTCGGGTTTCTGCCGACAAGGATATACAGCGTCGTCACCGTGAGGATACTGCCCAGTACGAGCGGGACGGCCCAGAGTTGCCACCAGGGAGCATTGGGTGAAGTGGCATAGGGGCGTGGCCACGCGATGTTGATAAATTCAAACAACGACCAGAGAAACGCTGCAATATTGATCAGCAAGCCCCACGAGCCCAATTTCAGTTGACCTAACGAGGGGTCCCATCGACCTGTGAGCCTGGTGTAGAGCCCAACACCCGTGGTCATTGCAAACATGGCATACAACCCACCCGTGCCGAATGCCAGGACCGTAGCGACGGCTTCATCGTTGAGACCAAAGAGCAAGCCGAGCGTCGCGAGCAGCACCGTACAGAGCACGGCGTTGCGCGGAGCGCCGGCAGCGGTCACCCGACTGAGGACGGTCGGCATACTCCCTTCGCGAGCCATGGAGAACACAATCCGGGAGGTGTACTGCACCATCGAAGACCCACAAGCCAGGAATGCGATCATGACGATCGCCAGAAAAGGACTCTCTGCCCAGTCCCCAAAGTTGGCCACGATCACCGGAGTGACAGGATCAGATACAGCACTCGTCTGCTGTAACGTCTCGCGGTTAAAGCTGAGGGTCAGGGCGGCAGAGTTGAAGAGCACCACGCTCCCCACCATACACAGCGAGAAAAAGATCGCGCGAGGCACCATCCGTTTCGGTTCATGCGTTTCTTCGGCAATGGTCGAGCAGGCATCGAAGCCGATAAACGCCCACCCTGAAATGGCAAGCGCCGCCAGAAACGCAGCGGTCTGGCTGGGAGCGGTTCCTGTCCCCAGATGGGCAAACAGTTCGGAGAAACCATGCTGCCGGAAAAAGAAAAACAGCAACAGGGCAACGCCGAACGAACCGATGATTTCCGCATAGACTCCGAGCGAGATGAGAACCTTGAAGACCGAGATATGGACAAGATTCAGCACGGTGCAGACAAGCAGAAACACCGCGCCCCAGATGACCAGAGTCATGCCTGTTCCACTTGAAGATCTGAAAAAAATCGCCAACCAGACCCCGCCGGTATAGGCGGTCGTCGTGAGCATGGCGATCGTAGAACTGACGTAGATAGCTCCGGCATAGGTGCCGGTGGTGGTACCTCCGAGCTGCCGCGCCCATTTGTACGCGCCTCCCGCGATCGGGATCTGCGAGGACAACTCCGCATACACGGTGGCGACCAACAACTGCATGATCAGGCAGAGCGCCAGTGCCGGAAACCACCCGCCACCCGTAACGACCGTTTGTACCCCGATAATCGCGTAGAGTCCTGCCACCGGCGACACGGTGGCGAAACCGATGGTTAGACTGTTCCAGAGCGTCAAACTGCGACACAGGGTTTCGGACGTATCGGTCGCCGTTGCCAAACGATCTCGATCCGGAATATTGTGACTTACCATGACAGACCGCTCCAGTTCGGCAGCAGGTCTGACCGATGCATTAAGCAATAAACGCTGGGGTGGAGGTGCATAACGAAGTCTCCTGGTGAAGGGCTTACTTCCCAAAAGGCCATGTACCTGCGTACATGATCTCCCGGGCTTTTATCCCTCCGTGGAGCCTCGTTAGGGAGGCCGAAAACTCTTGGACCAGTCGCTCCATCCGATAAGGAAGGAAGCCGGAACCCTAGTTTTCCTTTTGGAACGGTTTTCTAGGAGCCTATTCATTTGTCTGATTAAAGTCAAGGCCATAACCCTCGGCTGTCCATCCAGTTTACGCAATGTCAGTCGTAATGGGGGAAGACCGTGGGAGTGTGTTCGTGCCAGATGAAGAGTGAGGAAAGAAAATGTGGAAGCAGCTACCTCTTTTATGATTGTGCGAGAGATGTTAGGTGATGTGTATAAGTCGAAGGATGAACGGAGAGAAGTGAGTAAACCTCATTCAGTATTGGAAGTCACCCCATAATTTATACATCACGTCGGTACGCAAGACATATTTCTCTCCACTCCGCACCATAGCCCCTTCGTGCCAAATAGAATGGAGGAAGACCAACGCTGCTCCTGTCGTCGGTTTCACCGTCAGATAGGGACATCGTCGAGCAACCTGGTCCAGGTCTGTAAAGAATTGGGTTTCTCCACCAACCATAGCCTCGTTCAGTATAGATCAGGAACGTTACCTCGCTCTTTTCGTAGGTCTCTAGAGTCATATAGGATCCGTCCCGATGGGGCTGGAAGGTTTGCCCAGGAGGATAACGGTAAAAACGCCAACGTTCGTTGAACCGGATGAGGTGGCGATGTTCGACGACCGATGGGAGCCACGGAGCAGCCCGGTGAAACAAGGTATCGGACAACGCGGTGTCGTCAACCAGGACGCGCTCATTGTTTCTGATTCCCTCAGCAACTACGCCACCCACAGTTCCTATCTCGTAGGTCAGCCCTTCGCTCCGACGAATCAATGTCGCACACTTGTCCTGCGACAGAAAGTCATGCAGAAGAAATATTCGTCCCGGATCGAACTCTTCCTTAGTCATGAATGCTTTCCGTGCGTCGTCCCTCACCTGCGCGTACCCACCATCGATGACAACCGTTCCGCAGATTGTCGAATCGTCAAACGGTGTCTGGTGTCCCTGATACAGGAGGACACTGATGGCCGAACCAGCATTCCTGTGTTCCTCAGTGCTTGATTAGGACAGAAGAAACATAGATGGACGGACTAAGTTGGGGTCATGATCGACGTCATAGTCTGGAACCTCTTGTCCACCCGTGGCAGTGGGGAGGGGAGAGAGTTGCCGATTGACCCTTGGACGGCGGCATGTTAGAAACAGATCCGCTTGATAGAGTGAATGTGGGTACGCCCGGATGGCGGAACTGGCAGACGCGCCGGACTCAAAATCCGGTTCTCGCAAGAGAGTGGGAGTTCGACCCTCCCTCTGGGCACCAACAAAATAGAAAATAAGTGCGGTTGTCGACTGAAGCCTAGAGGTGGATGCCGCTCGGGTTCCATACGAGGAACGACCTGGTGGGACAGGGATCGCGGCAGAGGCCAGACCGAAACCTGATGCGATTCGCTCCCCACTTGACAGCGCCGCGCTATTAGCCTAATTTCTGCATATTTCTCAGGGATCTAGAGTGTGTCGTACTCGATTCAGAAAGCGTCAATGTCGAACCAGACTCAACGTCTTCTATTTACAGTGACCTTGTGAATTCTTCTGATAGGACAACCGGTCCACTTACTTTTAAGGAGGCAGCACATGCGTAAAGTGTTGGCACTGGGAGCCGCCCTGCTCTGCATCGGCTCAATGAATGTTGCAGTGGCTCAAGAGCGACTCCAGCAATCATCTGGGGGGTCTGCAATGGGTGTGGGAACAGGGGTCGGTGACGTGTCTGGGAATGCTAATCGAGTCCAGGCGTATGACCGCAACGCATTTCTTGATCGACTTTCCCAGCCAGAGACAGTGATGGGCCGGATTTTCGCACTTGATTTACCGCAACGAAAACTCCTTGTCGAAACGGGCGGAGCTGGCCGTTTGCAGGACGAGGGGCAAGAAGGCAAAGCTGGGTATGGTGCGCGTACGGTCGTACCCTTGTTTCTGACCGATCGATCGAATATGCAAGCGATCCGAGAACTCAATGTCGGAGACGAAGTCACAGTACAGGTGACGGAAGAGACTTCGAAGGACCAACCATACGGCACGGGAAAGAAATTGGTGCTGGAGGTCTCGGTTACCAATGTTGTCGCGACTCGAAAGGGATTCGGGGGACTTGGTCAACGACCTGATCCGACCAATGATCGCGCCATCGTCGTTGACGGCGGTGGGATCACCGGTGGCATTGCCGGTGCGGTACTTCCTGGGAAGATCACCGGAACCATCGATACCACCATTGGTGAATTTACCGGATCTGCGCCCTGTTGGAACTGCGAGCCTCAGCCGGGATGGGGCTATCAGGGGCAAAACAAGTCAGATTATGGAACGGATACCGCGAAACCGAACTTGGTCAAAGGAGTTCAGTAAGCACATCCAGAGCGGCGGATTAGTTTTATTCAAAGGGGGCAGCAGTCGCTGCCCCCTTTTTTTCAGGCGCACTGCGAATGGCTTACCAATGAGTCGCTGATCATTGGCAATCTGGATTGCGCAATTATCTTTCCTTGAGTGAGTGCACAATGAGTGAACAAGAAAAGTCGGCAGCTGCTCCCACCACAGAACTCGATCTACGCGGAGTGATTTGTCCCTATAACTTCGTGAAGACGAAACTAAAGCTTGAGACCATGAAAGAAGGAGAGGTCCTGTCTGTCATCTTGGACGACGGCGACCCCATTCGGAATGTCCCGCGCAGTGTCGAGAATGAAGGACACACTGTCTTAGGCCAGGAGCGAGTGGAGCAAGCCTACCGAGTGTTGATTCGTCGAGAGGATAACGACTGATAGGAATGTCCCTACGTTCATAGGTACTGTGTTCGCCGTCAGGTTATTGAAAGCCAATACGTAACGAGATTTCCTATCGGCCCGTTTCGTTGGCCGTTACCTCCTCCCTGATAAGACAATCGTGATGTCTTCCCCCGCTGTGTTCAACAGTTGGCGGCTCACCTCATAGGCCGTTCCGCGAATAATCACCTCATTCGGTGTAGTGAGGTTGCAGGCTGCGACAACCAGCCGTCTCGGCGCAAGCCGGACAAGCGTTTCAAGGGCACGTACGGCTGTGCGTCGGGTGCCATAGGCAACAGTCGGAGCCTTCATTTTTACTGCATCAGCCACACGTCGCGTAAGATGTGGGCTGGTACTCGGCAGCTGTCCACAAAAATAGAAGGACTCGCAAGAAAATCCGGCCACCGTCAGAGCCGTAATTGCTGAGGAAGGTCCGGGGATCGGAATCACCCGGATTCCTTGAGAAGCGGCTTCCGTGACAAGCAGCGCGCCTGGATCTACGATCAGGGGCGACCCTGTGTCGGCGACAATGGCGATCCTGGCTCCTTGTCGTACGCGTTGAAGAAGCACCGCAACCTTCTCCTTCACATTCACCGGACCATAACTGGTCACGGTCGCTGAGATCCGATGATGCGCGAGTAGTTGCTGTGTCATTTTGGGATCTTCAGAGGCAATGAGATCAACAGACTTCAAGGTCGCCAACGCACGCAGGGTCAGATCATCAGGATGTCCAATGGGGACGGCCACCACATAGACCGCCCCTTCCTCATCCGGTGACTTAGCCGAAGCTATTGACACGCCAGCGTTTTCTTGACTCTGTTTAGGCGGCACCGATATAATTTCCTCTCAACCTGTTCGAACGTCACGCCGGAGATTCAGCAGGGACATTCCCAATGGCAGCCGTCTGTTTCATGATCGCCCTCAGCCTGTACATCGTGGCCACGGTGTCGTTTCTGTCCTACTCCCTACGACGTTCTGAAGCCCTCTCAAACGTGTCGCTGAGCATTACTGCCGTCGGGTTCGCGTTCCATACGATCACCCTTATCATGAGAATGACGGGAGCGTCATCTTCCGCTCCACCGAGTTTTTCCGATGCCTTGTCGTTTTTCTCCTGGATGATCATCCTGGTGCTGCTCATCGTCGAATTTCGTCACCGCATTCATGTGCTGGGATCCTTCATGGTCCCCTTAGCGATCGTCTCGCTCATCTCAGCGGCAGCCCTTCCGGAAAGCGAGCCGACGCTTCAACCTGTTTTCAAAACTTTGTGGTTTCATGTCACTCTCAGTATGTTGGGGACGGTCGGATTTGCCGTCGCGTTTGTTGCGGGAGTGATGTACCTCATTCAAGATCGGCTCCTCAAGTCGAAACAATTCAACGTCCTCTATAGCAAGCTGCCGGCGCTCGACTTTCTCGATCATCTAAATCAGCAGTCGATCGTCCTGGGATTCCCGTTGCTGACGTTGGGAATCGTGACAGGTGCCATCTCCGCCGAGCTCGCTCGCGGGTCGTACGTCAGCTGGAATCCTGAACAAACATGGGCCGTCGTAACCTGGCTCTTTTATTTCGTCGTCCTCCTGGGAAGACTGACCATCGGCTGGAGAGCCAAGCGGGCAGCCTATCTCACCGTGGTCGGGTTTGCCTGTGTCATCTTGACATTGGTCGGCGTCCTGCTCAAAGGGCATAGCGCCTTGTCGTAGGGTATGAAAGTGGTCGTGTCATGCATTTGATCGTCGTCGGTTTAAGCCATAAGACGGCTCCGGTAGAAATCCGGGAGCGTCTGGCCGTTCCCGAAAGCCGTCTTGGTGAAGCCCTTACTCGCCTCTGTTCGTACCCCGGCGTGAAGGAAGGAATTCTGCTGTCGACCTGCAATCGAGTCGAAGTCTATTCCGTGGTTGAGGATGTCGACACCGGATATGGCCGCATCCAAGAGTTTCTGGCCGACACGCATCTTTCTCTCTCATCCGAACAGTTGACTCCGCATTTGTACTGGCATACCGGAGATCGGGCGATTGCCCACCTGTTTCGCGTGGCGTCCAGTTTGGACTCGATGATCATCGGCGAGTCTCAAATCTTGGGACAACTGAAAGACGCCTTTGAGGTCGCACTGGCACACAAGACCACCGGTGTGATCATGAACAAAGTGGTGAAGAAGGCGATCTCCGTGGCCAAACGTGTGCGCACGGAGACGAAGATTGCCGAGATGGCGGTCTCCGTCAGTTATGCCGCGGTGGAGCTGGCGAAGAAAATCTTTTCGAATCTACATGAAAAGACCGTGTTGTTGGTCGGAGCCGGTGAGATGGCCAAGCTGGCGGCGAAGCATTTGATCGCAAATGGTGTAGGACATGTGCGGATCACGACTAGAACTCCGCAACATGCGGTTGAACTCGCCGAACGGTTCGGAGGAATCGCGGTTCCGTTCGATCAGTTCAAAGATGACATGGCTTCGGCGGACATTGTGTTGGTCTCTACCGGCGCAGCCCATTACTTGGTCGGGGCCGAGGATGTGCATCGAGCCGTCCAGGAACGCATGAATCGTCCAATGTTCCTGATTGATATTTCCGTTCCGAGAAATATCGACCCGGCGGTTCGCCACGTCGACAACGCGTTCCTCTTTGATATCGACGATCTCAAGCATCGGGTTGAGCAGAACCGTGCCGAACGGGTGCACGAGGCGGAGAAAGCCGAGCGCATGGTGATCGAAGAAGTGACGATGATCCTCGACTGGATGAAATCGTTGGAAGTCACGCCGACCATTGTGGCCCTTCGCAACCGGGTGGAGGACATTAAGCGGGCGGAAGTCGAAAAAGTGCTGGGGCGATTGGGACACCTGTCCGCACAGGATCGCGAACTCGTCGAAGGTCTCGCCTCATCCATCGTCAACAAGCTGATCCATCGGACGATGGTGACCTTGAAAAACGAAGTCAATTCGTCCAGTGGCCCTGCGTTTGTCGAGGCGGCCCGGCAGTTCTATGCCCTGGATAGACCCGCTGCCTCTACTCAACAGACAGGGACCTATTCCGAGTCGTCTCGTTACCTCACGGACAGTCGCCCTCAATCGGAAGCCGACGAGCCAACCCCTGAAACTTCAGTGCCGAAACGAGCCCGCTAGCCTAGACGTACAGAGAAAGGATTACCCTGTGTCGATATCGAACGGTCAACGCTCCACGCTGGTGCTTGGGACAAGAGGGAGCAAGTTGGCGCTCTGTCAGAGTGAGTGGTTTCAATCACAAGTTCACAAGGTTGCGCCGGAGGTTCGCGTCACGCTCAAAAAGATTCAGACCTCAGGAGACAAGATCGTTGATGTCCCGCTGGCCAAGATCGGGGGGAAAGGACTCTTCGTCAAAGAGATTGAAGACGCCTTACTTACCGGTGACATTGACTTCGCCGTTCACAGTATGAAAGACGTTCCAGCCCAACTACCGGCTGGCCTCGATATTCTCTGTGTGCCGGCGCGCGAGGATGCCCGTGATGCTCTGATCAGCCGAACAGGCTGTTCGTTCCAAGAGCTGCCGTTAGGAGCGACGATCGGGACGGCCAGTCTCCGCCGCCAGGCGCAACTACTACAGGCCAGACCAGACCTCACAATCACCATGCTGCGCGGAAATCTTGATACAAGGCTACGAAAGCTTAAGGACGGGCAGTTTGATGCCATAGTGCTCGCCGCAGCCGGGTTGCATCGATTGGCTTGGGCTGCGACCATTACCGAATATCTCCCTCCCGTCCTCAGTCTTCCTGCGATCGGACAAGGCGCGCTCGGTATTGAAGGTCGATCTGACGACGAATTTGTCCGCTCAATCTTGTTGCGGCTCAACCACCAAGAAACCCAGACGACGGTCACGGCAGAACGAGCACTTTTGCAACGATTAGAGGGTGGCTGTCAGGTCCCGATTGCCGCGCATGCCACCTTATCCGGCGAGCGGCTGGTTTTGGAGGGGCTTGTGGCAAGCATCGACGGGAAAACCATCATTCGTGATCAGATTGCCGGCACAGGGCAGCAAGCCCATGCCCTTGGGGTACAGTTGGCTGAACGGCTGTTGACCAGAGGAGGAGACAAAATTCTCCGCGAGATTTACGGATCGGCATGAGCAGAATGGGGCCACGCACAGGAAAGGTCTATCTCGTCGGAGCCGGCCCTGGAGATCCAGGGCTCTTGACGCTCCGTGGACGAGATTGTCTCGAGCGGGCAGACGTCGTCCTCTACGACTATCTCGCCAATCCCGCACTGCTTGCTCATGCTTCCGAGCATGCGGAACGGCTCTATGTCGGACGACGGGGAACGGGGAAATACCCGGAGCAAGCGTCCATCAATCAACTGCTGATCGAGCGTGCACAAGCAGGGAACGTGGTGGTGCGCCTGAAAGGCGGGGATCCGTTTGTCTTCGGTCGCGGGGGAGAAGAAGCCGAGGCACTCGCAACGGCTGGAATCCCGTTTGAGGTGGTCCCTGGTGTCACTGCGGCAGTGGCAGTCCCGGCCTATGCCGGCATTCCGATTACCCACCGGACTTTGGCATCCACTGTAACGATCGTCACCGGGCATGAAGATCCCACTAAAGCGGCGACGATGTTGGACTGGCCAAGACTCGCGGCAACCCGTGGGACGCTCGTCTTTCTGATGGGCATGAAACATCTCTCCACGATCACCGCCCAGCTCATGCAAGAAGGGTTGTCTCCATCGACACCGGTCGCGATTACCCGCTGGGGGACCAGAGCCTGCCAACAGACGCTGGTCGGAACGTTGTCGGACATTGTGTCAAAGGCTCGGGCCATCGGAATGGAACCTCCCACCGTGATCGTGGTGGGTGAGGTTGTTCAACTCAGATCGACACTCAACTGGTTTGAGCGACGTCCACTGTTCGGCAAACGCGTGTTGATGACACGGGCCAAAGAGCAGGCGCACGAGCTGGCCACGCACCTCGCCGGTTATGGAGCCGACCCGGTCGAGGGGCCGACCATCAGCATTGTTCCCCCGCTCGATTGGACAGTCGTCGACCGCGCCATTTCCGAGATAGGCACCTACCACTGGATAATCTTCACCAGTGTAAATGGGGTGGACCGCTTCATGAGTCGTCTCTGGGCGAAAGGACTGGATGCACGGTGTCTGGCCGGACGACGGGTGTGCTGTATCGGACCTCGGACCGCTCAGGAGTTGGAGCGGTTCGGTGTTCGAGCCGATCTGGTTCCGGCGGAATATCAAGCGGAGGGAGTATTAACCGCACTGAATCAGGTGGAAATCAGCACATCTCGTATTCTCATCCCTCGAGCCGAAGTGGCGCGGGAGATTTTGCCGGACCAGCTCCGTGCGCGTGGGGCCCATGTCGATGTGGTGCCGGTCTACCGAACGCTGGCTCCGGATCTGAAGACTGAGGGATGGTGGCAAGAGCTCAGAGACCATCGTCTCGATGTCGTCACTTTTACAAGTTCTTCCACGGTTCGGAACTTTGTTGCTATGCTAGGAGGGGTGGATGCTGTGAGTCCGCTGTTGCGCTCAGTGACCATCGCCTGCATCGGCCCAATCACAGCCAAGACAGCAGAGGAATTCGGTCTCACGGTCTCAATCATGCCGAGCGAAAATACGATTCCTGCATTGGTGG
This sequence comes from Nitrospira sp. UBA5698, assembly GCA_002420115.1. Classification (GTDB taxonomy): domain Bacteria; phylum Nitrospirota; class Nitrospiria; order Nitrospirales; family Nitrospiraceae; genus Nitrospira_D. The sequence continues at coordinate 115,579 of DIHK01000062.1, forward strand.
ATGCGATCGCTCACCACTATGAGAGCCACGAGCACTGTGCCGCGGGTGTCGTATCGTAACCCAACGGCCCATGTCTGATGGGCCAGTTTTATACTGAAGGAGGGAGCGTACTATGGTTCCTGTGAAGTCATTCATGATTCCCCGAGATAAGTTTGTGACTGTGCCACGCGACACCGACTCGCAGACCGCAGCGAGGATCATGCGCGATCGCGGGATCGGCAGTTTATTCGTGACGAATGACCGTGAGATTATCGGCATCATCACGGACACGGACATGATGCGCCGTGTCGTCGCAGCGGGGGCGGATGCGACCAAAACCACGGTTGAACAGATTATGTCGGCACCCATCATGACGATCGAAGAAAATAAGACCTTGCTGGATGCGAATGATCTCATGGCTCAGTCGCACCTTCGTCATTTGGGTGTGACACGTGACGGCCAGTTGGTCGGAATCATCTCGGTCCGAGACTTAGTCGTCTTCTTAACCAATCTCCCTCGGAAATAAGGCTCCTCGCTATGGAGTTTCCGATCCATCGTCATGAAGCTCTCACACGGGATGGCCAGCTCAGGGGAATGATCTCGGTTCGAGGCATTGTGGTCTTCCTGGCCCATCGCTCACAGCCATAAAGGACACGACATGGGGTTTCCAATCCATCGCCTTCGTCGACTCAGGCAGCAGGAACCGCTACGACGGATGGTGCGAGAAACGCATCTCTCGCCGGCGGATTTTATCGCTCCACTGTTCGTGACTGAAGGGCAGGGTCGGCGTGAAGCCATCGAGTCGATGCCCGGTCAATGTCGACTGTCCATAGATCTGCTTGTCAAAGAGGCGGTTGAGCTTCGTGCAGTCGGGATTCCAGCCATTATTTTATTCGGCATTCCAGCGTACAAGGATGACCGTGGCAGCTCAGGCTTGGATCCAAACGGAATTGTGCAGCGAGCCGTCAAAGCCGTTAAGCAGCAGGTCCCGGAGTTGATGGTGATCACGGACGTGTGTATCGATGAATATACCAGCCACGGCCATTGTGGAATCGTCCGGGATGGGAAGATTCTCAATGATGAGACGCTGGACTGCCTGACGACTATGGCGCGCACCCACGCCGAGGCAGGAGCCGACATGGTGGCACCATCCGATATGATGGACGGGCGTGTGGCGGCGATTCGGAGAGAGTTGGATCGGACCGGCTTCTCTGATCTACCCATTATGGCGTACGCGGCGAAGTTCTCGTCCTGCTTCTACGCACCCTTTCGCGATGCAGCCTTCTCGACTCCTCACTTCGGCGACCGGCAATCCTATCAGATGGATCCTGCCAATGCCCGGGAGGCGCTGCGCGAAATCGACTTAGATATCAAGGAAGGGGCCGACATCATTATGGTGAAGCCGGCGTTGCCGTACCTCGATATCATTGCCACCGCTCGTCGCCGTATTCTCCTTCCGCTGGCGGCCTATCAAGTGAGTGGAGAGTACAGCATGATCAAAGCTGCGGCGCAGGCGGGATGGCTCGATGAGTCGCGGGCGATGATGGAATCGCTCTTGGCCATCAAGCGGGCGGGGGCCGACCTGATTCTGACCTACTTCGCCAAAGACGCGGCTCAGCTGCTTCGTTCACCTCAATGAAAGTAACCCGCGGATATTCCAGCCAAACGGGTCGCCTCTATCCCGTGGGAACCATCGGGAATTTTGATGGACACCATCGTGGCCACCACGCCCTGTTACAGCGGGTAATCGAGACGGCACGCAAGAAGGAGGGAACCGCAATGGTTCTCACATTCGATCCACATCCGGTGAAAATTCTGGCGCCTCAAGCCGACTTTCGGTTTCTGACCGACGAACATGAAAAACTCGCTCGCTTCGAGCAAGCAGGCATCGATGAAGTGGTGCTCGTGGAGTTCACTCGAGCGTTCGCGTCGCTGACTCCAGAACTATTCGCGGCACAGGTGCTTTCCAAGGGACTTGGCCTTAAGGAGATTTTTGTCGGACAACATTTTGCGTTTGGACACAAGCGAGCCGGCACGATCGAGGATCTGGGGCGGCTCGGTGATCAGTTTGGCTTCATCGTCCATCCAACACCTCCGGTGACCCTCGACGGGGGAGTCGTCAGCTCAACGAGAATCAGACAGCTCATTGTGGCCGGACACGTCGCCCAGGCAATGAAGTTACTCGGCCGACCCTATGCCCTGAGCGGGATCGTCGCTCCTGGGAAGGGCAGGGGGCGGACATTAGGATGTCCGACCGCCAATCTGTCGCTTCCTCCACACCGTGTCACCCCTGCCGATGGAATTTATGCCTCGATCACGACCATGGGGACCGATCGACATGATTCCGTCACGTATATCGGGAACAAACCGACCTTCCATGGAGAAGTACGAGGAGTGGAAGTCTCCATCTTCGATGGACAGTATGACCTCTACGGGCACATGATCAGGGTTGAATTGATCGACCGTATCCGCGGCGACGCACAGTTCAATGGTGAAGAAGCCTTGAGCCGACAAATTGCCATCGATGTGGAATCAGCGAGAGCCACCCTCCGTCGCTATCACGACATCTGTGGAGCGTGATGGATTCTTGCAACCAACTTCACGCAACTCCATGAACAGAACGGCTTGGCCTGCTCTCGTACGTCACGTCGTTCGAACGGTTCGATCCAGAAACCTCTTTCAACCAGGACAGCATCTAGTGGTCGCCATCTCGGGCGGTCCGGATTCTGTCGCATTGTTATCGATCCTGCATCAACTCCGGTCTCCTTGGAAACTGACCCTGACGGCCATCCATTGCAACTATGGGTTGCGGGGCACTGAATCCGAGGAGGATCAGCGGTTTGTAGAAGCACTGTGCCACAGTCTGGCCGTACCTCTTCATGTGCGCAGGGCGCACATTCAAACTGATCGTCGAACTGCCTCACTACAAGCCGAAGCTCGTGACATTCGATATCGTCTGATGCAGGAAATCAGAACGATGTCTGGAGCGGATCGCATTGCGGTCGGTCATACGGCGGATGATCAGGCAGAGACGGTCCTCTTATGGATGCTTCGAGGGGCGGGGTTGACCGGTCTTTCCGGCATGCCGTCAGTCCGTGACGATGCGGTTGTACGACCGTTGTACGAGACAACGCGGCGGGAGATCCTGACCTACCTGCGTACGGCAGGTGTGTCTTATCGGGAAGATTCGAGCAATGCGAAATCGCTCTACCTCAGAAACCGAATCAGACGAGAGGTCATTCCGCTCCTCACTCAGTTGGTTCCATCAAGTACCACAGCACTCTGCAGACTCGCTGACCTCTGTCGGGCCGATGATCACTATCTGGACCAAGAAGTGGCTGTCCGCACGGCGTCTGCTGTAAAATGGGACTCAACCGGAGCATGGACGCTTGATCGCCGGACTCTAGTCGATCTCCCACTACCCCTGCAACGGCGCTGTCTTCGACAACTGCTTCGCCGATCTGACCC
>DIHK01000062.1:119360-126116 GCA_002420115.1 Nitrospira sp. UBA5698
GCAGGCGCTTCGCTTTATTCCATTTCCGACAGGGCGTCGGTACGATCGACGGCACTGGGATGCTGACGCGCCTTGCATCCCCATACCCATCCCAGGAGAACTCATCTGGCCTGGAACGGAACAACGACTTCAGGTACAACTGCAGGAGTACGATCGTAGAGAACTCGTACCGGGGCAGAACCAGATTCTGGTGGATGCCGACCGAATCACGCACGCGCTGACTATCCGAAGGTGGGTGCCGGGCGATCGTTTTTGTCCCCGCGGCATGGGTGGGCATTCGAAGAAATTGCAGGACTTTTTTACGGATATGAAGATTCCAATGGCACGGCGAGATCGTATTCCCCTGGTTGTGGCCCCCGAGGGCATTCTCTGGATCGTTGGGTATCGGCAAGATGAGCGCTGGGTGCCGACATCCCTGACCGCACGCTGCTTGGTTATCACAGTCACTCCACCACCTCTCGCAGAAGGAACCGATTGAGATGGAACGTATGTTTGGACGCCCGATTATCACCCAGGAGCAGATGCGGAATCGGATCCGCGAGTTAGGACGACAAATAAGCACCGACTATGCCGGGAAGGACCTGGTGCTTGTCGGCGTACTGAAGGGAGCGTATGCGTTCTTTGCCGACCTGGCTCGAGCCGTTCGCATTCCCGTGCGAATTGATTTCATCGTGGTGACAAGTTACGGGACAGGAGCCAAGACATCCGGCAAAGTGAAGTTGGTGACGGAGTTGACCGAACAGATCAAGAACAAAGACGTGCTGCTGGTCGAAGACATTGTTGATTCAGGATTGACGGTTCAATATCTCATGAAGACCTTGGCGAGGCGGAAACCGAAGAGTATCAATGTCTGTACATTGTTGAGTAAACCGGAGCGTCGTGTCGTCGATGTGCACGTGCAATACATCGGCTTCAAAATTCCTGATCAGTACGTCATTGGATATGGCCTGGATTATCAGCAGAAGTATCGTAACCTTCCGTACCTCGCGGTGCTCGATCAATCGAGTGAGTCGGAGCTGTAGCATTTTCTTGCGAGCTGTTGTCAATATGGACAAGCGTGTGTTAACATCCCATCAATTCCTAAACGCTTTCCATCCAACGTTATCGCCAAGGAGAACTGGATGAATTCCCGGGTCAAGAACCTGCTTTTCTGGGTCGTCGTCGGCTTGTTCATGATTCTCCTGTTCAACTTATTCAGTGTTCCGACGCATGCGCCGGAAGAAGAAGTGATCTTCAGCGACTTCATGTCGAAGCTCGATAAAGGTGATTTTGAAAAAGTCATCATCAAAGGTAACCACATCAGCGGCGTGTTGAAAGACAAAACTCGCATCCGTACCTATTCAGCCGACTACCCCGATTTTGTGAAGGTCCTTCGGGAGAGAGAGGTACAGATTGAGGTCAAACCACCGGACGAGAGTCCCTGGTACATCACGTTTCTGGTCACGTGGGGCCCGTTTATTTTGTTCCTCGGCCTCTGGTTTTTCCTCATGCGCCAGATGCAGATCGGGGGGAATAAGGCCCTGTCTTTTGGAAAAAGTCGGGCGCGGATGTTGACGGAAGAACGCAAGAAAGTCACATTCTCCGATGTTGCGGGTGTCGATGAGGCAAAAGAAGAGGTCCTTGAGATTATCGAGTTCCTGAAAGACCCTAGAAAGTTTCAGAAACTGGGCGGACGTATTCCGAAAGGTGTGCTCGTCGTTGGTCCCCCTGGAACGGGCAAGACTCTCCTGGCCAAAGCGATCGCCGGAGAGGCTGGTGTGCCGTTCTTCAGCATCAGCGGGTCCGACTTCGTCGAGATGTTTGTCGGGGTCGGGGCTTCACGCGTACGCGATCTCTTTGAACAAGGGAAAAAACACGCCCCCTGCATCATTTTCATCGATGAAATTGATGCCGTTGGTCGTCTGCGTGGCGCAGGCCTGGGAGGGGGACATGACGAGCGGGAACAAACGCTCAATCAATTGCTCGTTGAAATGGACGGATTTGATACGACCGAAGGAGTGATTTTGGTTGCGGCCACCAATCGCCCTGACGTGCTCGATCCTGCCTTACTACGACCGGGGCGCTTCGATCGCCAGGTCGTCGTGAATCGACCGGATCTCAAAGGCCGTTCTGAAATCCTGAAAGTTCATACGAAAAAGGTTCCTATCTCAGGGAATGTCGAGTTGGAGAAGATTGCTCGGGGGACCCCTGGGTTTTCCGGTGCTGACCTGGAGAATCTCGTGAATGAGGCCGCGCTGTGGGCCGCCCGTCAAAACAAGAAGGAAGTCGAAAACATCGACTTTGAGATGGCCAAAGACAAGGTCATGATGGGTGCGGAACGGAAGAGTATGATTCTGACCGATGAGGAGAAACGTATCACGGCCTATCATGAAGCGGGCCACGCCTTGATGGCTAAACTTCTCCCTGGGACAGATCCGGTTCATAAAGTCACGATTATCCCGAGAGGCCGTGCACTTGGTGTGACGATGCAACTACCGACCGACGACCGTCATAACTATTCAAAGGAATTTCTCTATAACACCTTGGCGATTCTCATGGGTGGGCGAGTGGCCGAGGAACTGGTCTTTCAGCATGTCACGACGGGAGCAGGTAACGATCTGGAACGTGCTACCGATCTGGCACGTAAGATGGTCTGCGAGTGGGGTATGAGCGAAAAGTTAGGGCCGTTGACCTTTGGGCAGAAGGAAGACTCCGTATTTCTTGGTCGAGACTTCGCGACGAAGCGGGATGTCAGCGATCAAGTCGCTCTCGAAATCGATCTCGAGATCAAGCGTTTCGTTACGGAAAACTATGAACGCTCGCGTCGAGTCCTGACCGAACAAATGACAAGTCTCAAGGCCTTGGCGGAGGCCCTGCTTGAAAAAGAAGTATTGGACGCCCCAGAAATCGACCAGATTTTGTTGCAGTCTTCCTCCCAAACTGTTCCTGCCTAATCTATTCACAGCACGGCTCCCTTCTTAGGGAGCCGTGCTGGTACTGTCCAATACATGTGGGCTGAGCCTTTACCTCGATGGATATGGCTCCCGTTCGCTTGACGTTCCGGCATTGTGTCCACACCTGGTGATGGTCTCGTTGCAACAGATGTCCATACAAGCGACCCCCTCGGAACAATGGTTTTTGGCGAAAGGCCACAAGATTGAGTGCAGGACTCGCCCTCTCATCATGGGCGTCGTCAACATCACGGCAGATTCGTTTTACGATGGTGGACGCTATCTCAAACCCGAACGAGCCATTGCACACGCAATGGATCTTGTCGCACAGGGTGCTGATCTCATCGATATCGGCGGAGAATCCACCAGGCCTGGCTCACATGTCGTCAGTGAGCAGGATGAACTGGATCGTGTGCTTCCGGTCGTTGAAGAACTGGCCCGCCGGATCTCCGTTCCCATTTCCATCGATACCACGAAGTCACGTGTCGCTAAATGTGCTCTGGATCATGGGGCCTCGATCATTAATGATGTGAGTGCGATGAGACAGGATCCGGCCATGGCTTCCGTGATCGCAGGATCAGGCGCCGCCGTCGTCCTCATGCATATGCAAGGAACGCCTCAAACCATGCAGCTCGCACCGAGCTATGCAGATGTACGCAGCGAGGTCGTGCTGTTTCTTGAAGAACGTATGCAACATGCCCTGAGTGCGGGGATTGCGCGAACAAACATCGTGCTTGATCCAGGATTTGGTTTTGGTAAGCTGATGTTCCATAATCTCGAACTTCTTCGAGGGTTGTCCTCGTTGTTGACTCTGAATCGTCCGCTGCTGGTTGGGCTGTCACGGAAGGCGTTTATCGGAACGATCCTCGGTAAATCAGTCGAACATCGCGAATGGGGCACGGCAGCCGCCGTCGCATTGGCGGTGGACCGAGGCGCTCGGATTATTCGTGTCCATGATGTCGCGATGATGATGGATGTTGTGAAGGTGGCTTCGGCAGCAAGCCGTGCTTGGCCATCGCAGAGAGAGGGAAAATGATGCGCAGATTATTCGGAACGGACGGTGTGCGCGGAGTCGCCAACCTTGATCCGATGACGAGTGAGACAGCCATGCAGCTGGGGCGAGCCGCCGCGCATATTTTTATGCGACGAGCGGGACGTCACCAGATCGTCATCGGCAAAGACACGAGAATTTCCGGCTATATGCTCGAATCCGCCCTGACGGCGGGAATCTGCTCCATGGGGGTCGATGTCCTGTTGGTCGGGCCGATGCCGACACCGGCCATCGCCTTTTTGACCAGGAGTCTACGCGCCGATGCGGGCGTCGTTATCTCGGCGTCGCATAACCCCTACCAGGATAACGGCATTAAGTTCTTCTCGGGCGATGGCTTCAAGCTTCCCGATGAAGTCGAATCGCGCATTGAAGAGCTCATTGTGTCAGATGAAATTAATCACCTGAGACCCACTGCCGATTTGATTGGAAAGGCCTATCGAATCGATGATGCTGACGGACGATACATTGAATTTGCCAAGCGGTCACTGCCGAAAGATTTGGATTTCCAGGGGATCAAGCTTGTCGTAGACTGTGCCAACGGTGCAGGGTACAAAGTGGCTCCGACCGTCTTGAGAGAATTGGGTGCCACTGTGGAGGTGATTGGGAACAAACCGAATGGCATGAATATCAATCAGGGATGCGGGGCCGTTCATCCTGAACTCTTGCAAGAGACCGTCCGTCTGCATCAGGCCGATCTGGGCATCGCGCTGGACGGAGATGCCGACCGGGCCATTTTTGTTTGCGAGCAGGGAACGGTCGTCGATGGGGACCATGTCATGGCGGCGCTTGGCCTCGATCTCCACCACCAGGGTCTTCTCGCCAACCGCACGCTGGTCGGTACGGTCATGAGTAATTTTGGTCTGGAGTTGTCGATGGCCAAGGCCGGAATCACACTGATCCGCACGCCGGTCGGAGATCGATACCTGCTCGAACGGATGTTGGCGGAGGGATATAACTTCGGCGGAGAACAGTCCGGGCATTTCATCTTTCTCGACCACAATACGACCGGAGATGGGCTGATCTCGGCCCTGCAAATCTTGTCGTTGATGAAGCGCAGCAAGAAGCCATTGTCCGAACTTGCCAAGGCAATGACCGCAGTGCCGCAAATTCTGGTCAATATCAAGGTCAAACAGAAACCGGTCTTGGAGTCGATTCCTGAGATTGACCGGGCGATTCAAGAAAACAACCGTCGTCTCAACGGAAGCGGTCGTGTGCTCATCCGATACTCCGGAACCGAACCATTGTTACGAATCATGGTCGAAGGCGAGCACGCGTCGGTCGTCAAAGACGTCGCCGACGAGCTTGCCCGAGTGGTGCAAGCCCATATCGGCTGAGCGTTTCTCCCTGTGCATGAGGAACGCTCATGCTGCCATCCCTTACCGTTGCTTTTCTCATTGGACTGGTGTGCGGAGCACAGGTTCAGTTCTTTCCCTTCTCTGTCCTAACCGTTCTTGTTGCCATGGCCGTTGGTTTATCGCTGATTGAGCGAAACGGCTATCTCACGATACAGTCAGCACTCGTTCTCTACCTCTGTGTGCTGTCTGGGATTATCTACTGGTCCACGAGCACCGCGCCAGCATCCCACCGCCCACTGCCAGTGGCCCTCACCATTGAGCAGACCGTTCTCACTGGCCGTGTCATTGTCCCGGTTCAGCATGGCGCCGGGCGCCAAACGATCATTCTTCGGACGGATGATGGAAGCACGCGCCTACGGGTGGTATGGCGCAATCCAGGACTCACCTTGCATCAGGGCGATCTGGTGGCCGTCCACGGCCGCTATCACCCTCCACGAGGAGGGTTGAATCCAGGTGGATTCGACTATGCCGGCTATCTTGAACATCAAGGAATCGACCTCGTCGGGACCATCGTTGGAGCTCAGGCAGTCACTCTGTTGGAATCCGGAGCCGTGAGTCTTCGATGGCGTGGATGGAATCAGATCGATCATTGGCGAACCAGCATCCGGGACGCTGCGATTCGTAGCGTGCATCAACCGGCACTGGGAGTTGTACTCGGCATGATCATCGGGGAACGGGGCTACCTCGAGCAGGAACTGCAAGATTGGTTTATGGCCACTGGCACAGTTCACTTGCTGTCGATCTCCGGCTCGCATCTCGGTCTTGTCGCAGCAGTCGTCTATTGGATCGTGAGATGCTTAATCGTACGGATGCCGACCATGTTCATATTGACCATCACCAGAAGGCTGATCATTTCACAGCTTGCGATTCTGTTCACCTGGCCGGCGGTCGCACTGTACGCCCTCCTGGCTGGGGCTGAACTGGCAACCGTGCGATCACTCGTCATGATCACGATGGCGATGGTCGCCGTCTGGTTGGGACACGACCGGCATCTGAACCATACCATGGCGGTCGCTGTGCTCTTGATTGTGTGCCATGATCCCCGTGCGATCTTCGACATTTCCTTTCAGCTGTCGTTTCTCTCCGTCTTCGTCATGATCCGGATGATCGGATTCGTAGACGCATGGAACAAGGATCCTACCAAGAGTGCGCAGGGATGGATGTCCCGTGCGACCCTCTCTGGAGCCAAGGCCTTGTCATTCAGTGCGGTCCTCACCGTGACCACGTTCCCCTTGGTCGCATTCTATTTCAATCAGGTGCCATGGTTGGGTGTCCTTACAAATCTTGCCGCCATCCCGTTCACCGGCTTCATTCTCGTTCCCTTCGGGCTTGGCATGGCGATCTGGACCATGATGACCGGTGCCGAGGTGTTGGCCTGGGGACCTGGATTAGAATATGTCTTTACGTGGCTGGTCACTGG
>DIHK01000062.1:126440-127208 GCA_002420115.1 Nitrospira sp. UBA5698
CCGGAGCCGTTGTCGCAAGCCTGCCGGTCCTTTCAACACGATGGCGGCTGGCAGGAACCGGAATGGCACTCGCACTCATGGTGTGGTGGCTGGTGCCTCCGAATCATCAAGGCGACGGCGATCACTGGCGTGTCACCTTTCTTGATGTGGGCCAGGGAGACAGTGCCCTCGTTGAACTTCCTGATGGACAAACGGTCTTAATCGACGGCGGGGCGCGCCATGATCGGTTCGACATGGGACGAAGTGTCGTCGCGCCGTTTCTCTGGAACAGGGGCATTTCGCATATTGACTACGTGATCGGCACGCATCAACAGATGGACCATGTCGGTGGGTTGATCTGGATCATCCAACATCTGTCCGTGGGACAGTTCTGGGACCAAGGGGTAGAGCGAGAGGAGCAATTCGTGACAGATCTCACCTCTGCCCTTCATTCACATGGCATCCCGAAACAATCCGCCATCCAAGGGCAAGAGGTCCTAGCCTCAGGTCCGTGCCGTCTCGGGATTCTCAACCCACAACAAGATGAGACGCCTGCTGATCCCAAGTCTTTTCACACCGGGACAGAGCTGAACAACCGTTCGATCGTGTCTCGATTAGACTGTGGCGCCCATTCCATTCTCTTCGCCGCGGATATTGAAACCGGCGGACTCCACCGGCTACCGGAGAATGGATACCAACCTGTCACAGTCCTGAAGGTGCCGCATCACGGAGCACGGAGCTCGTTGGACCAAGACTGGCTTCGGCGGATTCATCCTCAATATGCCATCA
>DIHK01000014.1 GCA_002420115.1 Nitrospira sp. UBA5698
GATGTTAAACCGCCACAGCCCCATCCACACCGACTCGAACTCCGGGGTCATCGAATCCAACCCGTGCGAATACCCGAAGGTCCGCTGATACACCACCCAAAACACTCCGATCGCCAACATCGCAAACCAGCCGATCTTCACCGGCTTCGAATCGTACCACTGCGAGACGTCATAGCCCCGCCCGGAACTGTCAGCTGCCATGTCCGCTACCTCCTTGTTTTAAATGAAAACGCGCAACTACTGCTGATTACCATAGTCCAAACAAGCACCCCCCATCGCAGGCATTGCATGAAACTTCGCGATGGAGCCCGTAAAAGGTCCGCAAGTATCCGACAAAGCTTTAAGATGAGTCAAGCAAAATATCATGAAGATATCATGAAGAAGACTAACCAAATCCCCACGCTACAGCTCAAATCAGGGCCTCAGTCAGGTGCCTGAGGTATACTCCTTCAGAATCTGGGAAGTCAAGATCACACATTGGTAGGGGTAACTGAGTGAACGAGAGAGACAGCTGACTCATTCAAGAACTGCCTCATTCCTTTCTCGGCTATCAGGCTTGGTCGGCAAAGTCCGACCACATCCCATCCATAGCTTCCTGCGTAGACAGGTAAGATCCTACTCAGAACATAGAGGCTTGAAGATTGATGATGGAGACTGATGAATGGAGCGTAGCCAGAATCGCCCTCCTGGCACTGCTGAGCGGAAGGTGCGACTCAGACCAGCGCGGCTGACCGGCATACAGATCCCCAAGGAGGGAAAGCGGCTGTCAATGAACGTGGTCGCCAGGAGGCGGGAGAATTTCTCGCTCCTGATTGAGCTGCGTAATTTGTTGCGTCAAGAGGGCGACGTCCGTCCAGCCAGCTCCATCCCCCTGAGAGATCCACCTAGCCCGTAGGTATCCAAATCGATCAAAAAGAAACTCGATGTGCTTCGGTCTCGTCCCTTCTCCAAACAAGTCAGGAAGAGAGAGCGTCCTTCGAAACAGGGCATAACTGCTGGAGATCTCGCGCGCCCCCTGCGTAACGACCGGGAATGGCATACCCCGCACAACCGCAGCCAAGTCATCGGACGACAAGTCCGTCATCGGGACGGCTAATATAGCGGCATTATTCTTCACGATCTCGTCCGCGAAAGAACGGAGTCGTTCGAGCCGCTCACGCGACTCCGGCCAGGAGAAGAGGACAAGCAGTAAATCTTGCTTGCCACGGAAATCTTTCAGCGTACCGCTTGTGCCATCGTGCGCGACGTACGAGAAGTTCGGCGTCGCCAGAAAGGGTTGTTCAGGCAGAATACGGGGGGTAATGATTCTCGATTGATACCCTCGGTTATTGGCATGAAGAAAGTTCAGCAGATCCCATCGGTCTTCTTCTGAAAGCTTCTCCCCGAAGGCCGGCATGACTCCGTTGAATCGTCCGTAGGTGAGCCAATGGAAGAAATCACCCGCCGTGTGCATGGCAGTATGAGGTTCCGTCAGAAGATCAACCGGTTGCTTCGGTAACGCTTTCGCCAAGACGCCGTTTCCTTTTGCCTGCGGTCCATGACACGGAATACAGTTCGCCGTAAAGAGGTCAACCCCATTGGCAATCGAGATGGCATCGAACGGGACCGGCGTTTTCCGATAGGTTTCCGGGTACGATTGCACGGAAAGGGGATACAGCGTCGCGCCAAGGCCAAGAATTCCCAACATTGTCGGAATAGCGATTCGCCACGAAGTTGCCCACTGTTTCTTGCGACCGAGAACGATCGTGATTCCGGCCGTGATGAGGAACACGAGGCCTGTCAGTACGATGGTGCGCACCAACGGATCAACCCAATTGGCATCGATTGAAAATCGGAAGGGATAGGGCCAATGATCGATGACATCGTGTTTGGCCGGTACGGCATTGGCTAACACCGTTGCGACGATGACAAGCAAGATAGCCAGACTGAACTCGATTCTCACCCACGTCTGGAGTTTCTGCCCGCCGGCTGCGGCGCTGTCAGGACTCTGGTTCAGCGCCGGCACCCACACCGACTTGGCGCGTGATGCAATTACAAGAATGATCCCCAGCAACGTCAACTTCGTGATGAGGAGCCACCCGTAGGTGGTCGCCACCAATCCGGCGTAATTGGTATCGATCATGCGATTGGCCACGATGAGACCCGAGACGATGATGGTGATCATCGTGTACAGCGCCAATGCTGAAAATCTACTCAACACTTCACTGGCACGGGATCTGTCGCTCATCGGGCCAGTCACCGCCGTAGAGGCCACAAGGATCACGCCAGGAAGCCCGCCAAACCAGACACTGGCGACGATGAGATGTAGGGCATAGATCACCGTGGCCAAGACTGCCTGCTCCTCGGCGGCGGAATGACTCGCGAGAGAACCCAGAGCCAGGGTCAGCGCAGCGACGACGGCCCCCGCAATGTACCGCCATTGCGCCGGAGGCGAAGTCCGAATGTACAGCACAACCACAAGGACGGCGAGAGCACTCGTCGCACGCAGGATCCAAATAAATCCGACTCGCGTCTTCTGCAAAAAGTCCGTCCAGGCTTGCAGATTCCATGCATTACCAGAAACCCCGGTCGCTTGAGCTGTCGTGGTGGCGAGCAGGCCGAATAAACCGACAAGGAGAGTGAGGGCCAACCATGGGAAGGTCTTGACCAAACGTGTCCGCCAAGAAGGCCCCGGCGCAGCGCCTTGATGATCGGCAATAGCCAAAAACACGCACCCGCCGATCAGCAGCATCGAGGACACAAGCTGCAGACCGCGAAACAGCGCACCAGCAAACTCGATCATTTCTTTTGTGCTTCGCCCTTCACCGTGAAGTCGAAAGACGACTCGACGACATGCCCATCGACTGAGAGGACACGAAACTTGATGGAGTATTTGCCGGGGAGCAACTCGGGCAACGGCAGGATAATCGACTTAGGGTCATCAGATGCGAGGGTCGGCTTGACATCGGTAATCGACTGTTTCTTGTCATCCAGAACGATCAACGACGCGTAATCCCCCTCAATCTTTTCATTGAACCACAGACGCACTTGATTTGGTGCCTTTGTGAGGACCGCCCGTCGAGCCGGCTCTGCCTTCACCAACATCGAATGGGCGAGCGCCGAAGCCGCAGGCATGCCTACCGCTAATGCCACCACGAGAAAGAGACCAACCCGTAGAGTCTTGCGCTTATTCAGTGATGCGATCATCAGCCTTCCGCATGCTCCATTGTGGTTCCGAAGAATATTTAGCCTCATCAGTCACTTGGGTCAGCAATTCTGTATCAGCGTGGTGCCTATGATACGCTGGTCCGTGAAGGCTTCTGACGATCGCGAAAGGTATAATACCCCGCCACGAAAAGACCGACCAGAACCGGTATAAACACGGTGATATAGTGCATCAGGTGCGAGACCACTCCTGTTTCACCAACTGAAAATGAAAACCGAGAAACATGCTCCTGCTTTTCACCGACTGAAACAAGACCCACGAACTTGCCGGGCTTGTCAAAATTATACTTCACGTCAATCGATCCGGTTGGATAGACCTTGGACGGAAGATGCGCAATTGTTGAGGCCTCAAGATTTTCTTCCGAGCCGGTATCGCTGATTACCCTCACCTCAACCGGGACGGAACGAAGTTCATGTTCTACAAAATCCAGAACCAGGACCGCGTTCCCGATGGCGGGAAGCTCCTGACAAAATTGCCGATCGTAATACATATCCGGCAGATAGCTATGGAAAAACATCTTATACGGACCGATGTTGAGCACACAGGTATCCGCTGCTAATTCATGTCCATGCTGGGCCATCGCCGGAAACGGCGCGGCGACCAACAGAAAGAGACAACAGATCCATGCACGAACCAGAACATAAGAAAACATCGTAGGACCTCTTCTTTCCTTACAATTCAATGCATCGTACCGTCGATGCTGCCCGTATTAGGAAGCTGCGATCTGTGAAGGCTTTCCGCGATCTCGCATGAAAAAGACAATACCCCCAACGATGAGCACGGCAGCGACGGGAATCATATAAATGTTCAGGAATTTTGAAAATACTTTCGGCTCCCCTACCGAGAATGGAAATTTGGAGATATGTTCTCCCTTTTCGCCAACCGTCACGATCCCGACAAATTTACCAGGCTGCTCAAAGGTATGGTTAAAGTCAATGGAACCATTGGCGTAGACCTTCGCCGGAAGATGGAAGACGGTATTGGCCTCGAGATTGTCCTCTGACCCAGTGTCTTTGATAATCCTGACTGCAGCGGGAAGAGTGCGCAGGTCTTGCTCAATATAATCAAGCACGACAATCGTATGGCCCGTTGCAGGAATGTCCTCACAGAATTGCTTCTGCTGCGTATTCTCCGGCTGGTACCCGCTGAAGTGCATCGTGTACGGACCGACCGTGAGCTTGCACATATCCTCGGCCATGGACAGTCCGCCGTGAGCGTGGACCTGCGTCGAGACAAAGACGCTCAGCGCACATACCACACATGCAATTGTCAGCTTAAGATAGACGAAAGGCCTCATAAATGATCCCTCTGTGGAAAAGTGAAGTGACTGCATCGACATACCCAATTGCCCGCCCAGCTTTTCTACGAACGCCGTCGGGACGCCCACCAATTTCGCATTCTACTCGACTTCGAGAGTTCATACCCCACCACGCCAAGCACCAGCAACAGTGCCAGTGGCCCTAACGCTGAACGCCCCAGCTTTGAGTAGTCAACCTGTTGCACTCGGAGTAAATACGCAGAAGGGCTCAGGCCTTCCGCCGTAATGATCAACTTGTAGAGGCCCTTCTCCAATCGTGCTTCGCCTCTAAGAATTCCATCCGGATGAGAGACCGGTTTCCAATACGCCACCGTCTTGGCCTCGTCTTGCTCGTTTTCATTGACTCCGCGAATGATCTTGACACCCACCGGGAGCGCGCGGAGCCCTGGATCAACAAGATCGACGACGAGAAACGTATCACCGACATCAGGGATATCCGTACAATACTCGGCCTTCGGCTCGATCTGCGGTTGGTAAGCGCTTAAGTGCACCATATTCCCACCGACCTTGCGCACACAGATATCCTCCTCGATGGCCACATTGCCGTGCGCAGCAGCTAGCCCTGGGCTGAAAACCGTTGTGATCGCAAGAATAAAGAGTGGGACACCGACGCGTGTTGTTTGCTTCATCATGACTTCAATAGCTACCGTTAATGTTCCAAGCAATTAAGATCTGAAAAATGTACCACCCCGTAAGCGATTCTTTCAAGTACTCGATGGTGGCAGGATGCGCGATGGTATAGTCCGGATTCCCCAGCGCCACTCCACCCATCCATCAAGATGGCATCTTCTGGACACACGGGCTCTCGCAATACTGAGAACCCATTTCATCGACACTGAGAGACAAACTCGAAATGTATCTATTGCTTGAGTTGACGACAAGGCCGAGACGTGCTGATAATGAGAACAGACGACGGGGCTGATACGAAAAGGAGGGCATTCATCATGAAGGCAAAAGAAGGGGTTATCACCATTTTAAATAAGGTTTTGACCGCAGACCTGACGGCCATCAATCAGTACTTCGTTCATGCCAAGATGTGTGAGAACTGGGGTTATGAACGGCTGCATCGCAAGGTGCGGGAACGGAGCATTGATGAAATGAAGGATGCCGATGAACTGATCGGTCATATCCTCTATTTGGAAGGGGTCCCGAATGTACAGCGCATGAACACGGTCCAAGTTGGTGAGACCGTTGCAGAACAACTGAAATTAGACTTGAAGGCTGAACAGGAGATGCTGACTCTGCTGAATGAAGGAATCGTCCACTGCACAAAAGTAACGGACTTCACGACTCGACACATGCTGGAAGATATGGCGAAGGATGTCGATGCCCATATCGATTGGATCGAAACTCAACTGGAAACCATCAAACAGGTTGGGCTTGAGAACTACCTGGCTGAACAGATTACACACGAATCTTGAGGGAGATCATGAAGGCCAAAGAAGGGGTCCTGGAACAACTCAATCACATACTCACTGCCGAGCTGACCGCCATACATCAATACCTGCTGCATGCGGGCCTCTGTAAAAACTGGGGATATGAACGACTGCATGAGTATTACAGCCATCTCGCAAACGACGAGATGCAGCACTCGGCAGGACTTGTGCATCATATCCTGTATTTGGACGGTACGCCGGAGATGGAACGTCTTGAATCTGTGACGCATGGGAAGGATGTCACGGCGTTATTTCGGGCCGATCTTGAATTTGAACGCGAAGACGTCGAATTGCTTCGTACAGCTATTGCGCACTGTGCCACAGTCGGCGATTTCACCACGCGACATCTGCTGGAGCACATGCTTGAGGACACGGAGGGCCATATTGATTGGTTCGAGACAAGACTTCGAACCATCGCCCAAATCGGTCTTGAGCGATTTCTTTCGGAACAGATCAAGAAGTAAGGACCTGTTGGTCTTGAACATAGGCCGCCCCCCCATGATCCGTCGTAACCCGGCTGAGCACGAGGGGCGGCCAGTGTCCATGTGCTTGTCGACATCTGCTCGCCCGTACCTCGGAACTGTCCGTCCATACACACTGACCACTCACCAACTTGCCCACCTTTTCCCCCTCCTGTATGATGAAAAACATTCGAGTTCACGTTCAACGAGGCCGATAGACAGGGGCACGACGCAGGGTAGTGTACTTTTCCGAAAAACATCGCAAGACACATGAATGCCCCATCAGCTTCTCTTTCCTTCTCGCGGTGGCTTCGTTCTGTTGCTCAAGTCGCCGTCCGTCATTTCCCCGGCCCCACTACGCTCGATAGCCACCGAGTTAGGGATTATGCAATTGCCGCCTTCACGTTCTTTAGCGTGGCAATCAGTTGTGTCATGGAGATCAGTGCCAGCGTCGAACGCCAGCACCTACTTGGAGTCTGCGCGTGGATCTTTCTTGTCGCGTTATTGATTGGCGAAACTCGTGAAACCAGAACGCAAGTCGCCATTGCTGTCCTCTTTGCAACCATTGGTGAGCACTTCGCCTCTATTTACATGGGAGGCTACACCTACCGTTTTGAAAATGTGCCAGCCTACGTCCCGCCAGGACATGGGATGGTCTATCTGACCGCAGTTGCACTGGCACGGTCGGCCTTGTTTGTACGGCACCCTGGGAAAATCGCTCTGTTTGTCATCGGAGTCTGGGGAACCTGGTCGCTGTGGGGAGTCAGTGGCTATCCAAACCGAGGAGATTGGGTTGGAGCCTTGTTGTTTGCCATTTTTTTAGTCTGGCTGCTGATCGGTCGCTCACCGATGGTTTACCTGGCAGCGTTCTTTATCACGACCTGGCTTGAATTAATCGGTACGGCGGTCGGTGCCTGGGAATGGGCCTCCATTGATCCTCTCTTGGGATGGCCGCAGGGGAATCCCCCGAGTGGCGCAGGTGCCTGGTACTGCCTAGTAGATGCCGTGGCGATCGGCGGAGCCGGACCAACCTTGCGAGGCATGAAGCGGCTCGCCCATTGGTACAAGTCAGGATGGGGGTTGAGGAAAATCGGTGAATCGTGAACCTGTTAAAGCCGAACTCTTGGTGCTCCCCATGTGACCATGAACGACCAGGAAGCGAGAGATACTCCGGATGAGGTGGTTTTTATGAACACGGATCACACCGCCACGATCATCTCCCTACAGGTCGGCCTCCCACAGTGTATGGCCACTGCAGATTTTTTGGATCAATCGGGTTCCCTGCACGAGTGGACCACCGGCTTCTTCAAGAAGTCCACCACCGAATTGATTTGGTTGGGCACGCTCAATCTTGCGGGTGATGGGCAAGCGGATCTCGTTAATCACGGTGGCATCGACAAGGCCGTCAACGTCTACCCACATGAACATTATGCGTATTGGGAGCATACCGTCGGATTCACTCCGCTTCCCATGGGTGGCTTTGGAGAAAACTTGACCACGCAAGGTCTCTTGGAGCAGGACGTGTGCATCGGTGACGTCTTTCAACTTGGAGAGGCGATGGTACAAATTTCTCAGCCTCGACAACCCTGCTGGAAACTGGCTCGCTATTGGCGCATCAAGGACCTCGCCGTTCGGGTTCAGGAAACAGGTCGCACCGGATGGTATTTTCGGGTCCTCACGGAAGGGCACGTCCAGACCGGGCAGAAGCTGGTCCTTCAGGAACGTCCCTATCCACAGTGGACCGTGTCAGCCGCAAACCAGGTCATGCACCACCTGGTCCACGATCGACAGGCCGCTCAGGAGCTGGCTGATTGTAAGGCCCTCTCATCTCGATGGCGGGAGAAACTGAAACAACGGGCATTGACGGGAGCACAGGAAAACACGTCGCTCCGGTTGAATGGACCGGCGAAATAATACCCTTCATCGTACTACTTTCCCGGTATCAACGAACGAGGCCGTACATCAGTGATGATGCACGGCCTCGTCTCAACATCCACCAATCGACGACTAAGAAAGTCGTAACCCTACTCGTCCTCGTCGTCGTCTGCCTTCTTTTTCACTTCCTTGATCACCGGCTTGCCCTGCGCAAGGCTTGCATTCAGATCATGCTCGGGAACCTTTTTATGCACCAGATTCTGGTGGCAATCGATGCAGGTGGCTCCTTCGCTTTGCATTTTTGCATGCGCAGCCTTGGCTGATGCTCCCGGCGGCTTGGTATTCTTATGACAAGCGCGACACGTAAGACTATCCCACTCCTTGAGCTTCATCCGTGCTCGGAATGCAGCTTCCGGCCTATGCTCATTGAATTTTTCAACGGTCGAGTAGTCAGTGGTGAATTCTTTAATCAGGAACGGAACTCCATCCACCACATGTGTCCATACTGCTTTATGGAAGTTAGAGAGCCCCTGCGGGACGTGGCAGTCCTTACAACCTGGATCCATACCAATGGCGCCCCAATGTGAAGACTTCTTCAACTCCTCATAGGGATAGATTTCAGAGTGACAACTGATACAAAACTCAGTTCTGGAGATGGCGGCTTCACCGCCGAAAACGACTGTGATAAACCCTATCCCCAGAACCGCTCCAGCTATTAACGTTCCGAGCTTTGGCATTGTTATTCGTCCCCACCCTTATCGGACTTCACCGGCGGCTTTGCGGCCTTTTGGAATTCCTCATGGAACTTTGGCATTGGTGGGCCAGTGAATGTCCCTGCGAGCTTGAAGTGCGTGTGCATCGCCTTGTCGTCTCGCACATACTTCTCAAAATCAAACGAGTATTTCTTGTCGACGGTCGGAGTGAACGGAGTATAGGGCTTCTTCGCACCCTTCCAGGGCGAGCCTTCATAATTTAAGTGGCAGGCATTACACTTTTCTTGAAACTCAAAATCCTGCCCAGCCTCAACCAAACTGGCACGCTCGGTGGTTTTCTGTGACTTCTCATAGGCTTCGCCAGCTTTCCGGTGAATCTTACGGTAGTCGCTTCCTGCGCCGTGACAGGACTCGCACCCGACGCCGGTCAAGAACTTCTCCGGCTCTTCGATGACGTACCCACCCTCCTTACCGAATCCATCGACGTGGCACCCAACGCAATCCTTGTCTTTTGTATAGTCCTTTTTAGGGTCAAGCTTGGCCTTGACCATCGCCTCGTCCTTCTTCTTACCTCTGCTAGGCTTGAGCGATTCCATTGCCTTCCCATGCAGAGTCTTCTCCCAGGCTTCACCCTCTCCCTTGTGGCAGTTGAAGCACTTTTTTCTGCCCTCGAATGTCCCGTCGGCTGAAGCGACCCCAGCCATGATAAGGAATACCGCTGCAGCGGCCAATCCAGATAAAATGCGGTAATTCACGGCATCTCCTTTCCGATAGATGTATAAATAAGACCCGTTGGTTTGCTATCCCAATACTCAATGCTCTGATCGTACAACATTTTCACTTGCGCTCGCTACTGACGGCGTCAGTTTACCATGAGAAAATTCGGAACTGCTAGCCCGATATTTTGGAATGCAAGAGTTAGGAAGGATTGTGAGCAGCTGGGATCTTGTACACCCAATAGCCGCCATGCTTATGCACAAGTTGCAACGCTTCGAAGTCAATAGGCGTTGAATTCATCAGCGGCAACAGTTGAGCGAGTAAAATTTTCCCATTCTTGCTCTGGTTAAGGAAATAGGCACGCACCACCTTTTCGGAAAGGGACTGGAGGGTATACGTGTCGTAGCCATATTCCTTCATCCACGCTTTCACTTGATTGGCCAGTCCATGAACATTCCCGGTTAGGGGAAAATCCTTGAACGCAATTTCCATTCGATCCGGTCGCAGAAGACCGACTTTATAAAGGTCGGTTGGATGCACCACAATATAGGCTTCTCTTACTCCGGCTAATTCGCGAAGCAGCGCAGCGCCTTTTGTGGGCTCTGATGAAAGTGCATCAATAAATTGCTGAAATTTCTGAGCTTCTTCCGTTGATCCTGTGTCACCCCAAAATTGCCGCTCATATTCGGCAATAATGGGAACACGATCTTTCCAATAGGATGGTGTGATCAGAGGCTGTCCGAGATGAGACTTAAACAGCGTTTCCCGTTCAGACAAGAGGTGAAGCTGTCGTGAAATGTCCCACCAGGCCAAGACCAGACCGTCTTTAGGAACATGCTTGGAGAGATCAGTGCCGATAGTAGCCAACTCAGCAAGCTCGCCGCTCATAAACCCGATCGGCTCAGAAACCAAACCTTCCCAGTTCAATAAGACAGAACTGCCATTCCCCTTCATAGCACGATACGCGACCGCAATCGGCTTCTCGACGGACTGAACCCGCAGCTCATATTTACTGATCTTTAAGTCTGGCCATGCTTGCAACGGAAGGTTTGGGAACTTTGATATCCCACCCTCATCAACAAGCTGATAGCTGTACGGAACGGGAGCAGGTTTAAACCAGAGGTAGGAAAACCATCCAAGAAAAAAAAGGCCTCCCGCCACGAGGAAGAGTCCTAGTGGCGGGAGGAACTTCTGTGCCCCTGAGGGACGGGAAACTGGTTCACTCAGGGACGACGTCGACACGGCACCTACTTCTTATTCCGGCGCCAGCCGGCGAGCGCAAGCGTCCCCGCCAGCATCATGCCTCCGCCGATGCCGCCCAGAGAGATCTTGCCGGTCTCGCTATCGAGGTCCAGCAAGCTGCTCTTCATGTGCCCTTCCAACTTCGCGACCCGCGCTTGCAGATCCAACTTCTCTTTCAAGCGCGTATCGTCATCCATGATCTCCACATAGGCCCGGTTCATCGCGGCCCATCCCACCGTATAGGTGTAGCCCCAGTACTGGTGGGCCAAGCTCACGTGCAACTGCACCAAGTGGTCTTCCGCCATCTCGAACAGCTTCAGCTCATTGGCCGCCGGATTGTTCCCCTTCGACCAATAGATCTGGAAGAACTTCTCAAACCCATCGGTCTCCGGTGCCGGAGGCGCCGGGCGATTGGTCTTCTGGCCGGTCAACAACCCGGCCTTGTACTGCTCTTCCACCACATGGTGGGCTTCGTCGTACTTGTCCAAGCCGGAGAACGTCCCGTTGTCCATGAACTCCATCCAGGCTCTGGCATAGGTTTCCGAGTGGCAATTGGTGCAGGTCTTCACCCACGCATCATTGCGTTTCTCGGCCCAGTCGGTCTTGATGTTCTCCCGAATGCCCGGCACGAAGGGATAGTTGGCCCAACGCACTTTCCGCACGATGTTGTGGGCGACCTTACCTTGATACTCCATGTGGCAGTATTGGCAGGTCGGTGCCGTCTCGGCCCCCTTGGCCATGGCTTCCTTGATCGGAATATTGAAATTCCACTTGTCTTTATCCCGTTGATACTTCAACCCGTGCTTCGACAGACTGTAGGCTTCCCAGTTGTTGTGGTCCGCCCCGCTGTGACACTGGGCGCAGACTTCCGGCTTCCGGGATTCGGCCACGTTGAAGTCATGTCGCGCATGGCACGTATCGCACTTATTCTGATTGACATGGCAGCCCGTGCAGCCATCCGCAATCTCGCGCTGCGGCATACCCGCATAGACTTCCACTTCCACGTTGGCCTTGTAGTCCAACGCGTGCGACGGACGGCCCTTCGGCCACTGATCCTTCGGCCAGGTGATCGTATCGCGCTCGGATTCGCGCTCCGCAAATTCCTGCAAGTGGCAGGCGCCACAGGTGTCGGCGGTCGCCAACTTGATGTCCTTGCGGTGGTCCGCCTTCTTCGTGGTGTTGATGTCGAAGTGGCAATCGATACAGCCCACTTCTTTCAGCTTCTCGCCCTTGCCCAGCTTGCCCAGCGAGCGCAGATTCTCTTCGACCGCCTCCAGCTTCGCCTTCTTATAGAAGGTGTCGTCCTTCGGGGTCAGCTTCCGGATCTTGTCCAGATTCGCATGCGTGCTCTTCTTCCACGCCGCCACCCAGCCCGGGGATTCGTCGGTGTGGCACTTCACGCACTGCTCGCGGCTGGCCACTTCTTTCACCGCTTGCGGCGGCTTATAGAAGGTGTGCGGGTCAAAGTACCGACTGAAGGAGACCGGTTGCCAATAGTCTCCATACTTCCCCTTGCCTACACCTTGCGCGGGGTCCAGGTACCGCTTGAGGAGCGCTTCGTACAGCTCCTTGGGCGAGGCCGATCGCTCGATCTTGAGCGCCTCATAGGTTTCCTTCGGCACGGTGGGGAAATTCGCCTGGGCCTG
>DIHK01000032.1 GCA_002420115.1 Nitrospira sp. UBA5698
GACAGTGTCAAGAATATGCTGTGAATGCTATAATCCCGCGCTGCGAGTGAAGGGCTCAGTATGCAGTGCTGAGGACTGAGTGAAGCGAGTTGGGAAAACGGTATGGGCAATTCCATCATCATCAAAGGCGCGCGCGAGCACAACCTCAAGAACATCGATGTCGAAATTCCCCGCGACAAGCTGGTGGTCATCACCGGCTTGAGCGGGTCGGGCAAGTCGTCGCTCGCCTTCGATACCATCTATGCGGAAGGGCAGCGGCGCTACGTTGAATCGCTCTCCGCCTATGCTCGGCAGTTCCTCGAGCAGATGGGGAAGCCGGACGTCGATTCAATCGAAGGCCTGTCTCCCGCAATTTCCATCGAACAGAAGAGCACGAGTCATAACCCCCGTTCCACCGTCGGGACTGTTACAGAGATCTATGACTATCTCCGTCTCCTTTTCGCCCGTGTGGGGCGACCCTACTGCTTTCAATGTGGTGAGGAAATCACAGCGCAAACCGTCCAGCAAATGGTCGATGCCATTGCCGCGCAGCCGGAAGGGATGAAATTCCAGATTCTGGCGCCGATCGTCCGAGGGCGGAAGGGAGAGTATCGGAAAGAATTGCTGGAGATGCGCAAGGCGGGATATGTGCGCGCCAGGATCGATGAAAAGATTGTGGATCTTGGCGAGGATCTCACGCTCGATAAACAGAAGAAGCACACGATTGAGATCATCGTCGATCGGTTAGTGATGAAGCCGGGGGAGGCGTTGATGCGCCGCTTGGCGGATTCTGTTGAAACATCGGTCAAACTGACCGGCGGGCTGGTCGGTGTGTTGACAGAGGATGGTCAGACAAGGCTCTACAGTGATCGGTTGGCCTGCATCAAGTGCGGGGTGAGTTATCCGGAGGTCACGCCTCGCGTCTTTTCCTTCAATAGTCCGCACGGCGCTTGTCCGGCCTGTGACGGAATCGGCTATGCCGTTTCCCCTGGAAACGAAGAGGAGGAAGACTTCACGCTGCTTGAGCCCTGTGAAGTCTGTCATGGGGCACGACTCAGGCCGGAAAGCTTATCCATCAAACTTTCGAAGAAATCAATCGCCGAGGTGACCAAGCTCTCCGTTCGTGCGGCGGCTGATTTCTTTCTGTCGCTCAAGTTTACCGATCGTGAGTTAGTCATTGCGCATCGGATTCTCAAAGAAATCCGCGAACGGTTAGGGTTTCTCGTCAATGTGGGGTTGGACTATCTGACGCTCGATCGGGCGGCGGCAACGTTGTCTGGCGGTGAGGGGCAGCGGATTCGTTTGGCGACGCAAATCGGGTCTGGACTGGTCGGCGTGTTGTATATCCTGGACGAACCGTCGATCGGACTGCACCAGCGTGACAATCGCCGGTTATTGCAAACGTTGCTCAGGTTGAGAGATCTCGGCAATACGGTCGTCGTGGTCGAACATGATACTGAGACGATGCAGGCAGCCGATCATCTCCTGGACATGGGGCCTGGTGCAGGGTCGCAGGGCGGGTATGTGATCGCGCAAGGGACACCACAACAGATCATGGCTGATCCGAATTCGCTTACGGGCCAATATCTGCGTGGAATCCAGACCGTCTCGGTACCACAGCGGCAGCGGAAACCGAGAGGAACGCTCTCGGTGATTGGGGCCGAGAAACACAATCTGAAAAATGTGACTGCACGAATCCCCCTGGGGCTCTTCACCTGTGTCACAGGGGTGTCTGGGTCAGGCAAGAGCACGCTCGTGCTGGAGGTGCTGTTTCATTCCCTCTCGCAACTCCTCTACCACAAAAAACCAAAGATCGATGGGTGCAAGGACCTGCGAGGAGTCGATGCCCTCGATAAAGTGATCGACATCGATCAATCACCAATCGGCCGCACACCGCGGTCTAATCCCGCAACCTATACAGGCCTGTTCGGGTACATCCGCGATCTCTACTCCAATCTTCTGGAGTCACGTGTCCGTGGCTATAAACCGGGACGGTACAGTTTCAATGTGAAGGGTGGGCGCTGTGAGGCTTGTCAAGGAGACGGGCTCATCAAGATCGAAATGCACTTCTTGCCGGATGTCTATGTGACTTGCGAGGTGTGCAAGGGGCAACGGTACAACCGCGAGACGTTGGAGATTCATCACAAGGGGAAGAGCATAGCCGATGTCCTCAATATGACGGTGGACGATGCGCTGGAGTTCTTCGAGCACATCCCCTTGATCAAAACGAAGCTGCAGACCCTTCATGATGTCGGTCTGCACTATGTGAAACTCGGCCAGTCCGCAACGACGCTTTCCGGTGGTGAAGCTCAGCGAGTAAAGCTCTCACGCGAGCTCTCCAAACGGGCGACCGGCCGAACGATGTACATCCTCGATGAACCGACCACAGGCCTCCATTTCGCCGATGTACAACGATTGCTTGATGTGCTGGATCGATTGGTTGAAGCAGGCAACACGGTGCTGGTGATCGAGCATAATCTGGACATGATCAAAAACGCGGATTGGAT
Source organism: Nitrospira sp. UBA5698 (assembly GCA_002420115.1). Taxonomy (GTDB): domain Bacteria; phylum Nitrospirota; class Nitrospiria; order Nitrospirales; family Nitrospiraceae; genus Nitrospira_D. Next base: position 2,487 of record DIHK01000032.1, read on the forward strand.
TATCGATCTTGGACCAGAAGGCGGAGACCGCGGCGGCGAGATCGTGGCCGAAGGCCCACCCAAAGAGATTGCCAAGGCCAAGCGGTCCTATACAGGACAGGTCCTCAAGGAGGCAGGGGTGTAGGGGACAGGCGCCGCCCTCAGGCGGTGCCTGTCCCCGTGAGTTTGTCCCCACCTTCGGGAAGATTCGGCTGCTGTCGCACTGCCTGGTCGATCGGACCCTGTTCCCGCCAGAGGTGGTTAGGCTTGTCCTCCGGAAACTTTCGCCAATGGCAGTAATGCAGCACGCGTTCGGCGGTGAGTGCGGAGAGCAGCAGCCCGCCTGGTTCACCGGCCAGCGCCAGGGCGTTAAACCATTCCGCTTGCGGACCGCCAAGCTGTAGCCACTTCGGCCGATCCTCGCCGGGCCGCAGTAGCGTGTGGACGATTCGTCCTTCACGGCCAATAGCAAAGAGCGCAGTGCCTGCCTCCTGCGGCAATGCCACGATGTCTCCCGTCATGCCGCCGCCGATGGCCTGCCACGTGCCGGTACCAGGCTCGCGTGGGTTTATTGCGCGCTGCAACAGCTGGCCTTCGGCATCAAGGCCGAACAAGGTGATGCCACCATCACGGCCGGTGACGGCAACGACCGCACCAACCAGCCGTCCGCCCAGTCCGGTCCATTCGCCGGTCTCACCCTGGCTGCGCCATAGCCGAGGTTCGCCATTCTTGTCCACAGTGAATAGCAGCGGTTCCTCGTCAGGGCCGAGCGTCAGGGTGACAGATCCAGGCGCCGCTGATGCTGTCTGTTCCCAGCGGACAGGTTGTGAGGGATCGCGACCGATCTGATAGCGCTTCATCCACACCGCGCCATCATCGTCGACCCGGATCTTGGCGCCGGTGCCAGGCTCCTTGCCGGCGGCCATGGCGGACTTTCCACCGGCGCGCGCTACGCCAGCCTTCACCGGAACGGCAAGGGCCATTTGGCGCGTCGCTTCCGCATATCCTTCGCCCGCCCGCAAGAGCGTGTGAATCTCCCCCTCCACGGTGAAGGCCACGTCGTAGTCACTGGTATTGAGCCTGAAGGGAATGCTGGTGGGGCCGCCAGGTTGCATGTCGCCGACATAGATGTTTTGGCCAACAAGAGTTGATGCATGTTGTCCGCGGACTTCATGAAAACTTCCTATTACGGGATCAGGCCTGGGATAGAGAGCGAAATCGGTGAAAGGATTGGGGACAGGGATGAAATCATCGTCGGTGCCGGCGACGGATATATTCACTTCCCGCCCTGCCTCAGGAACTGAAATGCTTCGATTGAGCGCCCGCCAGACGTTGGCGCGGGGATCGGTGGCAGGAATGTCTTCTTCAAACGGATCAGTCAGGTAGGTGGGACCATCGGGGACTGGTGTCGCGCTGAACGCAAATGTAAGATCCCCTTTGTTCCCGCTGTCGCCGTCTGCCCTCACCTGCAGCCGGTCAAAGGACACCCAGATCGATCGCGCCCATGTCCTGAACTCAACCGTACGAACGGCATCCCTAGCCGGCTTGCCGGTCAACGGATGTGGCTTGCCCGGCACCTTCACGATCAGTCGCAGCTTCGTATCCTGTGGCAAGGGATCGTTACGACCAATCAACACAGCGTGCTTCGTCTTGTTACCCTCCGAGAAGGGCACCACTATTCCAACGGCCTCGCCGTCATGTGTCTCGACCCGCACGGTTGGGATTGTGGCCTGCACGGTCGTGAAGGATACACGCACCATATCGACCGAGGGCTCGGCACGCAACCCGAGTATGCTCTGCGGTGGATTGATCGCATGCTCGAGCGTGAGCGACCCTATGGACGAGTCGATGAGGGCTTGCTCCAGATCAACCACTGTGACGGTCAAGGTGGCGAGATTCGGGGGCGTGTTCCCGCGGCGCAGCATGAATAGATAAGAATTCCCGAGCGATACATTCATGGTGAGCTTGCCGGTTCGGGTGCCACCTTCCACCCGTATTGCCCCACCGCCATTGATTGCGAGGTACAGCTCTCCGGGGAAATTGCCGTCCGTGTCCCAGACGATATCCACTGGCTCTAACACGACCGTGCCTGGTGGAGTGGTGATATAGACGGGGTTCTTATTTGCGGAGAGTTTGGCAGCCATTTCATCCTCCTATTTCAAGAGAATCCCACCTCACCATTAGCCCGCGTGAGGATTGCCAGATTGCTGAGAACTCGATGCCAGATGCGATGCGCAGTTCGGAAGCCTGTGTCGGAACTGTAAACTGTATAGGAATGCCAAAGCCATCTCTATTTCAGGCTTGATCCGGATCGCCGACGATTCTGCACAAGGTTGCGCTGGCATTTCCTCATTTTCTTGCTCACGATCTCCAACCTCTTCATGATGTTTGCCTGGTATGGACATCTGAAACAGAAAGATCCGTGTCTGGATCTCGCCTTCGGTCATGCCTATTCTCAATAGGACGATGATTTGCCGGTTGTGATAACTGACGCCCTCACCGTCAATTATCATGATAATTGACATCAGTGGTGTCGAATATCAGCTCCGAGGGCACGACTGCGTCGACAGATTGTGGAAAGGGGAGTACTCGTGAACGAAGAGGCTTCCCTTCCGGTAAGTACCCATTTTCTTTCTTGCTATTCGAAGTTAAGGGACAATATCCCAACTTTTTGAAAAGAAGGAGGACGACGTCCGATGCAGACGATCGCATTGTTAACCATCTCGAATATCTTTATGACCTTTGCCTGGTATGGGCATCTGAAATATAAGGACTCGCCTTTGTGGATGGCGATCGTGGTGAGCTGGGGGATCGCGTTTTTTGAGTACTGTCTGCAAGTGCCGGCGAATCGGATTGGACACTATGAATTCACAGCGGCTCAGTTGAAGACGATCCAGGAAGTCATCACGCTCGTTGTGTTCTGCGTATTTTCTGTTCTGTATTTGAAGGAACCGCTGAAGTGGAACTATCTGGTTGGCTTCGGCATGATGGTCGGCGCGGTGTTTGTCATTTTCAAGGAATGGTGAAGGTGGATTCGTACTGCGATAGGTCTACCTACAGTTTCCTCCTGTGAGTCAGGCCACAGTCACAATCTTTTTCCTTCCGCTTCTTGTCACTTCCGCTTGCAGCTCATTTGTGAGCTCACTACAATACGATCCAATTTATTTCGATCGTTGAGCGAGGGGGGAGATCGGTATGCCAAAGGCAAAGAAATCAGAGTCCAACGAAAAGGGGGGGAAGGAAACCAAGAAGTCGGCAATACCTGCAGGGACAATGACTCCGACCTCGGAAGACTTTGAAAAGCTCGGCGTCTTTTACATGGGACGGCCGTACGATCTCGCCACGAAGCAGGCCAAACCGGGATGGCTCCTGTACGACTCGAAAGATCTGGTGACCCATGCGGTTTGCGTCGGCATGACCGGCAGCGGAAAGACCGGCCTTTGTCTGGCGCTCCTCGAAGAGGCGGCGATCGACAATATTCCGGCCATCATCATCGACCCGAAGGGTGACTTGGGGAACCTGATGCTGACGTTTCCCAGCCTAAAAGGCGAAGACTTCCAGCCATGGATCAACGAAGATGATGCGCGCAAGAAGGGATTGGCTCCTGCCGAGTATGCCCAGGCGCAAGCGGAGTTATGGGCCAAAGGTCTTGCAAGTTGGCAACAGGATGGCGCCAGGATTCAGCGTTTACGAGACGCAGCGGATGTGGTGATGTACACACCAGGCAGTACCGCGGGATTGCCGGTCTCCATCCTGAAATCCTTCTCCGCACCCTCTGCCGATGTACTTGACGATGCGGAGCTCTTGCGCGAGCGGGTCAGTACCACTGTGACTAGTCTGCTCGGCTTACTCGGAATCGAAGCCGATCCTATCCAGAGCCGTGAGCACATTCTTCTCTCCACGATCCTCGATCAGACATGGAGGAAAGGACAGGATCTCGATCTCGCGGCTTTGATCCAGGCCATTCAAGCACCGCCGGTATCGAAGATCGGTGTGATGGATGTCGACTCTTTTTTCCCGTCGAAAGATCGTTTTGCTCTGGCGATGAAATTGAACAATCTGCTGGCTGCACCAGGGTTCCAGGCCTGGCTCGAAGGCGAGGCGCTTGATATTCAGTCGATGATGTATACCTCAGCCGGCAAGCCTCGCTTGGCTATTTTCTCTATCGCCCATCTGAACGACGCCGAGCGGATGTTCTTCGTCACGCTGTTGCTGAGTCAAATGGTCGGATGGATGCGAGCACAATCGGGCACAACCAGCCTGCGCGCACTCCTCTATATGGATGAGATTTTCGGCTATTTCCCGCCGGTATCAAATCCCCCCTCGAAGCTCCCGCTGATGACGTTGCTCAAGCAGGCGCGGGCATTCGGGCTCGGAGTGGTTCTGGCTACGCAGAATCCCGTCGATCTCGACTATAAGGGCTTGGCCAACACGGGAACCTGGTTCATCGGACGCTTGCAGACAGAACGGGATAAGGCCCGCGTCTTGGAAGGATTGGAAGGGGCTTCGAGTAGTGCGGGAAAGAAGTTTGATCGAGGCCGTATGGAGCAAACATTGGCGGGGCTTGGCAATCGGATTTTCCTGATGAACAACGTCCATGAGGATGAACCGGTCGTCTTTGAAACACGCTGGTGTCTCTCCTATCTCCGGGGACCGTTGACGAGAACGCAAATTAAACAGTTGATGGATCCGGTAAGAGGTAAGGGGTTAGGGGTGAAAGGTGAGGGGAAGGAGAAATCTGCGGCTTCGCTTCACGCTTCACGCTTCACGTCCCAGGCATCACGTCCCATGCTCCCGCCGGACGTGCCGCAGCATTTTGTGCCGTTGCGTGGAAACAAGCCAGATGGGAGTGAATTAGTGTATGTACCGATGTTGCTCGGCTCTTCCCAGATTCGCTTTTCGGATTCGAAAAATGGGATCGATGCCACGCAAGACATGACCGTCTTGGCACCTATCGCGGATGGGCCTGTCCCCGTCGATTGGGATAAGGCGACGGCGGCTGATCTGGCTATAGCTGATCTTGAACAGGCGCCAGAAGATGGTGCCCAATTTCTCGGCTCACCAGCCAGCGCTGGCAAGGCCAAGAGTTATGCTGATTGGAGTAAGGATTTCAGTGGCTGGCTTTTTCGAACGCAAAAGGTCGAGTTGTACAAAAGCCCCAGTACGAAAGATGTCTCAAAGCCCGGCGAGTCCGAACGGGATTTCCGCGTGCGGTTGCAACAGTCTGGGCGTGAATCTCGCGACAAGAGCGCTGACGCGTTACGCCAAAAGTATGCCCCAAAGATTGCAACCTTGCAGGATCGTATCAGACGGGCTGAATTGCAGAAAGAAAAGCAACAGGCCGAGTCCCGTTCCAGTCAAATGCAGGCTGCGATCTCTGTCGGGGCCTCGATCCTTGGTGCCTTTATGGGACGGAAAACCATCAGCGCCACCAATATTGGCCGGGCGACGACAGCCATTCGCAGTGCCGGCCGAGTCATGAAAGAGTCAAAAGATGTCGGAGCAGCCGAGGAAAACGTGGCGGCACTCCAGCAGCAGCTCGCCGATCTTGAAACACAATTCAAGTCAGAAAGCGAGGCTCTAGCTGCCGCCACCGACCCACTGAATGAAAAGCTCGACACGATTTCCGTGAAACCGACCAAGGCCAACATTGCCGTGAGGCTCGTGGCCTTGGCGTGGACTCCACATTGGCGAGATGCAAATGGGAGTCTCAATCCAGCTTGGGTTTAGCGTCTCTGTTTCTTCCGAGTTATATATAACTGCTGGTCTCTCCTCGATCTCAGCTCAAGCTGACGGTCTAGGCCTCAGAACACTCGCTAGGTAGCCAAGCCGAGTGTTGCTCCAGACGTCCTCTTCCTAGATCCCATCAAGTTTTCTGTTCTTTAGACCGAAAAAGTACCGTATTGGTTTGTCGAAATGTCTGCAGTATCAGGAAGTTGGGAGATGGGACAGGCTGTGACACCATTCATTCCTGAGAGTTATGCCAAGCAACTTTGGGCTGCGCTGCCACGGGGGGACTCGCTGGAGACTGTTGAGTGGAACAGACGCCACCGAGGTATCGTCTGGCTCTTAGGGTGTCACGCTGTGGGAGTCCCGCTGTTTAGCTTCATGACCGGCCTGTACGTCTGGCTTGGTCTCGTTGGCGGAGGGCTGTTGGCGGTCTGTGCCATTCTGGCCCTCACTCCATCACTGCGTGCACGGGTTCGTGCTGCGTTGACGACAGGTGGGTTGATATTGGCTTCGACGCTGCTGGTCCATTTGTCCGGTGGGTATATCGAATCCCATTTTCATTTTTTTGTGATGATGGCGGTGATCGTCTTGTACCAGGATTGGGTGCCCTTTCTCCTGGCCCTCATCTCCGTTGTGGTTGATCATGGGCTCATCGGAACCCTCGCGCCGACCTTGGTATATAACCATTCTGGAGCTCAGCACCATCCTTGGATCTGGGCCCTTATCCATGGCGGCTTTATCTTAGCCGAATGTGCGGCTCTCTTGGTCTATTGGCGAGTCAATGAAACCGTACAGGCGGATCTCTTCAAAGAAAAGGAACGAGCGGAGGCAGCAAGCAAAGCGAAATCTCAGTTCCTAGCGAACATGAGTCATGAGATCAGGACTCCGATGAATGGAGTGCTGGGCATGGCGGAACTGCTCTCGCATACCCCACTGACCGAGAAGCAACGGCGCTATGTGGACCAGATTCGTAGTTCAGGTGGCGACCTCCTGCACATCATCAATGACATTCTCGACTTTTCGAAGATCGAGGCGGGCAAGATCGTGCTGGAGCGTAATCCGTTCGACCTGGCTGTGGTCATACGGGAGATTGTGGAATCATTTCTCGAACGGGCTCACGCCAAAGGGCTCATACTTTCCCACAGAGCGGAAGAGGGCATCCGGACCCACGTCGTGGGGGATGCCCATCGATTCCGCCAGGTCCTGACGAACTTGATCGGGAATGCCATCAAATTCACTGATGCCGGCACGATATCCGTGACGCTGCAGCGCAGCAACGGCTCGGCAGGATCGTTCCGGATAGCGGTTCAGGATAGTGGGATCGGTATTTCGCCGGAGGCTCAAGCGGCGCTTTTTCAGGAGTTCTCTCAAGTCGATGGGTCTTCGACGAGGAAACACGGAGGTACGGGGCTCGGTCTGGCGATCTCCAAACGACTCGTCGAGATGATGCAGGGATCGATCGGGGTGGAGTCGGCACCGGGAGCCGGGTCGCAATTTTGGTTTACGGTGCAGTTTGCTGAAGAGGAACTAGACGACTCGGTGACGGGCCGCGATTCTGGTGTAGGTCAAATTGCCGCGTAGCGAAGGACGCAAAAGGAGGCCATGAAATGGAAGTCCATACGCTTGGGTTCGATCAGAAAACGCGCTGGTCAGTCAGCCATCGACCAAAGATTGATTCGTCTCGCACACTCATAGTGCTATTTGGATCCTCAAGCCTTCTCGATGATGCCGGTCCAATCGAGGAATTGCTCCACGACTATCCTGACTCGCTTGCCATTGGCTGCTCAACGGCAGGGGAAATTCTGGGTACACAAATTTACGACGAGAGTGTGAGTGCGGCGCTCGTCAGACTTAATCACACTGATATTCGGATGGCCAGTGCTCCCGTACAGTCAGCGGATGATTCGTTTGCCGCCGGACAGGATATTGCACGGCAGCTGAACGATGCACGGCTCAGGGGCATCTTTGTCCTGTCCGATGGGCTCCAGGTGAATGGGAGCGAGCTGGTGCGGGGGCTCAACTCTCAGGTCTCATCATCGGTGGTTGGCACGGGAGGGTTGGCTGGGGATGGAGATCGCTTTCGTCGGACGTGGGTGTTGCACGGCAGGCGTCCTCAAGCCGGTTTTGTCACGGCGGTTGGGTTCTACGGTGACCACATCCGAATTGGGCATGGATCAAAAGGAGGCTGGGATCGATTTGGGCCGGAGCGCCGGGTGACCAAATCAAAAGGCAACGTACTCTATGAGCTTGATGGACGGCCTGCACTCGAACTGTACAAGGGATATCTTGGTGAGCGGGCCGCTGGGCTACCTGCAACCGGTCTGTTGTTTCCGTTGGCGTTGCGCGCCAACGTATCGGATCCCAAGAGTCTGGTTAGGACCATTTTGGCCGTGAATGAACGGGACCAGTCGCTCACCTTCGCGGGCGACATTCAAGAAGGAACGCTGGCTCAGCTCATGAAGGCAAATTTCGACCGATTAGTTCAAGGCGCTTCGGAGGCCGCCACATCAACGAAACTGTCGGCCAACGGATGTTCCAGTACCCTCGCGGTTGCGATTAGCTGTGTCGGACGGCGACTGGTTCTCGGGGAGCGGACCGAGGAGGAAACAGAGGCCACGTTGGATGTGCTTCCTCGCGGGACACAGCAGATCGGATTTTATTCCTACGGCGAGATTTCCCCCTATACCACAGGAACCTGTGATCTGCATAACCAGACGATGACCTTGACGACGTTGAGCGAGGCTGCCTGAATACTTATGCATCCCTTACTGGCCCGACAACTGAAACGCTTGGGGCTCGATGAGGGGCAACCTCCATCTCCGGTGGTATGGGAGGAGCTGCTGAAGAGGATCGATCGGAGTTATCTTGAAGCCGACCAAGGCCATGCGCTCTTGGAGCGGTCGCTGGCTCTTTCTTCTGCAGAAATGCAGGAGCTGTATGCTCAGCTTAAGCAGAACAGCGAAACGCAACTCGAACAGGAGCGGAATACACTCCGGACGGTCCTGCAATCACTGGGTGATGGACTCTGCGTCGTGGATGCGGAGTGGAAGATTCAGATGGTCAATCCTCATGCTGAACTCTTGTTCGGGGAAACCAGTCACACGCTCATGGGTCGTTCCGTGTATCGGATGATTTCACCAGGTCCCGAAGAATACCGATCCGAATGTCTCATTACCGACTCGACCTTTCCTTCACTGGCTTCCGGTGAACCCTACCGAACGGATGATGGAGTACTGTTGACCAGGAACGGCGAACTGCTACCTATTGCCCTGGTTGTGACCCCTCTGCTGCTGACGGGCAAGGCAATCGGCGCGGTTCTGGTGCTCAGAGACATCTCGCATCAGAAACGGGTTGACCAGGAACGTCAACAGACTGAGGACCTGCTCCGACGCATTAAGACTGGTTTGTCTGAATTGGCAGAAAGTCCAGAAATCTATAATGGAAACCTCGAGCAGGCCTTTCAAGCCATCACACGAGTGGCGGCGGTCTTTCTGTGTGTCGAGCGGGTCAGCATTTGGTTTTTTACGGAGAATCGTTCCACGATTCAATGTGCCAAGCTCTATCAATTCACCACCCAGGAATACTCGCAAGGCACTGTCCTGGCCGCAACGACGTATCCACGATACTTCAGAGAGCTGGAGACGGAACAATCGGTGGTGGCGGACGATGCGCAACACGATCCAAAGACGGCAGAGTTCACCGCAAGCTATTTAGCGCCTCTGGGGATTACCTCGATGCTTGATGTGCCGATCCGTTCCGGCGGTCAGATGGTGGGGGTGATCTGTCACGAACACATTGGCCCTATGCGAACGTGGACGTTGGAGGAGCAACATTTTGCCGTGTCGGTGGCCAACACGCTCACCTTGGCCCTTGAGGCGGCTGACCGGAAAAAGGTTGAGCAGGCCCTTCGGACGAGCGAAGGGCGCCTGGCGATGACGGTCCAGAGCACAAACATCGGGATTTGGGATTGGGATCTTAGTTCCAATGATGTGTATTTCTCTCCTGAATGGAAGCGGCAGCTGGGATATGAGGATCATGAGTTCGCTAATTCGTTTCAGGAGTGGGAATGTCGAGTCCATCCGGACGACCATGAGCGTGCACTCGGTGCAATTGAGGCCTATCTCAATGGACGAGTGGAGGCACTCGAGAATGAGCATCGTCTTCGCCATAAAGATGGATCATATCGATGGATTCTTGCCCGTGGAACCATCATTAGAAATGAGGGAGCACTCTCGTCTCGCATGGTCGGCATCCACATCGATGTAACTGACCGGAAAGCTGCTGAAGATGTCCTGCGTCAAGCCAAAGACGCCGCTGAAGCGGCGAGTCGTGCGAAGAGCCAATTTCTTGCCAACATGAGCCACGAGATTAGGACACCGATGAACGGCGTGTTGGGCCTGGCGGAGTTGTTGCTTCGCTATCCGCTTAATGAGAAAGAGCGTCACTTGACCCAATCGATTCATCGATCCGGATCCGTGCTCCTCGCCATCATCAATGACATTCTCGACTTCTCAAAAATCGAGGCGGGGAAATTACAATTAGAGGCGATCCCCTTTGAGGTGCGACGGACTTTCGAGGAAGCCCTTGCGGTGTCTTCCTCTACTGCAGAACAAAAAGGGCTGAGACTCTCGTGTCAGATCGACCCGCACATTCCGTCTGCCCTGATCGGTGATCCGACAAGGTTGAGACAGATCATCGTCAATCTGGTCAGCAATGCGGTGAAATTCACCGAGCAGGGTACGGTCACTGTCAGTGCGGAGCTGACAGAGACAAGCGAAGGGCGATCCGGGTTGTCCGTCAGCGTCACCGATACGGGTATTGGGATTTCTCTTGAAGCCCAGTCAAACATCTTCGATGCCTTCTCCCAAGCAGATGGGTCGACAACGAGGAAGTATGGTGGAACAGGGTTAGGCTTGGCCATTGTCAAGCAACTGGTGACCCTCATGGGTGGGACGATTGAGCTCCAGAGTCGTCCAGGTGAGGGCACCTGTTTCCGATTCACGGTTTACTGTAAGTCCGCTGCTATGCCGACTCAGAGGCCGCCGGAATCGTTCACGGTGCCTGCCGCGCGCGGTGAAACCGTCAGTGATCAGCGTCCTGTGAAAACAGGTGATGTGCGTATTCTTCTGGTGGAGGATAATCCCGTGAACCGCGAAGTGGCTTGCGGCATGTTGGAAGTACTTCATTGTCGCATCGACACGGCAGAAAATGGCCGAGAAGCCCTTGATGCAATAGCCAAGACCGACTATGCACTCGTCTTTATGGATTGTCAGATGCCAGAAATGGATGGATTGACGGCGACCAAACTGATCAGAGCTCGGGAAGCGGAACGTGCCGGACAGGCTGAAGACGAGACAGAGGCCCCCCCGACACGACTGCCGATCGTGGCGTTGACGGCGCATGCGATGCAGGGTGACAGAGAGCAGTGTCTCTCTGTCGGTATGGACGACCACCTGAGCAAACCGTTTACCCTCGTGCAGCTTGAGCACATGCTGGCTCGGTGGCTTCCCAACTGGCCCGGGCGCGATGTCAGTCAGCGGACGATCCCCTCTGCTTCCATCAAGAAAGAGACGATGGGTGACTTACAACAGGATCCGCGTCGCGTATCAGAGTCGGTAGGGCAACCCGCTGGATCGATCATTGATCAAACCGCGTTGGCCGGGATCCGCGCACTTCAACGTTCAGGACAGCCTGATATTGTCGTGCGTGTCGTGACGTCGTATCTCGACACATCCCCGGACATTGTTGACCGAATACGTTCAGCCGCACGGTCACAGAGTGCGACGGAGCTGCGTGCCGCGGCGCATCGCCTGAAGTCGAGCAGCGCTCAGCTTGGAGCCATGGCGGTTTCCGCTGATTGCCGAGAATTGGAGCAGATGGGGGAACGCCAAGATCTTACGCATGTCGATGAGGTGATAGCCCGGCTGGATCAGCATTATGCGGCGGCCTGTGATGCGCTTCGAGGCGAGGTGACCAAGGGAAGAACTGCGGCATGACTACCGAACGACGACCGACGGTTCTGATTGTCGACGATGATACCATTGCCCGCATGCTTGCACGCGAGGCGCTGGAACAGTCTGGCTGGTTGGTTGAAGAGGCAGAGAACGGACGTCTTGGAATTGAGGCGTTTGTCCGCCATCATCCTGATCTGGTGCTGCTGGATATCATGATGCCGGAGATGGATGGGTTTGCCGTCTGCGCGGAGGTGAGGCGGTTCCCCAATGGAGCGCATACACCGGTGCTTATGATGACCGGGTTGGAGGACTATCAATCGATTACGCAGGCCTACGATGTCGGAGCGACCGATTTTATCGTCAAGCCGATCAATGGGCTGTTGCTCAGCCATCGGGTGCGCTACATGCTGAGGGCCGGCCACGCCATGCGCGAGTTGCGCGACAGTCAGGAGAAGCTGGTTCAGGCTCGCGACGCCGCATTGGAAGGAGCCCGGTTGAAATCCGAGTTCTTGGCCACCATCAGTCATGAGATCCGGACACCGATGAACGGCATCATCGGGATGGATGACTTGCTGCTCGATACAGAGCTGACATCGGAGCAGCGAGATTGTGCGGAAACGATCAAGGCCTCTGCCATGGCATTGCTGGAAATCGTCAACGACATTTTGGATTTCTCCAAGTTGGAGTCGGGACGCGTGACGCTGAGCCACGAAGAGTTTGAGATCCATGGGATGGTGCAGGACTATCTAATGCCGTTCCGAGAGCGTGCCGAGGAGAAACACGTCCTACTTCGGCATGCCATCGCGTCTACCGTTCCGGCCAAGCTCTGGGGTGATCGCGTGCGCCTAGGGCGTCTGCTGTCTGTGCTCCTCAACAACGCGCTCAAGTTCACGGAACGAGGTGAGATCTCACTACAGGTCGGTCTCACTCCACAGGTACCTACGGGTATGGAGTCCAGATCTCTAGATAGAGCAAGCTGGATAAGGTTTACTGTCACTGACACAGGAATTGGTATTGGTAAGGCCGATGCAGATCGATTGTTCCAGCCCTTTGTCCAGGCAGATGGATCCTATCGAAGGAAATATGGAGGGATGGGACTGGGATTGGCCCTTGCGAAGCAGCTTGTGGAAGTGATGGGTGGAAGAATCGAATTCGAGAGTGAGCTCGGGAGAGGAAGCCGTTTCTGGTTTGACCTTCCGTGTACCTCGGTAAGCCCGAGCCCTCCACCGGCCGTGAGACAGCGGAATGCACTCATCTATGTGAGGGAAGCGGTCAGTCAGGCGATAGTCAGCAGAACCTTGGAAAAGCTCGGTTACTACATCGTGAGCCCTGTGAACCTGGCCGGTCTGGATCAGATTGGCCCGGAACGCTCTCCCGAGGTATTGGTGGTGGAGTTCAGTGTGTTGACCTCGGAGGCAGAGCGTATTCAGGTACAACGGTTGAAAGAACGGTTTCCCCAGCTACGAATTCTTTGCTTGACTGAGGACACACCCTGCCGCGAGATGCTATGCGAATTTCCCCTCCACGTTGATGGCTATCTCAATAAACCGCTTACTGTTGAGGCCATCAAGGCCGCAGCGGGAACTTAGGCGGACTTGTGGTTCGTCAGCAATGTGTCGACGAGAATCGGTCGGTCCCTGGGTATGGGGGCTGATCGTACCACACCTCTCCCATCGAGTGGTTCCATAGCGTACCGACTCGTTTCAAACCAACGGCTGTGCCCTTTCCCTATCTGTGAACGAATCAACGGCTCAATGTTTCTTGTCCTTCTGCATAATCTTGTCTGTCCAGGCCAGCAAGATTGCGGAAGCGAGGAAGGTCATGTGAATAAAGATTTTCCATTTCAGGTGTTCCGGGTTTTCATTGGCAACATCCACAAATCCCTTCAGCAAATGAATGCTGGAGATGCCGATCAAGGATGCCGCGAGTTTGATCTTGATGGTCCCAGGATCGACGTGCGTCAGCCAATCAGGACGATCAGGATGATGCTCTAGATCCAGCTTGCTCACAAACGTCGCATACCCACCGATCACCACCATGGTCAACAGATTGGCCACCATGGTGACATCAATTAAGCCTAAGACGCCCAGCATAAAGACCGTTTCGTCCATCTTGTTGATATGAATCACCATTTCCCACAGTTCGACGAGAAACTTGTAGGCGTAGAGGAGTTCTGCCACGATCAGTCCGGCATAGAGGGGCGCCTGAATCCATCGACTGGCAAAGACAACCGATTCGAAGACGGCCTCGACCTGATTGCTGGCGGAGTGAGTGGGCTTATGCGAACGGTGGGTTTCCCGGGTGTCGGGTAAACCAGAGTCGGACATTACAACGCTCCTTTCAGAAGAAACGATGACCTATTTAGTCGGGTCAAGCGATAGTCGTCCGTATCCTAGTCAGGGGATCGAGGCCTGTCAATTCGTGAGCGCAGTGAGGAGGTTACGTTCCTGGAGCGTTGTTGGTCGGCGTTGATAGTTGGGGAGTGTGAGGCGTACAGGTGATCTGCGATAACTGCTTGATCAAACTCTCGGCTCGCGTGCAGGCCAGCTTGATCTGTTCTGCGCAATATTGTGACGGATCTTCCGCAGACAGTCGAGCAAGGAGAATGTCGGCAAATCCATTGATGGATGTCAGGCAGTTGTTCAAGTCGTGTGCAACTTTCGTCAGGGGTAACGATAGGGTCTGGTGAGCGTCGGCCGAAGGCACTGGTTTCGTAACTGTCCGGGGGCAAGCGACTCTGATCAAGGCGCTGGTGATAGACAAACGGAGTGTCTCGGCCGAAGGTGGAATTACAGGTAACACTTCATGGGCTCCAGCACGGATGGCGTCGGACAGCCTTGTGGGATCGGTCGTTCGGTGGAAGCCGATGATTGCACTGGAGGCGGCTGTCTCTCGTACGCACTCCACCGCGTCTCGTCCGGCATCATCCGACAGAGAGAGGTCTATGAGAATCACCGGGACGTGATGGGCCTGTAAGTAGGTGAGTCCCTCCTCAAGGGACAACACGACATCCAGTGTCACCGACGAATGATAGGCAAGGACTATCAGCTCTCGGAATGCCTGGGCGAGGTCAGGATCGGGCTCGATCAAAAGTGCCGCACTTGATGATGATAATTCTGTGGACATGTTCAGTATGCTAATGGTCTGCCCTGCAGTGATACTGGACGACGTATCATTTCAAGTCCGCGTTTGAGACTAGAGTGACTCTGTTCTTATCGGAATACGGCACAGAGTTCTTTACCAGGGAAGGTTTGGCAAGCAGTTGCCATCAGAATGTATCTAGGCGCGGCCCAGTGGTAGCCGGGGTTCAGACCCCTTGAAGCTTCCGGCGTAGAAGGCAGCGATCTGCGATCGGCGACCGATACTAAGTTTGGAGTAGATATTGGCGAGGTAGTTCTTGACCGTTTTTTCGCTGAGTCGCAAAAACTGTGCGATTTCTTTGTTGGTGAGGCCCTTAGCAACGAGAGGAAGGAGACGCTGCTCTTGGGGCGAGAGGAGAGGACGTTTGGATTGTCCCGGCTCGGTAGGGACGTGCTTCAGTCGGTCCAACGTGTGTTGGGGCAAGCGAGCATCCATCTGCGTCTTGCCGGCTGCAACGGTTCGAATGGCTCGCACGAGTGTCTGAGAAGCGATGTCTTTGAGGAGATACCCGTGAGCGCCGGCGAGCACTGCTTCGAGCACCGTATGGTCGTCGGCAAAACTGGTGAGGAACAGCACTCGTGTGGTCGGACATCGTGCAAGGATCTCACGGGCTGCATCCACACCGCTTCCGTCCGGTAAGCGGATGTCAAGTAAGACGAGGTCGGGTTTCAGGCGAACACAAAGCTTTTTGGCCTCTGCCATTCGCTTTCCCTGTCCAATGACTTTTAGTCCGGGCGTCAGGTTCAGGACGGCACAGAGACCGATTCGCACGACTTCGTGGTCATCAATGATCACGAGTCGAATCGTTGATGACTTACTCATACACCGCATCCTTTTTTAAGGGTACATCGACCGTGATCGTGGTTCCATGTCTTGGTACGCTTTCGAGAGTGAAAGAGGCAGCTATCTGCCGTGCACGAGCGGCCATATTGGCAAGTCCTCGGCCGGTGCGGCGTTTGCGTGAAGGGGAAAAGCCGACGCCATTGTCTCCGATGAGTAAGTGGATCGAATTATGAACGACGCTCAGATGCAGCCAGCGGCGGGAGGCACGAGCATGGCGCAAGCTGTTACTTAGGGCTTCTCGCGTAATGTTCAACAGTTGCTCTCCGATCTGAGGGGTGATAAAGGACAGCACGGGGCTCTTGATCTCAAGCTCGGTTGCGATACCCTCGGTATCGGTTGTGGAGGCAATAAGCTCTTGAAGTGACTGCCCGAAGTCCGTCTGAACGGACGTCCGTTCTGTGAGTGAGGTAATAAACCGTCGAACATCGATCATGAGACCGTTCAGCTGGCGAATGGCCTGGGATATATGCGTTTTGGACCGGCGCGGTGATCGCTCCATTGCAAGCTTGCTGGCTTCAAGCTGCATTCCGACTGCGTACAGGGTTTGCAGGAGATTATCATGCAGGTCCCGACTGAGTTGCTCTCGTTCTTCCAGCGCCAGTTTGCGCTCGGTAATATCCTGGATCGCCGCGAGCAGCAGTGGGCCTTGCCGGCCGGGCAGATCGATCTTGGTGGTTTTGACCAGAACCCAAATGATTTCACCTGATTTCCGGATATACCGCTTCTCATAGGTGTAGCCGGATCGGATGCCACGGTAGAATTCTTCAGTCAGTCGAATATTGGCGGAGAGATCCTCCGGGTGGGTGTACAATGCGTATGTGCTGCCGATGATTTCGTGAACCTCATATCCGGTTAGTTGGCAAAAAGCGAGATTCGCGGTGATGACACGCCAGTTTTCATCGAGAATGCAGAGTCCAACGGGGGCTTCGGCGACGAAGCGCTGGAGCCTCAATTCGCTCTCTCGTAATGCCTGCTCGGCACGTTTGTGCTCGGTGATATCCCGGAAGCTCCAGACCCGGCCAACGATTTCGTTGTCGAGAATTTGCGGTCGGGAATACCGCTCAAACACTCGTCCGTCGTGGAAGGTGACCACATCAAAACTTTCCTGCTCCGGATGAGCATACAGCTCACGGACTTTCCGCAGAAATACCTCGGGCTCCTGAAGTTGGTCCAGCACAAAAGTCAGAAGTGCTTCGTGGTTTCCGCTGTCCGCGAGGGTCTGGGGAATGCTCCACAGGTGAAGGAAACGTTGATTCGCACTGGTGACCTTCCCTTGTCGGTCGATGACCAACAATCCGTCGGCAACTGAATTGATAGCGGCTTGCAGGAGTGAGTACGATCGTTTCCGATCGGAGATGTCACGAACGAAGGCGAAGTTGTATTCCTTCCCTTCCATGACAATAAAATTCGCGACAATTTCTACAGGGTAGGTTTCGCCGGATTTGGCGCGATGACGCGATTCAAATCGAAGACGTCCTGCCCGACTCAATTCCGTCCAATGGTCGGGCCACCGTTCGATTTGGTACTCGGTATCGATGTCATTCACGGACATGCGAAGTAACTCTTCACGTGAGTACCCGAGTCGTGTGCAAGCGGCGTCATTGACATAGAGAAAGCGAGCAGACTGATCGACCCAGAACACGAAATCTGCAGAGCGATCAACGGCCAACTGAGTCAGCCGAAGGGCGCGTTCGGCTTGCTTCAGGTCGGTCATATCGCGCGCGACCCCGACTAATCCGATGACGCATCCCTCCTGGTCCCGGTGGGGTGCCTTGATTACATGAAAAATGCGAGGCGTGCCGTCGATGGGCACAATTTCCTCGAATTCCCGTTGGACTGCGCCGGAACACACGTCACGATCCCCGGCCATACAGCGATCAGCAACCTCAGGGGGGAAAATGTCGGCATCGGTCTTTCCGATGATGTCCTCGGGGAGCTTGCAAAGGGTTTGCGCAAAGGCTGAATTGGCGAATCGATAGTGGCCGTTTCGATCCTTCATGAAAATTGCGTCGGGCGCCGTTTCAATGACGGATCGCATCAGTGCTTCTTGCTCCTGGAGGGCCTGTTCTGCCCGTTTGCGATCGTCGATGTTCTGGATCACGGCGATCAAATAGTCCTGATCGGAAGAGCCGCTATGGACCAGCGAGACGGTCAAATCGACCCATGTCCAGGTGTCATTGCTTCGACGATAGCGCTTCTCCATCGAGAAGGAATGCCGCCTATCCCTGCCCAATTCATCGAGGTACGTGAGGTTCAGCTTGAGGTCCTCTGGGTGTGTGAGATCTTGAAACGTTCGCTGAAGCATGGTTTCCGAGGAGTAGCCCAACAGTTCACACAGGTGCGGATTCACTCGCAGAAATCGCCCGTCGAGGTTCAGTTGGGCGATACCGACCCCTGCATGCTCATAAATGGCTCTCCATCGAGCCTCGCTCTCTCGAACCTGCGCCTCGATGAGGCGGCTCTCGGTGATATCGCGCACAAGACAGCCAACGGTTGCCTGGGACGCGTGGCTTCCTGGAATCAGGGTCAGGACCCCCGAAAAATATCGGAGGGTTTGATGCAGATGCACGGCGTAATTAATCGTCGCAGCCTTGCCGGTCGTCATGACTTGCCGGATCGTTTTGACATAGTGGGAACCTGTTTCTTCTCCAAACAGATCGGTGAGGCGTCGGCCGATGAGGTCCTGTTTGGGCATCAGCAGCTTGTCGTTGTTGCGGGTCCAGACATTGAGATATTGTCCGTCTTGGTCGAACTCAAAGGCGAGGTCGTCCAGCGCATTCAAAAATGAGCGAAGACGAGCCTCGCCCCTCAGAGTCGCCTCCTCGGCTCGTTTGATCTCAGACTGATCCACGTAGAGGCCGACAGCCAGAGTCAGCTGTTCAAACTCATCATAGACAAAGACGGGCCAGAGCAGAAGGTTCAATATCGTGCCATCTTTGTGCCGGCGGCGCAGTTCTATCGGACCGGTTATTTCTCCACGTGTGCCTGCTTGCCAGAGGGCATTCGCCTCGCTTTCCTCCTCGGGCTCGGTATATGGAAGTTCATGGCCGAGCACTTCTTCTCTCGACCATCCGAACAGACGGGTTGCGGCTTGGTTCCAGCTAACGACGCGCGCTTCTCGATCGAGGCTGACAATGGGCAATGGGGACTCCTCCACGAGGGTCTGGAGCAGACGGGACGTTTCCTGGAGTTGCTTTTCAGTCCGCTTGCGCACGGTCACATCTTCACAGACGACAAGGACGAGGATCTGATTGGTATGATCGTGGATCGCCCGCGCACGCTCTTTGACCCATATCCTGACTCCGTCTTTCCGGACTTTTTGAATGTCCCACTCAAACACGGTGTAGGGACTGGTGGCACACGCGATCAACTGTCCCAGCACGGTCTGGTGGTCTTTCCGGTCAAATAGCTGCAGGATGGACCGGCCGATGAGATCTTCTTTCTGGTATCCGAGTTGATCCGCTCCAAAATTATTGGCGGATAAGATGGTGCCATCAGGGGAGAGCGTGAAATACATGAAGGGGTTGTGCTCGTAGAGGGATTGGTAGCGTTGTTCACTTGCTTTGAGTGCCGACTCAGCCTGTTGCCTTCGTGCAATTTCAGTCGTCAGTTCATGGACAGCCTGTTCCAATCCGGCTGTTCGTTCTCGGACACGTGTTTCCAGAGTTTCTCGGAGGGCTTCCTGGGTGAGGTCGAATTCTTTACGAGCAGTGATATCTTCGACCGTCCCTGTCATGCCCGACGCCGGCTCATGCTCGCCGCCTGTGGCACGACCACGGCAGGCCACCCACCGAACGGCTCCGGAAGGGGTGAGGATGCGATGTTCTACTCTGTAGGGAGAATGGTCGTGCACGGCCTTTGTAATGGCCGCACTGAGACAATGGCGGTCATCCGGATGCACGAGAGCAAAGAATCCTTCATATGATCCATCGAACGTGCCGGGAGGAAGGCCGAAGATCCGTTCAGTTTCTTGCGACCAGATCACCCGATTTGTCCTGCCGTCCCACTCCCATGTCCCCACTTGGGCAGCCCCGAGTGCCGTGGTCTGCGGTGAGGGAGCGCCTTGTTTTGCATGAACGAGCGCCTGTTGGAGTTCAAGAATCTGATGGCGCAGTTGGGCAACCTCGCTGATCGGTGAACTCTCGGTCTCCGGCGGTGAACTCATGAACAGAAACCTCTGGCTAGTCCAGACGAGGTCCTCATGTCAGTATCGGTGCAATTAATGATCACGGATAGCGGAGGATAGTATAGGACCTGCCGGTCTGACAAAACCAGAGGGGGATGGAGACACCGATATTCGCAGCGAGAGATAAACGAGAGAACTGTGGCGGTCGCAGGAACGTCAGAGTTTGGGGCTTTGGCTCACAGCGGGGATATGAGATTCCTTCATGAACCAAGCCACCGCTTCGGTACGCCGTTTCACATGGAGTTTGTCGAAAATATTCGCCAGGTAGTTTTTGATGGTCTTGTCGCTCAGGCGCAGTTGGACCGCAATTTCCTTATTGGTTTTGCCTTCTGCCAAAAGCGGCAAGATTAAGCGCTCCTGCGGAGAAAGCCGAGAGACTCCTTGGGAGGTGACTCCTAAGTGTGAGCTGGTCCGAATCCAATGCAGCGCCTGCTGTGTCACTCGGGGATCAAGATAGCCCTGCCCCGAGGCCACCGTGCGAATGGCTCGAATCAGGTCGTCCATGCGGACATCCTTGAGTACATAGCCATGGGCGCCGTTCTGGACGGCAGCCATGACGGTCGTATCCTCAGCATAACTTGTGAGAATAAGAATTCGCAGTTTGGGTGATACGGTCAGCAAGCGGCGGATGGCCTCAGTGACCGTCGCGTCAGGAAGTTTCACATCGAGCAACACCATCTGAGGCATCAGACGCTCGACCAGGCCCACACCGCTGGCGACCGTTGCCGCTTCGCCCACGATGGCAAGATCTGCTTCAAGGTGAAGCAGGGCACGCAGTCCCCTGCGGACCATTTCATGATCGTCGATGAGTACGATGCTGGTTTGTGGTTGTTTCATATAGATGTCAGTAAGGGTTCCAATGAAAATTCTGCTGTGATCTGCGTGCCTTTTCCGATCTTAGACTGAATATGCAATGTCCCGCCGAGTTTCTTAGCACGGGTCTCCATATTGGTCAGTCCGTACCCGCGTGACGGTCCCGGAGCCGGCGCAAAGCCTATCCCGTCGTCTTGGATACTGACTCGGACTCGTGTGTCTTTCATACGAATGGAGACCGCAGCCTGGGTGGCGTGGGCATGGCGGGCACAGTTGCTGAGGGCCTCACGAACGATATTGAGAATTTCTCGCTCTTCTTCATGAGTGAGCACCTCGATGGCGTGGCGCTGAAGATCTAGTTTCACATCAAGGCGTCCTGTTTGCGAATACGTCGTCCGGAGCGTAGTGAGTTCCGAGGACAAATCAAATTCCCGCACGGTGTCTGACTCCAATTCGCGAATCATACTCCGGATTTCATGGATGAGGTGATTGATTTGGTCGACGATTGTCGCATGAGATGAGTAGTATTCAATATCACTAGTATGCCTAAGTCTGTGAGAGGATTCAATAGTGAGTCCGAGGGCATACAGAGATTGCAGGATACAGTCATGCAGATCACGCCCAAGACGGGAGCGATCCTCCAAGAGCTGGTGTAAGCGCTGCTCCCTTGCCTTGAATGCTGTGGCCAATTCTCCTGCGCAAGGCTCCAAGTGAGTGATGCCGTAAGTTTCACGGGCCGGTCGAACAGATTGGACTTTCATGAGGGTTGACGTAGCTAGGCGCCCGCCTTCCAACAGCTGAAACCGAGTTTTCTGTTCAGTCACGATAAGTCCTCCAGTTAATTCACCGCGTCCTAGTTCTTCCGCTGATCCAATCTCTACATCACACGTGTAGGAACATGTACTTCTTTTAGCACCAGACGTCACCTGGCGGACCCGCCAGGTGACGTCTGGTACCAGAGATGAAACCATCCGCCCCGATCACGGGGTAATCAGCTCTATATTCCAGAACAAATAGCCAGGTCCAAACGGGAGGTCGCCATGACGGTTCTAGCTGACCGAACAGTACACAACATCGTATTCACCGAGGGGGATTTTGTTGTAAAGACCCTTGAGACGAAAGACGAGATGGTGAAGGCGTATCGATTGCGACATCGTGTCTTTGCAGAACAACTGAAGTGGGTGGCTGAAACCGAAGATGGTCAAGAAATGGATATGTATGACCTGTGGGGTGTCACAGTTGGCGTTCTCAGCCGTGAAGGAGTGTTGCTTGGTATGGCTCGCCTCCTTCCTCCCTCAGGGGAATTCATGTTAGGGAATGAGTTCGGAGCGTTACTCCCAACCGACTATAGGATCAGAAAAGAGCAGGACACTGCGGAGATTACAAGGCTTACAGTGAATCCTGATATTAAGGATCCAAAACTCTCTAGCAGAGTGATGTTAGCCGTGTTGAAAGGGATCTACCAGTGGGCGGTAGAGAACGAGATTCGGTACTATTACCTTGAAGTGGAACACCGATTCTTGCGAGCTCTTCGCATGCTGGGTTTTCCTTGTGTTCCAATAGGTCCAGTGGTGAAGCTCCCGCCTGCTGGCGCCGAAGCGGTCGCTGCGCTGTATGATATGACTCGATTTGATGATGAAAACAGCGTAAAGCGGCCGAGCTTTCTCGAATGGATTTCAACGATTCAGAAACCGGACGGCGAAATAGTCTTAGGTCGAACATCATCGTATCAGAAAATGGGCGCAGATCTGGTGATGACCTGACGTGGTAGGACATGACAAATGCTTAGACCACATTCGGCAGGCCATGCTCAATGGCGGTGGCAACCGCTTGAGATCGAGATGTGACATCCAGCTTGGAAAAGATACTTTCCACATGGAATCGGATGGTGCGCTCTGTCACCCCCATGATTTGAGCGATTTCCCAATTGGTTTTGCCGTTCTTGACCCAGTTGAGGATCGTGAGCTCGCGCATGGTGAGCCGTTTGACACAGCGATTCATGGATTGTGCCTTTGCTGGGGCTGTGCGTAACAACGCCATGTGAACGTAGTACCCAAAATATTCGATGAGAGGTACATAGCGGGCAGCATCCACGCTACTCGCTGAGGCAAACGAACAGAAGGTAGCCACTCTGCACGACGGATCGGCGGATCCAGTGGTAATCCCATCACCCAGCCCAAACTCCCTGGCGGCGGTCATGAATTCCTGTTGCTTGGGAGAGGTTGCCTCTCGGTACGTGGTTCCCCAGTGTTGGGTGCCAGGCTTGTTCAAAGCCGTTTGGAAGACTGGGTCGACTTCAAAGTAGCCGTTTTGCCAGTAGAGCTTAATCCATTCTTCTGGGTAACTGACGTTCACGACGTTGGTAAACCCATCAAAATTACCATTAGGCGAGAGGCGAGCGAGGCCGCCGATCACTCGTGAAAACGGAAATAGATTTTGAAACCGCACGAGGGCCTCTTTCACATCAGCGGTGGTACTCGATTCGGTCATGTAATGGAGAGCCTCAATAAAGGAGGCACATTCTGCCTTTGAAAGTTGTTCGAAAAGTTGGTGAGGGAAGGGGCGTTTCGTAGCAGTCTGTCCCATAGACGCCTCCGTATTAAAAATATAAAAACAGCGGCGCATTATATGAAATTAAAAACAGTTTGAATAGAGGCCAACATATAGAGCCGTATGGGCCTATGCCTTGCAGGTGAAATGGGCTAATGAATCTATGGCTAAACAGTGGATCGCTGGCCACACGAACAGGGTTGATCCGTGCATAGGCCTGTTTCATCAGGTTATCCAGTTACTTCGAGATTAGCAGCAGGACTGATTGTCAGCAGTGTTGTACTGTTGTTTCCCCTCGTCACGTTTGCACAAGCACTACGGTTTCAACCACAGGGAGCGGTAGCGGCGGGTCAGGGAAACGCCTTTGCCGCCCAGGCCGATGATGCCTCAGCCCTCCACTATAATCCTGCAGGCCTGACGCAGATCCGAGATATTCAGGCGGTCTTTGGGATCGCGTTAATGGGCGGTTCTATCAAGACCAAGAGTACTACGGGACTGGATACACGGGGAGACTACGGCGGAAGCGTCAGCTTCCCCCCTCCGGGACATACGTACCTTAGCGCGAATCTTGGAGCCCTGGGGCTCCCTCGCTTCTCTGCCGTAACAGTTGGGTTGGGGTTGGTCACATCATTCGGGTTACGAACCCGTTATCCCGTTGACGGTCCGTTCAATACGGCGGTGACGTCGGCAGAATTACCGCTGATCCATATCACGCCCACGATTGCCTACCGGGTCAGCAACGATTTCTCAATCGCTGTCGGTGCAGACATTTATACCTTTGCCAGTTTTCTTGGCGAAGGACATACCGAGCAGAAGCAAGTCAGTGCCGGAGGGCTTGGTATTTCTCCAGGGTCGTCGATAGAACTAAACGGTACAGGAACAGGAGCAGGCGTGACGGTTGGGTTGTTGTATAGTCCCGTGAGAAACGAGGACGACAAACCGATCGTATCCATTGCCGCTGTCTATCGGAGTCAGGCGGTGGTGCCGTTGAGTGGCTCGTTGTTAGTGAATGGGATCAAGGTGGCGGATGCCGAGACGGATCTTGTGCTTCCGCAACGGGTTACAGGAGCCCTTGCGATCTGGCCGGTGCGTACCCGCAAAAGAGAGTGGAAAGTTGAGCTCGACGTTGAGTACGTAGGATGGAGCTCAAATAGGAATCTCGATGTGCGATTGTCCAATGGAGCCAGTATTCCTCAGCCTCAACGGTGGAAGAACGTGCCGGTGATCGCGCTCGGCACAGAGTACCGATGGCTGAACCCACGGTGGCTGTCGCACTGGGAGATTGCGGTCCGGTCAGGATATACGTATACGGCAGATCCCGTTCCTGATGAGACGTTTAACCCCGGTATCATTTCATTGCCCGCCCATACCCTGTCCCTTGGCGCGGGTTTTCTGTGTAAAGGAAGCGGTCGATTTCTGGGGCTGATCCCTTGCAGCGGAAAATCGGTCTTCTGGCCTAAAGGGATTGGCGTCGATCTCGCGTATCAGGAATGGTTTTATGAGTCAAAATCCGTCGTCGGTAATTTGAATCCGACCGTGAACGGGACCTACCACGCGTTTGTGCATCTGGGGACGTTCAGTTTTCGGTATCTCTTCTAACAAGCTGTTGACAAAGGCCGCCAGCGGCGTTCCCCGCCTTGCCGAACCGGCTTCGGGAGGCAGGTCACATCGCTCAGAGGCTCAACGTACGGGCCGGAGTACGATTCTCCCCCTCGCTGGTTGTGGCCTTGCTGAACAGCCTGCGGGGTATCTCGATTCGGTCAGCCACCGTGAGGATCGATCTGTTTGAGGGAGGGCGTAGGGTTTGCCGACACACTGCTAGGAAACAACACAGAACAGATACGATCAACTGCCAAGCACTTTGCGGAGATTCACAACGGTTTCTATATTTAGTCCCGCCTCTCGCAGAGCCTCATCACTGGCTAAGGCTAATTGTTCAAGACTGCCGAATCGCTTCAACAGTCGATCGCGTCGTAGCTCCCCGATTCCGATGACTTGATCGAGTTTGGAGCCGGCCAGCGCTTTGCCGCGCAGCTTCCGATGGAAGGTGATTGCGAAGCGATGGGCTTCATCGCGGATGCGTTGGAGCAGGTGGGTGGAGGGAGATTGCGGCTTGAGCGCGATGGGATTTTTTCTCCCTGCCAGAAACACACGCTCTTCCTTGTCGCCACGGGCCTTGGCCAATCCGAGGATCGGTACGCCCTGTTGCCCAACTGCTTTGAGTCCCTCGAGCGCCGCCGCCAACTGACCCAATCCACCGTCGATGAGAATCAGATCAGGTTGGGCCAGGTTTTCCATCGTTCGACCAGGCTCACCATCGGCTCCGCCGTAGCGACGTGTGACCACTTCCTTCATGCTGGCGAAGTCGTTGGCGCCCACGACGGTTTGGATCTTGAACCGCCGATAGTCGGCGTTCTTCATCTGCCCATCTTCCCAGACGACCATCGATGCGACCGATTGGTTCCCCATCGTATTGGAGATGTCGAATCCTTCAATGCGACGTGGGGGCTGATCCAGTCGTAACATCCGCTTCAGTTCCTCACCGGCTTGCCGGTCACGTTCTTCGTCACGTAAATGATTAGCCACTGCCGAAGCCGCATTCTCCTCGGCCAAGAGGACGAGTTGATGTTTGGTGCCTCGCTCTGGCGAGCAGACACGAACTGATTCGCCTCGCTTCTCGGATAACCATTGCTGGATCAGTACCGCGTCTTCGAGGTCGGTTGGGATGAGCAGTTCTCTCGGGGGTTGCCCATCCTTGTTATAAAATTGTTCAATGGCTGAGCGGACGAGCTCCTCGTCCGATGCATCAGCCGACTGAGGCCAGAAGAAATCTTTCCGGCCGATCAGTAGGCCGCCGCGCACGAACAGAATTTGGAGATCGACGGCTGCGCCTTGTCTGGAGAGGCCGATCACATCTTGATCCGCGGCTGAGGTCTGCGTGATCCGTTGCTTCTCCAGCATCCGTTCGATCTTAAAAAGGCGATCCCGTAACCGTGCGGCTTCCTCGAATTCTTCTCGGTCCGCTGCGGCTTCCATGCGTGCCCGAAGATCGTCCAGCAACTCGTGGTCTCGGCCTTCCAGAAACTGGCGGACCTGTTTGACGATCTGATGGTACTCCTCCTTTGACTGATTACCAGTACAGGGTGCCATGCATCGTTTGATTTCAAACTCGATACAGGCGCGGTCGGCGGTGCCATGGATGTCGATCGTGCAGGTGGCAAGCGGAAAGACGTGCTTGATGACTTTCAACGTCTCTCGCAGAGCGTTCGCCGGAGTATAGGGTCCATAGTAGAGGGCTCCGTCTTTTTGTACGCGGCGCACGATCGAGAGTCGAGGAAAGTCATCTTTGATCGGCAGCCGCACATAGGGGTACTGTTTGTCGTCCCGCAACACGACGTTGAAGCGGGGTTTGTGGCGCTTGACCAGGTTGCTTTCGAGAATCAGCGCTTCGAGCTCTGATCGAGTCACCATCGTTTCCAGATCGGTCACCTGACTGACGAGTAGACTGGTCTTGGGGCTATGGTCGGCACTCTTTTGAAAATACGATCGGACCCGGTCGGCGAGTACTGCGGCTTTCCCGATGTAAATGATGTCCCGTTGTTCGTTCTTGAACAGGTAGACGCCAGGTTGATCGGGGAGATGCGCGAGTTTGGATTGAAAGTCAGTAGTCATCGGTCACGAGTCATTAGTCATTGGCAGGAAGAGAAGAGCACATGCCCCCATTGTACAGCGCAAGAGGCAATGAGGCTATTGTGTCTTGGGGGGTGCCTTTGGAGAGCCTATGGCCTTGATATAGGCGTTCAGTGTTCGTAAGAACGTTGTCAGTTCCCGGTCCAATTCTTGGTGCAGGGTAGGCGAAATATACCCCTCATCGAGGCAGGTGAGCAGATGGTCCTGAACCTCGCAGGCAGAACCACGAGCAATCCGACAGAGCTGTGCATTTTCTTTGTAGTGAAAGCGTCCAAATCCCTCCGCGAGATTTGCCGTGAGGGAAATGGCCGCCGCTCTTATTTGCCCAGCAAGATTGTAGCGCTCCTCTGCCGGTAAGGTTTTGGCGACCTCATAGAGCTTTCTGCGGAGAGATCTACTGAGCTTCCAGACCTCGAGATCCTGGAATGTTCTTGCAGTCGCCATCTGTTTCGAATGACCAATGACTATTGACCAAGGACCTTTGACTCGTTCATCGCAGCGTTCTCACGAATGACGGACTCAAGGTGCCTCGTGCTACCTCGGCCACGGGCCCCTTCATGGTGAGGCTAAAGTCAGAGGCCACCTCGATATTCAGCATACCTCCCGGCATCTTTACCGTCACAGGACTCTTTACCAGTCCGAGACGTACCGCTACGCTTGCTGCCGCGCAGGATGATGAACCGGAGGCCTGTGTCTCCCCGGCTCCACGTTCCCAAATCAGAATGAAGATTTCTTTTGGTCCGGTTGGAACGGCCAGTTGCACGTTCGTTCGTTTAGGAAACAGCGTGTGGTTTTCAAGGGCCGGCCCTAGTGTCAAGAGCTCTTCGCGCGACCAGGATCCTCCCGCTGGCTTGAAGACAACGCAATGGGGGTTTCCGACGCTCACGCCGGTAAAAGTCAGTGAAGTTCCACCTGCTTCAATCGGTTGTTGAATCAATTCGGGCACGTCCAATGAGCAGGGGAGCGCATCAGGCTTGAAGGTGGCGGTTCCCATCTCAACGGTTGCAGCTGCCGCATCGCCATGTCGGTCTACGTGCAATGCAATTGTCACTTTCCCACCTTTCGTATCGACCGTGAAGTGTTTCTTCTTGGTCCTCCCGGTCGCATGGAGATAGCGGGCGAAAATGCGAAGCCCGTTTCCTGATTTCTCGGCTTCGCTGCCGTCTGGGTTAAAGATGCGTAGACCAAAGTCTGCCTTTTTAGAGGGAACCAGGGCTAGGATCCCGTCGCTGCCCAGTCCCCAATTGCGATCACAGACCGCTTTGATGTTCTTAGGCGAGAGCTTGAAGGTTAGTTCCTTGGGGTCCATCACAATATAATCGTTGCCCAGCCCGTGTCCGCGGAAAAACCCGTTTTTCATTCTTCTCCTCCGTATCTCGTTGTTCGTGGAATGTGAAGCGGGGGCAACAATACTGAGTCATTAGTCACTGGTCAATAGTCGGGAGAAATCACTGGTCATTAGAGGTGGGTAAGAGCGTCTCCACTCTCCGGCTCATGACCACTGACAAATAACTGTTGACCGATGACCGTCACTAGACAATCTTTACGCTTGCCGGTCGTTCGATCAACTCAATCTCGTAACCGTCCGGCGCATCGATGAAGATAAACCGACTCCCGGAAGAAGTCTTCGTCGGGCCATCGGTAATCTTGACCCCCATGGCATTGAGCGAGGCGATTGTCTCGTCGAGATTGTCAACTTGGAAGGCCAGATGGACCAGATCTTCCTGCACCTTCACTGGCCCGCTAGGAGGAAAACTGGTTAGTTCGATCAGTTCGTCGCTGTTGGGCACCTTTAAGAACGCAAGGTGTGATCCACGAGGAGATGTTTTCCGTTCAATGACCTCAAGCCCCAACACGCCCGAATAAAACTGGATGGTTTCATCCAAGTCGCTGACCCGCATGCGGGTGTGGAGAAGCTTTGTAACCTTCATGAGAAGAGCTTATAGCAGATGACCTATCGTCAATGGTAGGGACTGGAATCACAGAATGGATATTTCTGTACTATTTGCCATAAGCCATCAGCTCTTTCTGGCGGGTCCTGCCGTCTTGCGGAGGAGTATTTCGGCGTGCCCGGGAATCAAGAAATTCGGCATGGGGCCGATTTCCAAGTAGCCCTGTTTCTTGTAGAACGCCCGAGCTGGTTCATTGAAATCCGACACGCAGGCAAACAGGTTCTTGGTTCTCTGGAACACGAGACTCTCAATGTGCGTCAAGAGTTGACCGCCGACTCCCTTCTGACGAGCCCAGACGGCCACACCTAAGAGTTCGAGGTAGTCACCTAAGAGAAACTTCTGCTTCACGATCGCAACGCCTGCGACTCGTCCGTCACGTTCAGCGATATAGCAATCTCGGCCTTGAGGCAGAGGACAGAAAATACGGCTCCAATCATCCCCCCC
The DNA here is from genome assembly GCA_002420115.1 of Nitrospira sp. UBA5698. GTDB lineage: Bacteria > Nitrospirota > Nitrospiria > Nitrospirales > Nitrospiraceae > Nitrospira_D. Next base: position 31,769 of record DIHK01000032.1, read on the forward strand.
GTAGCCAAGCCGGTTCCATGGTTCAGAGTCACTCAATAGCTGGATAACCGCCTTCCGATCATCCGGCACCATGGTTCTGATGGCCGACGTCGTCATGGGGTCTGGGATGTACAATCCAATAGCTCGTTCACGGTCATCGGGCGAAGTTTCTTGGCCGGGAGAGTCTCACGCGTGAGGCGCTCGATCACCTGTCGAGTCTGCTTGCCCTTTCCATTGGCATGAAACACGATGATGCTGCCGGGCTTTGCGCGCTTGGAAACCCTGGTGAAAATCTGCTCCGCAGAAAGGGTCGGGTCCGGATCACCTGACTCAATATTCCATTGGATAAACTGGAGGCCAAGCAGCTTGACCACGGCCACTGTCACATCATTGTATTCGCCGTACGGCGGGCGAAAGAGTCTGGCTTGGTGGCCGTAGTGTTCCTGCAGCAGTGTGACGGGGCCTAAGATCTCGGTACGCTGTTCGTCGGCATCGTGCATGGGAAGGTGAGCGTGCACGTCACCATGCGTGCCAATTTCAAAGAAATCGAGACCCAGAAGCTGTTCCACCTCTGATTCGTGTTTGGCCATCCACTTACCGGACATAAAGAACGTGGCTGGAATGCGATGGGTAATCAGATAGTCCATCAACGGCTGATCATAACCGGATCCCTTTCGCACGGGACAGAGATCGAATGTCAGGGCCACACCCGGACAGCGAGGTGAGCCAGCAGTAATGACTTGGGCAAAACTTGGAGTCGAGGGTGTCAGCTCAAGGGCTATGAGGGAGAGCAGGTACAGCAGTGCACGTGTTGGAACCAGTCGTCGCATCAAGGCTAGTATACATGAACAGAGGGGGAAGATTGACCCATTCCCCATTCCGCTGTTACGGTGTGTGATATGCAGATGCGTTCGTGGGAAATCGGCCGAGCGTTGGGCATTCCCATTCGAATCCATCCGTCCTGGTTTCTCGTGTTTCTCCTCGCCACGTGGACGCTCTCAACAGACTATCTGCCGGAGACTCTCCCCGGACTCAGTCCTGGTCGCTATTGGGTGATGGGAGCCGTCGCGGCGACGCTCCTCTTTCTGTCCGTCCTCTTGCATGAACTGGGACATTCCTACGTAGCACTGTCCTACCGGATTCCGATTGAGCAGATCACCCTGTTTCTCTTCGGCGGGGTTGCGCACATGCGCCAGGAGGCCCCGTCCCCTAAAGCAGAGTTTTTCATCGCGATCGCCGGACCACTCGTCAGTTTCGTGATCAGCGGGGGCTGCTTGGCGATTGTCGCTCTGGCTGAGGCGATTCAACAGGAACAGGCGCTCCGTGGGGTAGTCATGCTCGGACTCTTATTGGGGTTTGGAAACCTCCAGCTCGGGGTGTTCAATCTGATTCCGGGTTTTCCGCTGGACGGAGGGAGAATCCTGCGCGCGGGCCTCTGGGCCTGGGGAAAAGATTATTATCGCGCAACGAAACAAGCAGCAGTGGCGGGCCTCGGGTTTGGCGTGATCTTTGTACTGTGGGGGCTGCGGCGAATTCAGCAAGCGGCAACCGGTGAGCTGGATACGTCGATGGTCTGGACGGGAGCATGGCTGGCACTGATCGGCATTTTTCTCTACATCGCAGCGCTGGCGAGTCGACGACAAGCGGTGCTGCGCCAGTCCATCTCGACTATTCGGACTCAAGACCTGATGGTGACGACGGTTGTGTCGATTCCAGCGGAAACCACGCTTGATGAGGCCGTAAACCGCTATTTCCAGGCCTATGGGTATGGAGGATTTCCTGTCGTGGACGATCGACGCCTGCTTGGACTCGTGACCGTACCCGACATTCGAGCTGTGCCGGCGGACACCTGGTCCCGGCGTCGGGTCGATCAGGTGATGCGTCCTCTTTCGGACTCGATGATCATCGCGCCTGATGTTCCGGCAGTTCACGCGATGGGACGTATGGCTCGTGAGGGGTCGGATCAACTCATCGTCATGGAGGGCGGAGAAATGGTCGGACTCGTGACGCAGTCAGCTCTTGTGCATTTTCTGCAGCTTCGTCGCCACCCTATCCGTTGAATCGCGCGACGCATTTCAATTGTCATCGCAGCATTCCCGCTATCAGGCATCAATTGGGGTTCGGGGGTGATGGCCAGGCCATTTGTTTTAGATTGTGCGCAATGATGCCACCGAACAGTAGGAGCCCCGCAGAATAATACACCCAGAGCAACAAGAGCACGACCTCAAGCAACGATCCATAAAGCCGCGCATAGACCGTCGCAAAATCTCCGTAATTGACGAACAAGAGCTTGGCCGCAACCCACAGCAGACCGAACGTGAGGGCTCCGGCCATGGCATCTCTCCACCGTGGACGACGTCGAGGCACAAGACGATACAGTAGGCTGACCGTCAGGAATGCGAGCGCAAAGGGGAGAGTGTAGGTGAGATGAAAGTCGTGTGCGGCTAAGGCGACGAGATCCAATCCCCAGAGCCGAGGTGCATAGGCAGTCAAGAAGGCAATGGCTTGAGTGGCCACATAGGACGTGAAGAGTAACAGGCCGGTGGATCCCAGCAGCGCGATGGAAATGGCAGTGGAAATAAGCGGGTGGCGCTTTTGCGTGCTCTGAAACACGACATTCAGCGCATAATCGAGCTCATAGAACACAAGTCCACCAAACCAGAAGAATGACAGCAGAACAATCCACCGGACGCTCTCCAAGGAGCTGATCCGATGGAGCTCTTGCGCCAATCGTTCACCTAAGGACGGCAGAAAGCCTTTGAGGAAACTGAGCATGAACTGCTCGCCGATCACATTCTGGCTCACGAGGAAGCCGACTCCATACAAGAGGAGAAACACCAGGGGGAACAATGAGAGCAGCGAAAAGAACGCCAACGCGGCAGCGAGGCTGGGACATCCGTGGCGCAAAAACGATGTGACAGCCTCACTCAGGAAGCGAATGACATGCATACGGTCCTGTCAGCAAATAGTCAGAGTATGAATGGCCTTACTTCAGCGTCAACACGGCTTGCAGGGCAAGATTGACGAGTGGGTTGGGGTAGATCCCGAAGATCACCACTCCAGCGACCGCGCAGGCGAGCACGATGGAAAGGGTTGGGGACATCACCAACCGCGGAACAGGGTCCGTTCCCGCAATGGGATCCTGCATATACATGACCATGACCACCCGAAGATAGTAGTAGGCTGAAATGGCCGAAAACAGGAGAGCAATGGCCGCCAGCCAGGCCATCCCGGCCTCCACGGCGGATCTGAAGACGTACAATTTTCCGATAAAACCCGCGGTCGGGGGAATACCCGCCAGAGAAACCATGAACACCAGCATCAGCAGTGCCGGGAGAGGCTGGTGCTTGGCCAAGCCGGTGAAATCCTCGATTTCTTCACCTTCGATCGTGCCTTTTCGGAGCATCGCCACAATAGCGAATGCCCCGAAGGTCATGAATGCGTACAGGGCGATATAGAGCAGCACGCTGGCGATGCCGGACGAGTGGTCGGTGCGTCCGGCGGCGACGACACCGATCAGGGCATAGCCCGCATGTGCAATGCTTGAATAGGCCAGCATCCGTTTGATGTTTGTCTGGACCAGCGCCACGATGTTGCCCACGACGAGGGTGGCAAGACAGAGTAAGACGAAGATGGCGGACCAGTCGGCTTTGACTCCGCCCAATCCTTCCACAAACACACGGAGAAATGCGCCGAAGCTGGCGGCTTTGGATCCCACGGCCATGAATGCTGTGACGGAAGTCGGGGCGCCTTGATAGACGTCCGGTGTCCACATGTGAAACGGCGCTGCGGCCAGCTTGAATCCGAACCCCACGGCCAACAGGATCGTCGAAAACAGCAGCAACGGGTCGGCAAACCCCTGGGTCGCGATCGCCGAGGCAATCGCCGGTAGCCTCGTGCTGCCGGTCGCTCCGTAGAGCAGGGAGATGCCGTAGAGGAGAATGCCTGAGGAAAATGCGCCCAACACAAAGTATTTGGCCGACGCTTCGAGGGAGCGCGGTTCCTTCCGCTTAAGCCCCGCCATGACGTACAGGCAGAGCGACATCAATTCCGTGCCCAAATAAATTGTCAATAAGTCGGTTGCGGAGACCATGACCATCATGCCGCACAACGAGAGCAACATGAATCCGTAGTACTCACCAAAATACAGTCGCTCTTCTTTTAAATACGAGTACGACAGGAGAATTGTGAGCCCCGTCACGAAATACAGCAGCAGTTTCCAGAAGGCTCCATAGCCGTCGATGACGACAAGGCCGCTAAATATTGACGCGTGCGTTTCCATTTGGGACGCCGTCAGGCCCATACACACGGCGAGTGTTCCCAGGCTTACCCAGACCAGGCTATCCTTGTCGGATGGTCGTAGCACGGGGTCGAGTACGAAGACGACACAGGCCGCCGTGATGACCAGCAACTCAGGTAGGACGAGGAAGAGATCTGCGGCAGAAAAGGTCATGGCCGTTCCCCCTCCATTTCCGTGAGTGGCAGGCTGCCGGGGGGAGTAACGGTTGCGGCATGGACGGCGTCGAGCGTCGATAGCAACTCGTTCTTCAGCAAGGGCGTTGGCCGGTCCAGAACAGCCCGAGAGGAATGCTGTTGATGGGGGGAGGGAACAACGCGAGCGATGACCTGTTCAACGCTGGTGTGCATTCGGCTGAGAAGCGGATTGGGAAAGAGGCCGATCGCAAAGATCAGGACTGCCAGGGGTAACAGTGTCGCCGTTTCTCGTCGGGTGAGGTCTGAAAGTTTGTGCAGCATGTGAGGCGCCGGTATGCCGAACGCGACACGTTGGATCATCCACAACAAATATGCTGCGGCCAGGATAATACCCACCGAGGCGAAGGCTGTTGCAACCTTGCTCCAGAGAAACGTGCCGACGAGGACCATGAACTCTCCAACGAAACTGTTGGTTCCAGGAAGTCCCAGCGAGGAGAGCGCAAAAATAACCAGAAACGTTGCATATCGCGGCATCGGCTTGGTCAACCCGATATTATCGGAAATTTGTCGGCTATGGGTACGCTCGTAAATCATCCCGACACAGAGAAACAGTCCGCCGGTCGTGATACCGTGATTCACCATCTGTAGAACGGCACCTTCGATACCCTGGATGTTGAACATGAACAGGCCGAGCGTGACGAACCCCATGTGACTGACGCTCGAATAGGCGATCAGCTTTTTGAGATCGGCCTGGGCCAATGCCATGTAGGCCCCGTAGATGATCGCCACAATCGACAGGACGACCATCAGGGGGGTGAAGAGCCGTGAGGCATCCGGGAGCATCGGTAGGCTAAAGCGCACAAAGCCATAGGTGCCCATTTTGAGCAGGACGCTGGCGAGAATCACACTGCCGGCAGTGGGGGCCTCCACGTGTGCGTCGGGCAGCCAGGTATGGAATGGGAACATGGGGACCTTCACGGCAAACGCGGCAAAGAAGGCAACAAACAACCAGGTCTGAAGAGCGAGGGGGTAGGTCTGCCGGCTCAGCACAAGGATGTCGAACGTATGGCCACCCTGAAAATACAGCACCAGAATCGCGACCAACAGCAAGACGCTGCCGGCAAGCGTGTAGAGGAAGAATTTGATCGCGGCATACAGGCGATTCGGTCCTCCCCAGACTCCGATCAAGAGATACATGGGGATCAGCATCGCTTCCCAAAACACGTAGAACAGCACGAAATCGAGCGCCGCGAACACGCCGATCATGGCGCCTTCCATGATGAGCAATACGGCCATGAAACTCCGGAGCCTGGTCTCAATAGCATTCCATGAAATCATGACGCACAGCGGCATGAGAATGGTGGTCATGAGGATCAGCGGCAGACTGATTCCATCCAGCCCGAGACGGTAGTTGATGGACAGTGACGGGATCCATGCGGCTGATTCAAGGAATTGCATCTCACCGGAGGTCGCGTCGAATAGCCACCACAGCGGAATCGAAATCAGAAGATCGACAACAGTGACGGAGAGCGCGGTAAGCCGGACAGAGGCATCTTTCACGACAAAGACAGCCGCTGCTCCGATCAGCGGGAGGAAGATCAATGCCGTGAGCCAAGGGAATGAATGTGTCATTGGTCAAGTAGTCATCGGTCATTCGTCAGTGGTCATTGGAGTGAGGCGTATGCATTTGTCCTCTCCAATGACTAGTGACCATTGACCATTGACTTTCCTCCTACGAAATCAGAAAGATCGTGACAATGACGACAATGCCCATCGCCATGGCCAAGGCATAATGTTGGGTTTGTCCGCTCTGAATCAACCGCAAGAGCCATCCGCCCCACCTGATCGTTCGCCCGACTCCGTTGACAGTACTATCGATGACGGCGACGTCGACTCGTTTCCAGAGTGCCGATGCTGCGACGTGCGTTGGTCGTACGAATAGACGATCGTAGACTTCATCGACATACCATTTGTTCAACGAAGCCTGGTACAGACCGTTCCACTGCTGAGCCAGGCGTTTGGGAAGATCCGGCTTGAGCACATAGGCGTAGTAGGCCGCAGCAATGCCCAGTAATCCAAGAACTGTGGCGGCAATCATAATGATGACGCCGGCTTCCCCATGATGCACCGCCGGGTGCTGACCGGTGGCAAAGACCGGTTCGAGAAACGCTGGAATACCAAGGTAACCGGTGACGATACTAAAGAATGCCAGAATCAGCAGCGGGGTCGTCATTGTCTTGGAGGGTTCGTGGACATGGTCTGCGTGATGGGGGTTGACATGGGACTCACCCCAGAAGGTCACAAACACCAGCCTGAAGCTGTAGAACGCAGTCAGGAGAGCGGTGAACAGGCCTGCGATTGCCAGGATCCGACCAAGGTCGCCGGCAGACCAGGCCGCGACTAAGATCTCGTCCTTGCTGAAAAACCCAGCCGTGAGGGGGAATCCTGCGAGCGCCAATGATCCAACCACGAACGTCCAGTAGGTCGTCGGCAACTGTTGCTTGAGCCCGCCCATGTGGCGGATATCCTGCTCGTGGTGGAGTGCAATAATGACCGACCCACACCCGAGGAACAATAACGCTTTAAACGCACCGTGTGTGAGGAGGTGATACATACCTGAGGCGTAGGCTCCGAGCCCGCAGGCCATGACCATGTATCCAAGTTGACTGACGGTCGAGTAGGCGACGACACGTTTGATATCCGTTTGTGTCAAGGCGATGGTCGCACCGAGAAGCATGGTGGCTCCTCCGGTGACCGCGACGACGTCCATGGCGGTCGGAGAGAGGTTATAGAGTGGCGCCAGACGAGCGACCATAAACACGCCAGCTGTGACCATGGTTGCAGCATGAATGAGAGCTGAGATCGGCGTCGGGCCTTCCATGGCATCTGGGAGCCAGACGTGAAGCGGCACTTGGGCCGATTTTCCCACCGCGCCGGTGAACAGCAAGAGTGCGATCAGCGTGAACACGGAAACTTCCCAGGTGCCACCCAGAGGGCCAAGGAGGTTTATCGTCAGACCACTTGCCTCATGAAGAGCCGGAAAGATCTCAAGATAGTTCAGCGAGCCGAAGTGATACCAGACCAAGAGCAGTCCGAGCAGGAATCCAAAATCTCCGACACGATTCACAAGAAAGGCTTTGGTCGCCGCCGCGCAAGCTGACGCACGTTCGTACCAATGCCCGATCAAGAGGTAGGAGCACAAACCGACGGCTTCCCAAAACACAAACAACTGAAGCAGGTTATCCGCCAGCACCAGCATGAGCATAGAAAAGGTAAACAGTGCGATATAACTGAAGAAGCGGGCATAACCCGGCTCCCCGTGCATGTAGCCGATCGTATAGACATGCACCAGGGAACTGACACTGGTGACCAGGAGCAACATGACGGCGGTCAACCTGTCGATGTAGAGGCCGATATGGATGTCAAGATGACCTGAGGTCAGCCAGGTATAGAGGGGGACGGAAATAACGGAGCCCGAAGCCACTTGGATAAAGGCAGCCAGCGCCAGTGCCAGTGATACCAACACCGCCGGAACCGCAATCACATGGGCGTTCTCCTTGAACCGTGACCCGGCCAGTCCGAGGATAAGGAATGCCGCGAGGGGAAGAAATGGAATCAGCGCGTAGATCATCAGCGTCGATTTCTCGTTATTCGTCGTTCGTGAAACGTGATGAGATGGACTAGTACGGTTCTCCGATTTCTTGCGAACGACGCTTCACGCTTCACGAATAACGACCTCTCTACCATTTCAATAGATTGAATTCTTCTATATTGATGGTCGATCGCGAGCGATGGAGTGCGATGATGATCGCGAGCCCCACGGCCACCTCTGCAGCGGCGACAGTGAGGGCAAAGAACACGAACACCTGTCCCCCCAGATCTCGAAAATAATCGGAGAAAGCAACAAAGTTAATATTCGTCGCATTCAGCATCAGTTCAACTGAGAGCAAGATCGCGATAATGTTGCGCCGGATGAGTACGCCGACGATCCCCGTCAGGAACACGATCCCGCTTAAAATAAGATAGTAGGAGATGGGGATGGTCATTCGACTGCCTTTGTTTGAACCATGGGACTGGGATCGTCCTGCTCGCCGATCTCTCGCTTTGCGAGGACGATCGCGCCGATCATGGCGACTAAGAGCACCAAGGAGGCTACCTCGAAGGGAAAGAGATAGGTTGAAAACAGTGTTTGCCCGATGGCGAACGTATTGTCCGGAGCAATGGCCTGTGCTGATGGGCCGAGAACAGCCTGGCTACCGGCCGTACGTGTTTCCGCACCACCGGATAAAAGGACCATGGCTTCCATCATCAAGGGGATGCAGACGAATCCAGCGATCCGCCACTGATTGTGGTACCGGTCGTCTTGTTTGACGTTCAAGATCATGACGACGAACAAATACAGCACAAGAATCGCTCCGGCATAGACGATGATTTGCACGGCGGCCAAGAACTCGGCATGAAGGGTGACGAACAGTCCGGCGACGTGGAAAAACATGACGAGGAGAGACAGTGCACTGTAGACGGGGTTCTTTAACGCGACGACGAGAACGGATGCCGCGATAATCATGCCGGCAAAATATGCAAAAACGAGTTGCGACATCTGACAATCCCTATGTTCGAAGTCGATAGGACCGGACTAGCACACGGATGCTGCAGCCATTGGTCTGCCGATACGTAATCCCTTGGTTCAGTTCGGCTTTGGTGGTACGTGGCTGAACGCGACGTTAAAGAACGCCACGTTTGGATGCTGAAGTTCCAAGCGTTTCTCGCGAACGGGAAACGAGCGGTCTCCGATGGCGAGCAACTGCTGTTTGTTCAGATGGAGCTGGCGTTTATCGTACACCGCCCATTCAAATTCTCGGGTCATCCCCAAGGCGTCGACGGGACAGGCATCCACGCACATCCCGCAGAACAAGCACCGGGTCATGTCCATGTAATATTCTTTTGAGTAGCGCTTCGTGGGCTCGCCCGGCACTTCCGCGCTGACCACGCGGATGACACGGGACGGACAAGCTGCCTCACAGAGATCGCATCCCACGCACTTCTCCGTTCCGTCGTCGTAACGGAGCAGGGCGAGCATGCCTCGATAGTTATCCGGTAGCGTGCGCTTCTCATGGGGATACTGCAATGTCACCGGACGGTAATTAATCAAGTGCGAAAGCGTGGCCTTCATGCCGACGAGGATTTCGTAGAACGTAATTGTCTTGAACCATTCGGACAGGCTCAGGCGCTTGGTCGTGGGCGTGGATCTCATAGGGTTCCCTACGCTGGTTAGATCCGTTGATAGATAAATACGGCGATGGCCGTCACAACGATGTTGGCCAGCGCAATGGGTAACAGCACCTTCCATCCGAATCGCATCAGCTGATCGTAGCGCAGTCTCGGCAACGTCGCTCGCAGCCAGAAAAACAGAAACAGCAACGAGTAGGTTTTAATTGCAAACCACATGGTGCTTTCGATCCAGGACCAGGAAGACAAACCGACGAGCTCCATTAAGGTTCCTGGATAGGGTGCATTCCAGCCGCCGAGAAACAACGCAGAAGCCACACAGGACACGAGCACCATGTTGGCGTATTCGGCGAGGAAGAAGAACGCGAACCGCAGCCCGCTGTATTCGGTGAAAAACCCTGCGACAAGCTCGCTCTCTGCCTCAGGTAAATCGAATGGCACCCGGTTGGTTTCAGCGACGACCGAAATCACGTACACCACGAACGCAAAGATTTGCGGGGCCGGTAGGGCAAAGATATGCCAGTTCCAAAACCAGCCGGTCTGGGCGTCAGTAATTTTTACGAGACTGAGCGAGCCGGCTAAGATTAATACACCGACAATCGACAACCCCACGTTGAGCTCGTAGCTGATCACCTGTGCGGCTGATCGGAGACCACCCAACAAGGAGTACTTGCTGTTGGAGGCCCATCCTCCGAGGATGATGCCGTAGGCGGCGAGTGAGGCGAAGGCGAGGATGTAGAGGATCCCGATATTGATGTCGCTGATCACGAACGGCTTTACGACGATGCCATTGATCTCAAACGTCCAGTTGGGTCCCCAGGGAATGACGGCAAATCCGATAAACGTTGGGATCAAGCAGAGGATCGGCGCCATGGTAAAGATGAACTTGTTTGCGCCGGCGGGTACGATATCTTCTTTGAAAAATAGCTTGATGGCATCCGCAAACGGCTGAAGAATGCCGTAGGGACCGACTTCCATCGGGCCCATGCGATCCTGCATCCATCCTAAGACTTTTCGTTCCGCCAAGGTAAGGATCAGCACCGTAATGACCACGATGCACATGACCGCACCGATTTGAGTCAGAGAAATAGCAAGACGTAATCCGAATTCAGTCACCATGGGACTCCTCGATTCGCATAGTCGCAGTGCTCAACAAATTCTCAGGCCACCCTCATCATGGACACGGTTGCCGTTCGGAGGGATGGCGCGTGAGTGATGGGATCAATGACGCAGTCAAATAATCGGACGGCAGCTTGGCCGAAGTGATCCGGGAACCAGGCCGTTCCCTGTGGGACTCGCTCCACAAGCGTCACTTCGGTGGTCATTTCTCCGGATGTACTGGAGAGACGAACGCGGTCGCCGTCCACCAAGGCAAAGCGGGCTGCATCAACCGGATTGATTCGAAGTCGTCCTCTGTCTTCTACTTGTAACAAGCCCTTGGAGCGGGTCGAAAACTTTCCCGAGTGAAACAGGCTCTGGACGAGGTCGAGTCGCAACGTTCCATCCGGGCGGGATTTCGGTACCACGAGTTGATATCGTGCCGCAAGGTCACGCTGATAGCCATCGGTGAGATACCGTTCCATCGTCGCGCGATCGATTTTCGGAGGCAGCGGGGTGGGCCCAAGAGATCCGTAGCCAGGAAGAAGGCTTCGAATTTCCTTGAGGATCTCTTTGCTCTCGGCGTATTCCATCGGTGAGCCCAATAAAATGGAGAGAGCTGAAAAGATTTCCCAGTCCGGCCGGCTTTCTCCAGGAGGGTCAATTGAGGGACGAACGGCTTGGACATGTCCCTCGGTATTCGTGAAGGTTCCGCTTTTCTCCAGAGATGACGCAGCCGGCAATACGACGTGAGCGAGCGCTGCGGTTTCAGTCAAAAAGAGTTCCTGACAGACGAGCAGATCGAGTTTGTGCAAGGCTTCCTCAGGGCGCAGTGATGCCGGCAGGCTCCCAACCGGATTTTCTCCGACGATGAGCATCCCTTTGAGCGATCCCGCTTTGGCACGATCCAGCATGTCGACGAGGGACACTCCGACATCGGAGGATACGTCCGCATTCCACTGCTTCATGATCCGATCATGGTCGCTGCGGTTGGTCACGGAGCAAGCGCCCGGAAGAAATTCCGCCACGGCACCCATCTCCACAGCCCCTTGGTCGTTATTCTCTTCCGCAAGCGGAGCGAAGCCGCAACCTGGTTGATCCAGCTTGCCGGTCAGCAGCAGCAGATCGAGGAGAGTCAAGGATCCGCGATATCCGCATTCACTTCGTAAGAGCAGTTGTCCGGCGAGCACGACCACCCGCCGTCCAGCCGCGACAGCCTTGGCAGCCTGTTTGAACGCCTCAGGGTCTATTCCCGTCGTCGACCGGAGATCCTGCCAGGAGATTGCCTGCACTGCGCTCGTGACCGCGCCGACGTAGGCGGGGTACTGTTGTGTCAGGTTCGGTTGTATCAGACTCTGTTCGACGATGGCCTTCAGCAAGCCCAGGACGGTGGTGGGGATGTCGCTCGGCAGAGTACGGAAATGATGGTGCGAGAGGGTTGCAATGTTGCTGATCGTTCCAATCACCGGCTCCAGGGGCTCAATCGTGATTAACGTCGCCCGACGCTTTTTGACCGCTTCTTTCACCTTGAGGCCGGTGACCGGGTTGGTTTCGGTAATATTTGTCCCGACGAGAAGCAACACGTCGGCATCCAGGATGTCTTCGAACGTCACGGTCCAGCGATGAGTACCTTGGACGAGTTGCATGGCGTGGACGCCGTTGACGTGTCCATAGCGGGCGCTGCTGTCGATGTGGTTGGTGCCGACGGCAACGCGGAGAAGTTTTTGGAAGAGGTACAGCTCTTCATTCGTACAGCGGCCTGAGATCAATCCCCCGAAGCTCGATCCTCCGTGCGTGGTCTTGATCGTGCTGATGCGATCGGCGACATATTCCAAGGCCTCTTCCCATGTGGTCTGGACCAGTGCGCCGTTCCGGCGAATGAGCGGGTGAGTCAGGCGTTCCGAATGGCTCGACGCATGGAATCCAAAAAAACCACGAGCACAAAGGTCTCCGTTGTTACGCCCCGCTCCATGGGCTGAGTTGACCTCGATCAACTCCTTTCCCTTCGTATGCACGGTCATTTGGCATCCGTCTCCGCAGTACCCGCAGATGGTGTCGGCTCGCTTCAGCATCCAGGGCCGGTATTCATACATGGACAGCCGGCTGGTAATGGCCCCGACCGGGCAGATCTGCACGCAGCCTCCGCAGAACTCGCAGTTCAACGGGTGTGGGCCGAAGTGTTTGATTTCCGTCATGGTGCCGCGACCGGCCGGTGCCAATGCCTTGACGTCCATCACTTCATCGCAGTAGCGGACGCAGCGGAGACATTGCACGCAGCGATTCATCTGGGTCTCGATCAGCGGACTGAAATACTCCTTGGGAAACACGCGCTTGGTTTCAATGAACCGGCTGGTGGCCGTGTACTGATGGGAAAAATCTTGAAGGTCGCACTTCCCGCCTTGATCGCAGACAGGGCAATCGAGCGGATGATTGGCGAGGATAAACTCGAGCACTGATCGATGGGCATCGTTGACCACGCTCGTGGCGGTGCGCACGCTCATGCCCTCGTCGACCGGGGTACTGCAGGCAGTTTGGAGTTTCGGCATCTTTTCGACTTCGACCAGGCACATGCGGCAGTTGGCGTCCGGCTTGAGCTTCGGGTGGTAGCAGAAATGCGGAATCATGACGCCGACACGCCGGGCGGCTTCGATCACCAAGGTGCCTTTCGGAACCTTGACGGTCATTCCATCGATCGTCATGCGAACCATTGGGGCTGTCGTATCAGGCATAGTCGAACTTTGTTATCTGTTGATCTGTCAATCTGTTGACCTGAGGATTTGAGGGATGTCTTCGACTCAACAGATCATGAGATTGACAGATTCCCATCAAGGTTTACCTACCGGCTCAGGCCGGATCAAATTCGCGGCTTCTGCTTCGTGGATAAGGTCCACATATTCCTGCCGCCAGTGCTTCAGCGTGCTCTGGATCGGAGCGACTTCTGCATCCCCAAACGCACAAACCGTTCGGCCTGCGATGTTCTTGCATAGATCCAACAAGGTTTCAAGATCTTGCATCCGACCGCGTTTCGCCAAAATCCTGCGCAATGTTTGTACCAGCCACGAGCTGCCCTCCCGACAGGGACTGCACTTCCCGCAAGACTCGTGGTAGAAGAATTCCATCAACCGGAGCGCCGCCCAGACCATGCTGGTCCCTTCTTCCATGACGGTGACGCCGCCGGATCCGAGCATCGATCCTGCCGTGGCTACGTGTTCAAAATCCAGCTTCACGTCGAGATGCGCCGGCGTCAGAAAGGGGGCCGAGGCTCCGCCGGGAATGATGGCTTTCAGGGGTTTATCGGATCGCATCCCGCCGGCATGTTCGTAGACCAACTCGCGGATCGTGATCCCCATCGGCACTTCATAATTACCCGGTCGTTTGACATGTCCGCTCACACAGAACACCCTGGTCCCGGTGCTTTTCGGGGGGGACCCGATCGCCGCAAACCATTCGGGGCCGCGGTTCAGGATGTGGGGAAGGTTGGCCAGCGTCTCGACGTTATTCACGACCGTCGGTTTGTTGTAGAGCCCGTGCGTGGCAGGAAACGGCGGTTTAATGCGTGGGAGTCCGCGTTTACCTTCGAGTGATTCCAAGAGAGCCGTTTCTTCACCGCAGATATACGCGCCTGCTCCACGATGCACCCACACGTCTGCGTGAATACCGGTGCCGAGAATATTCTTTCCGATGTATCCCGCAGCTCGGGCTTCATTGATGGCCTGCTCCAAAATCCTAGAGCCCAGGACCATTTCTCCGCGGATATAGATGTAAGCCGTTTCTGCGCCAATGGCATAGCAGGCCAACAGGATGCCTTCCAAGACTTGGTGAGGATCGCGCTCCATCAGCTGTCGGTCCTTGAACGTGCCGGGCTCGCTCTCGTCGGCGTTACAACAGAGGTATCGGGGACCTTGGTAATCTTTGGGGAGGAAGCCCCACTTCACCCCGGTCGGGAAGCCGGCGCCACCGCGTCCGCGGAGGCCTGATTTTCGTACCATCGTGGTCACATCTGCCGGCGCGATTTTCCCAAACGTGTTGCGAACAGCCTGATAGCCTCCCGTCTTCTCATAGTCCTGCAGCGACCCGGTATAGCCGGGTTGCATCATGTTTTTCAGTAAGATCAGTTCGTGTTTCGGCATCTTAATCTCGTGAAGCGTCTCTCGTGAAACGTGAAGCGTCAGACAACCCGACGTTCTTTCTTGCGAACGACGAAATACGCATCACGCTTCACGCGCCCGCTCTGCGGGCGTCGGTTCCGGCCATAGAAAGGGCCCGCTCTTCAATGCGCTGGTTCCTGTCGATCGTAAATCAGCCAGTATGCGGTCGAGTTTGTCCTCAGTGACCTGTTCATAGTAGTCCTCATTGATCTGCATCATGGGACCGGTCCCGCAGGCCGCCAAACATTCCACCGCGCTGAGGGTAAACAGGCCGTCCGCTGTTGATTCACCCGGCGCAATCCCAAGCTTGGTCTTGATCCATCCGATCATCGTATCTGAACCGACCAGTGCGCACATGAGCGACTTACAGACCTGAATGTGGAACTTGCCCACCGGTTTCAGATTGAACATCGTATAAAACGTGACGGTTTCGTAGACTTGCGGCGGGGTTAGCCCGAGTAACCGTGCAATTTCTTGCATGACCGCTTCGCTCACGTAGCCCTGATCGCGCTGCGCGACATAGAGCAGCGGGATCAACGCAGAACGCTTGACCGGATAGCGTGACAAAATCTCGCTAATTTCGTCCCTGTATTTTTCAGAAAACGTCATGTCGTCTCTCTAAGTCATGAGTCATTGGGCAATAGTCAATGGGGTCGCTGGAAGGCCGAAACGTTTCTGTATTGACGGATGACCAGTGACCATTGACGTTCTATTTACCGATCACATTCCCCCATGACCACATCGTACGTGCCGAAAATCGTAATGATGTCGGAAATCAAATAGCCTCGCGCCATATGGTCGAACGCGCCCATGTGAATAAAGGACGGTGAACGAATCTTCAGACGATAGGGGCGGGGACTTCCATCACTGATGATGAAGAAGCCGAGTTCCCCTTTGGGGGCTTCAGTCGGGCAATAGGTTTCGCCTTTCGGCGGTTTGAACCCCTGCGTAAAGATGATGAAATGGTGAATCAAGCTCTCCATATCCCGCATCACCAGTTGCTTCGGCGGCGGAATGTATTGCGGCATGTCAGCGATGATTGGGCCAGGCGGCATCTGGTCGAGACATTGGGCAATGATCCGTGCGCTCTGGCGCATCTCCTCGACGCGTATCCAATACCGGTCATACGTGTCGCCGTTTTTCCCGACCGGGACCTCCCAATCCACTTTGTGGTAGACCCCGTAGGGTTCAAGCTTGCGGACATCGTACGCCACGCCGGATCCTCGCAGAGACGGACCGGTCATGCCGAAATTGATGGCGTCTTTCCCGGAGATCACCGCAATATGTTTGGTTCGTGCCAGCCAAATGCGGTTGCTGGCGAGGAGTGAATCGTATTCGTCGACCTTCTGCGGGAAGGTCTCCAAGAATGTCCTCAAGCGAGTCACCAGTTCCGGAGTGAAGTCACTATCGACCCCGCCGATCCGATAGTAATTCAGGGTCAGTCTGGCCCCGCAAAGTTGCTCGAACATATCGAGCAACGTTTCGCGCTCGCGAAACGTCCAGAAGAACACCGTCATCGCGCCGATATCCAAGGCTTGGGCGCCCAGCCAGAAGAGATGTCCGAGAATGCGCTGCATTTCCGCAACGATGGTGCGGATGTATTCCGCGCGCTCGGGGACCGTGATACCGAGGAGTTTCTCCACGGCTCGGACGTAGGCGTAGTTGTTCGCCATCGCACAGACATAATCCAGCCGATCGGTGTGAGGAATGATCTGCATGTACGCCAAGCCTTCAGCCAGCTTTTCTACTCCCCGATGGAGATAGCCGAGATCCGGCGTGGCCTTGACGATCCGTTCACCATCCAGCTCGAGGACGACCCGCACGACGCCATGCGTGCTGGGATGTTGCGGTCCCATGTTCAGCAAGAGTTCTTCCCGTCGATTGGACGGCGAGGCATTGGGGTTCGCTAGGAACACCTTCCGATCGGCTTCGGAGACCTCGCTGTCGACCTGTTCCATCGGCGGCTCATCAAGTCGTGGGATAAAGTCAAACTGACTGCGCCAGCCACGTCCCTCGGCGGGGAAATCTTTTCGCAAGGGATAGCCTTCGGTGTAGTCTTCGGGGAGGAGAATACGACGCAGATCCGGATGCCCGGCGAATCGGATCCCCATCATGTCGTACACTTCGCGCTCCAGAAAGTCTGCACCACGCCAGATGCTCGTGATCGAATCAAGCGTTGGGTTCTCTTCCGTGAGTCTGGTCTTAAGGCGGATCCGTTTCCCGTGGGGAATTGAGAGTAACTGGTAGATGACCTCGAATCGCTGTTGGTCGGACGGATAGTCGGCTGAGCAGATATCTGTGATGTGGTCAAAGCAGGCCTCTGGTGCATCGTGAAGGAACCGCATCACCTCCAAGATTCGGGGTGCGGCGACCTGCACGGTCGTTTCCGCGTGCGCAGTGTCGACGTCAGCCGAGAGCACGGCCTCAGGGAATTTGCTCAACAGCGTTTCGATGAGAGGTTGCATGGCGTTGATACCTGGTCAATCATCACTCGTCCAAGACGAGCTGTGGATGGCATCCATCGCGAGAATGACCACTGACGAATGACCGATGACTATTTCACAAACACTCTTTCCCGCTGAATCTTTTCCTGTAACTTCAAAAGTCCGTCCAGCAAGGCTTCCGGCCTCGGCGGGCATCCGGGCACATACACATCGACTGGTACGATCTGATCCACGCCCTGCACGACCGCATAGCTGTTGTAGTGATTGCCGGAAGTCGCACAGGAGCCCATGCAAATCACATAGCGCGGCTCAGGCATTTGATCGTAGATCCGGCGAATCACCGGCGCCATCTTGCGCGAAACCGTTCCCGCGACGATCATGAGATCCGATTGTCTGGGGGATGCCCGAAAGACGCCGGCCCCGAAGCGGTCCAAATCATAGCGAGAAGAAACGCTGGCGATCATCTCGATGGCACAACAGGCCAGCCCGAACGTCATGGGCCAGAGGGCGGACTTTCTTGCCCAATTGACGACTGCGTCCAGGTTGGTCGTGACAATGTTGGCGTCAAACTGGCGTTCAAGAAGACTCATAATACGTCTTTCGTCGTTCGTGAAGCGTTATTCGTTGAAGGCGAAATGCGCAACGTTTGCGCTTCACGCTTCACGAGATACGAACAACGGCTCGATTTCAATCCCATTCCAACGCGCCCTTTTTCCAGGCGTACCAAAACCCCACGATCAAAATGGCGATGAAGACGATCATTTCCACTAATCCCACCAAGCCAAGTCTGGTAAAGGCGACAGCCCAGGGAAACATGAAGACGATTTCAATATCGAAAATGACGAACAGCATCGCGATCACGTAATACCGAATTGGAAACTGCACCCGGGCGTCCTGAAAGAGTGGACTTCCGCTTTCGTACGGCGCCAGTTTGGCGCGGTAGGGTTGATTGGGGCGAAAAAACTTTCCGACATAGAGCGCCAATGTCCCAAGGACGATCCCGATGGCAATGAACAGGAGAATGGGTAAATAGTTTTCAGGAACGGGAGCGATGACAGCATCCTGAAGCGTAACAGGTGCACCGCCGCTGAATATTGGAGAGGTCGTCATGCTTCAGTCCCTACGCCGCCGACTGTGTGGTGAGTGCCGAACGGAAGAACGGTTGATACTGTAATCCATCAAGTTTCGGATTCGGCACGGCTTTATGCTGAATGAGGACTTTAAATGTGGTACCCATCCCGTTTGGTTTCAGTAACTGAATCGCTGCCGTGAGCTCCGGGCTGTCCTGGTTCAGCCCGGCGAGCATCTGCTCAATCCCGAGCCCCATGAGAAAACTCATCTGGTTGGTGAAGCCGGTCGTCTGGAGACCCTGTTCTTCACCGGCAGTCGCCAAACTCGAAAAATCCACATGGGCGGTCATGTCCTGCTCGCCCACGTGCAGGAACGGATTCTCATGAGCTGCGTGGTGGCGGTAACAGAGGAATGTTCCGCGTTTTCGGTCGAGGGAGTATAGGTCCTGTGCGGTGTGGCCGTAATCGATGGTGAGCACAAAACCACGAGCCAGACGGTGGGCCACCTGAGACATCCAATCGATGGCCTGGAGATTCACCTCCGTGCGGTATCCTTCCACCCAATCCGAACCGATGTGGCGAAGATGAGCTGCGAGCCGATCCGATGACAGCGGCTTGAAACACTCAACGAATCGCCCGTCCCGATAGTCCACCCAGAGTTCTTCAAGGCCATGTGCCGTCAGCTGAATGCGGTGAACCGGAAATGAGTCTACGAGTTCATTGCTGAGACACAGCCCGGTTAGGCTGTGCGGAGGAATGTCGGCAAGATCGTCCACCCAGGTGATGAGATCAGGTCGTTGAAGCCAGGGGGCCAGATGGATACGTTGTGCCTCGCGCATGGCGGGGCTTCGTTCAATCAAAGTATAGTGGAGGCGGTGGAATAATGAAGGATAGTCGCGCTGACACGTCGACAAGATCTGTCGTGCCAATAGCCCCTTGCCTGGGCCCATCTCCACAAGAGTGAAGGAGGTCGGTTGCCCGAGCAGTCGGTCCATTTGCTCGGCTTGTTTGGCCAGCGCGTGCCCAAGAATCGGATGGACGTCCGAGCTTGTGTAGAAATCTCCCTTCCAACCGATGCGTTCATCCGCCGATTCCGATGAGCGCATGTAGTAGCCGAACTGTGGATGGTACAAAGCTAACTCCATGAATCGCGCAAACGGAATTGGACCGAGGGCAATCACCTCCGAGGCAATGGCAGCAACGAGTTCTGGATGGCCAACGCTCACAAAGAGCTCCCAAACAGTTTCTGTTACTCAGGGGAAAAGGACGCCCATAGAGCATGGGCCATATGTACCCATCTCCCGGTGTTGAAAGGGGGTTAGGGTAGCTTCTCGAACTGCGTTAAGTCAAGGTGAGATCAGGGAGAATTGCTGGTTGCCGGGCAAACAACCGAGTCATATTTGTATACAATCAGTACCCCTGGGCGCGCTCTTCGACTCGCGGTGTATCCAGCCTGAGTTCCCGGGGTTGTTCCAAGAGGTATGGAACGAAATCTGTGCGACGATTGCCACCTGTGTCTTATGTGCCATGGCACTTCTTGTATTTCTTCCCGCTGCCGCAGGGGCAGGGATCGTTGCGACCGACCTTATTCTCGGTCCGTTGGGCTGGAGCAGGCGCCGCGACCGGTTCATCGCCACGGTTCAAGGTCAACTTGGGTTGCGGGCGTTGGGGAATCGGCTCAGGCGGAGTCGCCGGCTGTTCACCCTCATGGCGGACGGCCTGTACATGGAACAGCCGTTCCAGCGTGTCGGACTTGACCCGTTCCATCATGCCGGCGAACAGATCGAACCCTTCTCGTTTATATTCGATGAGGGGGTCTTTCTGCCCGTATCCACGAAGTCCGATGCCGTCTCGCAGATGGTCCATCCCTAGCAGATGGTCCTTCCAATGGTGATCGATGACCTGGAGCATGAAGGTCTTTTCGAGAAAACGCATCAATTCCGGTCCAAGCTCGGCCTCTTTTCTTGTGTAGGCTTCTCGCACATGAGTCTTGAGATCTTCCAGCAAGGCGTCGCGCCCCACATCACGCAGCGAGTCGCCACCATCGTGTTTACCCTGGGTGATGTCTAAGCCGAACTGGGCATGCATGACTTCGGTCAACCCTTTGACATCCCAATCCTCAGGGTATTGATCCGGAGGGCAATACACGTTCAGGGAAGATTCCACCGATCCGGCCATCATATCGTGGAGATCGGTGGTGAGGTTGTCTCCGCTCAGCACGGCCCGGCGGTGCCGGTAGATGACTTCACGTTGCTTGTTCATCACGTCGTCGTATTCGAGCAACTGTTTCCGGATTTCGAAGTTATGGGCCTCCACCTTCTTTTGCGCATTTGCGATCGCCCTGGTGACCATGCCATGTTCGATCGGGACGCCTTCCTCCATGCCGAGCTTGAGCATCATCTGAGACACCCGTTCGGACGCGAAGATCCGCATCAAGTCGTCTTCCAGCGAGAGATAGAACCGTGATGTGCCTGGATCGCCCTGGCGACCGGCTCGTCCACGAAGCTGGTTGTCGATGCGGCGACTTTCATGACGCTCCGTTCCGAGAATATGCAGTCCCCCTACGCCGATGACATCCTGCTTGTTCTTCTCGCAGTCGGATCGAATATCCTCATAGACCTCGAGCTTGCGGCTCTCGGACATGTTCTCCTCGCGATACAGGATCTGCTTGTACATGAAGTCCGGATTGCCGCCCAATAAGATGTCGGTTCCGCGGCCTGCCATGTTGGTGGCGATCGTCACCGCGCCTTTGCGCCCGGCTTGCGCAACGATTTCGGCTTCCCGTTCATGCTGCTTGGCGTTGAGGACGTTGTGTTTCACGCCATTACGGCTCAGCAGACCTGCAATTTTTTCAGATTTCTCGATGGAAATGGTGCCGACCAGCACCGGTTGTCCGCGCTCATGGCATTCTTTGATCTCTTCGACGATCGCTAAAAACTTCTCTTTCTCGGTTCGATACACCACATCGGCATAATCCTGCCGAATCATCTGACGATTGGTCGGCACGACGTTGACATCGAGGTTGTAGATCTTGGCGAACTCGGCGGCTTCGGTGTCGGCTGTCCCGGTCATGCCGCTCAGCTTGTTGTACATGCGGAAATAGTTCTGGAAGGTCACAGACGCAAGGGTCTGGTTCTCGTTGGCGATCTTGACCCCTTCTTTGGCCTCGACCGCTTGATGCAACCCGTCGCTCCAGCGTCGCCCCGGCATCAACCGTCCTGTGAACTCGTCCACAATGATGACTTCGCCGTCTTTCACCACGTAGTCCACGTCTCGCTTATAGAGCGTGTAGGCCTGTAGGGCCTTGACCACATGATGGACCATGTCCATGTTGGCCGGATCGTACAGATTGTCCACGCCCAGCAGCTTTTCGACCCGGGCATTACCGTCTTCGGTCAAGGCTGCCGTCTTGGTTTTTTCTTCAATGGTGTAGTCTGTTTCGGCCTTCAGCTGGGGGATGATCGCATTGATCTTGTAATACAGGTCCGTGGTCTGATCGGTTTGGCCGGAAATGATCAGCGGCGTCCGGGCTTCGTCGATCAAGATGCTGTCGACTTCGTCCACGATCGCGAAGTTCAGTTCGCGCTGGACGCACTGGTTCAATGCCGTGACGACCAGATTGTCGCGAAGGTAGTCGAACCCATATTCGTTGTTCGTCCCATAGGTAATGTCGGCGCGATAGGCTTCGGGTCTCGTACAGGGACGCAGGTGTTGCAGCCGTTTGTCAGAGGCCTCATATGTCGGGTCGTATATGAAGGAGGCATCGTGTTGAATGATGCCCGTGGAGAGTCCCAGCGCATGGTAGAGCTGCGCCATCCACTGGGCGTCGCGCTTTGCCAGGTAATCGTTGACCGTTACGAGATGGACGCCTTTGCCTTCCAAGGCATTGAGGTAGACAGGCAACGTCGCTACCAGGGTCTTCCCTTCGCCGGTTTTCATCTCGGCGATGCGCCCACGATGGAGGATCATGCCGCCGATCAGCTGCACATCGAAATGGCGCATATTGAGCTTGCGGCGCGACATTTCCCGGCATACGGCAAACGCCTCAGGCAAAATGTCGTCGAGTGTCTGGCCTGCTGCAAGCCGCTTTTTGAAGTCCTGGGTCTTGTCGGCGAGCGCCTCATTCGAAAGGGGAGTGAGCCCGGCCTCAAGTCCATTGATCTGAGTCACGATCGGCCGAATGGCCTTGATTTCACGATCGTTTTTACTGCCGAAGATGAGATTGAGTACTTGCGTAACCATAGAAGTAGATAAGTATGTAGTGAAAGATAGTCGTTCTTGATGATCGTTGGGTCACGGTGTCTTTGAGAACCGAGGCAGTATACAGCATCTTTTCGGTGAATCCTACCTGATCCTCCGGCAGCAGCTCCGGTGGCTTGACAGGTGCTCTTTCGGTCGCCTAGTATGCGAGAGTTGTTGCATCTGTAGCATGTGTAGGCATGTCAGGCATCAACAGATCTTGAGAGGGAAGTGCGTTCGAGTATGAGCCACACAGTCCGAAAATTCCTTTCGATCTCTCTCGTGCTCTGCGTCCTTGCGATCAGCGGTTTGGCACAGGCGCAAGCCGCCGAACATGCCGGACACCATGCTCAACATCAAACGGCCACGCACGGGACCGTGCTGTGTTCTTGGATGTGTGCGGCCGGTACAGTTCTCGATACCGAAACCGTACTCATTCGGTCTGAGCAGTGCCCAATCGCGATTGTCTCCCATGCTCAGCCTATCGGCATTGGTACAGAGTGTCCGTACATCACGCCGAGTCGGGCTCCGCCGTCCCTGCCAGCATAAGCGGTTGCTGGTCTCTATATATTCACCCATAAGCGAGAGATCCTGATCCAGATCAGATCCGTGCAACGGAAGGTGATCTGGGAATTTTCCCTATATCACTGAAGATATTGTGGAGGGCGATGCACATGAGTCGAATGAATCATCAAAAAATCTTCGCCGGTCTCCTCCTTGCTGGCGTGATGCTGACGGCGGGAAGCGGTCTCGTATGGGG
>DIHK01000011.1:0-18715 GCA_002420115.1 Nitrospira sp. UBA5698
GAAGTGTTTGCGCCGACAAAAGAGATTCAATTTGTGACGATGGGTGGCGGAGTCCGCACGCCCTGGGGGTGGACCTTCGGAGCCAAAGCCTATTATGACGTCAAGCAGGGCAGAAGCCCGGAACTGGACGTCGTCGCCTTGTATCAGAATCCATGTAAGTGCTGGTCATTGGGGCTCCATTACATCAAATTTCCCGATCGTGAGCAGTACGGGTTTATGTTGAATTTTACCGGTGTCGGTGGTGTGGGCAATGCAGAAGCTGTCCTCATGCGGACGTTGTTGAACCCGCTGGTGTATGGAGAACGTGGACTGCCTTGGCCGGCTCCGGGAGGACCCTATGGATTGCCGCCGCAGGTCTCCGAGACCACTGGTACTCGACCTGCGGTGCAAGTCGGGCGGTGATCCGTATTTGACTCTAAAAACACTGGTAGGGTACGATGATCAGACTGTGATATGTGCGTGGTGTTAACTCTGTAAGGAGGGGAAGACGTGGCTGGTGATGCCTTGAAGGTAGAAGATTCCACATGGGATGCAGAAGTCATGAAGGCTTCGGAGCTTGTGATGGTCGATTTTTGGGCCGTATGGTGCGGGCCCTGCCAGATGGTGGCTCCAATCGTCGATGAATTAGCAAAAGAATATGCCGGGAAGTTGAAGGTTCTCAAGTTAAACACCGATGAAAACCCAGAGGTCGCTGGCCGGTACCAGGTGATGAGTATTCCGACCATTCTGTTTTTTAAGAATGGTCAGCCTGTCGAGAAGCTGGTCGGGGCCAGGCCAAAGCGTCAATTCAAGGAAATGATTGATTCACTTCTCGCTCAACATGCTGGGACTGCCTAGGGCGTCTCGTCGCAGCCATGCTCACTGAGCTGCGCATTACGAATTTTGCCGTTATTGAGCGACTGAGTCTTGAAATCGACTCGGGATTTACCGTACTGACCGGAGAGACTGGGACAGGGAAGTCCCTGCTGATCGATGCGGTTGCGCTTCTCGTGGGCGGTCGTGTTTCAAGTGAGCAAATCCGTTTCGGTGAGGATGAAGCGCAGCTCGAAGCGGTCTTCGAGATACCACCCACTCATCCCATCCTTCCTCGGCTTCGGGCTCAAGCACTTCTTGGTCCGAACGATTGCGAACTCATCATCCGCCGCACGATCGCCCGGTCTGGGAGAAACCGAGTCTATCTGAACGGAGTTCTCAGCCCGGCGCACACGTTGGAAGAGTTTGCCGGTACGCTCATCGATATCCATGGTCAACATGATCAGCAGTCGTTGCTCTCCAGCTCAGCTCAGCTGGAGGTGTTGGACGCATTTGGTCGGCTGCAAGATCTGCGGAGCCAATATCAATCGAGTCATCACGCGTGGACCAGGGCCCGTCGCACACGCGCTGAGTTGGCTGCTGCGAACGAGCAGCGGATGCAGCAGCACGACGTGTTGAGCTTTCAGCAACAAGAATTGGAGCAAGCGGCCTGTCGTCTCGGGGAGGAAGAAGGGCTCCAAGCCGAGCGGAAACGGTTAGCATCGTCTCGTCGTCTGGAGGAGCTGGGGTCTGAGGCTCAAGCGAAACTTCATGGGGAAGGGCAGGGGATTTTGGCTGGTTTGGCGTTGGTCGAGCGAGCGGTAGGAGAACTGGCTCAGCTCGATCCGGAGATGAAAGCTACGGCGGGGCTTGTCTCAGAATCCAGAGTGCTCTTGAAAGAAGTTGCGGACGGCCTTCGTGGGTATGTCGAAGGGCTGGATGCCGATCCATCCCGATTAACGACGATCGAGGATCGGTTGGCGGTCATCCACAGAATGAAGAAGAAATATGGAGGGACGATCGAAGCCGTGCTCGCTACGCAGAGCCGGGTGAAGGAAGAGCTGGAACGGCTCAGTCGAGCAGGCAGTGAGCTCGATCAGCACGATCGTCTGATCCGCGAACAACAACACGTTGTTGCTGGCTTGGCGCGCCAGCTTTCGGAAAAGCGAACCGAGGCCGCCAGCTCGTTGACGAGACTGGTCGGAAAAGACCTCGAGGCGCTAAAGATGGGACCCGTGAGATTTCTTGTTCAGGTGGAGCCCACGGAATCAGGCGCCGAGTACGGCCCGGACGGGGTTGATCGGGTTGAGTTTCTGTTATCGACGAATAGCGGTGAGCCCCTCAAACCAATGGCCCGTGTAGCCTCAGGTGGGGAGCTCTCTCGGGTGATGTTGGCGCTGAAAACGGTGCTTGCAGATGTGGATCGGGTGCCGGTGCTGATTTTTGATGAGATTGATACGGGGGTCGGGGGCGCCGTGGCAGCCATGATCGGTAAGCGTTTGCGCGCCTTGGGGCACTATCATCAAGTGCTGTGTATCACTCATCTCCCGCAAGTTGCCTCTCAGGCCGAGCACCATTTCTGCGTTGAAAAGTCTGAGGTCAAGGGACGGACGGTGGCCAAGGCGCGTAAGCTAGTCGGTGCCAGTCGAGAGAGCGAAATCGCCCGCATGCTTGGCGGTGAGCGGGTGACTCAGAAGACGCGGGCGACAGCTGCGGAGTTGATCGCCGGAGCACAAGAGTAGCTTACGCTGCTGGAACGGCGGTCATGGTTGGGATTGAAGCGGTCGATTCCTTCACGACGTCGATGAACAGTTCCAGCAGTTGTGGGTCGAACTGCATCAGCGACGGGTCTGCAATCCGTTGAATGGCTTGTTCCATGGAAAGGGGAGAGCGTCCTGGAGCATCTGCCGTCAAATGGTCGAATAACTGAGCCATACCCACAATGCGAGCCAAGCGTGGAATCTCTGCACCCTGAAGTCCCAGGGGATACCCTTGTCCATCCCACCGCTCGTGATGAGCAACGATAATCTGTCCGACCTCAGTTGGGAGCCCCAAGGACTCAATCATTCGAGCCCCGTTGCCAGGATGTTCTCGGCACAAGACAGGTTCTCGAGATGGAAGAACTTGATCGTCAGAAAACCGATAGAGAGGGATGCCTGTCTTGCCAATGTCGTGGAGAAAGGCTCCCAGAGCCAAGGCCTTTTGGTCGGCGAGCGGAAGATTGAGTCGAGCCGCCATCAATGTGGCATAGAAACTCACACGACTCGAATGATTCAATAACTGACGGTCAGTCGCCTCAAGGACGTCGGAGAACAGCGGGAGCAGTCTCATATCGTCTTGCGAGGAGATCGCTGCAGAGGGCTCATTATTTGAAGACAGAGAAAAGTAGTCGGCTTGGAGGGTTTGCCAGGCATGGGTGCCTTGTTTCGGAGACCCCCAAAGTTCTGGTGAGTTGCGGAGAGACCGCCGAAGAAAATCAAGTCGCCGTTTCTTCTCGATTGTCTGCTGAATGAGCGTGGTCAGTTCGTGTGTATTAAACGGTTTCAGTAGGTAACCTGCCGCACCCTGGCGAATGCCTTCCATGGCTGATTTCAGACTACCGTATCCCGTGACAATCACAACTTCTATGTCGGGATAATCGAGCTTGATTTCTTGGAGGAGCTCGAGGCCCTGGCGATCCGGCAGCTTTTGATCGAGGGTAACCAGGTCAATCGACTGCTGTCTGAGCAGGTCAAGCGCAGTCCGGGCATTCTCAGCACAGTGAATGGTATATAACGGACCAAGAACAACTTTCAATGCGTCTCGTGGGCCTACCTCGTCATCAATAATGAGGATAGTGGGTCTTGTGGAAGGTTGGTCAGAAGTCGTCATGCGATCTATACTAGGAATCTCTTAATAGAGAGAAGCAAAAATTGTTCCTTATCAATAGGTTGCAATAAATACGTATATGTAGTAGTTCATATTATTAGTAATGCTATATATATGCACGTGAGGTAAGTTTATGAATATTCTTCACATATCAACGATGTGTAGCTGGGGCATTCTTGTTGACGAGTGTGTCATTCTTGCATGTGCGGTTCGGAATCCTGAGTAGTTGAATTATCTGGCCGCCCGATACCGAGTGTATCCATCCGATACTTCAGCATTCGGCGGCTGATCCCCAGTAGATTCGCAGCATGGGTCTGGACATAGTTGGTTCGCTTCAAGGCATCGAGAATGATTTCTCGCTCAAATTCCATCACGGCTTTCTCGAGCGACATTCGACCAGCTAGAGTATCATCGCGGAGCGATGGTGAACGCGACGTACTCTTCATCGAGGTCGGTAAATGCTCCGGAGTAATTTCTGTCGCATGTTGAGACCAGATGAATGCCTGCTCGATGAAGTTTTCAAGCTCACGTACATTACCAGGCCAGGGGTAACGGGTCAGAAGTTCCAGTGCCTCTTTCCCAAATTCAATAGGAGGACGCTGTGCTTCCTCCAACCGTTTCTCCAAAAAATGGTTGGCGATGAGGGGGATGTCTTCTGGCCGTTCACGAAGAGGAGGCAGATAGAGTGAGATCACATTGATGCGATAGTACAGATCCTCTCGGAACAGCCCCTTTCGGACGAGGTCATCGAGGTTTTTATTCGTTGCCGCGACGATGCGGACATCGACCTTAATCGGTTGCACTCCGCCGATTCTCGTAAACTCTCGTTCTTGAATGACGCGCAAGAGTTTGGCTTGTGTAATCGGGCTGAGATCGCCGATTTCATCGAGGAATAAGGTTCCCGTATTCGCAAGTTCGAACTGCCCGACACGTCGGGCAGTGGCGTCCGTAAAGGATCCTTTTTCGTGGCCGAAGAGTTCGCTTTCAATCAGCGTCTCGGGCAGTGCGGCGCAGTTGAGCGCGATAAACGGGCGCTCTCGGCGGGAACTGTTGTAATGGAGGGCCTTGGCGACCAACTCTTTGCCGGTCCCACTTTCTCCCGTGATGAGTACCGTGGTTCGGCTGTCGGCAACCTGCTCGATTTTTGCGTAGATCTCCTGCATCCCCTGGCTTTTTCCGATCAGATTGTGAAACGCGTATCGTTTGACGACTTGAGCCCGTAGTTGGGTGACTTCTTGCTCTAACTCCGAGGAGTTCAGGGCACGGTCGATCACGATCCGAAGTTCGTCGACGTCGAACGGTTTCGAGAGGTAGTCGGCTGCCCCCAACTTCATCGCGTCCACGGCAGATTTTACGGATTTGGTGCCGGTGAGCATGACCACCGGGGTGGATTTGCGCTCCGTTCTGAGCATCTGTAGCACCGCGAGACCGTCGGTGCCAGGCAATACGATGTCGAGCAGGACCAGGTCAGGGCCTTCCTTGCGAAAGATGTCGAGACCTTCAGGGCCGTCACTCGCTTGGGCGATATCATACAGTGGCTCCAATACCATTTTCAGAGAGGCGCGGACCCTGGGCTCATCATCGATCAATAGCACTCGTTTTTTTGGAATGACGCTTTCCACAAGGGCTCCTTGGGGGCTATTGATGAAGCGCGGGAAGAATAATGCGGAAGGTCGTTCCTTGACCTACCGTGCTGGCTACGTGAATGTCGCCGTGATGCTCTTGAATGATCTGATGGGCGATGGTCAGACCCAGCCCGGTTCCTGCGTTCATCGTGCTCGTATGTTTGGTCGTAAAGAATGGATCGAAGATGTGTTCCAGATTTTCAGGTGCGATTCCATGTCCGGTATCTTCAATGTCGATCTGCATGAATAGGGTACCCTCTGGTTTCTGGAATTGATGCGTCCGTACCCGAAGGCTCCCCGGTCCCTTGCCAACGGCATCGAGGGCATTCAAGAGGAGATTCAAAAGCACCTGCTTGATTTGCTGCCGATCCAGCATGCCACGAGGAAGTTCAGGTGCCAACTGTTTTTCAATCTTGATCCCTAGACTGTCTGCCTTGACTTGGATGAAGTACAGACAGGATGTGACGATGTCATTCAGGTCCTCGTTGGTCAGCTGAGGTTCCATGTAGCGGGCATAGTCAAGAATCTCTTGAATCAAGCGCTCAATTCGATTGACGTCTTCAAGGACAATGCGACTGAACTCCTCGATGAATTGGCTGTCGTCTTTTCTCTCAGGAGCCAACTGAATAAAGGTCTTGATGGACGTTAACGGGTTGCGGATTTCGTGGGCAAACCCGCCGGCGATGATCTCCAGGGAGCGCAACCGGTCGGTTCGGCGTAAGAGGGATTGGGATTGGCGGAGATCTTCATAAATCAGGAGCGAATCAAGTGCATTGGCGGCACCTTGGGCCATCGCGGTCAGGAGTTCCATGGTTACGGGTGAGAGTGTTGCATGTGTGGTCGAAGAATGGAGTACTGTGAATGCGATCAGGGTTCCATGTGTGATGAGGGGAACGGCCAGGGTATAGGATCCTGGCAGGGCATTCTCAATGTCATCGGAGAGTTCTGACTGCGGGGTAAGAGTTGCTTCCAGCCCGACGACAATGTGTTGGTCCGCGATGAGACTCTGGACCAGCGGATGGTCCACAGCCATGACCGAAGGAGCCACAAGGCTCTTGATTTGTCCGTACGTATGCATCTGACGGTAGTGGCGATGTTCTCGTTCGAATAGGAACAGTGCCCCGTGTGGATAGCGAGAGAGTTCAGAGAACCTCAAAAGAATGTGGTCAGCAAGACGCGGCAGACTTGTCGGGTGTCCGATCGCTTCCAGAAACCGTGTCACGATCCGAATCGACTCATGACCAGATGAGGCGGAATCGGTTTGGAAAGATGTGGCAGTGATCATAACTGGGCAATGTGGAGGTAAACGGCCGTTCTATTGTGTTTGGTGAAATATAGTACGTATGAATCCTAGGTTTTATCAGTATACAAGCCAGGTGCCAGTTCTACCAAAGGATTTGGATTTTTTAACAGCGGTTCAACTGAGGGCGTGCCAAATGGGGATATGCTGAATCAAAGGGGGAATCGAGACAAATCTAGTGGGAGTGGAGCTGGAGAGCGGAAACCCGGACCAGCCTGCTGGTCCGGGTTAATGATCGTACTACTGGGTGAGGGCGGCACTCTTTGCAGGGCAAGAGCCGGGCGTCATGTAGAGCAAGTAATTGCCCATTCCATGTTGAGGCTCTTTGTTTTGAAGAGAGTGGTGATAGACCATAACCATCTCATAATCATCATCTTTTGAGATGGGGAATCCTTGGGCGTCTTTATACACCTGATGAGGTAAGAATTCACGGAGTGTGCCGTCCCGTTCGGCATCGGGGATGGTCCGGAGGAGCGTCTGTTTCTTGGTCTTATTTTCCAAAGCGATCAGGAGCAACTCGTCATGGCCGTGGGGGTACGCATATTTCACGCAGCCGTCCATACTAAACTTTAATGGCGCTGTACGGACTTGGACACCGGGGCCGATTTCGATCCCTTCGTCTGTTTGATCTGCAGGGCGATCCCCGAATTTCGTAAAGCAGACGATGTTCACGCCGACCTGATAGATCTCCATTTCCTTCGCGGGTTTGGTTTTTGGTGCAAAATACATGGTGAAGGTGGCGATGACATTCTTCGTAGGAGGAGCGCCGTGATAGAACGCGACGACCGTCATGAGCTTGTCATCTTTTGCGAGTTTCACGCCGTATCCCTCAGGGAAGTGGGTCTCTGCCATTTCGAGCCCGGCTCCTCCAAAAAAGAGCGGTTCACCCGGACACGACACACTGGGCTTGGTATTATTGATCATTAAAATGTGATGCAGATAGTTCCTAGGCAGTTCCTTCCCTTCGACCGTGGAGAGGGCCGACTTGAAACCGATGAGGTATTTGTCCTCTGGAAGTTGAAAGTTGAACCGAGGCATGGAGTCGCCCATATCACCTTCACCGTGGCCGGTCGGAAGATCGATGGGGCCGAAGGTCAGAGTCGCCGTGTTCTCGCCATAGGTGATCTTTGACCCAACCTGTTTTTTCAGTGTGGGAACGGCATGGTGATCATGTCCTCCATCCGCATAGGCGGATGAGATCATGAAAAAAGTTACAAGGAACAGAATGAGGGATCTGTACATAAGACCTCCCAGAGGCAGTAAAGCGATGATGTTGAACCGGACTCCGATTTGTTTATCTACATCTGAACGAGCAGCTTGATTCATTGGGTGCTGGCTGGTGATGACGACACTTTCTTCCAGTGATAGGTGCCGCCGTGTTCCTTCGGCGGGATATTTTTTCTCGTATCAACTCGGGTGTACCACCAGATTCCCTTGGCTTCTTTTCCGTCTTCCGAGAGCAGCACCTCAAACCCACCTTCTCGATCGTTGCCGGGCTGAAACCAGGTACCTTGCCAAAGGCGATTTTCAATCTTGGTGGTGACGAACCGTCCCCCTTGTTGCGTATAGGGGCCGTTCCCACCCTTATCGAGGGTGGCTTTGTAGCGTTTTTCATCCTCGACCTCGAGAATGTCCCATTCTCCACTGACATCCGGCATCGCCGCAGGAGCGGTACTCACGAGCTTTTGTGCCCCTGCTGTTGCTGTCGGCGAGGCAAGCGGGCCGCCAAGTTGAGCAGATCGAAAAGACTCATGCCATGACAGCAGTTGCCATCGTCCGGCACGACGCTCGAGCACACCGGTTTCCCGTAAAGGAAGCACGGTTCGTTTGACGGTTGACCCCTCACCGACATAGCGGATGTAGTCGACTTCCATCGCAAACCAGGCCAGATCTCCCTTGGCCCAGACCTTCAGCTCGGTGATAGGGATTTCGATTTTCTGAGCGTTGACAAATTCCTCACGCATCTCCCGCTCGAAGTCGGGCCAGCCAACGTATTTGCGGCCACCGACGGTATAACTGACGATATCGGCATCGTGCGCCATGAGGCGTGACAGTGCAGGAAGGTCTTTTTCAGCGTTTGCACGGATCATCATGCGAATGGCTGTCTCGGGATCGGTGGGTTCCGCACCCCAGGAATTCGTTGTGACGCAGAGAAAAAAGACGAGACTTGCAAGAACAAACGACGCCTGTTGGCGCATGTGACAGACTCCCTCAGTATGACGGGTTTCACTAGGTGATGAAGGAACGTACACGCCCACGTGGGTCTTGTCAACAGCGAAGTCGTCGTCGGCTTACCGACAGGCGACGACGACGACCGTGACGTTGTCTTC
The DNA here is from genome assembly GCA_002420115.1 of Nitrospira sp. UBA5698. Classification (GTDB taxonomy): domain Bacteria; phylum Nitrospirota; class Nitrospiria; order Nitrospirales; family Nitrospiraceae; genus Nitrospira_D. Next base: position 8,916 of record DIHK01000011.1, read on the forward strand.
GCCGCCACGATCGAGTGCCGCGGCGATCAGACGATCACAGGCACCGGCCGGGCTAGGATCGCCATCGCACAGAACTTGGTGAATGTCCTGGTCCTCCAACATCTTTGTGAGGCCATCTGAGCAGAGAATCACGAGATCGTCTTCCTGCATGGCACAGCCGGCGATTGTGGGGGCTACTGTTGCCGTGACGCCAAGGGCGCGAGTCAAGACATGTCGTTCGGGATGGGTCTTGGCTGTTTCAGGAGTGAGGATGCCACGTTCAAGGTATTTTTCGATCAATGAGTGATCTCTGGTGAGTGGAGTCAGCGCCCCAGCTCGAAACCGGTAGGCACGGCTGTCACCGATGTGAGCGACGTAGGCCATCGAGGTTTGATCAGGGATGACTGTCAGCAGTACGAGGGTGGTTCCCATGCCCTTGAGTTTCGGTTGGGAGCGGGCCTGAGCCAAGATGGCTTCGTGCGCGCGACTGATCAGTGCAGTCAGCACATCGATTGGTGAGGTTCCGCTACGGAGCTGCTCCTGTGAGAACGCAGCTTGGGCTTGCACCGTCGCGATGGCCGTTTGGGCCGCAACCGCGCCACCCACGTGACCTCCCATTCCGTCGGCGACCGCCCACATGCCTGCGGAGTCGATGACGGCAAAGGCATCCTGGTTTGATGCCCGTACCAGACCGGTTTCGCTTCGGCCGATGCCGATCCATGTACTCATCGGGTTTCAGTTGGGTGAAAGCTAGACAGCGCGACCAACGACGGGCCTAATTGATTCATCAAATCCTCCGCAAATCGATCTGCCAGAAGCACGAGATTTTCAGTATCCGCCCGGTTGTAGGCTAAGAGCCGGTCACGAGCGGCCACGTCCCCATGACCCCACTGAGCCCAGAGGCGAACTGCGTCCCATCCATCCAGACCCCGGATAGATTCGCCCCGCTCGATACCCAACGTCCGTTCAATGTGCTTGAGTCCGCCCTGTAATGCAAGTCGGCGGGCGGCAACACACAGATCGAAGTGCCAGGGAGGTAGACGAAGTCCGGGGAACTTAGCACAGAGATAGGGAATATCAAACCGGGACCCAAAAAATGTCACGAGAAGATCGCAGTGATCAAGTTCGGCCTGTAGTCGTTCTGCTGTGAGGGTTTCCCCCCGCACCAGACTCAGCGTGTGTCCATGGTGATGGAGTCCGACAACCGTGACCTCGCCTTCCTGTGGAGAGGCACCGGTGGTCTCAATGTCCAGATAGCCTGCACGGGAACGGCAGGTGCCGTAGAGCCGCCAATGTTCGCGCCGCGGAAAGCGCGCAGCCAATTGATCCAACCGGCCCTGTTCCGCCGATGATTGTGCCGTACGGAGTTCATCGTCGTACCAACGTTTCCGAGCCGTCGAGAGCCCGGGAATTGCAGGTTGAGCGAGGAACTGCGTCCAGTTCAGCGTACCCTCCTGCCACCAGCGGCGTTCCGTGACAGGACCGACGCCAGGCAAGAAGATAAAGCTGGAGGTGAGCATCACGGAGGATTGTAGCCTTGATTTCGCGTAGGAGACAAGCTAGAGTTCGCGACATCTATTACAACTGCAGTAGTATGGTGCAGCAGTACAGCCAGGAACTGTTTGCAGATGGATCCCACGACTGTGCCGGCAAAACGAATTCGTATTACCGTCGGCGGCGTTCAGCTTGAAGCAGAACTCCGAAAGACCAAGACGGCGGATGAGGTGTATGCGGCGCTTCCCGTGACGGCGCCGGTTCATACATGGGGAGAGGAGTTCTATTTTCCCCTTTCCGGAGTCCGCGACCATCGAGAAACGGCGACGACGCAAGTCAAAGTGGGTGATGTTGCATTCTGGGGTGCCGGGCAAGTCCTCGCCATCTTTTTTGGACGGACGCCGATGAGTACGGGAGTGGACCCGGTGCCGGCCGATCGGGTGAATATCGTCGGAAAGATTATCGGCGATGCCGCACAGCTCCGGCAGGTCATGCACGCGCCGTCCATTGTGCTCGAGCAGGGGTAAACGCGATGCGACTGTCGAAAGAGCGGGTGCGTCATCTCGCGGAAAGTCTGATGGGGCATCTGCAGCGACACGACGATCTTGAACTGGTTGGAGACCGCAAGGTCTTGGTCGAGGCGCTGGATCATGCCATCACACAGGAGTTGTCAGCTGAAGATCGTCTGAATGCCGAGGTGCGCCAACTCCTGAAGGGCTATGAGCAGCAGATCGAACAGGGGCAGGTGGATTACCAAAGAATGTTTCAGATGGTGAAGCAGAAGTTGGTGCGTGAGCGGGGAATCATTCTCTGAGCGTGATAAGGTGAAGCGTATTTCGTGAAGCGTTCGCGAACGACGAGACACGAGCGACGTACGACGCGTGTGATATGTTGACGGAAGAGAAAGTCAGCCATTTATCGCATGTGATTCTCACGGCTATGAAGAACGTTTCCGGTGTTCGGCTCAAGCGCAGTGACGAGCTGGTGTTGAAGGAAATTAAGAAGGTGTTGGCGGATGAACTTGCGCAGGAGCAGCACATTGATCGGACGGTAAGGACGAAGCTCGCCTCATATTCGCGAGGTCTTGTTGAGGGGAGTGCCGAATGGGATGTGTTGTATCGCAAGACGTTCGAAGAAGAGACTCGCAAACAGGTGAAGCGCTGAACAACGAGGTTCTGTGACCATGACAAGGATGATCTCACGCGCGGCGGTTCTTGGTCTCCTGGTCCTGCTGCTCGTAGGCACAGGCTGTTTCCAGAAGCGGAAGCCGCTGGTGCCGCTGGCTCTGGATGGGGAAGCCCGGCCGCAGGCCATGACCTTGACCGAACAGGGGACACAGGCGTATCAGGCACAGCAGTTTGAAGAAGCCAAACAGTATTTCGAACAAGCCGTGACTGAAGCGCCGAAATCCGGCCAGGCCCACTACAACTATGCGTTGGCGCTGAACGCGCTCGGCGATTCAGCGGTCGCGAGAAAGCATTTTCTGGAAGCTGCTGATCTCGCTCCTGGAGACAAAGTCATTTGGGACTCACCGGCACTCTCCCCATACGGCAACCCTGAGGACAAGAATAAGAAAAAGCCGGGGCTCTATACGCCTCGTCGATCATCGTTCGGAAGTGGCATGCCAGGCGGCTATTAATTCACGTCAATCATGACGAAGGGTGGAGCTATGAGCAAAGAACTGGCGGTTGGAGACAAGGCACCGGAGCTTGGCATTCCAGATCAGCATGGAAAAGCTGTGATGCTCAAGAGTTTTAAGGGAAAACAGATCGTCCTCTACTTCTATCCAAAAGACGATACGCCTGGATGTACGAAAGAGTCCTGTGATTTTCGCGATGTAGAGTCTCAGATCCTTCGGGCGGGTGGCGCCATTGTGGGTGTCAGTTTGGATGGGAGAGAATCCCACCAGAAGTTCATTAAGAAATTTGGGTTACCGTTTCCGCTGCTCAGTGATGAAGATGCCGCCATCTCCAAGGCCTATGGTGTCTACAAAGAGAAGAATATGTACGGGAAGAAGTACTGGGGTATCGAGCGCAGCACGTTTGTCATTGATCTTGAAGGAAACGTGAAAGCGGTCTTTCGGAAAGTGAAAGTCGATGGTCATGCAGACGAAGTCCTGAAAGCATTGAAGGCGTAGTCGCCATCAGCGATCTTGTGCGGTGTTTTTCAACTCTCAGAAGGCCGTGCGGCTTATGATGCTTTCAATCCGCAGGGCCTGCCTCGTGTTCATCCTGCTCAGTACTGCCTTTCCGGACCTACTGTTCGCGGCGGAGAAGAGCTCCGCCGCCATTTTTGTGAAAGATGGGCTGACCACACCTGGCCAGCCGGCGACCGTCGAAGCCAAACTCGTTTCGAAACATCTGGTGCTCATTGCTGCACTCGGAGGAGAACCACTTGAACTCGTGGTCGATGGAAAGGTGGTCGCCGAGGCGTTGACCGGTTGGGATGGCAGGGCATTCCTGACCTTCACTCCAAAGGCACAAGGTCTTGTATCAGTCCAAGTCCGCGTCGGGAAGAGTCCGCGAGTAGATCAGGCTGAAGGCCAAGGCAATCTCGTCGTGTGGGAGAAGCGGCAGCCCATCCTTGTGATCGAGCTGTCGTCGCTGCGTGAGCAGCCGGCACCTAGTCGAGTGCCACCCGTTGGTGCCACGATCGAATCAGAACGGAAGCCTCTGGCTGATGCGGTCGAGGAGCTTGGGAAGCTTACGCAGTTTTATTACCGAGTCATCTATGTGGTGGAAGGGCGGGATGGGTTTCACCGCAGTGCCGAAGTCAGGGAGTGGCTGAAGAACCATAAGTTTCCGACCGGCTACGTCTTGACGCTCCCTGTCATCGATACGAACACGATGGGGACGAAGATTGACGAGCTCCATGCAGCCGGCTGGAGGACCGTGAAGGTCGGCGTTGGCCGATCGAAAGGATTTGCCGAGGCGTTTCTTCAACGCCGTCTCGAAGCGATCATGGTGCCGGAACCGTCAAAAGGCGATGTGCCACGCAAGGCGAAAGTGGCGAAGGATTGGAAGGAGGTGAGGAAGAAGCTGTAGTGGTGATTACTTGTCTATGAACGTGTTGTTGTGTTCAGTATTGTGTGAGCGTTAAGCTTCATCAATTAGCGTCTTCTTCGCGGCGATTTTGCACTGAAAGCATGGCATCAATTATCTTGGCTATGTTTTCTGCCTTTAAAGTGATGTTGTAAGAGGTATCTGTCTTTATAAGCTTCTTTGTCGAGGTTCGGTCCTTGTTAAGATATGCGAGGGCGTAGGCTCTATAAAAAGGATTGCTAAAAGAATACCGTCCTGAATTCTGATCGTAGCGAACGAATTCTCCCCTGTCTTCACTCTGTAACTCTTTAAGGCAGTGTACTAAGTTGCTCTGCGGATATTTGTGGTGATACGAGCGTATTGCGTCATATATATCACCTTTTGTTCCGCCTTCCTGTGGTAGCTTTGCCAAGCCTTCAATCACAATTCTAAAGTTATCGAATTGGCCATGCCGCTTTCTATATAGTGCTTTATCGAGAACACCTTTTAAGGAATCACTTGAGTCTTCTATGTAGTCCCTTATCGCCTTTTGAAGTTCCTCTTCGCCTATTCCCACCTTGTTGTTGGCGGTTTCGAGCACTCCCTTCGCCCTGCATAAACCTAGTCCTAAACTGTGACACACTGAGGCGAGGCCATTTGAAAGTAATGTGATTTCACGTTTAACGACACTGTCGATCGAAATATTCAATAGGTCTTCACTTTTAGCTAAAATTTCTCTAATTTCAAAGGATGACATTAGAGGTACTTCGATTTCTGATATCCTGTTGCTCATTTCGGCATCATACTGAACGACAAGTCGAGCTGTGTCGACTGCCCCAATAGCAACTACTTTCAATGTAGGCCATTCATTTGCGAGGTCCATGAAAACTTTCATTATTTGCGACAATTTCTTTCCATGGTCTTGGGAAACCTTGTGAAAGTCCTCTAGTACCCAACAACATTTTGCGGCTCCAATATATCTGCCAAGCCTCTGGGGAGTAAGTTCTGGCGGAAGTACCGGTCGCTTTTCAACCATGCTAGTTACATCAGAAGCTGCTCCCAGTTTCGCCCTAATACCAAAATAGTCGCCAGCTATCTCTCCAGATATTGAATAGGAGTCTTTCGTCTTTACGGTTGCGTCATAGTATTGCCCAAGTTGATCAAAAGCATCGCGCAAGATTTGTTCGAAGGTCATTCCGGACATACAACGAGTTGTCAGGTGATTCTCGTACAATTGGCATAGCTTATTCTCCAAAAGTGTTGTTTTGCCTGAACCGGAATGGCCATAAATAACCATCTGTTTTCCGGGCGTTTGGAGTGCATTAACAAGTTTAGTGTTAATCGCCTCCCGCTCTACAAAAGAAATTCTGGCGGGTTTAGCTGGAGTGAATACGTCGATAACGCTGTGAGTGTCCATATCTTCATTTCCAACTGACAGATGAGTATGTGGAAATGTATTGGAGCCTATCTTGCAATCGACTTACGATCCGGTTGGTAAATATAGCTGCAGTTATATATCTTGCCAAAGACCAGGACTGGTTAAATAAGTTCAAGATGGTCAAGGCTACGATTTACTGCTATTAATGTCAATAGAGCATATTGTGCAGTGTCATATCTTGATCAGGGTCAGATCGTTTCATTATTTGTAAATCTTACTCTCCAGGACTGCATTGCGTGAGATCGAGGACAATGAAAATGAGTGGGAGTACTCATGATCGAGATTTAGGATCTGGATGGGAATCCAATGGCAGTCAGCGATGGCGGTGATGGGGAGAAAGGGGGTCTCTAATCCAGCGGGAGGTCCCCGCCTGTAAAGGCGGGGGTGTGAGCAGGGTCCCGCGTCTTCCGGTAGACTGAGCAGCGTGAAACTGCACAAAGCGGCTCACACGGTCTACAAGACGCAGTACCACGTTGTGTGGGTGACCAGATACCGCCGCAAGATCCTTGTCGAAGGCGTGGCGGTGTATTTGCGGATGAAGCTACGGGAAGTCCAGAAGTACTATCCCGACTGGCATTTCACGGAGATTGGGATCGACAAGGATCATGTGCATGTGCACATGGTGATCCCACCAAAATACAGTGTCAGTTTTGCTGTGGAAACGATCAAGAAGAACACGAGTCGCAGGCTGCGAGAAAAGTTTCGGTTCCTGGACAAGGTGTATTGGGATCGCGGCGGCATCTGGTCAACCGGGTACTTTGTGTCCACGGTCGGGATTACTGAGGAGATCATCAGACGGTATGTCGCCCGACAAGGGAAGGAAGACGCGGGACAAGCGCAGCTTGAATTCTGAGATTCCCCCGCCTGTAAAGGCGGGGGAATCTATCTGCACCCTGAGATCCATTTCCTTTTGCGGAGACATGAGGGCATTTTCTACCTTCCCGGTCAGGAGGATCACCGGTGCCAATGCCCCATGGTTTTTGACTCTCTGGTCGATGCCTGTCCGGTCTGTCCTTAGCTGCACAACAAATGCGTCACTGCGGGCTTGGAATCCGAGCCCGAATAGTGAGGGTATGATCAGCGCGTGGCGACGGTCTGAGCGTCTTGGGATGCAAGGCTCTTTCGGCGATTTTCGGCAATGGTGCGGTCGATAATGGCGCCGCAGTTGAAACATTTCCACGCGTAAAAGACGAGAAAGAAATCCGAGAACCGCTCCAGCATCATCGTCCCCTTACACTTCGGACATTCCATCGATCCCTCCTCAGGTGGTTACGTGCACAACTGTTGCCGAAGTAAAGCAAGAGCCGCGCCAAAGCCTCGCCATTCAATTCTTCAATGATTCGAGCATTACGTATTACCACGTGATACGGAATTTCAAAAACTTGACGCTATGCGCTGGTTGGCGCGTCAACCTGTTGGCGGTTGTATGCTGTAATAGGGGTCGGGAGTCTTTACTGTGTTGTTTCGGATAGACATGAGGCCGAGCGCGTGCGTAGATAGCGAGAAGCCATATTAGGGGAGTGGTTTGCTATGTATGGCGGGGAGCTTATGCGGCTTTCTTGTCGAGGTAGTCGGTTGGGTCGATGCCGACCTGTTTGGCATCGAGAACAGTGGCGACGCTGCGATGGGGTTGCTCGAGTTGTGCCACGAGATCCAGCTCTTTGGGGTGTGACAGGAGGGTATTTGCCGCGCTCTTCACGAGCAGTACCACTGGTGCTAACGGTGCATGGTGATGCACTTCTTTGACGATTCCAGTCTCGCCCGTATTCAGCTCCACAACTGATCCAACGGGATAGAGGCCGACGACGTGGATGAACTGCTGCACCAAGGCGGCATCGAGATGGCCCTCAAGTGACAGGCGATAGAGAAATTGGAGGGCTTCGTGGGCGGCCTGCCCCTTGTGATAGCAGCGGTCGCTGGTCATCGCATCGTAAATGTCCACCACGGCAGCTATCATGCCGACCTGACTGAGTTCACTTCGGACTCGCCGGTAGGGATAGCCGGTCCCGTCGACCCGTTCATGATGTTCCAGCGCGGGACGGAGGTAAGAATCTCCCAGTCCCGTCGTGGTTGAGAGTATCTCCACGCCACGGAGGACGTGTTGCTTCATGATCTCCATTTCATCTGGTTTGAATCGCCCCGGCTTGTTCAGGATCTCTGGTGGAATCTTCGTCTTTCCGATGTCATGCAACAGGCCGCCTACCCCGATTTGATGTAAGGTCGTTCGATCAAACTCAAGATGGCGTCCCAGAGACATGGCGAGGATTGACGTATTCACCGAGTGATAGAAGGTGTATTCATCAAATTTCTTGAGCCGCGTCAGACTAGTGAGAGCATCGGGGTTTCGCAAGATGCTGTCCGACATATCCGAGACCACCCGATTGACTTCGTCCATATTGATGGCTCGACCGAGTCTCGTATCGTGCATGGCGTTCTGCACGATCGTTTTGGCGGCGTGATAGGTCTGCCTGGCGGAGGGCAGCTCTTCGTCGAGTCCGATAGTCGGTGGCACCGATACCCTGTCACCCGGTGCCGTGAAGATCGGATCACTGGTGATGTCGGGTGCGGTTTTCACGGCCTCAGTGATTGTGTGTTTTTCCTCGATATTCACCACCAGCGTACGCACCCCACAGGCCCTTAACTGGGCGATCTGATCGGTTGAGGTGATCGTCATCTTGTGGCGAAAGAACGGCGTGTCCAGCCAGGACCGGTCCAGTTGTTCCACCAGCATTCCCGGCTTCAATTCGTCGATTCCAATCCGCTTTTTCATGGCAATAAAGAGGTCAATCGGATCCTTCGCTACGTGATATCGGACCACTATTCGCAAATCTTGAGGTGCAATGAGCCGTGGCGGGTCCGGTGAGGTGGTGAGACGCGAATGAGGTGTGGGATCTTATGCTTAGGGCTAGGCGGCTTTCTTATCGAGGTAGACGGTTGGGTCGATGCCGGTCTGGTGGGGGTGGAGGACAGCTTTGATACTCCGAGGGGGTGTCGCTGTCTGCTGCGAGAGATCCTCTTCTTGCGGGTGTGAGAGGAGCGTATTTCCTGCGCCCTTGACGAACAGCACCACCGGTGCCAGTGGCGCATTATGGTTGATCCGTTTGACGATACCGGTCTCACCGGTATTCAGCTCCACCACTGACCCGACCGGATAGACTCCGACGACTTGGATGAATCGTTGCACGAGTGTGGGGTCGAGGTGACCTTCGAGCGAGAGCCGATACAGCAATTGGAGGACTTCATGGGCCGGTTTGCCCTTATGGTAGACCCGGTCGCTTGTCATGGCGTCATAGATATCGACGATCGCCGTGATCAGACCGACCTGACTGATGTCTTGATGAGCGCGTCGATGCGGATAGCCGTCGCCGTTGACTCGCTCATGATGTTCGAGTGCCGGTTGGATGTATGTGTCGCCCAGGCCGGTCGTGCTGGAAAGGACTTCGACACCCCTGAGCACATGTTGTTTCACAATCTCCATTTCATGAGGCTCGAACCGACCAGGTTTATTGAGAAGTTCGAGAGGGACCTTCATCTTTCCGATATCGTGCAAGAGTGTGCCGACGCCGGCTAAATGGATCATCGGCCGATCGAAACCAAGGCTTCGGCCCAGAGACATCGCGAGCAAGGCCGTATTCACAGAGTGGTAAAAGGTGTATTCGTCGAATCGCTTGAGCCGTGACAGACTGGGGAGCGCGTCCGGATTGCGAAAGACACTCTCGGTCATATCGGTGATGACGGTTTGCACGGCATCGACATTGAGCGCTCGTCCCAGCCGTACGTCTTGCATCGCATTTTGCACGATGGTCTTGGCGGCCTGATAAACCTGCTTGGCCGCCGGTAACTCTTCTTCGAATGGGACATATGTCGGA